>NZ_LR700946.1:47815-299874 GCF_902497585.1 Terribacillus sp. AE2B 122 | reverse complement strand
ACGCGCACGACTCAAAATCGTGTTCCGTAAGGAGTGCCGGTTCGACCCCGGCCACCGGTATCACACAAATCATCGTAATGCCAAGCGATGAAGGACTTAGGATAATATCCTAAGTCTCTTTTTTTGATTCTAGTTGGCAAATTGAAGAAATTTATATAAAAATAGGGAATGGAGAAGTCTTTATATGTTTCACAAAGTAGAATCTTTAGAAAGTATTATTTCTATAATACCTATCATAAAAGCATCAATACCTGCAGATTTATCTATCGCCGTATGCGACATGGAGAAATTCGTAGCATATTTTCCCGGTGAAGATATCAATTTGAATATAAAAACGGGGCAAACTTTAAATCCGAAGGAACCTCTAGCAGTAGCTTTAAGAGAGAATCGATCTTTGAGAGAAGATGTTTCTGCTGACTTCTATGGATTTGAATTCACTGGTACAGCTAATTCTATTCAAGATAAACATTAAGATATAAGGCTTGCTGTTATTAATTATCTAATTACGTCAGCAATGCAACAATCATTAGTAAAAGTACTAAATCCAGCACTTTAACCGAGTGCTGGATTTAGTACTTTTTGCATCCATCTTATAATTAATCATCCAAACCCATTGACTGCTTATACCCTTGCAAATACGTTATCTCCGCAGGGCTTCCCATCTCAAATGAACTCATAGCACGGTGCCAGAGCGGATATATTGGCGCCGGGCGTGCAGGTGATTCGATAAGGTCATGCTCTTCTTGTGTTAATTTAATTTCAAATGAAGCAATGTTTTCCCTCAATTGTTCCTCATTGCGTGCTGCAATAACAATCGGCCCAACGTTTGGACGGTCTCTGATCCATGCATAGGTGATTTGAGGCACAGAAGCATTATGGTTTGCTGCGACTTCTTCCAGTGCATCAATCACTTTATAAAGTCGTTCCTGATCCTGCACCCAAGGCTCTGACCAGCCGCCGCCTTGGCGAGTGTTTTCGGGTGCTGTTTTATTCCGGCCTATCTTTCCGTTTAGAAGCCCTTCACCGAGCGGACTCCAGATCATGTTCCCAATGCCGAGTTCGGTTCCTGCTGGGAGCAGTTCATATTCTGCTTCGCGAGCTTCTGGTGTGTAATATATTTGCTGTGTAATTGGAGGGGTGTATCCAGGCTGCTGTGCGACAGTGAAAGTTCTCGCAAGTGCCCAGCCGCTATAGTTAGAAACGCCCCAATATCGAATTTTCCCTTTTTTGATAAGGTTGGTCATCGTTTCTATTGTTTCCTCGACTGGTGTGCGACCGTCCCAAAGATGGACAAAATACAAATCAAGATAATCTGTACCAAGACGCTGCAGTGTTTGGTCGATAGATGCTTCAATATTAATACGAGAAGCTCCTCCGGCGTTTGGTCCATCTCCAAGTGGAAAGCCAGTTTTTGAATTGATTAGAACTTCATCCCGGCGTCCCTTGATAGCAGCACCTAGTACACGTTCTGAATCTCCCTCGGAATAAAGGTTCGCCGTATCAAACATATTGATGCCAGCTTCTAGTGACATATCCAGCATTCTGCGCGCTTCGTCTTCTTTTACATTACCAGCAGCTTCAAAGCCATTCGTACCGCTGAACGGGATAGTTCCAAGTATATATTTTGGAACTCGAAGGCCCGAGTTGCCTAAATTAATATATTCCATGGTTGCCTCCTAATTAAAAGTTTTTTTATCATGCATCTTAAGTACCATACCCGACCATAAAATTTGTAAAACTAGCCGATATTTACGTATAGCTCTACATCAAGCAGAGGTAGTGCGTGCTGATCTTTTTCAACAGAAAAAAATTATAAAATGTTTCTAACTGATATAGAGTAATCCAGAATCAAATAGTTGTAAGGAGGATAAAGATTGAATCCTAAGAATGCAAAAGAGTATCAAAGAAATTTAAAAAGAAAAAATTAAATTGACTGAAAAGTTTAAATATATTATTATTCATACATGTCTTTATTATTTTGAATATTTATTCATTTGTTTTAAAAATACAGCAAGAAGTTAGGAGACCCCTTATGTCACAAATGCTAGCTTTAGTCATACTTACCCTTATTTTATTCATCGGTGACTTAGTCGCTGTTCGAACGAAGGCTTGGGTGCCATCTATATTTATATGTGCAATTTTATTTCTTGTAGGTTATTGGACCTTCTTCCCAGCAGATATCGTAGCAGTGGCTGGTGTTCCGCCAGTTGTGGCAACGATGATGATGTACCTTTTGATTACCAATATGGGGACATTGCTGTCGATTAAAGAATTGAAAACGCAGTGGAAAACGATTGTGATTGCACTGTCTGGTATTTTGGGAATTGTGGTTGTGCTGCTATCGGTTGGAACACTCATATTTGGTTTTGAAACAATGGTTGTAGCGATTCCGCCTTTAGTAGGTGGAGTGGTTTCTGCTCTGATCATGTCTGATGCAGCTGGTGAGGCAGGTCTTTCATCTTTGGCAGTGTTTGCTATCGTCATTTATGTGATGCAAGGTTTTGCAGGCTATCCAATTACATCATTTGTACTTAAGAAAGAAGGGAAACGACTGCTGAAGCTCTACCGAAATGGTGAGCTTCAGGTAGACGTGACTGATAAAGCGAAAGAAGAAATAGCTGCTACTGTGGAAGCAGCACCTTCCAGATGGAGATTGCCTGAAAAATATAACACTGATTTCCTCAAGTTTTTCAAGCTGGCGCTAGTTTCTTATGCAGCGTATCTTGTATCTACTCTGGTGGCACCATTATTTTCAATCAGTCCATTCGTCCTTTGCTTATTATTCGGGGTTATTGCCTCTAGTGTCGGTTTCCTTGAAAAGCAAGCCTTGCAAAAGGCAAATGGATTTGGAATTGCAATCTTAGTGCTAATGCTGTTCATCTTTGACGGATTGAATCAGGCTACACCAAGCATGATGCTTCAGATCTTGTATCCGCTTGTAGGAACCATTGTTATTGGCGTGATTGGAATGTACATCTTCTCTTTTATTGCAGGTAAAATTTTAGGAGTAAGCAAGAATATGGCATTCGCGGTTTCACTAACTGCACTCTACGGATTCCCAGCGGATTACATCATCACAAACGAAGTAATCAAGTCCTTAACTGAAGATGAAAAGGAAAGAGAAGCATTAACAAGCCGGATGCTGCCGCCAATGCTTGTGGGGGGCTTTATCACAGTAACCATCGTGTCAGTCATACTAGCAGGAATCTTTGTTGGTTTCTTGTAATAGGGAGAGAATATAACTTGAGTAAAACAAAAGAACGGATTGAACAGCATATAGAGGCTTTAGCACAATTTACTGCAACACCTGGTTCAGGTACAACGCGTCTCACATACAGCCAGGAGGACCTCCATGCCCGTAACTATATTAAAGAACAAATGAAAGCATCAGGATTGACGGTAACCGAAGATGGATTCGGCAATATATTCGGAAAGCTGGAAGGCACTCTGGAGGATGCACCTAGTGTGATGATTGGTTCTCACTTCGATTCCGTGCCGAACGGAGGAGCGTATGACGGACCAGCTGGAGTAGTGGCAGCGCTTGAGGTAGCGAATCTTTTTCAAGAAAATGATTTGAAACCGAAGTATCCGCTTGAAATTGTAGCTTTAGTGGAAGAAGAAGGCTCTCGTTTTGGCGGGGGGCTGATGGGTTCACGAGGAATTACTGGTGTGCTTAGTGAAGACGATTTTATTAGTCTTAAAGATAGGGATGGAGTTTCTACAGTAGAAGCGATGCAAAAAATAGGATTGGACTCATCGCTTCCAAAAGGAAGAGACTCAAAAACGATGAAAGCATTTCTTGAATTGCATATTGAGCAAGGTCCTATCTTAGAGGAAAAAAATATTCCTATCGGTGTTGTTGATGCAATCGTTGGGTTGACTCAATATGAAGTGACAGTCAAAGGACGGGCAGGCCATGCAGGGACTACTCCAATGGACCGTCGAGCAGATGCTTTGATAGCAGCAGCCAAAATCATCAGTCAATTGCCTGAACTTGCTGTGGAAGAAGGGAATGGCACGGTTCTCACTATAGGACGGCTAAATGTTTTTCCGAATGGAGCAAATGTCATTCCTGACAGGGTTGTATTTACGGTCGATTTACGGTCCGGGAAAGAAGAACATGTACTGAATGTGATTGAGAAGATGAAGGTATGCATAAACACACATCAAACGAATGGGATTGAGATACTAGCTGAAGAGCAGCTATATATTCAGCCTAAAACGTTGAATGAAAATATTCGCGCACTTCTTGAAGATAAGAGCAAGGAAAGTAATGTATCGTATTGCTCTATCAATAGCGGAGCAGGACATGATGCGATGATCTTTTCCGACTTCACGGACGTGGGCATGCTATTCATACCAAGTAAGGCAGGGTTAAGTCACTGTCCCGAAGAATGGTCGGACTCGGAGCACATAGCAAAAGCTACAGGAATTTTCTATGAAGCTGCGAAGGAGTTAACCGAGGTAAAGGAAGAGTAAATAGCGTTACAAAGTTAGCAAGACGATTCAGAGCTAGGCGCCATCCAGAAATGGAAAGTGCCCAGCTCTCTTTTTATGTGGATATAATGGAATCGTAAGGGAGCTTATCCAGGATTAAGTGTCTCATAAAGAAGTTTTAATTTCCCATCCCCGTAAAAAGAAAACAATAATTTATGAAAATATATAATTATTCACAATATTTTAATGATAAATTAATAGTATGCTTCTACAATTATGTAGAAGAGTCGACAAGGTTGGCATATTGGAATAGTGCACACATTGTCGGAAATTCACTATTAATTTGGGGGTATCGATCTTATGAAGGGTAAGAAGCGTTTTAAGTTTTCACTAAGCAGTGCTGCCATTATAGCTATTTTATCATCAATTGTTTTACCGACCAGTACATATGCAGCTGATGAAAATGGGAAAGATTTTTCTTTGACAATCATGCACATGAACGATACGCACGCGCGTGTGGAGCCGCTGCCGAATATGGTGACAGCGGTAAAAGAAGTTCGCGAACAGAAGCCAGATGCTTTGTTATTTAATGCAGGTGATGTTTTTTCAGGGACACTCTATTTCAACCAATTCCAAGGGCAAGCGGATTTAGCTCTTTTGAACATGATGGATATTGATGCAATGACGTTCGGGAATCATGAGTTCGATCTTGGTTCCAGTGAGAACGGTCATGCTTCTCTGTCCAAATTTATCGAAGGTGCGAATTTTCCTTTTGTTTCTGCAAACGTAGACTTGTCTGCTGATCCTTTCGCGAGCGGCCGAGTGAGCAATACATTTACAGAAGAAGCGCAGGATAGCATTGTATACGATGGAATGGTTAAAGAAGTAAACGGAGAGAAGATTGGAATCTTCGGGCTGACAACAGAGGAGACTTTGATGACTTCCAGTCCTGTTGATGCACAAATTACTAATTATAAAGCCGAAGCAGAGCGAGCAGTTGCATCGTTTGAGGAAATGGGCATTGATAAAATCGTAGCCATCACACATCTTGGCTATGACAGCAACCCTGCAGTCGGTAATGATTTGATGCTGGCAGAGCAGGTTGACGGAATTGATGTCATTGTTGGCGGTCATTCTCATACACAGTTAAACGAGCCGACAGTTGTTACCACGGATGAAAATGGTGCTGCAAAAGATCCGACAGTTATTGTACAGGCATATCAGTATGCGCAATATTTAGGGGAGCTCGATGTAAACTTTAATGAGCAAGGCGTTGTAACTGGCTCATCTGGTCATTTGATTGATGTAACACAGAAACAAGCTGATCCAGAAGCACTTAACACGCTTAGCGCTTTTAAATCAGAAGTTGATGAGGTATCCAATCAAGAGACAGGTGCAATAGCGCAAAAACCGCTTACCAACCCAAGACTTACCGACAGTAATGTAAGTGTGCGGGCAAACGAAACGGAATTAGGTAATCTAATTACGGATGCTATGCTTGTAAAAGCACAGGAAAAAATGCCGGAAGTGTCTATCGCTATGCAAAATGGCGGCGGAATCCGGGCAGCAATTGATCAAGGGCCGATTACTGTCGGTGAAGTGATTACTGTATTACCGTTCGGAAATGACCCGGCGGTTGTGCAATTGACTGGAGATGAAATCAAGCAGATTCTTGAGTACAGTGTTCGATTAGCTCCGGAAGAAAGCGGCGGCTTCCTGCAGGTTTCCGGTATGAAATTTGCGTATGACAGCACGAAGGAAGCAGGTTCCCGTATTGTAAGCATGCAAGTGAAAACTGGTGAAGAATATGTGGATATTAGTCCGGATCAATCTTACTACGTTACAACGAATAACTTCACTGCAAAAGGCGGGGACGGTTATGAAGTATTCGCCCAAGCATATGCAGATGGGCGTGTACAAGATCTAGGCGAGATCGATTGGGAACAATTCCGTGATTATATGGTGGAGGATCTGAAAGGTGTAGTCAATCCAGTCATTGAGGGTCGTATTACGGACTTGTTAGGAGCAGATCCCGAACCGATAGAACCACCTGTTGAGGAGCCAAATGAGGAAGATCCAGTAACCCCAGATCCGAATGAAGAAACTCCAGATCCAAATGATGAAGGTAACGATCAAGAAGAGAACCCTGGAGACAAACCACAGGAAGATCCGAAAGATGACGATAAGCCGACTGACGAAGATAAAAATAATCAAGATGATAAAGACAGCACACCACCGCCAAGCAGCCAAAATAACGGTGGCAATGGCAGCAACTCAGGCGGAAGCATCGTGAAAGTTTCTGATGACAAAACGAGTCCAGCCTACAGTGGAAGTGGAAGTAAGCTGCCAAACACGGCCACGAATATGTATACGTACATGCTGGCAGGAGCAGTATTGCTTGCAGCAGGTGTTGTTACCTTTATCTTCAAAAGAAAGAAAGCGAAAGCTTAACTAATACAAATAAGGATGCTGCATGATGCAGCATCCTTATTATTTTATAACTGTTCAGCTTCTTCTTCTCTATTAACCTTATTAACCAAAGCCTCTTCAGCCATCTTAAATCCTTCAATGACGGTATCTTCCTCGACTTCAATCATGATACAGCGTTTATTGTTGAAGACAACTTGCCGTACATAGCGCAGATCTTCTGGACTGATTGCGATATTAGCAACCTTTGTTTTGATTTTAATAGATTTTGAATTGTACTTCGGCAATACACTGGTTGCCTTCATTTCATATTTCTCATCATCGATGACCTTTTGATAAGCGGTTTCCACTTTTTCCGGGGTCACATCTTCTACGCCACTCATTGTCAGGACGCGTTGGATATCCTGTCGATCAAGCTTCGGTGCTTCGTCTTCTTCATTTTCTTCTACTACGCGATTGATTTCCTCATACACACTTGCAAGGGCAGAGGTATTAAGCTGATCACCAGTAATATCTTTGACGATCTCTTCAAAGACACTTTTATCATCTCTTGCTGTCATGATTTCTTCGGCATTCAATACATCCTCGATAAATGCTGTGTCTGGCTCAAATGCTTTTGCTGTAGAGTACAGCACATGGTTTACATCAGCGGCGCTATCGTTGAAGCATGGGAACAAAAATCCTGATAGCGGTGCTTGCAGATTGATAACAGGGTTTACTGTGACATTGTACTTGAATTCTCTTTCCACATAGTCAAATTCCAATTCCTTTTTCGGTTCCTGTGTCTTATTGATGCTGCAAAGCAGGAAGGAGTGGGAGTACATCGTATCATTGGCGCTTTCCTCTGAATCATCACCCTGACGTTTCTGGGCTTTCAGGTATTCTGCCTTAATGAATGAAATGACCACATCGTGCTCATATTGTCTGTCCTCCAGCATTTTAGCAACAAGCGCAAGCATGTCGTTTGTCCATTCCTCAACATCATTCGTAAGTAAGCCGCGATGCAGGATGAACTGACTGCTGTCTTCTACGTCACGTTTGAATTTCAGCTCGAATAACTTTTCATCCGGTTGGCCCGCAAGTACTTTTTTGAAGTTACCTAGGAATAGCTCTTGCTGATCCTCATCGAGCATACCGAATGGCATACTTTCATGATGATAAATGTCACTTGATTCTTTCATGACATATACGTTAAAAATATCAGAGATTTTAAGTTTATCATTGCCTTTTTTAAATTGCCTGCGAATAGTTGCGATGTCTTTTTTATTCATATCGATTCCCGTTCCTTATATAGAGTGAAAAGCATGTTCACTTATTTTAACATAGAGCTAGATTGCAAAACGGCACTTTTAATGTAGGTTTTTGAAATATATGAAATTACTTTTTGGATAATTATGTTAAAATCTAAAGAAAAATCATATATCAAAAAGAGCTTTAGAATGAAATATATTTTTTCTCTAGAGAATGCAGAAGAATATGAAAAGTATCAGATGATTTCAGAACAATTTAAAGAGAAACTTTCCGCTTACCAGAGTGTACTCCAAACAAAATACAAATTAGTAGACTTGCCAAAAGCAATCATCTGGACTACTCCGGATCTGGCAACATCCGTTTTTTCTGAATTGCCGATCCCAGCTTTTACGAATAAGGACATCATTTATATAACACCTGAGCTCTCTGCGTGGAAAACACTGTTTCTCAAACAATTAGAAGGTCAAGACTATCCTGAAATAAGGGCTTTCTATGAGCAGATATCCAGTAATCAAGTATTGGCAATAGCAGGGCATGAATTGACACATCATTCGGATTTATTTTTGGATGATTTTGAAGATGATAGAGGAGATGGCATCTGGTTTGAAGAAGGAATGTGCGATTATTTATCCAGAAAGCATCTGTTAGAAGAGCAGGAATTTGAGGATATCAGCAATATCGAATACAAGCTTATAAAGCTATTTAAAGACAAGTATGGAAATCATTCATTGGAGGATTTCGGCAGCAGTTCCTATAAGGGAAGTCTAACCAGCATAATGTTTGATTATTGGCGAAGCGGATTTACTGTTAAATATTTGGTTGAAAGTAAGTTTCAAAACGACGTATTGCGTGTGTTTGAGGAATATCATAGATGGGATAGGGAAGGGCGTAAGGTAACATTATTGGAATACTTTGGTGTGGTAAATTTATTCGATTAGAACATTTAAGCTGCCTAAAGAGAGGAGACTATTAATCTCCTGTCTTTTTATCATATGTATAGTTAGATAACTGACTTGAAAACATATCGAGCGCCGCTGGTTCTTTTGCAATGATCTTACATCCACGGTCGTCATAGATGAAGAAGATAATATCCGTACTTTTATTGATAAAAATGATATCCGGATAGCCGTCATACTCTTTGAATCTTGGTTTAAGCGGCGAGAAGTCCTCGTTGCATGCTGCTTTCAGCAGCAAAGAAATACGTGTATCTGCCGGCTTGCATTGCAGGGAAAGCAAGGAGATAAAGAGCTGCAAGAGGCCGGAAGGGAAGAGATGATATTTTGGACGACGAAAAACAGCCCATATTAAGTGGGCTGTTTTATATTAGTCAAAACTTCTTTTTCTTGTACAAGAGGAATCCTCACGGCCGAAGCGCATATATCTTTTTTCTAATGGAAGTGAACAGTCAGGAGTATTCACTGAACTATCTTAACTAGTTTTAAACTATCAGTTTGTCCTGTTTAGAATGTTATACGCTTTTTAGTGGGAGTGATTTTTTACCAGAATTTTACTATCAGCTGACAAAAAGAAAGTATTACTACTAAATAAGGAAAGAGAATAGTTAAGAAAAGGAGTCAGGTTGCAATTATGTATTTATATTAACTGTAATATACATTGCGGCCATATGAGATAAAAATAGGTGAATATTATCTTGAGAAGGTTCCATTCTTTTTAAGATATCTAAAATTGTGTACAGCTCATCATCAGATGCATCAAGTAACTCTGCAACAATAAATTGGCTATCCATAATATGAAAAATATTATTATGTTCCAAAGTATAACTTCTAGTAGTGGTTAAATGTTTGGTTAAGAAATCGGAACAATCTTTCTTTAAACTCATATTTATATCACATCCTTTAATGATAATAATTTGCATATAGACGAATTCAACCCAAAATATTAAATGAAGTAAAGAAAAGTTATATTACTCGCAATGAGATTCTTTAGAAAAATATTGACTAAAAGTTTATTAGAAGATATGCTGTACCCAACTTAAAATGTAATCATTACGTTTTGAAGGAGGGAATTCTAATATACACTTCCGATTCGGTATATGCAAGAAATGGGGGTCTCAGATAACAAAAGATTCGTAGTGGTTTGATTGACAATATTAAGTTCGTTAACGTAGTGGAATTTAACATCTGTTTCCGTTTATCAATAATTTGGACATACGCGAGGACATCCAATTTTTATACGTCGGGAATGATGTGTTGTGAATAGAAGAAAAGCACTAGAGATCTTAAAAGAAAATGGTTATAGACAAACAGTTCAGAGAGATAAGTTACTTCAAATATTTGAAAAGAACTTAGATTATACTGCTGCTATTGTTGTATGGAAAGAGTTCAATTTAAAGTTCGCAGGAGCAAGTTACAATACTTTATATCGCAACCTTTATACCATGGTAGAAATAGGTATCTTAGAAATGACTATTATAGATGGTTTGAAGAATTTTAGATTCCATTGTAATGCTGAAGGGCATAACCATCATTTCATCTGTAAAAAATGCGGACATACTAAATTAATTGAAGTTTGCTTATTAGAAAATGTACGGAATGTGTTACCGAAAGATTACACAATCGGCAACCACCTTTTTGAAGTTTACGGGATATGTCCTGCTTGTAAATGATTGAAGGAATATAAAGGTTTTTTGAAAAATACAATCATACCAGTAATAGAATTTAGTATAGATAACTATAAATGCTTAACTATCGCATCGAAATGATCAGAATTTCACCTATAAAATTTGATACGAAGTCCATTAAGAACTTAATACACTTTTTAACACACGATTTACTTCTTCAAGTCATACCTTTCTAAGTATCGAAAAAAACTGTTTGGTCTATATCTATCTAAATTAATAGTGCTAACTCTATCTATTTCTAAATATTTAACTGAAACTTAATTCCACACCTCTAACCAAATGTGTGTGTACCGAACTCCTCTTTGATAAGTTATGTCTTTCCTCATGACATTTTAAGCTCCTTTCAATTACGTGTATCCATATCTTTTTCTCTATATTTTTTAATCTTCATCCGACATATCTACCGATTTCTGTTGGAGTTGGAAAAAAGTATATTTAATCTTGACAATTGGTAAAAGTGCGTATAGTCTTTAAAGCGTAAAGATTACGATTACGATACCGTTATGGAGAGAGGAAGAACACAGTTGAAGAAATTATCTTTGTTTATTAGTTTATTGGCTTTAAGCACAATATTAGTTGCTTGCCAAGATTCAGAAGAAGAAGCAGCTACTAATAATGCCTCAGAAACAGAAGAGACAGAAGTACGGGAGCCAGGAGAAATTACGGTAGAAGGATTAGGTGATCATTACCATACCGGAGATACGATTGAATTAACTGCTGTACTCAGTGAAGATGTTGATTATGATCACTGGCATTGGTACATAAAAGAAAGTGATCAAACGGAATGGGAAGCGGCTTCTGGTCAAGAGGGTGAAACCTTTACAGGGGAAGCAACTGCTGATGGCTTAGAAATTAAAGCTACACTTTACGATGATAATCATGAAGTGTATGCAGAGTCCGAGCCAGTTACCATTGTTATCGACGATCACCATGGTCATGATGAAGAAAGCAGTAACATTTATGAAGGTATCTTTGAAGATGAACAAGTGAAGAATCGTGAATTATCTGATTGGGAAGGAGATTGGCAGTCTGTATACCCTTACCTTTTGGATGGTGACTTAGACGAAGTCTTTGAACACAAAGCAGAAGAAGGCGATATGACAGCGGAAGAATACAAAGAATACTATACAACTGGATATGAAACAGATGTAGAACGTATCACCATTGATAATGGTAATGTGACGTTTTTCCGTAATGGACAAGAATCCCAAGGTGAGTACGAATACGATGGATACGAGATTCTTAATTACGAAGCGGGTAATCGAGGCGTACGCTTTATTTATAAGCTAGTGGGCGAAAATGATGACATGCCAAACTATATTCAATTCAGTGACCACAACATTTTTCCAACAGATTCACATCACTATCATTTATATTGGGGAGACGATCGTGAAGAATTACTAGAAGAGGTTACACATTGGCCAACTTATTATCCTTCTAATTTAGACGCAGATGATATTGTCCGTGACCAATTAGCGCATTAAGCAGAGAGGAGAAGAGAAGCAAAATGCTTTTCTTCTCCCTGCTTTTGTCTTACTTCTTAATATCGCAAAGGAGAGTTTATAGTGAATCCCAAAATACTCCGAACCTTATTAGTTCTTTTTACTGTAACAGCAGTTCTTTTCGGTTGTCAGTCACAAGAAACCCAAGAATCCCCTAACAATGAAGAAAGCAAGATTTCCGTTATAGCTTCTTTTTTGCCTATGTATGAATTCACTAAGAATGTAGCTGGAGATCGAGCGGATGTGCAGCTAATGGTCTCCGAAGGACAAGATGCACATCACTATGAACCTAGTGCACAAGATGTAGCAGCTGTAAACGAAGCGGATGTATTTGTTTACAGCAGTGAAGAAATGGAGTTTTGGACAAAAAGTTTATTTAATACCGTAGAAAATGACGACCTTATCATTTCACGTGCCGCAGACGGACCGGATAAATCGGACATAGATAGTGTACAAATTGAAGGTGCGGCTGACCACTATCACACTGGAGATGAGATCGCGCTAACGGCAAAGTTATCAGGAGATGCAGATTATGATCACTGGCATTGGTATCAACGAGCAAATGCAGATGAAGAATGGGTAGCTATTTCTGGACAAGGAACAGAAATATTTAGCTATGATGCTCCGGAAGAAAGTTTTGAAGTTGAAGCAGTTATTTATGATAATAATCATAATGTTCATGCAGAATCTGAACCAGTAGAACTTAATATTGACAATCATGATTCCTCTGTGCAGGAGGAAGAGCACGAAGGACATGAACATGAAAATCACAGTGATGCAGAAGAAGGAGAAGAAATAACGATTGCGGGCTTGGCAGATCATTATCATACAGGCGATGTTGTGACACTTGTTGCCGAGAGTGAAGAGGCAGATTATGAAAACTGGAAATGGTTCATGAGAGAAGATGCAAATCAAGATTGGGAAACCGCGTACCAGATCAAGAGACTGAGCGTTTTGAATATAAAACAACAGGAGAAAGCTTTGAAGCGAAGGCTGTACTTTATGATAATGACAATAATGTCCACGCAGAATCAAGTCCGGTTTCTGTGTTGATTGATGACCATGAGAATCAAGATCCTCATATATGGCTTGATCCGGTATTGGCGCAAGATCAAGTCCTTGCTATTCGTAATGCCTTAATCGAAGCAGATCCAGATGGAAAAGAAATTTATGAAGAAAACGCAGAAGCTTTTGTGGAAGAGCTTAAGGCTTTAGATGAAGAATATCGGACTACATTGGAAGATGCTGAAAATCGAGCTTTTGTCGTACAGCATCAAGCATTCGGCTACCTTGCAGAACGTTATGATTTAGAACAAATTGCGATAGGCGGGTTATCTACTGAAGTAGAACCAAGTCCATCCCGAATTGCTGAAATTGGTGAGTTAGTTCAAGAACACACCGTTCCAGTTATTTATTATCAACAAGGGGCTAGCTCATCTATCGCTCAAACTGTTGCGAATGAAACAGGGACAGAAACGGCTATCTTATATGATTTAGAGGTGCTTTCTGAGGAATTATTAGCTAACGATTTGGGATATTTGGAAGCAATGCGTCAAAACCTAGAAGCATTACAAGCTAGCATCAATTAAACAAGTAAAATGAGAAACAGGCTTTATAAAATGAGGTTGACCATTGATGCCTTATTGGTGGTTAACCAAGCTTATCTCAGTGTTAGTGTCCAAAGTATCCGTTTGTCTAGTATTGTGAAGTGGAGTTCGTAAGGATATTTAGCAGGTGATAGCATTCTATAGAGTTTTGTTTCTCTTTACATTGAAAAGAATAGAAAGGTAGATATATATAATCATGTACTATATTAAAGTAGATGAACTTGCTTTTCATTATGAAAAGGAACCTGTTCTAACAGGTATTTCATTTGAATTAAGCCCAGGAGACTTTGTGATGCTGACAGGCGAAAATGGAGCTGCTAAAAGCACTTTAATACGTAACATTTTGGGCTTACTAAAGCCCACAACCGGACAAGTTAGCTTATCGCCCAAAAATCGTTTCGGAGAGAAGTTAATGATTGGATATGTCCCTCAACAAGTGGCTTCGTTTAATGTTGGCTTCCCCAGTACAGTATGGGAATTAGTTCAGTCTGGTCGTTATCAAAGAGGCAAATGGTTTAGAAAATTAACTAAAGAGGATAAAGAACAAGTTAGGCATGCCCTTGAATCGGTTGGAATGTGGGATATGCGCTACAAAAAGATCGGCGAATTGTCGGGTGGACAAAAACAGAGAATCTCTATAGCACGTGTTTTTGCTACAGACCCAGATCTGTTTGTATTGGATGAACCTACCACAGGAATGGATACTAAATCACGTGAGGAATTTTACAAGTTATTAAAGCATCACAGTGAGTCGCACGGGAAGGGAATTTTGATGGTTACACATGATCACGATGAACTTCGAAAGTACTGTAATAAGCATATTGAACTTATACGAAAGGAGGGATTACCTTGGAGATGTTTCTCTATGGATTCATGCAAAGAGCTTTCCAAGCCTCAATTATCATCTCAGTAATTGCTCCAATGCTAGGATTGTTTCTTATATTACGAAGGCAGTCACTTATGGCAGACACCTTAGCCCACGTTTCATTAGCTGGAGTCGCATTAGGACTATTAATCAGCATCAACCCAACCTGGACAAATATCTTGATGGTTGTAGCAATTGCAGTACTGCTGGAATATATGCGCATGTTATATCGGACATATTCCGAAGTTTCTATTGCCATATTGATGTCAGGAGGAATGGCTTTAGCATTGTTTTTAATCAGTTTGAATCAAGGTAGTACGGCACTGAATATCAACCAATTTTTATTTGGATCGATTGTGACAATCAGTATGGAGCAGGTCTGGATACTATATATATTGGCAGGTATCATTTTGGGCTTATATCTAATATTTCGTAAGGCAATGTATGTAATGATTTTTGATGAAGAAACGGCATTTACTGCTGGCTTGCCTATAAAAACTATGTCAATCTTATTCAACGTGTTAACTGGGGTAACCATTGCTATTATTATGCCGATTGTAGGTGCATTATTAGTATCAGCAATTTTAGTTATACCTGCAGCGATCTCTATGCGCTTGAGCAGAAGTTTTTCAAGCACAATTGTAATAGGAATACCTATTACGTTAATTGGTATGCTAAGCGGATTAGTAACTTCTTATGAGTATGGTACTCCACCGGGTGCAACCATTACCTTGATCCTTGTTACTGTCCTGGCAATTATAACTATCTGTAAAAAATTAGCAAAAGTATTCAAGATGAACAAAGGTTTGTATAAGAAGCAGCTCTAAAATATCGATCTATTCAATGTGTGGAATAGGTCTCTAGTCCCGTCAGTTCACGCTTCTCATTCTCAGAATATATCAGCCTTCTGTATTTAATACCGTCTGGTTATAGTAGAC
This sequence comes from Terribacillus sp. AE2B 122, assembly GCF_902497585.1. Taxonomy (NCBI): domain Bacteria; kingdom Bacillati; phylum Bacillota; class Bacilli; order Caryophanales; family Bacillaceae; genus Terribacillus; species Terribacillus sp. AE2B 122. The sequence goes on along the minus strand of NZ_LR700946.1, from coordinate 284,206 downwards.
TGCCGAAGCTGCACTGGGTCTTTCATTTCGCCTCTTTTGATAAGAGCAAAGATTCATGCGGTGAATGTATATAAAGTATTCAGACTTGTCTACCTAGTTTGTGCAATTCCTTAATTGTTCTGTTAAGCTGAAGGAAGAAAGACACTTTTGCTTGTACAAGAGGAGGATAACCGATGAAAAAGATAATTAATCGACCAGAGGATGTTGTCCTGGAGATGTGTCACGGATTGGTATTGGCTCACCCGGAACTCGAGCTATTGAAGAAGTATAAAGTGATAAAACGGAAACAGCTGCAAACAGATAAAGTCACCTTGATCAGCGGAGGAGGCAGCGGGCACGAGCCTTCCCATGCAGGCTTTGTCGGAGAAGGTATGCTGGATGCAGCGGTATGCGGTGATATGTTTGCATCTCCTTCGCAAATACAAGTATATCAAGCTATCAAGGAAACAGCAGGAAAGAATGGGACGCTGCTTATAATCAAGAATTACAGCGGTGATATTATGAACTTCAAAAATGCAGCCCACCTGGCTAAAGAAGATGGGTTGGAAGTGGATTATGTAAAAGTTGATGATGATATCGCTGTGGAAGATAGTCTGTATACAGTCGGAAGACGCGGTGTTGCTGGAGTCGTGCTTGTACATAAGGTTGCTGGAGCAGCTTCAGCTGCGGGCCGTGACTTACAGCAGGTAAAGGCGGTAGCTGAGAAAGCAGTTTCACGGACGCGCAGCATTGGTGTTGCCTTAACATCCTGTACCTTACCAGGAGGTGAACCGACCTTTAAGCTTGCTGAGGATGAGATGGAGTATGGAGTCGGGATTCATGGTGAACCTGGTATACGACGGGAAAAAGTTCTTTCAGCCGACGAACTAGCCAAACGGATGGTCGAGGATCTGCTGAAGGAAGGACAGCCTGAGGAAGATGCGGCTTTGTTGATTAATGGATTTGGCGGCACACCATTACAGGAATTGTATCTGTTCAATCAATCTGTCAATCGTGAACTGGCCGAACGGAATATCAAGATAAACCGGATATTCGTAGGCAATTATATGACTAGTATTGATATGGCAGGTGTGTCGGTAACGATCATGTCACTTGATGATGAACTGCGTACTTTGCTATCCAGCCAATCAAATACACCGGCTTTCAAAATTGACGGACCTATAGAGCAACCTGCGTTTTCTGAATTCAAAGAAACAGTAGATAATGCGGATGTTTCTTACCAAGTAGAAACGGATAGCTCATATGCACAAGTAAAAGAGGACTCTATCTCATTGGAAAACATAATCTACTTAGTGGATAAAATGAGCGAGATTATCATTGAAAATGAATCAGCCTTCAACAAGCTGGATACACATGCAGGAGATGGTGATTTCGGTAATAGTGTAGCGAAAGGCTTCCGTCAGTTGAAACGAGAATGGAAACAGATAATCGGTCAAGATGACCTGACGATAGCTGGTTTCCTCGATGCCTCTTCCATGGTGATCATGGAGCATTGCGGTGGTGCATCAGGTCCGATCTGGGGCGGTGCATTCCGAGCTGCTGGAAAAGCAGCTGAAGGAAAGCAAGAGCTCTCTGTAGCAGAATTCGCTGAACTGCTGCAGCGTGTCGTCTCGGCTATCCAAGATATTGGGGAACGATCATTTGGTCGTGGAGCCGAGGTTGGAGATAAAACATTGATCGATGCGCTTGCTCCATGTGCGGACAGCTGGAACCAGAGTGCTGCAGCTAGTGAAAACGTGCAGACAGCCTTCAAAAAAGGAGCCGAAGCTGCAGTGACTGGTGCGGAGAAGACAAAGGAGATTGTTGCACGGATGGGGCGCGCGGGTACGGTTGGAGAGCGCAGTCTTGGTCATCCGGATGCTGGGGCGCATGCATTGGGAGTTATCTTTACAAAGTTGGCTGATAGTTTGAGAGGGTAAACAGTACAAGAAGCGGTATTTATGGAGATTAGTAAAAGGCTGTGGAGCAAGCTCCACAGCCTTTTACATACGTTGTCATCAAGTAATAAATAAAAACTATATGCTATTATTCGCAAATCTATTTCTTATTAGCTGATAGGTTGTTATATATTGGTAGTGAATCATGAAAGGAGCGGAACAAATGATAGAAGGTTTATATGAAGCTCATCTTCCAGTACGTAATTTGCAAGAATCCATCAAATTTTATCAAGGTTTAGGCCTGGAGCTTTCCCATATCCATGAAGATAGGTTGGCTTTCTTTTGGATTACAAAGAACCATAGCTGGCTGGGTCTCTGGGAATCAGATAAAGCGGAGCTTGCCTATCATCCGTCAATCAGACATGTTGCATTCCAAGTAAGTTTGGAAAATTTAAAAGGTGCATCCGAATGGTTAAAAGAGAGAGGCTATCAGCCGAGAGAAGCTTTCGGATTTGGCCCCCATGAGCCTTTTGTGATGGCGCATGATGGAATGGCACATGCAAAGATTCATTTTAATGATCCGGATGGAAACAGTCTGGAGCTGATTGCGAGGATAGATAACCCCAACAATGTTACTTCAAGGATGTATTTGAGTGAATGGGAGAAAGAAAACGTTATGAATTAGAGCGCAGAATAGAAAGGGGGGAGTCCGAAAAATGACTAATCGTTTACTTGAAGCCTTATCCATCTCTCATCCAATTATCCAAGCACCCATGGCTGGAGGAATAACAACAGCAGAATTAGTGACGGCTGTATCTGAAGCAGGCGGATTAGGGATGATAGGTGCAGGTTATCTGGAAGCTGAAAGTACTCGTCGCCAAATACAAGAAATAAAAGCTGGAACAAACAAACCTTTTGGTATCAATTTGTTTGTACCAAGTCCTTACAAAGAAGAGAAGGATGTAATTACTAAAGCGCAGCTATCGCTTAAGCCTTTTCTAGAGAAACTAGGCTCATCAGTTATAGAGAGTCAATTCACATCATATGAACAGACCTTAGAGATATTCCTTAAGCAGGTGAAAGTCATAATAGAAGAACAGGTACCAGTCTGTTCTTTCACTTTTGGGATGCCTTCTCCTGATGTAATCCACTCTTTAAAGCAAGCGGGCACATACACCATCGGCACAGCAACTACTCTGTCAGAGGCGCTGGCAATTGAGGCAGCTGGAATGGATGCAGTTGTCCTGCAGGGAAGCGAGGCAGGTGGTCATCGGGGCAACTTTTTAGCGGGAGTGGAACAAAGCATGATTGGACTGATGGCACTCATACCGCAAACTGTCGATCAGGTGAACATTCCGGTCATTGCCGCAGGAGGTATAATGGACCGTCGCGGCGTGCAAGCGGCCCAATGTTTAGGCGCCCAAGCAGCACAACTCGGAACTGCGTTTTTAACATGTACAGAAAGCGGTGCAAACACATTACATAAACAAGCGATTCTAGAGGGGCAGCAAGAGGACAAGACAACATTGACGAAAGCGTTCTCTGGCAAGGCAGCCAGAGGAATCGAGAATGACTTTATCCGTAACATGCGGAAGGTTGAACAGGAACTGCCGGAATTTCCTATCCAGAATACATTGACAAAGGCTATCCGATCCGAAGCAGCACAAAACAATGATAGAAATATGATGTCGTTATGGTGTGGGCAAAACCCAAATTTAGCTGAGCCTATCACTGCAAAGCAACTGGTGCATAAACTAGTAGACGAGGAATAAAATACGATAACGGATAATAGGTGATAGTCTTGGAAAAATGGCTCGAATGGGCAAGAAGAATACAGGCAATCTCCCAAGCTGGGCTGCATTTCTCTAAAGATGTATTTGATCGGGAGAGATATGCGGAACTGCAGCAGCTCAGTGCGGAGATCATCGCAAACTATACAAAGCAGTCGGCAGAGGACGTTGAGAAGACACTTGCAGCAGAAAAAGGATATCCAACCCCGAAGCTGGATATACGCGGCGTTGTTTTCCGGGAAGGGAAGCTACTGTTAGTGAAAGAGAAGATGGATGAACGATGGTCACTGCCGGGCGGTTTTTGTGAGGTAGGGCTATCGGCCAGTGAGAATGCTGTAAAGGAAATCAAAGAGGAGTCGGGGTACGACGTTGTGCCGAAGAAGCTTTTAGCGGTGCTGGATTCGGATAAGCATACTGATAAGCCGCAAATGTTTCACTACTACAAGATCTTCCTGCAATGCGAGGTTGTCGGCGGTGGAGCGCAAGAAAGTGTGGAGACGAGTGAAATAGGCTTCTTTGGCGAAACGGAGCTGCCGCCATTGTCGTTAAAGAGAAATACGGAAGCTCAAATCAAGATGCTGTTCGAATCTCTGCGAGATCCAAACAAACAGAGTGTATTTGATTAATCAGGACCTTTTCAGTGCCAAAACGAAAAAAAGATTGGAGGTGTAATCATAACTACTATCATTTATATGATTAGACATGGCGAATCGCCTAAGGTAGGTAATGAAAGAACGAGAGGTTTGACTGACAAAGGAGAGCAGGATGCTATAAAGATTGCCGAATCCTTAAAGGAAGAAGGAGTTGAAGTTTTTGTTTCTAGTCCGAACACACGTGCGGTTGAAACAATTCGTGGCTTGGCAGAACGTGTGGGAAAAGAAATTGAGAAAATCGAGGATCTTCGGGAACGTGTTTTTGCTTCTGGGGATACGCGGATTTCTGATGAGGAACTATTACCTTTGTTGAAGAAATCATTTGCTGATCCTAACTTCTCCTTGCTAGGAGGGGAGTCGAATGCAGCATGTCAGAAAAGGGCTGTAGCAGTATTGGAGGATTTAGTGAGAATCTATCAGGGTTCTAAAGTAGTGATAGGTACACATGGTGCTGTCATGACACTGATGATGGGGTATTATGACAGTCGGTATGAATTGGACTTCTTGTTACAATCATCTAAGCCAGACGTCTATAGGATGGAGTTCAATGGTCTTGAACTGCTTGGGATAAAAAGGGTATGGAACTGATCTTGTTATAGTACATAAAAAAGCAACCTGCCCATGCAGGTTGCTTTATTTATAATGTGATTCTCGCTTTCTCCTCTGCACCAACAGGATAGAAGCAAGCCACTTCCTGTCCCGGTACGCCGCGCTCTTCCGGAACGGGGATGTTCGTTTTGCAGAATTCCGTCGCTTTCGGGCAGCGGGTGTGAAACACGCATCCTGATGGCGGATTGGCAGGGGAGGGTAGTTCGCCTTTTAAGACGATGCGCTCCCGTGCGCGTTCTTTGTCTGGATCCGGCAGCGGCACCGCGGATAACAGTGCATTTGTATAAGGATGCTGCGCGTGTGTCTGGAAAGATTCCCGATTGGATCTTTCCATCACTTTGCCGAGGTACATGACGGCGACACGGTCAGCAATGTGATTGATGACGGAAAGGTCGTGTGCGATGAATACATACGTCAAATTCAATTTCTTTTGAAGATCCTGAAATAGATTGATCACTTGAGCTTGGACAGATACATCGAGTGCGCTGACTGGTTCGTCACAGACGATCAGCTGCGGCTCCAGAGCAATGGCGCGGGCGATTCCGATCCGCTGGCGCTGACCGCCAGAGAATTCATGGGGCAGCCGGTTATAATGGTCATCCGGATTCAATCCGACGAGTTCCATCAGCTCTTTGACGCGCGATTCCAGGTTCTTGGTCCTTTTGTACGCCTTAAGCGGAGCAGCAATGCTTTCGCTCACTTTCATACGCGGATTCAAACTTGTATACGGATCCTGGAAAACCATTTGCATATTGCGGCGCAGCTCATAAAGCTCCTTGGAAGATGCGCCTGTATAGTTGTTTCCCTCAAAGAGAATGTCTCCAGAAGTAGGCTTCTGCAGTCCGACGATGCTTCGGGCAAGCGTACTTTTCCCGCAGCCTGATTCTCCAACAATCCCTAGAGTCTCACCTTTTTTCACAGTCAAATCAATACCATTCAAGGCTTTTACATGACCTGTTGTTTTTTGTAAAACGCCGTTCTTAATCGGAAAATGGACGTGCAGATCTTTAATTTCCAATAATGAGGTCATGACAGTAGCACTCCTTTCCGTTCGGCAACAGCACGTTTTTCTTTATCGAATTCAGGCTTGCTGAGTATACACGCAGCCGAGTGGTTTGTACCTCGTTCTGCGAGCGGCGGATCTGTTTGCAGACAAGCATCGCGTGCAAACGGGCAGCGAGGATGAAAATTACATCCTTTTGGCGGGTGAATCAGATTCGGCGGATGACCCTCGATATGCAGCAGTCGTTCGGAGCCGGCTGCATCAAGTCTTGGAATCGAGCGCAGCAGCGACCACGTATATGGCATGGCCGTATCATAAAAAATATCTGCTGTACTGCCGGACTCGACAATTTTGCCGGCATACATGACAAGAATACGATCTGCTAGATTTGCTACGACGCCAAGGTCATGGGTGATCATGATGATGGCTGTTCCGTATTTTTTTTGGATACTTTTCAATAGTTCAATGATTTGGGCCTGGATCGTTACATCCAAAGCTGTCGTCGGCTCATCGGCGATAAGCAGCTTCGGTCTGGCAGCAAGTGCAATGGCGATCAGAACGCGCTGGCGCATCCCGCCGGAAAACTGATGTGGATAATCCTGCATCCGTCGTTCTGGATCTGGAATGCCGACATCTATCAGCAGCTCGATTGCTTTTTGGCGAGCTTCTTTTTTCGAAAGCTTCTGGTGTGTCTGAATGGCTTCCATCAACTGTCTGCCTATCTTGAAGACAGGATTAAGGCTCGACATTGGGTCTTGAAAGATCATGGCAATTTCTTTTCCACGCAAATTACGCAGACGCTTCTTATCCATTTTCAGGATGTTCTCGCCTTCAAAAAGGATTTCTCCTTTCGGATAAGTTGCTGGAGGCTCCGGATTTAGCTTTGTCAGCGAGTGGGCGAGCACACTTTTCCCGCTGCCGGATTCCCCGACAATGCCGATTGTCTGCCCGGCTTCGAGCCGGAAGGATACACCATCAACCGCTTTGACGAGGCCAGCTGGTGTATCCAGGTGTACATGCAGATTGTTCACTTCTAGCATAATGAAACCTCCTCTAGGCAGCTGGTGCTGTTTGCTTTGGTTTGCGTTTTCGTTTCTTCTTGACGCTATGCGGATCGAAAGCATCACGGAGACCGTCACCGAGTATATTCAATGACAAAACAGTAATGACGATTGCGATACCAGGAAAGATAGAGAACCAAGGAGCGATCGTGATATAAATTTGTGATTCCTGCAGCATATTACCCCAGGTCGGTGTTGATGGATTGACTCCGACACCGAGGAAGCTTAGTGCTGCTTCTGCCAGTATTGCTTTGGCAAAGATGAAAGTACTTTGCACAATAATCGGAGAGAGTACGTTTGGCAGGATATAACGGAAAATGATCACTACATTATTCGTTCCGGTCGTTCTTGCTGCTTCAATGTATTGTGCGTTTTTGATTTGCAGCACGGCAGAGCGGACAACACGTGCCATGACTGGAAAGAAGGCAATTGTCAGGGCGATGACGATGTTCGTAATGCTTCCGCCTAAGGCTGCAACGAGAGCTAAAGCAAGTAAAAGGGCAGGGAAGGCAAGGAAGCCATCTACAATCCGCATTAGGATAAAATCAGTTTTCCGGAAATAGCCGGATACAAGGCCGATCAGTGTGCCGATTATAGTCGCCGCGACAGCAACAATGACGCCGACAGCGAGTGACACGCGAGCTGCAACGACAACCCGGGCAAAGATGTCACGCCCGAAATCATCTGTACCGAACCAATGGGTGCCAGATGGTGCAAGCAGGCGCTGGTTAGCGTCTATCGCTGTGGGGGAGACCGGCAGCCACACATTGGCAGTTATCGTCGCTAATGCAACGAGTAAGAAAATCGTAAGAGCTATAATATTCCTCTTCTTGGACATCATCGTTTATGTACCTCCTTCGGCTCAGTCATAGCGGATCCTCGGATCAAGAAATGCATACAAAAGGTCGACGATTAAGTTGACCAGGACGTAAATCGCGGCAATAAATAACACGACACCTTGAATTACCGGGTAGTCCCGTCGGTGAATCGAGTCGATTAAAAGCTGCCCGATGCCTGGGATAGTGAAAAGTGTTTCAATAATAACCGTCCCGCCTAGCAGACCGGCGACCGTGGCACCAAGAACAGTTGTAGTCGGGATGAGCGCATTGGAGAAAACATGCTTCATCAAGACATCGCGTTCACGAACGCCTTTTGCCCGTGCTGTTTTTGTATAATCCTGGTTTACGGAATCAAGCATGCTGTCCCGGAGCATTCGGGCAATGATACCGATTTCCACTAATGCCAGCACAAAAGCAGGCAGCAGCAAATGGTAGATCCATGGACCGAAGCCTTCGGCAAGCGGCATATAGCCGGCGACCGGGAAGATCGGGAATGTCACACCGAACACGAGCACAAGCAAAATTGCCAGCCAGAATTCTGGAATTGATACACCTAGAAGGGAAGCATTGGTAAATAATGGATCGAGAATCGTTTTGCGCAGGGACACAATCAGTATCGCAAGCGGAATGGAGATGACCAAAATAAAGAGCAGGGACAATACCATCAAGCTAATAGTCGGTCCAAAGTTACCAAAGATCAGTTCCGTAACTGGCTGGGCAGAGTAGACACTCGTCCCTAGGTCACCTGTGATGACTTGTTTGATCCAGTCGAAGAATTGGATATACAAAGGCTCATTCAAACCAAGCTGTTCTTCCAGCTGTGCGATGGCTTCCGGTGAAGCGTCTTCTCCAAGGATGATGAAAGCTGGATTTCCGGGTGTCAAGTGAACGAGCAGAAATACAATGATGCTGACAACAAGCATAACTGGTATGACAGATAGTAGCCTGCGAATCGTGTAATTAAGCACATACGTCACTCCTTTATTTAGAAATGGAAGAAAATCGCCAGCGGTAACGCAGGCGATTTTCTCGGGGCATTACTGTGATTTCCATGTATTCCAGAAGCGAGGACCATACCAATCATCATAATCCTGCAACTTGGAAGTGCGTGCATCCAGAGTGGAAAGGTTACTTACTTTCTCAAATGGAAGCTCGTCATAGATCGTCTTGTTCAGCTCAGCGAGAATCTCTTGCTGGGCTGCTTCATCTTCTGCTTCACCCCACTGTGCGATAAGCTCTTGCCAGCGTTCGCTGTTGTACCAGCCGCTGCTGTTGGAATCCTGGCTTACTACACCAGCTTGATTAGGCGAGAAGAATGGAGACCAGCCGACTACGACCATATCCCAGTTAGCGCCATCGCTCCATTTTTCCAGGTAAGTTGCCCATTCATAGGACTCCAGCTCAACGTTGAAACCGACTGCTTCAAGCTGCTGTTCTGCGATTTCGGCAATTTTCTTATACTCTGCATGGTCATTAGAGAAGATGATCTTCACTGGCTGCCCATCATAAGAGCTCTCCTCAAGCAGTTTTTTAGCTTCATCCTGATTAAAGGCCTCGAAGTTATCGATGTTTTCATCCGAATAAAGAGCTGTCTGATCTGGTGTAAACAAGGCACCATCTAAATTATAAAACTCGCTGTTGCCGTAAGTTGCTTTGGCAATGGCTTCTTTATCAAGTGCAGCGTGAAGTGCTTCTCTGACTTGAATGTCATCGAAAGGTGCTTCTGACTTATCAGGTGTAATGACGGAATAGCCGTTGCTGGAAATAGCTGGTTCGACATTCGGTGTCGTATCAACTACATCATACAAATCAAGCGGAATGGATTGTACGTAATCATATAAATCTGTCTTCAAACCGTTAAGCATAACTTGCGGGTCCTTTACGATTTTAAAGTGAATTGTATCCAGGTATGCAGTTTTCTTACCTGTCAAACCGCCCCAGTCTTCTTCTTCACGAGATTGATAGTCTTTGAATTTGGATAGAATAATCTCATTCCCACGCTTCCAGGAATCAAATTTGAATGGACCTGTACCGATCAGCTGCTCGTTTGTCAGCGGCTGTTCGCCTGCTGCTTCAGCAATGTCAGCTGGAATAATGACTGCTGATGCTTTTGGTGCGGACATATCAGTAAGCAAAGCGGTATACGGATCGTTAAGCGTAATGACCAATGTCAGGTCATCTGTTGCTTCAACTGAATCAACATGCGTTGCAGTGATTTTACCGACAGAGGAGACCTTCAGCCAGCGATTGATTGAAGCCTTCGCATCTTCAGCTGTAACGTCTTGCCCGTTATGGAATTTCAATCCGTCACGAAGCGTGATCGTGTAAGTCTTCTTATCATCACTAACAGTGTAATCGTCAGCAAGCAAAGGGCGTACTTGATAATCATGATCCAGTGCAAACAAACCTTCATAAATATGCCAGCCGATCTTCCTAGTAGCACTTTCTCCGGAATACATCCAGTCTAGCGTATCAGGGTCAGCAGTCATCGCAACGTTCAAGTCGCCGCCTTCCACAGGGTCCCCGCCGCTTGCGCCGGAACTGCTACTGGAATTGCTGGAGCACCCGAACAGGGCGATGGTGGCCATTAAGCCGAATAATATAAGTGCAAACTTCTTATTCAATATAATTCCTCCTTAGCTTCCCAATAACGAGAATACAATTTTCGTGAATGCTTTTTCCGTGATGAGTAAAGCACGCTCATCGATGTCGAACTTAGGATGGTGATGCGGGTAATGGGTACCTGTATCATCATTGCGGGATCCGACTTTGAAGAAGCTTCCTGGTATCTCCTGTAAATAATAAGCGAAATCCTCTGCTCCCATCCCGGTTTCAAGTGGAATGACTTGTTCTTCACCGAATTCTTCGGCAAATAGACGCTGCAGAAGTGAAGTTTCTTCTGGGTGGTTGAAAAGAGCAGGATAGCCGTGCAAATAATCGATCGAATAAGTTGCACCGAAACCAGTTGCGATACCGGCTACAATGGACTCTATTTGTTTCCTCACCTGCTGGCGGATGTCGGCATTAAATGTCCGTACGGTTCCTTCCAATCTTGCGGTATCAGGAATAACATTGAATGCCTGGCCAGATTGAAATACACCGAGTGTGACGACTGCTGACTCCAGCGGGTTGACTCTGCGGCTGACAATCTTCTGCAGGGCGCTGACAATATCACTTCCAATGACAATTGGATCTACAGCCTCTTGAGGAGCTGCGCCATGACCGCCTTTTCCTTGGATGGTAATCGCGAATTTATCCACTGCTGCCATCTTGAAACCTTCACCAACGCCGATCTTTCCGATAGGAGCAGCTGAATTAAGATGAGCACCGTATACATAGTCCACACCGTCGAGCGCACCATCTTCAATCATCGCATTGGCCCCGCCTGGCGGGACTTCCTCAGCAGGCTGGAACAAAAAGACCACTTTACCTTTCAGGCTATCTTTATGTTTGATCAATGCTTTGGCAGTTCCGAGTAATGCCGCAGTATGGCCGTCATGACCACAAGCATGCATCACGCCAGGTGTTTTGGATCGATAAGCTGTTTCTTTTTCATCTTCTATCGGAAGGGCATCGAAATCGGCTCGCAGCGCAATCGTCGGACCCGCTGTCTTTCCTGTAAGTGCAGCCACGATGCCATAGCCGCCGATGTTTGTCTGGATATCTTCGTAGCCGAAGCTGCGCAGTTTATCAGCGATGAAACGGGCTGTCTCCGTCTCCTGGAAACTCAATTCGGGATGCTGATGCAAATAACGTCTCCACTCAACGACTTCGGTGAAATTGTTTTCTAACTCCGTATGTACTTCCGCAAGCGTTTGCTTTATCTGTTCCATTTTCCAACCTCCTGTAACAATCTTGATATTTCCAATGAAAATAATCGGAATTGAACCTAAAAAAAGACCCTCTTCCAGACAGAAGAGGGTCTTTTAAAGATTTTCCGCTCTTCTTATCTTCAGTGTCAAACACCTGGAATTAGCACAGTACTGCGTCTTGCAGCCTGTTGCTTTGGTTTCGTTGGGCCATTCCCTCCACCAATCTCGATAAGAAATATCAGTTGTAAAGAAAAGGATAGACCGAAAAGTTCTAGGTGTCAATCCTATTTTTTGTCACTACTTTCCTTGATGTGCATCACCTTGCTAAAAATTCCATTAGAAAAAATTTCATTTGGCAGAAAATTTTAAAAAATGCTTGACTGTACATTCTTGTGTGATAACATAGCTTTAATATAAAAATTATATAGAACTTTTCTTATCAAGAGAGACGGAGGGACTTGGCCCAGTGATGTCTCAGCAACCAGTCTGAGAAGACACGGTGCTAAATCCAAAAGGTATCCGCCTTAAAGATAAGAAGCTGATTCGGTCATGGCTGAACCTTCTTCCTTTTTGGGGAGAAGGTTCTTTTTTTGTTGAAGAGAAGGGTGAGAAGCGGTATGGGATATAGTTTAGAAACAACATTCGTGCAGCTCGGAAATAAGAGTGATGGAGTAACTGGGGCAGTCAATCCGCCAGTGTATCTGTCTACTGCTTATGCACATGGCGGAATCGGCGAATCTACCGGGTATGATTATTCACGGACAAAGAATCCTACTCGTACTGTCCTGGAAGAAGGGTTCGCAGAGCTGGAAAAAGGCGACCGGGCATTTGCATGCAGCTCAGGCATGGCAGCTATTCAGCTCGTATTGTCACTTTTCCGTTCAGGCGATTCCCTGCTAGTGCCAGAGGATATTTATGGAGGTACGTATCGACTATTTGATTTCTATTCGGATGCATATGATGTGTCGCCGATTTATGCACCGTTTCGTTCCGTCGAAGAGACAGCGATGATGATAACGGATGATACAAAAGCAATTTTCCTTGAAACACCGACAAACCCGCTTATGCAGGAGATAGATATTGCTGCCTATGCGCAGCTGGCAAAAGCATACAATCTGCTGTTAATTGTTGATAATACGTTTCTGACGCCTTACTTCCAGCAGCCAATTACAGAAGGTGCAGATATCGTCATTCATAGTGCGACGAAATATATCGGCGGGCACAATGACGTTTTAGCTGGTCTTGTTGTGAGTAAAGGCAGCGAGCTATCAGATCGGTTAGCAGTATTGCATAACGGTACCGGAGCTGTCTTATCTCCGCTCGATTCCTGGCTTCTCATCCGCGGATTGAAGACGCTGCCGCTTCGAATGCGGCAGCACCAAGCAAATGCACAGCGTATCGCAGGTTACCTGGCAGAGGAGCCAAAGGTGAAAAATGTCCTGTATACAGGAAAAGGTGGGATGCTCTCGTTCCGCGTCCAGGAAAGCAGCTGGATTGATACATTCCTTCGCAGCATGAACATCATCACCTTTGCCGAAAGCCTTGGCGGAGTGGAGAGCTTTATTACGTATCCGACAACACAAACACATGCGGACATCCCTGTTGAGGAGAGGGAAGCCAGAGGAATTTGCGATTGTCTGCTTCGTTTCTCGGTTGGAATTGAAGAAGCAGAGGATTTGATTGGTGATTTACAGCAAGCATTCGCCAAACTGGATTAGGAGGTCATCTAATGGAAGATCAACATGCTGAGACGACGTGTATACGGGAATCATACAACGAGCAGCGGACTAGTGCGGTGAACGTGCCGATTTATCTATCGTCAACCTTCCATCAGGAAAGCTTCGATGATTTCGGTCCATTTGATTACAGTCGTTCTGGCAATCCGACACGAAATGCACTGGAGCAGAAGGCCGCTGAATTGGAGTCCGGTTCAAAAGCTTTAGCATTTTCATCTGGAATGGCAGCAATATCCTCAGCGTTCATGCTGCTGTCGGCAGGTGATCATGTAATTGTAACCGAGGATGTATACGGTGGAACGTATCGTTTTGTGACAGAGATCCTTCCGAAATTCCAGATTAGTCATTCCTTTGTAGATTTAACCGATTTGGATGCTGTTGAAGCAGCTGTCCGCCCAAATACAAAAGTCATTTACCTGGAAACACCGTCTAATCCCTGCTTGAAGGTGACAGACATCCGGGCAGTTGTGCGGATAGCAAGGCAGAACGATTGTTTAACTTTCCTAGACAATACCTTTTTGACGCCGCTGTATCAGCAGCCATTGGCACTAGGTGTGGATGTGATCATCCATAGTGCAACCAAGTTTCTGTCAGGGCATAGTGATATTATCGCCGGATTGCTGGTCACAAAGGATATGGAGCTGGGAGAACGACTAGCTTTCATCCAGAATACATTTGGTGCTATTCTCGGTGCCCAAGACAGCTATTTGCTGCTCCAAGGAATAAAGACGTTAGGCGCAAGATTGCGACAGTCGACTGAAACAGCAGAGAAGATAGCTTTGTTCCTGCAGGAGCATCCGCTTGTGGAAGATGTTTTCTACCCTGGCTTGCCCACCCATAACGGACATGACATACATACCGGGCAGGCCAGTGGAAATGGAGCAGTACTATCGTTCGCTCTGCCAAGCAGGGCGCACGCGAAGGTTTTTGTGGAACAGCTTTGCATTCCTATTTTTGCCGTTAGTCTCGGTGCGGTAGAATCCATTCTTTCGTATCCGGCTGCGATGTCACATGCTGCCATGCCGGAAGCTGAGCGCAAAAAACGAGGTATAACAGATGGGCTCTTGCGTTTATCTGTTGGACTGGAGCATGTGGAGGATCTCATAGGAGATCTGCAGCAGGCCTTGAGAGCTGCTGAACGAGTAACAGAAAAAGTAGAAAACTAAAATGGGAGAGATGATGAACATGACAACTAAAACAAAAACGGCACCATTCAGAGCAGATCACGTAGGGAGCTTGCTTCGTCCAGATGTACTGCACAAAGCAAGACAGCAATTCAAAGAAGGCCAAATCAGCAAACAAGAACTTCGCGGAATCGAAACGTCAGAAATTAAAAGAATCGTCGACAAACAGATTGAAGTTGGCTTGGAGCTTGTGACAGACGGAGAATTCAGGAGAAGATTCTGGCATACGGATTTTCTGGAGCATCTGAATGGTATTACGGGTTATGTACCGGACACAGGCTATCTGTTTAAAGGTGAAGAGACAGAACGGTATAACATTAAAAATACTGGTAAAGTTTCATTCAATCATGATCATCCTTTCCTCGAGGATTATAAAGTATTCCAAGACATTGTCGCTGGCAGGGCAGTAGCTAAACAGACAATTCCTAGTCCGAATCAGCTCTTCCATACAGATATCCGTGATCAAACGATTTATCCAGATATCGAGGATTTTGCTGCTGACGTAATCCAGGCTTATAAAGATGCCATTCAAGCTTTCTATGATGCAGGGGTGCGCTATTTACAGTTGGATGATGTTTACATTGCTACACTTTCTTCTCCTGATGCGAAATTCGATGGAGAGCATTCTCGAGAATTCCTGATTGATTTGGCTCGCCGCGTGATCAATGGTGTATTGGAAGGTAAGCCAGAGGATCTTACTGTGACGACACATCTCTGTCGCGGCAACTACCGCTCCACATATATGTTTGGAGGCAGCTATGACTTGATTGCCCAGGACTTATTAGCGAAGGAGAAAGTCGATGGTTTCTTCCTTGAATATGACGATGAGCGCTCCGGTACATTCGAACCGCTTACCTATATTCCGAAGGACGGACCAAGAGTCGTTCTAGGCGTTGTGACTTCAAAATTCGGGGAATTGGAAGATAAAGATGCTGTGATTAGCCGGATTGAGGAGGCAACAAAGTATATCCCTCTTGATCAGATCTGCTTAAGCCCGCAATGCGGCTTTGCCTCTACACATCATGGCAATAAACTGACAGAAGAGGAACAGTGGGAAAAACTGCGCTTCATCGTCGATGTAGCGAAGACAGTTTGGCCAGAAGAGTAATACAGAAGCCGTCAATGTTGACGGCTTTTTTCTCTATTCTATATCCTTAATACGCTTCGCTGGGTTACCAGCAACAATCGTATTTGATGGTACATCTTTCGTTACGACAGATCCTGCAGCCACAATGGAATTGTCACCGATAGATACGCCGGCAAGTATGGTACAGCTTCCGCCGATCCAAACATCATTCCCTATTGTAATTGGAATGGCATAGCCGTCTTTTGTCCTGTCAACTGGCTGTATAGAGTGACCAGCTGTATATATTCCGACATTAGGTCCGATCATGCAATTGTCTCCGACCGTCACCTTTGCCATATCGAGCACAGTAAAGTTAAATCCAGCATAGAAATTTTCGCCTACTTCTATGTTATAGCCCAAGTCACAGTGAAAGTTATGCTCTATGGAAAGATGCTGACCACATTTTCCTAGCAATTCTCTTAACAATTCTTCTTTCTTACTTTCTTCATCTGGCGAGCTAGTATTGAAAGCATGCGTTAACATAGCAGCACGTTTTGTTTTTTGTTTAAGGTCGAGAGAGTCTCTTAAATATGTAACTTTCTCTTTGTTTCCCACAATAATTCACCTGACTTTTTTAATTTTTGTCTATTTTAACACGCTGACTTACATAAGTATGTACGAATAATTCAAATTGGAAAGTAATAGGGAGTATTTAATCCTAGTAAGATAGTAGGCTTTTGAGAAAGCGGTTGCTTCCATATCTTACCGTTGGTTAAAATTAAATTGTTAATATTATTTGAACTTTGTAAATAAGAAGGTGACAGTGTGCAGAAATGGGTTTTCTGGGACGATGGTGATCATTCGCCAGCCTTTAATATGGCGGCGGATGAAATGCTGATGCAATGGCACCGTGAGGGACGGATCGCCCCTGTGCTACGTTTTTACGGATGGAAGCCTGGCGGTTTTTCCGTCGGGTACTTCCAGAAAACAACAAAATTCAACTTGGAAGAAATCGAGAAGCGAGGATTTAAACTGGTACGCCGGCCTACTGGCGGCCAAGCAGTACTGCATCATCAGGAACTGACGTACAGCATTATCGTATCGGAGGAGTATTTAGGAATACCATCGACAATCAAAGAGGCATACAAAGTTTTATCCGAAGGGTTGCTGCTCGGCTTTGACAACCTGGGCATCAAAGCGGAATTCGCCTTACCTGCTGACTCAAAACCGAAGGGCACAGCCAATTGCTTTGAGGAAGCTTCTTGGTATGAAATCAATGTGGACGGAAAGAAAGCAGCTGGAAGCGCCCAAACCAGACAGAAGGGCGTCATCCTCCAGCACGGGTCAATCCCAATCTGGCTGAAACAAGAGGATTTGCTGGAATTGTTCCTATATCCAAGTGACCGTGTCAAAGAGCGTGCTTACAAGAGCTTTATGAACAAAGCTGCCAGTCTGCAGGAATTCATCTCTCCACAGACGACACTGGAAGAAATAAGAGCGGCATTCTATGATGGTTTTCAAAAAGGACTCGATGTAACATTTGAAAGACTTGAACTGGATGAAGAGCAACTAAAAACAATCGAACAGCTAGCCAAAGAGAAATACCAAAATCATGAATTCTTATACGCACGTTAAGGAGGAACGGAAATGGTAAAGAAAACAATGGCGCAACGACGGGAAGGCATGCTCCGCAAACCAGAGTGGCTGAAGATCGACTTCAATACGAATGAAGACTATATGGATCTGAAGAAAATGATGAGGGAAATGAATCTACATACAGTATGTGAAGAGGCAAAATGTCCGAATATTTATGAGTGCTGGTCAGTACGAAAAACAGCGACTTTCATGATTCTTGGATCAATTTGTACGAGAGGCTGCCGCTTCTGTGCAGTTACTTCTGGTAAACCGACAGAATTGGACTGGGCAGAACCAGAGCGCGTCGCTGATTCTGTTGCTAAAATGGGACTGCGCCATGCGGTTGTTACAGCTGTTGCCAGAGATGATCTGGAAGACGGAGGATCAGCAGTATTCGCGGAAACAGTCCGTGCCATCCATCGCAGAATGCCGAATACAACGGTGGAGGTACTGCCGTCCGATATGAAAGGAACGTATGAGAGCATCAAGACGCTGATGGATGCCAAGCCGGATATTTTTAACCATAATATCGAGACAGTACGGCGATTGACACCTTCCGTCCGTCATCGTGCAACTTATGATCGCTCACTTGAATTACTTGATCGCGTCAAATCGATTTCCCCGGATACACCGACAAAATCAAGTATCATGCTAGGTTTGGGAGAGACGAAGGAAGAGATTGAGCAGGCAATGGACGATTTGCTGGAACATCGTGTTGATATCATGACAATCGGCCAATACTTACAGCCATCATTCAAGCACCTGAAAGTACAGAAATATTACCATCCTGACGAATTCGCCGAACTGAAGGAAATAGCCTTGCAAAAGGGCTTCCGACACTGCGAATCAGGTCCGATGGTCCGCTCCTCCTATCATGCGGACGAACAAGTGAATCCAGAAGCGAGACAGCGTCAGTTTGGCGGTTGTTCGTAATAATCGATAAAGGAACATGCCTGTTGGCATGTTCCTTTTTAAATTTTTATCAGATATGCACATATGTGCGCGCGAGAGATAAGTTGTGTCATATGAGCGGTTTTTTGTTGATTCTACTTTGAAAGCGTTTTATATTAAGTGCATAAGGCATCCAACATTCATATGAAATCACAATGCGCATAAAGGAGCTTACCTATGGATTGGCAAGAAGAGAGACGTCTCGTTAAAGTAGCCAGAATGTATTACGAAGAGAATATGACCCAAAATGAAATAGCTAAGGAACTTGGTGTATACAGAACAACTGTTACGCGCTTGCTGCAAAAAGCAAAAGACCAGAAGATTGTCACGATCCATATCGAGAGCGCGCTCTTGGAATATGTATCTATCGAAAAAGAGCTGTGTCAGCTTTTTGGACTGAAGGATGTTGTAATCGTGCCATCTTCGGCAGATAGTTTGAAAGAGATTGGAAAAGCAGCCCTCCGTTATCTGGATGGAATCATAACAAAGGATGATGTGGTTGGCTGTGCATGGGGCAGGACACTTGGAATGATGGCACAGGAGGCGCAATTCCAATATAAGCGGGGAGGAAGATTCGTCCCCCTCGTAGGTGGTCCAGGTCAAATGCCTGTTGAGGAGCATGTGAATGCAATTGTCTATTCGATGGCAAGAGCTTTCGGAGGAGAGACAAATTTCATTGATGCTGCAGCAATCGTAAAATCAGTCGAAACACAAAGTGAAATACTGAAGTCCGGCTATATGACACATATCAGAGATCTTTGGGAAAGCTTGTCAATAGCACTTATAGGTATCGGCTCTCCTATGAAATCTTCTAATCTGGTATGGAGTGGTTTTCTCGGAAAAGAAGAAGTAGAGAAATTGGAGAATCAAGAAGTTGTCGGAGATGTATGCTCACGATTCTACGATATTAAAGGACAGGAATTGGCTACGGACTTAAAAGAAAGAGCTATTGCTATTCCTTTCTCCAAATTGAAGGAAGTAAAGTATTCTATCGCGCTGGTAGAGTCTGTATCCAAAACCGATTCCATTATTGGTGCTCTCAACGGCCGAATAGCCAATGTCTTGATCACAGACGAAGTAACTGCAAGGTCAATTATTAAGAGAAAGAGGGAGGGGATACTTTGATCTTATTATTTATCATTTTATTAGCGCTCGGGTTCCTGTTACAGAGTGTTTTAGGTGTATTTCAAATCAAGAATTTCAATAAGCATTACAGCGAGCTAAGGAAAGTCGGCAGAGTGGCCATAGGACGTTCAAAGGGAATCTTCCGTTCGGGTGCTGTGCTTATGCTGGCGCTGGATGCGAAGGCAAACATCATTCAGGCAGAAAAGATGCAAGGTCTTACGATTTTAGCAAGATGTAAGCGTGTTCAATCATTAGAGGGACAGCCATTATTATATATGGATGAAGATGCTATAAAAGGCATGGATCCATTCTTGCGAAAAGCATTAAAGGACGCGCAAAGAACATATGAAATTATCATGTCTGGCGGAACAGTGGAGAAACCAAAGTCACCTATGCAATCAATATTTAGATTATTCAAAATAAACAGAGAGGTGAAGTGAGATGGATTTTATCGTAAAAGCTGCTGAAGGATTTATTGGATTATTTGAACGAGGAGGAGAGACGTTTCTTGGATTAGTCGGCGATATTGTACCTTTGCTGATCATGCTGCTTGTGGCAATGAACGCCTTGATCCAATTTGTAGGTCCTGACAAAATCGAAAAATTGGCTACAAAATCTTCGAAGAATATCTTTACTCGTTATATGGTACTGCCATTCCTAGGAACTTTCTTCCTTCTTAATCCTATGACGCTTTCTCTAGGGAGATTTCTTCCGGAACGCTATAAACCAGGATATTATGCTGCAGCAAGCTATTCCTGTCACAGCATGAATGGTTTCTTTCCACATGTCAATCCAGCAGAGCTCTTCGTTTTTCTCGGTATCGCATCAGGAATTACGCAGCTCGGTCATTCGACAACTGATTTGGCGTTGCGTTATCTGTTAGTAGGTCTTGTTATGAATATGATTCGCGGTTGGGTTACAGATTTAATGGTCAGCTATGTCGAGAAGCAGCAAAACGTAAAACTGAGCGCGACAGTCAACAACGTCGGAAAAGGAGTGTAGAGCAATGGGAGAGCAATTTAGCGCTGTTAAAATTTCAAAAGGAAATGGCGGATTTGGTGGACCGTTAGTCATCCAGCCTACACCTGAAAAAAATAAGATTGTAAATATCACAGGTGGTCCGATTAGTGAAGTAGCAAATACAATTGCTGAGCTCACAGGGGCGGAAGTGGTGAACGGATTTAAAACTTCCGTACCTGAAGAGGAAATAGCATGTGTCATCATCGATTGCGGCGGAACATTGCGAGCAGGACTTTATCCGAAGAAACGAATCCCGACAATCAATATCATGCTAACTGGTCAAAGCGGTCCGATGGCGAAATTCATTACGGAAGATATATACGTATCCGGAGTGAAGCCGGCACAAATAGAAAAGCAAGGTGTTCACGAAGCAAGCGTAACTGAGGCCAGCGCAGCAGTTGAAGTGAAAGAGCAGGCTTCGAAACCAAAATATGATTCGAGTAAGAAGATCAGTGATCAATCTGGCGGATTGATGACCAGGATTGGAAAGTTAATGGGTGGATTTGTTAACGTCTTCTATCAAGCAGGGCGTGACGCAATTGATACTGTTCTTAAAACGATTTTGCCTTTTATGGCGTTTGTCTCTTTGTTGATTGGTTTGATTCTCGGCTCAGGTATCGGTGATGTGTTTGCGAATATCTTATCGCCGCTTGCAGGGAGTATTTGGGGGCTGCTTGCTTTATCAGCAATTGTCTCGTTCCCGTTACTTTCTCCATTCCTTGGACCAGGAGCAGTAATTGCCCAAGTAATCGGAACATTGATCGGTGTAGAAATTGGCAGAGGAAATATCCCGCCAAACTTCGCTTTGCCAGCTGTATTTGCAATCAATTCCCAAGCAGCTGCTGATTTTGTTCCTGTAGGGTTGGGACTGGCAGAAGCAGAAACAGAAACAGTCGAGGTAGGAGTGCCAGCTGTGCTTTACGGAAGATTCCTAACGGGAGCTCCAACCGTATTCGTTGCTTGGCTGGCTAGTTTCGGAATGTACGATTCATAAGGAGGAATACACAATGTTAATTTATCAAACAGAAATCACTAAAATAGGACCTTTAGCGTCCGAATTCATAGAAGCTGATATGCTTATTCTCTTTAAAACAGACGCTCCGGCAGAATTGGCAGATTATTGCCTGCTGCATGAGCAGAATGAACTGAGCGAGGATATATCTGCTGGCGATACACTTTATATTGGTGATCAGCCCTTCCGAATTTTGGAGGTGGGAGAAGCAGTGAACAAAAATCTAGCTGCACTTGGTCACATAACAATACGGCCTGAAGCTGGAGAGGAAGAAAACCTTCCTGGAACACTAGTAATTGAACAAGGAGATATTCCAGCTTTAAAAGAAGGAGCAACACTTACTATTAAAAGATAAATGAGGGAGATGTACAAAAAATGGTACAAGAATTAAATAAAACTGTAATCGTAGCTGGAGGAGCACAGAACTTAGGCGCCCACTTGGCGAAGCGATTAGGAGAAGAAGGATATAATGTCGTCGTTTTTGATAAGCAAGGTGATCAAGCGGAAGCCGTAGCCGGTGAGATTGCGAGCCAATTCTCCATCAAAACTGCAGGCTATGCAGTGGATGTTACAGATGAGATAGCTATCGAAACAGCGATGACCGATGTCAATCAGCGCTTTGGTTCAATTGATTTGCTAGTATACAATGCGGGTGTAGCCAGAAGTACAAAGATTACTGAATTCACTCTCTCAGATTGGGAGTTGTCCTTGGATGTTAATTTAACAGGATATTTCCTTTGTGCAAAGCACGCTAGTATGTATATGATCAAGCAAAAATCCGGGAGCATCATTCAAATCAATTCCAAATCAGGCAAAGTCGGCAGCAAGCACAATTCAGGCTATTCTGCTTCCAAATTTGGGGGCGTTGGACTGACGCAAAGTTTAGCACTTGATCTCGCTGAACATAATGTCCGCGTCAATAGCATAATGCCTGGGAATCTGTTGCATTCCCCTATGTTCCAAAGCCTTATACCATCATATGCCAAAAAGCTTGGTGTGGAAGACAGTGAAGTAGAACAAATTTACATTGATAAGGTTCCTTTGAAAAGGGGCTGCTCCTACGATGATGTTGCAAATGCCGTTATTTTCTATGCTTCCGATGCTGCTTCCTATATGACAGGGCAGTCCATCAATGTGACCGGCGGGCAAGTTATGCACTAAGCTAAAGGAGGAGAAGTACATGAAAATCTTAATGGATGGATCAGATGCAGATGTATTCCGACAATTGAACGAGTATTTACCACTGGATGGCGTAACTACCAACCCTTCCATTCTTGCAAAAGGAAAGGGAACGGCAGAAGAACAAGTGCTCCAACTAGCAGATTTGCTAGATAAGCAGCAGACCCTGCATGTTCAAGTGGTATCCTCTAAATATGAACGAATGATTGAAGAAGCAAAACGGATAAGTGAAACTTTATCACGTGATGTTTTTATAAAAATACCTGTATCCCCAGATGGGTTGAAGGCAGTGAGAAGTCTAAGTGAGGAAGGCATTCGTACGACGGTGACAGGAGTCTACACAACGATGCAGGCCGTGATGGCAGCAAAAGCAGGAGCAGCCTATGTAGCACCATATATCAATCGTATTGATCTTGCTCATGGAGACAGTGAAATTGTCATTAACCAAATTGTTCAGACATACCGAACTTACGGTTTCTCTACTAAGGTGTTAGCAGCCAGTTTCAAAAATACGCGCCAAGTAATTAGTGTAATGGAAGCTGGTGTAGAAGAAGTGACCCTTTCAACAGATATACTAAAGAATCTTATCCATCATAAAGAAACAGAAAAGAGCATTGAGGCATTCACGGAAGATTTCGCTAGTAGATTTGAAAATAAAATTGAAATGTTTTTAACATAGCTGAAAGTCATAGAATCCGCTAAGGTTGTTGAACAATCTTAGCGGTATTTTGTTGTTGAAAAAGAATAGAGCTACAATCTAGGATAAATATTAATTAATTTATAAGAAATTTAAAATAGAACGAGACAATAAAACAATCAAGCTCTAAAATATAAGACAATATACATAATTATGAATGAAGAAGGGGGCTGCATATGAAACAAAACCAAACTGCCATTTTATTAGTTATATCCATCATTGCCATATCTTTCGCGGCCATATTCGTCAAATGGTCTGATGCACCAGCGACGATTCTCAGTATGAACCGTATGTATCTGGCATGCCTTTTACTGGTGCCGATTGTGTGGATAAAGCGAAAGGAGTTTAAAAAGATTGGAAGGAAAGAAGCGCTAGCTTTTATATTGTCAGGTGCATGTCTAGCTGCACATTTTGCGCTCTGGTTCAGTTCCTTGAAACTAACGACTGTGGCAAGCTCTACCATCATTCTTTCTCTTCAGCCGATTGTTGCGATGGTAGGAGGATTTTTGATTTATAGAGAGCGGGCGTCAAAAGCTGTGATTGTAACTATCGGTATCTCCATTGTTGGGGTTGTGATGGTAGGATGGGGAGACTTCGGATTACAAACACCATCCGTTTTGATCGGAGATCTTTTATCCTTTCTATGTGTAATCGCTGTTGTAGGTTATTTATTAATCGGGCAGAGCAATGTGAAGAAAGTGTCGCATTGGATATATAGTTTCTGTGTCTTTCTTTCAGCAGCTGTATGGTTGAACGTTTATAATCTAGTAACCGGAGTACCAATTCGTGGTTATGATTTCAACGAGTGGAAAATCTTTTTACTATTAGCTATCTTCCCGACAGTTGCGCACGTCATATTTAATATGCTCTTGAATTTTGTAAATTCGACTACGATTTCAATGAGTGTATTGGGAGAACCAGTAGGTGCAACTCTCTTGGCGGTCTGGTTATTAGGGGAGAAATTAAGCCCGCTGCAAATTGTTGGAGGAGCTATTGCATTGCTTGGCGTTCTTATGTTTTTGATTCGGCAGAATAGTGAGTATCGTGTTGTGGAAGAAAATTAACGGGAGGTACATTAACACATAACAGCAGAAGATTTTTAACGTTTATTTTAGAAATGTGTGTAGCTATTAGGAGAAAGGCTAAAAAATTGGCAGGTGGATCCTGTATAATACAGTGTCCTGGCCTGCCAAACGTAATGTTTTCTTTTTGAACTAATATTTTATAAAGAAATAACTCATATTTTTATTTCTTCAGTTCCTCATTGAAGATTAAACCACGTTTAAATTCTATAATTTTAAGTCGGTTGGTATCTTTAATAAAGATGCTCTTATACTGTTCTTGATCCTCATCATCACTCATAATAAGGATGCGTGTATTTTTGTTATCCGTTTCAACTTTTGTTTGGTATTTTTGAATATTTACCTTCTCGTTTAATACCTCATATTCTGTATAGTCTTCCAATTTCATTTCGTTGTTTTGAATTAAACTGGCATTGTCATTTTGCTGAGAATGATCGGTGTTGAGTGTAACACCTGATAATAGTAGTGTAGCTGCTGCTGTAGTTATTAAAAATGTCTTCAAAGATATTACCTCCTTTTGTGCGTTCTGATACTTACTTTACCCCCTATTAATGAGAATTTAATGAGAATAATATTGGAATTTCCTTAGAAGACAATCTTTTCTATTTAAATAATAATGTAACCTGCCAACCCAGCTATACTCAGAGTTAATCATTATTCTTTTAGCTAAGTAGGGGAAGATCAGTGTAAATGCAATAAGTTCTCCAAAGGGGCAGTAAATAATTGTTGAGAATTCACTTCAAAAATAGAGGTTTTTGTATTACCTGCAAAACAAATACGAGAGTTCGAAAACGAAAAAGATTGAAGACGATTTCGACCAAGAAATGTATACAGAATTCTGGCAGGAATATAACTATCTCCTGCAAAAGCATACAGCAGACTAAGTTGTTATACTCTAACCTTGCGTGTTATACCCCAAGCCTATGTACAATACTCCTATCAAACTTTTCCGACAACGGGAAAGAAAAGCAGGAGGAGTCAACATGGCGAAAACAGGAACAGATTTAGTAAAACGTGGTATGGCGGAAATGCAAAAGGGCGGCGTCATCATGGATGTCGTGAATGCAGAGCAGGCAAAGATTGCGGAAGAGGCGGGCGCAGTAGCGGTTATGGCGCTTGAGCGTGTCCCTTCTGATATTCGTGCTGCCGGTGGTGTTGCGCGGATGGCGGATCCGACAATTACAGAAGAGGTATTGAATGCTGTTTCTATCCCGGTCATGGCTAAGGCTCGAATTGGACATATTGTGGAAGCACGGGTGCTGGAATCTATGGGTGTCGATTACATAGATGAAAGTGAAGTGCTGACCCCAGCGGATGAAGAATATCATTTGAACAAAAGTGAATTTACGGTACCGTTCGTCTGCGGAAGCCGAGATCTTGGTGAAGCTGCCCGTCGTATCGGCGAAGGTGCTTCCATGCTCCGGACGAAAGGAGAGCCAGGAACAGGTAATATCGTGGAAGCTGTACGTCATATGCGTAAGGTGCAGTCCCAAGTACGCAAACTAATCTCCATGGATTTGGATGAAGTGATGACATTTGCTAAAGATCTTGGTGCACCATACGACGTATTGCTTCAGATTCGTGAAGCTGGTAAGCTTCCAGTTGTAAACTTCGCTGCCGGTGGTGTGGCGACTCCAGCAGATGCTGCACTAATGATGCAGCTTGGAGCGGATGGAGTGTTCGTTGGTTCTGGTATCTTTAAATCTGATAACCCAGCGAAGTTTGCTAAAGCTATTGTTGAAGCGACAACGCATTATCAGGATTACAAGCTGATTGCAGAACTTTCCAAAGGACTTGGCACGCCGATGAAAGGAATCGACATAGCAAGCCTATCTCCAGAAAACAGAATGCAAGAACGTGGTTGGTAAGGGAAGGGAGATCTGCTCTATGAAAATTGGTGTATTGGCACTTCAAGGTGCGGTGGTTGAGCATGCACGGACAGTAGAAGCTGTCGGAGCAGAAGCTATCCTAGTCAAGCGCGTGGAGCAGCTTGCTGAATTGGATGGACTGATTTTGCCAGGAGGCGAGAGTACGGCAATGCGCAGGCTTATCGATCGGTATGATTTCCTGGAGCCGTTAAGAGCTTTTGGCGCAGCTGGAAAACCAATCTTCGGTACTTGTGCAGGAATGATTCTGCTGGCAAAACGAATTAACAACCAGGTGACGAGTCATCTTGGTTTAATGGATGTGACAGTGGAACGAAATGCTTTCGGCCGTCAGGTAGACAGCTTTGAAACAGAGCTTGAAATCAAAGGTGTGGCACAAGATTTCCCAGCAGTATTCATCCGTGCGCCTTATATTATCGAAGCAGGACCAGGTGTTGAAGTGCTGAGTGAAGATACAGGACGTATTGTAGCAGCAAGAGATGGACACTATTTGGCGACTGCTTTTCATCCGGAGCTTACTGCAGATACTAGATTGATGGGATATTTTGTTGAGATGGTAAAAGATGCTGCTGTAAAAGCTTAAATAGTATTCTTACAGAAAAGAAGATCATTTTATGATCTTCTTTTTTTGCATGCTATGTGGATTATTTTCCCTTTCTATCTTCAATTCGTATCTCTTGCAATCTAGTCTTTTGTGTATTATATTTTTCATCGTTGAATATTTGATGCGTCAACTAATTGTATGCAATTTAATGAAACATCTCAAAATTGCAAAGGAGATTTTAAAATGGAGAACTATCAAGACCTTTTGATGAAACAGCGTACTTTCTTCAGAAGCGGACAAACGATGGATGTACAATTTCGTATAGATACACTAAATAGATTGAAAGATTTAATCCAGAAGCATGAACAAAGCATTTTGGACGCAGTGAAGCAGGATTTGAACAAATCTGAATTGGAAGCTAAACGGGCCGAGGTAGGTCTTGTTGTTGCTGAAATTAACTTCACTTTAGCGAATTTGGAGTCTTGGGCTGAAACGAAGGAAGTCCCTACAGCAGCTTCGCATGAAGGAGCAAAAAGCTTCATCAAGCCAGAACCTTATGGGGCTGCACTCGTAATCGCACCATGGAACTACCCATTCCAGCTGGCGGTATCCCCACTGGTAGGAGCGATTGCTGGTGGAAATACTGCTGTATTGAAACCATCTGAATTGACGCCGAACACGTCAGCAATACTTTCAACCATATTCAATGATAACTTCCCAGAAGAATATCTGAGTGTTGTTGAAGGGGAAGTGGAAACAAGTACTGCATTGCTCAAAGAAGACTTTGACTACATCTTCTTCACAGGCAGCACTGGCGTCGGTAAGATTGTGGCAGAAGCTGCAGCGAAGCATTTGACGCCAATGACACTGGAGCTTGGTGGTAAAAGTCCGACAATCGTCCATAAGGATGCGAATCTGGATGAAGCAGCTCAGCGAATCGCTCGTGGGAAATTCGCCAATGCTGGGCAGACATGTGTTGCGCCAGATTATCTTCTTGTTCATAGCAGTGTAAAAGAAACACTGTTGGAAAAACTGAAAGACGTCATTACTGCAACATATGGAGACAACGTCGTCCAAAATCCAAACTTCGGACATGTGGTCAGTGAAAGACATTTTGATCGTCTGGCAGGCTTCCTGAACAACGGAACAATTGCAGCAGGCGGACAATCAGATCGTTCCCAGCTAATAATAGAGCCGACAATTCTTGATTCTATTTCATGGGATGATCCAATTATGCAGGATGAAATCTTCGGACCAATCTTACCGGTCATCGCATATGATGATCCGGCTGACATCATCAATCAAATTGTGAGACGACCAAAACCACTAGCACTTTATTTGTTCTCTGAAGATGAAAACTTCCAGGATGAAATATTAAACAGGATTTCATTCGGCGGTGGTGCAATCAACGATACAATCAGCCATATGACTTCCCACTACCTTCCATTCGGAGGAGTTGGTGCAAGCGGTATGGGAGCATATCACGGTAAAGCCAGCTTTGATACTTTTTCTCATTACAAGAGCATCTTAAAGCGTTGAAGTAAATAAAGGAAAGAGGAGTCAGTCAAAGGACTGACTCCTCTTTTTTTTTGTTTAATATGTATGGAAAATTCAACCTTTAACTCTATCTCTATCTTTTAGTTTTTTAGCTAACCGCATAGCAAATAACTGAGGAATCAAAAACAAAACACTAGCAAAGATTAATAATTGGTTTGGAGTGAGAGGCTTAAAATAGCCGCCCCATTCTTCATTCCAAGACATTTCATTTATGAAATAAAATGAAATTATAATCGATATTATGTTACCAATAATAAGATAGATTGAACTACTAAAGAGTTTTCCTAAAAAAGCAAGAAGTAAAGTCGCCATCAGCATAAGTAAATAGCCAAGCATAGAACGGTTTGCAAAATCCTGATACATGGAATTATAAACAAAAGGAAAACAGTACAAGCAGACTATTAAAATACCAACAATTATTTTTTTCATATATTGTCACCTCTTTTTGTATTTTACAATAGAAGGAATATATTGGTGACTTAATAAATTATTGAAACCTGTATTATGTTATCTACGTATGTTAGAAAAAGATAAAGGAAGTGACGTACATGAATGAGAAAGGCTGTCTGAAATGCGGTGGTACGGAGGTTTCACAAAAGGAAGTTGCGATGACAGGAACTGGTCTGTCTAAATTATTTGATGTCCAGCACAATCAATTACTAGTAATTTCATGTACGCAGTGTGGTTATTCGGAATTATATAATAAACAATCTTCACAAGGTAGTAATCTACTGGACTTATTTTTTGGTTAAAAGCTATCCGATTAGGATAGCTTTTTTGTTAGGTCTGGGAAGGGTGTTTTCTTTAAAAAGTAGGCGAAGAAGCGCTTGAAGGCTGCATCGCCTGCATAATGTCGCAGAGAATCATGACGCCTTCCTGTAATAGCTTTTCATTCGCGTACGAATAGCTAAGCCGGAATGTGCTATGTTCATTTTCAATGGCAAAGCAAGCTGATCCTGTTAAGAAGGAAACATGCCGTTTTGTCGCTTCATACAGGAGGACATTGCTGTCCAGCCAAGCGGGAAGCTGAATCCAGACATTCAAGCCGCCCTTTGGAATATGCCATGTAACGCCTGAAGGCGCCTGCTTTGACAGTACTGCCAGCACGGTATCCCGGCGGCTCTTCAGTGCAGCCCGCAGTCGTTTCAAATGCTGCTCCATCTTGGTAGAATCTACTAACGGAAGAATTACCTTCTGCGGCAGGAGCGGGCTGCCCAAATCCATGTTCGCTTTTGCTGCATACAGCCGTTTAAAGATTGATCCTGAAGCTGCAATTAGTCCAATCCTGCATCCTGGTGCGATTGTTTTGCTTAATCCTTTTAAATAAATAACATGCCCTGTTTTATCCATACTTTTGATCGGAAGCGGGGGCTTACGGTCAAAATAGATATCACTGAATGGATCATCCTCCATAACAAGGCAATGATGGCTTTCAGCGATATCGAGCAGTACTTTTCGCCGCTGCAGCGGCATAATAGTTCCGGTCGGATTATGGAATGTTGGTGTTGTATAAATCAGCTTTGGTTTATACTTCTCGCATAAGCTATGCAGCATATCTACGCGCATGCCATCTTCATCAACTGGAACGGTAAGGATGGTTGCACCACGGCTGCGGAAAACATCAATGGCGCCAGGATAAGTCGGTGCTTCCATGATCACGACATCACCAGGACCGATGAAAGTCCGGGCAACAAGGTCGATACCTTGCTGGGATCCGCTTGTAATGAGCAGATTTTCTGGTGTGGTGGTGATTTTTGATTTCTCCATGTTTTGGGCCATTTTCTCCCGTAATGCAAGATCTCCTTGAATGCCGCCATATTGCGAGAGAATACGGGGATTTTGCATGAATACTTGTGCAATCAGCTGATCCATATATTGATTCGGGAACAAAGCCGGATCAATCATTGAAGAGGAGAAATGGTAACTCGCATCCGAATCCTGAAAACGAGCATATTGGGAACGGTGCAAATAATCAGGAATGCTCAGCTGCCAATCAAGATCCTGTCCTGATTTACTTGGTTCTGGCTGCTGCTGCGTTTTCACATACGTGCCTTTTCCCTTGCTCAATTCAAGGAATCCATCTTCTTCTAGCTGTTTGTATGCTTTCATTACAGTGACGAGACTAACCTCGATGTCTTTTGCAAGCTGTCTGACTGTCGGCAGCTTCGTTCCGCCTGTCAGTAAGCCGGATCGAATTTTATCGACGAAAGAAACATATATTTGCTTGGAAAGCGGAATAGCTTCATTTTTATTGATTGTAATCATCTATACTGCCCCTATGTGTTATAGCTTGTTATAGTGTTCTGTTAGTATAGCATGTTTCCAGTATACTAGGTGATAGATGAGCGAAAGAACAGGTGAATGACATGACGGAAAAACATTATCTGGTTGCTAATAAAAGACTCAAGCAAGGTGAATATGGAAGCAACCCATTTTGGGTTCTAGCTGAAGAAATAGATGAAAGTGAGCTGAAAAACGTATATTTTAGACAGATGCATGAGTGGAAGGAACAAAAATACTGGCTTATATATAAGACCAAAAATGATTGTCATGGTATTAAGATTGAGCGCAGGAGGGATCTAGCGATACCGCATGTTGCTAACAAGTTTATCTATGAATTGGATTGTCCCGATGAAAGGCTTGCTTACGAAGCTCTTTTCCGATTTGTCGAAGAGCAGCTATGGTTTGGGGATAAGATAGAGTTGTACACTTGCTTAGATGGTGAAGAAGATGCTGCCCGCCGTACAGCTTGTGATACTGTTATTCATTTGGATGCCGGTCTATACATATCTGGAGGAGCATCTTTTCCGATTAGCAAGGAAAATCAGGTGGCTGATCTGGCTCGAAAATTCAGGTGGTATGATCGCCAATATGCTGTGATACAGCGCTGAAAAACATCACCTTTTATTAACGATTGCATGCATCGTATTCAGACTCATTAAATGGTCAGTTATTTCATCTATGGCCTGAGCTTCATCTGTCCCATGTACTTTCACTGTAAATGAACTATGCTTACTAATACCAAGATTCATGACCTGCATGATACATTCAGGAGCCTTCTTTAAATCAACGGATTGCCCTTTATACAAAATGTTTATGCTGGAAGAGAAATTTCCCGCAATGCTGACTAATCTAGCAGCATACCGTGCAAATCCGGTTTCGATGGTTACATAAAAGTTTTTTTCAAGCATACTCAGTACTCCTATAAAATAGTAAATGATAGTCAGAGCCCAAAGAAAGGGCTCTGATAATCTTTGTATCTTACAAACCTGTTCTTTTCTCGAGTTCTTCTGGGTAGCGTGCTCCCAACAGTTCTATTTTTGAAGCCGCTGTATTAATTTGGCTTAATTCTTCGGCAGATAAATCAATAGCTGCAGCTCCCAGGTTTTCAGTCAGTCGTTCTCTTTTGGTTGTACCTGGAATCGGTACGATCCAATCTTTCTGAGCCAAAAGCCAGGCAAGAGCGATTTGTGCTGGTGTAGCATTCTTCTGTTTGGCTACATCTTCAAGCAGTACCACCATAGATTGATTTGCTTCCAGTGCTTCTGGTGTAAATCGCGGCAGGATATTGCGCAGATCATTTTCGGCAAAGGTAGCGTCAGCTTTGAATCGGCCTGTCAGGTACCCTTTGCCTAAAGGACTGAATGGGACGAATCCAATACCGAGCTCTTCCAGAGTTGGCAGCAATGCTTCTTCCGGACGACGCCACCAAAGAGAATATTCACTTTGGACTGCTGCCAGCGGATGTACATCATGTGCCCGGCGTATTGTCTGAACGCCTGCTTCCGACAATCCCCAATGCTTCACTTTGCCTTCCTGAATCAAATCCTTTACAGCACCAGCAACTTCCTCGATCGGTACATCCGGATCGACGCGATGCTGATAATAGAGATCGATTGCGTCTAATTTAAGCCGCTTAAGAGATTGTTCTACTACTTGTTTAATATGTTCGGGACGGCTGTTCATGCCGGATTGTTTGCCATCCTGGATATCGAAACCGAATTTCGTGGCGATAACAACATCATTTTGGTACGGAAGCAATGCTTCTCCGACTAGCTCTTCATTTATATATGGGCCGTATACTTCTGCTGTATCAAAGAAAGTCACACCTTGTTCCACTGCGTTCCTTATAACAGCAATCATCTCATTCCGGTCGGATGCCGGACCATATCCATAACTCATTCCCATGCAGCCAAGTCCGATAGCAGAAATTTCGATGTCGCTGTTTCCAAGTTTGCGCTTCTGCAATGTATATCTTCCTTTCCTGATTCATATTGTCCGTTTTATTATGCAGCGAATCTGCAAAGGAGTGTTATCCAATTCATATCATATACATGCCTAATCATGTCATCAGCACAGAATTGATTTATACTATTACTATGATGAAGTGGAGAAGGAGGAGGTTTCATGACAGAAGCAACGTCAGAAAAGCAATCAACACTCGCCGGAGTGATTAATAAATTTGCTCCGAGAGAGGGGGTTGGCGAAACCAATATCCCGTCCTTATTTTTCATTCACCATACAAGTACTTACGGGCCAGTGCGCGGAGTCTATAAACCTTCTGTCTGTATTATCGTACAAGGGGAGAAAGAGATTCTATTAGGCCAGGACCGCTTGCTTTATGGTCCAAAGCATTATCTGGTCGCTTCGGTGGATTTGCCTGTTTCCGGACAAATTCTGGAAGCATCTGCTTCTGCTCCTTATTTGGCTATGAAACTGGAATTTACACCAGCTGAAATATTGAAGGTAATGGAGGAGGCTGCTATACAGATCGTTTCTGGAGAGGATCCAAAACGAGGTATGTATGTGAATGAAATTGAAGCACCAATATTGGATGTGGCTGTCCGATTAGCTAGTTTGCTGGAGAAGCCAGAGGATATCCCTGTGCTTGCACCGTTAGTTAAGAAAGAGATACTTTATCGTCTACTGCAAGGAAAACACGGTAGTGCCTTAGCGCAAATGGCTGTACAAGGCAGTTACACCCAGCGTATCCGTGATGTGATCGATCATATAAGAAATCACTATGATCAATCCTTCCGAATAGAGGAGCTTGCTGAAATTGCAGGAATGAGTGTATCAACGCTTCACCGTCATTTCCGTGAAGTTACCGCTATGAGTCCAATCCAATTCCAGAAACAAATAAGGCTGCAGGAAGCGCGACACCTTTTGTTATATGATGATGCAGACACAACAGATGCAGCATTGCAGGTAGGATATGAAAGTGTCTCTCAATTCAGCAGGGAGTATGCAAGGATGTTTGGTTTTCCTCCGCGCAGGGATATTAATCGTTTGAAAGAGGATTGGATGTAACCAGTCAAAGAATTTAGCTATTGGAGAACATCTCTAATATTCGTATATACAATGAAAAAAGAGAAAGGGAGTAACCTTTCTCTTTTTTCATTTAATGCATTTTATTGTTTCAAAGCTGAACTTGGGAGCACATCTGTTATCATTGCCGCAACGGACTGTGGGGACTCTTGCAAGTCATTCTTGAACCAGTGGGTGATGATGCTGAACATGCCGCCTGCTATAAATAACACCTCTGCCTGGTTCAGCTTTTTGGTGAAGACTGTATCAGCTTGCGAAAGGCGGCTAATTGCGTGGACAAAATACTCAAGCACCACGCCGTGTGTATTAGAGTTAATCTGGCGTTGCAGCGATGTAGGGCTGGCAGCTATCCTTGCTATTATGTCTGCAAGCACATCTTGTATATTGTCTTGAGGGTTTATGTTAGAAAGCTGCTCGATAGCGCTTTTTATACTAACTTCTACAGATGCATTCAACACATCATAAATTGTGTGATAGTACTTGTAAAAAGTAACCCTGGCAACTCCTGCTTTTTTGCAAATCTCCGTTATCGTGATATCTTCCAGGTGATTTTCTTCCAATAATTGATCTAGAGCTTCCATGATATATTGCTGCGAATACAAACTATCCTGTCTCGATTTCCTCAAAAGCTAACACTTCTCCTTGTTTTGTTCGTTTTATGCTCAATTTATCACATTATTATTGAAAGATATTAATACGTTAGTATACTTACAAATGTAAGTACAAACGTTAGCTTTAATGATGATGCAAGTTTAGCCGATTGTGAAAGCAGAGTCAACATGAACTGTGTTCACAGCATCTTTATTTCTAAACACGATTGTACGAAATAGATGACATTGGAGGAGATTACAATAGCGAAACTTTTATATAAGTTAGGAAAATGGGCTGTAAACTATAAAAAAAGCGTTGTTTTCGGGGCGTTAGCTCTTCTTATCGCTTTAGCTGTCGTAACTATTAGTTTAGGAACGGCATTTAATGAAGACTTGAGTATTCCGAATACACCTGCTGAAGAAGCCAATGATTTGCTGAAGAATGCATTCCCTGATTCAGAATCAGGAGCGCAAGTGCAGGTTGTGTTCAAAGCATCGGAGGGTGAGACACTCGATTCCGAAGCATCTAATAAAGTTATTACAGATATGCTAAACAGTATTCAAGAAGATGATTCGGACGTTGTCTCCGTAGCAACACCAGTTCAGCTTCAGAATTTGAATGAAGATAGAACGGTCGGTTACGGTACAGTTATTTTCAAGGATGAAGCAGCAGAAGTAACGCAAGAGTCAATTGATAATGTGACAGAGAAAGTCGAAGAGACACGCGATGCGGGAATTCAAACTGAATTAACTGGTGACGTAGAATTCTCTGGCATGCATTTGGGTGCAGGAGAGATTGTCGGGGTTATTGTTGCCTTCCTCGTGCTGGCAGTGACGTTCACTAGTTTTCTGGCAGCAGGTATGCCAATTCTATCTGCTTTAATTGGACTTGGAATAAGTTTGCTGACAATCGTGATCGGTTCCAACTTCTTCGAAATGCAAAATGTATCGTTGACTTTGGCAGCGATGCTGGGTATTGCAGTAGGAATAGATTACGCTTTGTTCATCATGACACGATTCAGACAGCAGCTGACTGAGGGGCATTCCGTTAAAGAATCGGTGGCAATTGCAACTGGTACTTCCGGGAGCGCTGTTGTATTCGCAGGATTGACAGTTATTATCGGTCTGTTGGGTCTTGCTGTAACTGGAATTCCGTTCCTGACAGTAATGGGTGTAGCGGCTTCTATCAGTATTCTATTGTCTGTAATAGTATCAATTACGGTACTACCGGCAATTCTGGGGATGCTTGGTCACCGAATTTCTCCTTCTAAAGGAAATCGATTCCTGAAGAAAATCACGCGGACTACGGAAGGAAAGCCTAGCAAAAATAGATGGGGTAAATTTGTTACGCGACGTCCATTGCTTGTTACGTTCCTTTCTGTAGCAATACTTTTGGTTATTGCTATTCCATTTACTCATATGAATTTAGGTCTGCCGGATGATGGAACAGCGAAACAAGAGGACACAACAGAACGGAAAGCATACGATATACTGGCGGATGCTTATGGAGAAGGGTTCCATTCTACTTTAATCGTTGCAGCTAAAATCGATGCGGATGAAAATCCAGAAGCAGTTCAGCAGGATTTACAAGCTGTCAGCCAGGACATCAGTGAACTGGATGATGTAAAAACAGTTACTCCAGCAATGCCGAATGAAGCTGGGGATGTATTTATCATCAGTGTGACACCGGTCACTGGACCAAATGACCAGGAAACAAAAGATATCGTAAATGAAATCAGAGATTTATCTAATGAAGATACGGAATTGCTTGTTACAGGTACTGCCGCAGTCAATATTGATATTGCACAAAAACTGAATGATGCACTGCCAATATTTGCATTACTAATCGTGGGGCTTGCATATGTCCTTCTTGTATTAGTATTCAGATCTATCCTTCTGCCGCTTAAGGCAGTTTTAGGATTCCTGCTTTCCATCGGCGCAACATTAGGGTTTGTTACGTTTGTTGTTCAGGACGGGAATATGATCAACTTGTTCGGATTCCCAGGAGAAAGCCCGATACTGGCATTCCTGCCGATCATTGCGATCGGTATCCTATTCGGTTTGGCGATGGACTATGAAGTATTCCTCGTAAGCCGCATGCGGGAAATATATTCCCAAACTCGTGATCCAAAAGAAGCGATACTCGCGGGTATGCGTGATAGCGGTAAGGTTGTCGTTGCAGCAGGATTGATCATGATGTCGGTATTCGTCGGCTTTATGGTAACGCCTGATGCGATGATTAAATCAATCGGGATGGCGCTGACATTTGGGGTCCTATTCGATGCCTTCGTAGTTCGTATGACAATTGTTCCAGCTGTTATGTCCTTAATGGGCAATGCAGCGTGGTATATGCCAAAGTGGCTCGATAAGATTTTGCCGAACATTGACATAGAAGGGGAAGCACTCCTTCATGAGAAAGAAAAAGAAAGAAAAACAAGCTGAGTGTAAAAAGAGACGTTCTCACGGGAGAGCGTCTCTTTTCTTATAGAAGCCAAGCTCAAAATTGCTGAGGGAAAATTGAATTACTGATAAAATGAGAATAAGGCGGTGATTGATTCGCCATTTGCTGCCATTTTAATGATAGAAAATATTCCGTGCAGCTAGTAGAAAGGAACTTTAATATGCAGTCACTGACACATGAGAATTTAACGCAGCTTAAAGAACTGAAGACAGAACTTACGAGATTTACCGCCGTATACAAATTCGCTCTGGATGAAGTGAATACGAAAATCAATATCTTAAATGAAGAATTTTCTTATATTCACGATTATAATCCAATTGAACACTGCAGTTCCCGATTGAAATCACCAGAAAGCATTTTAAAGAAAATCTTTAAGAAGAATATTGATTTTTCATTGGATGCTATTAAGGAAAATATCAAGGATATCGCTGGTATCAGAATTACCTGCTCATTTAAATCGGATATCTATGCAATAAGCGATATGATCGAGAAGCAAAAAGATATCGAACTTATCGATAGGAAAGATTATATAAAGAACCCGAAACCAAATGGCTATCAGAGCCTGCACCTAATTGTGAAAGTACCCGTATTTTTGTCTGATAGGGAAGAAAGCGTGTGTGTGGAGATTCAAATCAGGACGATAGCGATGGATTTTTGGGCCAGTCTGGAACATAAAATTTATTATAAATATGATAAAGCAATACCGAATCGGCTGGCGAATGAATTAAAAGCAGCTGCTGATTCTGCATCCGCGTTGGATGATAAGATGGAAAAAATTCATAATGAAGTAAAAGAGCTAAAGAATGAAAGTTTAAATGAACAACTCGATGAAGTTCTCGACGTGAGCAGCATGACTGCAACCCGGGACAAGATAATGCAGGGTATACTTCAGCAGCTAATAGACAAGCCGAAGAGACTTGAATAAAAATTTGAAATGAAGAACCGTTCCTGCATTTTTTTGAACGGTTCTATTTCATTCACTAACTGTTTCCGAGAGGTTTTCTGCATCTACCTAAGTCAACACCTTCATGACTCAACTCTCTTTTCAGATTAACAATAGGCGAACCGTTGTAAATTGTTTCTAGGACGTCATTAATACAATCAATCTCTTTTTGTTCTATCATGTTTCCAGAT
Source organism: Terribacillus sp. AE2B 122 (assembly GCF_902497585.1). NCBI lineage: Bacteria > Bacillati > Bacillota > Bacilli > Caryophanales > Bacillaceae > Terribacillus > Terribacillus sp. AE2B 122. Next base: position 246,375 of record NZ_LR700946.1, on the reverse strand, counting down.
AACAGACCTTCAAACCATGATTGTATTCTAATAGGAGCAATATTGCCGGCAATAGAAGATAAACGTGAAAAGCCATATTGAATTTTCTGCAACAGGTCCCGCTCTCCTCCAGCATAAATATAAAATACACCATCTGATACGTTCCTCAATATATCGGAAGCTTTGCTTGAATTTCCTGCTTCTTTTAAGCCAATAACCGAATCTGATTTTGCAAGTTCAAGTACGCTTTCAACAGATAAATCAAAGCCTGTGCGAGCCGGGTTATTGTATAAGATTACTGGTTTCTTGACCAAAGAAATAATACTTTTTGAATATATCAATGCTTCGTTCTGAGTAGGTAAGAGGTAGGGGGGATAGCCTAAGAGAATTGCGGCAATATTGGTCTTACTGATTTCTTTAGCAAGTACTTCAGCTTCAGATTGTCTGATCGCTGAAACACCGAAGATAATTTCCATATCGCTAACGAGCAATTCTTCCTCTTCTAAAGCTGTTAGCAGCTCCACTTTTTCCTTTAAACTAAGGCTATGCTGCTCCCCGGTTGAACCGCAAACTAGTACAGATCGAATACCTTGGTTATATAGTTGTCTTATGTGATCTAGAGTATGCTTTGTATCGAGTGCCTCGTTGTCTTGAAAAGCAGTAGGTACAGCGATATGATAAATTTCTTTCAACATGAGCTTAACTCCTTCGTGAAAATTTATTTGCTGACCACTTAAGGATCAGTTGCTCTAAAGCCGTGTGTATGTAGTACTCACCATAACCTAGTTTAACAAGAATTGTATAGAAAATAATTGGGCTGGAAAAACCTCATCACAATGAAAGCGGTTACATAAAATGCTGTAAATCCGCTGAGGAGGTACAGTCATGAGTAAAGTGAATCAGTTCCTAGAGGAGAAAGTAATGCCTGTCGCCGCAAAGATAGCGCAGCAGCGACACTTGAATGCACTCCGTGATGGACTAATTTTATCAATGCCACTCATCATCATAGGTTCTTTCTTTTTAATTCTAGCCAATTTCCCGATCCAGTCGTATATGGATTTCCTTGCTGAACGGCCCCAGCTCAAGGAGAGTTTGCTATATCCATATCGCGGCACGTTTGAACTAATGACCTTGATTGCCGTTTTTGGAATCGGTTATCGTTTGGCTGAGTCATATAAGGTTGATCCACTTGCGGCTGGTGCTGTATCTTTATCGGCTTATTTCGTCGGCACACCATATGTAACGTATATCATCGGCAAGACACCAGAAGGCGTGGATATCACAGAGACAGCTTATCAGACAGCGATGTTCACAAGTAAAGGGCTTTTTGTCGGGATGCTGATTGCGCTTCTGTGTACTGAAATATATCGGTTGATTGTACAGCGTAATTTAGTCATCAAACTGCCTGACGGTGTACCGCCAGCTGTTGCTCGCTCTTTTACCGCCCTGATACCAGGATTTTTTGCAATCATTGCAATCTGGGTCATTCGTTTGCTAGTAGAGAACGTCGGTTCTTTTGGCAGTATCCATAATGTCATCACAGTGCTCCTGCAAAAGCCGCTAACATCTATCGGAACGAGTCTTGCTGGTACAATGATTATTTTTCTGTTAATCACATTGCTTTGGAGTACTGGTTTACACGGAGCGACGATTGTTGGAGCTGTAACAGGACCGATTTGGCTGACGTTGACAGCGGAGAACGCTAAATCCTTTGAGCTTGGCGAGACCGTGCAGCATATCGTTACAAATGAAATAAATGATATCGTCTTTATGGGAGGTTCTGGAACAACACTGGGCCTTGTGCTGGCAATGTTATTATTTGCAAAAAGTCAGCAGATGAAGCAGCTTGGAAGACTGAGTATCGGACCAGGTATATTCAATATCAATGAACCGGTACTATTCGGAATGCCTATTGTCATGAACCCGCTCTTGATCGTGCCCTTCATTTTCACACCGCTTATTTCGGTACTGATTACGTATTTGGCTATGGACTGGGGAATCGTTGCGAAGCCTATAGGAATAGTGCCACCTTGGACTATGCCGCCTATATTACAAGGCTATCTAATTACAGGCAGCATATCAGGGGCAATTCTGCAGATTGTCATTCTTGTCCTATCATTCCTTATTTATTACCCTTTTTTCCGGCTATGGGATAAACAAAAAGCAAAGGAAGAAGCGGCAGGAGGAGAAGAGCAGTAATCTGCTCTTCTTTCTACATAGAAAACCTTAAATTAAAGAAGGTGTGAAAAGATAAGGATAGTGGAATGTTAATAAAGATAATCTTTCAATATAGAAAAATTGAAAACTTTGCAGGAAATAGCACAAACAATCGAGAAACAAATAGAAAAAGCTATGGGAGGGGAATTATGACGACGTCGTACGAGGCATTAGTAGCAGAAATGGAACGTATTTCGACAGTGATACAGAAGTTTCCGGAAAATCTGCAAGGCAAGGTTTTCGACATAATGGTAAAGAGCTATCTTGGTGAGCAGGGTTTTGGCTATGAGGCGGCAGCAGCAGAGGAGCCAGAAACAGAAACAGTACAGCACATTTCGGTTGTCGACTCCAATCGAGTCCAATCAATCAAGAAGCGTCCGATCCGACGGAATAAGGACTCCTATAGCATGGTGAAAGACCTTGATTTACTAGGCAAAAGCGGTGTGGAACCATTCCGTGATTTCCTGGAGCGATATGAAGTGAATTCCAATATAAAATTCAATACAGTGGCAGTCTACTATTTGAAAAATATCCTGCATATACCTGATGTGACGATTGATCATATTTATACATGCTACAAAAATGGCGAGCGTAAGGTGCCAGGCAATCTAAGACAAAGTATTACAGATACCTCCAGCTCCAAATATGGCTACATCAATATGAGTGACAATCATATTACTCTTAGTGTCCTTGGGGAGAATCTAGTGGAGTTCGAGCTGAAGCAGGAAGCTTAATTTTAGTTTAGAGAAAGCGTAAACAAGGAATATAGAATTTAGAGCGTTACTGAATCATCACAAATGAGTGGAGGGAAGTAACATGATGAAGAAAACGAATATCGGATTGATCGCAGGAGGAACAGTCGCAATAGCCGCAGCAGCAGGTACCTTTTCTTATTTGAAAAGCAAGAAGGATGATCCGAATGTGACAGGATCGAATTTGCAGGATAAAGAGCGGGAGGACAAGATGCCTAGTCCGGAAGCGGATTTTGAAAAAGAGGAAAGAGGCCTGAGTGCGCTGGATCATGCGTACCGGGAAGAGTGGGTGGCAAATACAATTACACCGACTGAAGAAGAGATTAAAGCGGCGGAAGAAAAAGTGAATAAATAATTTAATTTGAAACCGGCTATAAAATATACTTTATAGCCGGTTTTTTTGGGCATTTTCATATTAGTAAGTGAGACTTTGAGTAAAGATATTGTGTAATCGGTATGCAGTCTTTTCTTGTAATCTTCTAGAGCCATTCGCATGGAGTAAGCAGTATTTGTAAAAAGTATTCCTAGTTTTCCGTTTGTTTTCTATCTATAATGGAATTAATAAAAAAAGAGGGAGTAACAATCTCATGACGGCATTATCCTTTTATACCGTTGCCATCGTTGCACTTATTTTGCTAATTGTGTTAGGTGTTATCATCGGAATCTATCTAGTATTTAGAACGTACAACCGAAGACGCCAGCAGACTTACATGGCTGAATGGCAAGCAGATCGGAGGCAACGAGAATGACAATGTACCAGATTGTACCTATGACGCAGTCACAGGCTGAACTTATTGCGAACACATGGAGATATGAAGGCATCTATGCTTTCTATGATATGGATCAAGATGAAGAGGACATGGCTGAATTCCTTGATCCGGAAGCAAGAAAAGGAAATGTTTATGCGGTGACACAGATGGAAGCGGTCATGGGCTTTTGCAGTATACAATCAGAAAATGATGAAGTCGAAATAGGATTTGGTATGCGTCCAGATCTGACTGGCAAAGGCTTTGGACAGGAATTTGTGTCATTTCTGGTTGAACACATCATAAAAGCATATCACCCAGAAAAAATTTCCCTTGCTGTAGCTTCATTCAATAAGCGGGCTATTACGTTGTACGAACGAATTGGGTTCCATCTTACTGAATGTTTCGATCAGCAAACAAACGGGTCGGTGTATCCTTTTATTCGCATGGTGCTAGATGTAAAAAACCTCTCCAGCTAGATAGATGGAGAGGTTCGTTATTTTCAGATGATCTGTTTACCCATTTGCCCAAGCGCATAATGGATTCCGTGCTGTAGCGTTTGGAAACAATCGAAGGAGGCGAGCGAGATCCCAGAGTTGGATATCTGCAAGCCGAGCTCTGGTGAAATACCGACGAGTAATGTCTGAGTACCGATTAAGGATGAAGCAGATCCAACCTTGCTGATCAGGTTCGCCGTATATTGGCTGACATCCTTATCCAGGCCTGTCAAATCCAGAAGCAGGTATCTTGCTTTATAGGCCGGCAAGTTTTCCAGCGTCTTGAATAGAAGCTCCTCTGACCGTTCTTCATCATATTTTCCGATCAAGGGAACGACAACGACATGATCAAGAACAGGTATGATCGGGGAGGATAGATCACGCACCAGCTTTTTCAATTCCCTGGTCTTATCCTCGACTGTTGCTTCCAGTTCCAAAATTTGCTGTGATTCTTTTTTCCGGGCCAGCTGGTGGATATTCTCCGAAACTGTAACTTCTGAAGGGAAGTAATGGATGATAGTACTTTCGTAGCCTTCCAATTGATAATGCTCTACCTTATACCATATATTTGTTCCGAACATGCCGCTGAAGATGCCCGCATAATGGGCTGGCAAGAAACGGCCTCCTTCAGTTTTGCCTTGAGAAATATTTATCTTATGTTCCCAGCTGTCAACCAATTCTGCTGTCAACGTATGTTTTTCTGGATCAAGATTCTTTATTGTAGTTCTTCCCCAGCCTGCAGAAGCATACGTATTCTTAATCAGTTCCGCAGCTTTATGGATGCCAACGTCAGGTTTGTTTTGGAAATATTCGCCGACAACAGTGCCTTGCCGATATCCTGTTGTTTCGAAAACAAGATTGGAAACCTCTTCTCCAGAAATCTCCTCTATCGTGTCAAAAAATTCACGCATAGCACTGGAAATCCAAAAAAGAACTGAATCCTGATCTTCATATATAAATCTGCCTTTATCCAGTTCCCAAGCAAACTGGAGGCCGCCAATTTCTATCTTATCCAATGGTTCCGTTCCCCTTTTTCGTGCGTTTTATAGTCTAAGTATCATTATAAATATTATCCAGATACAATGCCAGTTCTTTGCGGGCCGCAGTAAGTCTTATCTATCATTTCTCTAAATTATTCCTTTATACCAACCATAGCACATAATACAGTTAGATGATGGAATGCAATCTAAAAATTTCAATATGTTCTTAACTTGTTAATGTGCATAATTTACTGCTAGTGAGGCATTAAATAAAACAGAAGCGTACCAATCTGGTACGCTTCTGTTTTATTTTGTAATATCCATAAATCCTTCACCAAATACATCGCGCACATCGTATAACGTGATGAATGCTTTTGTATCAATAGAACGGACTATTTTTTTCAATGGGAGCAGTTCTTGCTTATTGATGACTACATACAGAATTTCCTTCTGGTTCTGTGTATAATATCCGCGTCCTTCCAGCAGCGTAACACCTCTATCGAGCTGCGTGGAGATTGTCTTGGCAATCGTATCCTTTTGGTTAGAAATGATGAAGACAGCTTTCTTCGGATTCAATCCTTCAATAACAAATTCCATTACCTTCGTTGCGATGTATAGCATAATCACAGTAATTAGAAGCTTTTCTGTGCCGATGATGAACCAAGAAGCTGCTACAACAATCAAATCAAAGAACAATAAGGCAAAGCTTGTATTCCAATCGAGATACTTATTCGCAAGCCGGGCAAGAATAGCAGTACCAGCTGTCGTACCGCCTACTTTAAGTACAAGTCCGATGCCGACACCAGCAAATAAGCCGCCAAAGACTGCGTTTACTAGTACTTGATTCGAAGCTATCTCCCAGCTTTCCGTTAAATGAAGAAAGAAAGAATTAAGTATGACGACAATGATTGTATAAAAAACGGTCTGCTTGTCTAGGAATCGGTATCCTATGATAATTAAAAGACCATTCAAAATAAGGTTCATAATACTCGGAGCCCAGCCAAGTGCATAAAATAAAATAATAGTAACACCTGTTACGCCGCCTTCGCCAAGTTCACTCGGAATAGCGAAAATATTCACTGCCAGGGCGAAAAGAAAGGATCCAGCCATGAGGAATACCAGGTCTCTGAGGAAGTTCTGCTTTATCTGTTTCATCTGATAACCCCCTTTTAATATGTTGTTTCTTCTCTGATAGACCACGAGATTATATCACACTGCATTATAGCTTGCCATATTACTTGACAAGATTTTGAAAGAATATCTTCCTGTTTTGCAGAAGAGACAGAAAGGGTATTAATATACGGAGAATGATTTCTTAGCAAAATGCGCATAAATTGTGTCTGATTATGAAAAAGATTAGTATGTAATTAGTAGGAGGGTATGCAGATGAGTGATACATTTAAAGCATTAATTGCAGATAAACAAGGAGAAGATTTCTCTGTTCAAGTGAAAGAATTGGCCGTTGACCAGTTGCCGGAGGGAGAAGTATTGATCAAGGTTCACTACTCCGGTGTCAACTATAAAGATAGCCTAGCGACGATACCAAATGGAAATGTAGTGAAGTCTTACCCTATAGTTCCAGGTATAGATTTAGCTGGAGAAGTTGTATCTTCCGAGGATGAGCGCTTTCAGCCGGGAGATCATGTCATTGCCACGAGCTATGAAATCGGAGTTGCTCGTCATGGTGGATACAGCGAGTACGCGAGAGTGCCAGCTGATTATATCGTACCAGTGCCGGAAGGAATGACGACGAGAGAAGCAATGATCATCGGTACAGCAGGGTTTACAGCTGCACTATCTGTTCAGCGTTTGTTGGAGAACGGATTGGATAAAGAGAATGGCCCAGTACTTGTTACCGGAGCAACCGGAGGAGTCGGCAGTTTTGCAGTAGCTATTTTGTACAAGCTTGGCTTCGAAGTGGAAGCGAGTACAGGCAAACAAGAGGAACACGAATATCTTAAGGAGCTTGGAGCTACTCGTATCATTTCGCGCGACGAGGTGTATGATGGCAATCTTAAGCAGATTGCAAGCCAGAGATGGGCAGCAGCAGTCGATCCGGTCGGCGGGGAACCGCTTGCATCAGTTCTCAGCCAGCTCAAGTATAACGGATCCGCTGCAGTGAGCGGATTAACTGCCGGAGGCAAAGTCCCGACTAGTGTATTCCCATTCATTCTTCGCGGAATCAACTTACTCGGTATCGACTCCGTTTATTGTCCGAAACCAACACGTGATAAAGTTTGGTTGCAGCTGGCAACTGCCTTCAATCCAGGAGACTTGGAACGTTTCGTTATAGAAGAATTGACGCTGGAACAATTGCCGGATGCATTACCTAAGTTATTGCAAGGTCATGCTCGCGGCAGATATCTTGTCCGTATCGGCGATTAAAGTGAAATAATGTGACATTAATGTGTCGGTGAAATTTGAACTGTTTGTGAACATCGTCACAAATTGTTTTCCTAAGCGTTCAACCATGGCATAATCATAATCAAATGACTATGTGAGGTGCACAAAATGATTTATCTTTTAATTGTGTTCGCAGTAGCTTGTGTTGTTGGCTGTTTTGCAGCTTGGTTGAAAATGGTCAAGCAAGACGAAGAGCAATTTGCAAGTGTGACGGAAACTCAGACAGAAACATATAAAAAAGCTAACTAAATGATATTAGCGTGCTGCCCTGGCAGCACGCTTTTTTTATATGCCAATAAACTTTTCTTCAGAAAATGTGTTATAACCTTACTTAATTAGGGTAAAGGTATGGTATTCGAATTTGAGTAAGGAGAAAGGTACTTGGAAATGAAAACATTTGCAGAGATGACCAAAAGTGTAAGTACTTTTGCTAATTTCGATGAAGCGGCACAGGGTGTGCTGAATATTATCAGTGAATTCGTGAAGATTAATACATTATTTATCGCTAAAAATGACAACGTTCATAATAAAATCATTAAAGTTGTGAATCAAAAAGAAAATCTCCTCCAGGAAGGAGAAAAGCTTCCCTTTAATGAGACATTATGCAAGCTTAGTGTCGATCATGGGAGAGAAATACTAATTATCCCAGACTTAGCGAAGAGCGAACTATCTCAATCACTTGAAGTAGCAAATAACCTCGGGGGCGGTAGCTTTATCGGGATTCCGATCTATTTTGAGAACGGAGAGAATTACGGAACTATTTGCGGACTTGATTCGAAATCATTTCCGTTTACGGAAGAGCATATTCGTTTATTCGAAACGATGGCATCACTTTTGACGTTTGTGCTAGAGCTTGAGAACGCCAACAAACAGATACAAAATCTATCGGCACCATTCGTTCCGATTACTGCTGGGGTTGCGGTGCTTCCGATCATTGGGTTCATACATGAGGACAGAGCTGAAAAAATCATTCAGCTATCTTTGCAAAAGAGCCAGGAGTTGAATTTGGATTACCTTGTCATCGACTTATCGGGTATCTCTCAGATTGATCATGTTGTAAGCAATTCGTTATTAAAGATAGCTACTTTATTGAAGCTTATTGGTGTAAAACCAATTCTGACCGGATTCCATCCGGATTTAGCATTAAAAGCTTTATCGTTGCAGATGGAATTAAAAGACATAATAATAGAGGCCAATTTAGAGCGTGCATTGAATAAGATCGGATTAAAATTAGAGAAGCGAGATGATAGCTTTTAAAACCAGACAGAAATAACTGTCTGGTTTTTTTTTGTTTAGGTTTGGTCCGGAGTGGTAATGGGTTATCATCTGATAGAGAGGAAGAAGTATCGTGCTGTTAACAAGTTTCGTGTTTGTTTGTCTTTTCGCTGTGATTCATTTTTTATCTGAATACCTCGATCCTATCCCTGCCAGCATACACTATCGGGTGCATGCAGGAACAAGGAAATTTAGCAGCGTTATTGTATTTCTGTATCCCTGGTATTTTCTACACAATCATCTTGGGAATGGTAAAATAAGGAGGAACTTAAAATGAAGAAATCGCTCGTTTATAAACATAAGGGTACACTGCTGCAAGGTTCTGTACATATTCCCGAAGGCAAGGGACCGTTTCCGGCAATACTCATGCTACATGGATTCGCTTCCAACCGGATGGGGAACCAGGACAGCTTTGTGCACATGGGGGATCGACTGGTGGCGGCCGGTTTTGCCGTGTTCCGCTTTGATTTCAGTGGCTGTGGGGAGAGCGAAGGGGATTTCTTTAACTTGACGGTGACGAGGGAAATAGAAGAAGCGATAGCGCTCATTCATTTTTGCCGCCAGCAATCTGAGGTCGATCCAGATCAATTCCATTTACTTGGGATGAGTCTTGGAAGTGTCGTAGCCAGTATGGCTGCGGGTAAGTATCCGGAGCTGATCAAGACGCTTTGCTTATGGTCACCGGCTGCTGTCATTGTGGATGAAATTACGAAACAAGGCACCATACAGGGGAAGCCCGTAGATATCATCAGAAAACAAGGGTTTATGGACATTCGCGGAAGAAAACTTGGACCAGCTTTAATAGAAGATGTAAAGACATTGGACATTTATGAGACAGCTAAAAGTTACCAAGGGTTAGTAAAGATTATCCATGGTGATGCAGATGATATCGCCCCTATTGCGTATGCTGAGAAATATATGGAGATTTATCCAGAATCTGCGGAGCTTGTAACAGTGGCTGGAGCAGATCATGGCTGGGCGAACCTTGAAGATAGGGGTATCTTATTTGACGAAACCGAGCGGTTTTTCCTGAAAGGCGGAAACGAAGATGAAGATACGACAGGAGAGTAATGAAGAAGCAAGGGAATATATCCGAGAGAAAGTAATTGCGTATAATATGGAACAATTGCCAGAAGAAAGAGGAGCCAAAAAGGAATCCACAGCATTCACGGTTCGCGATGACACAGGCAATATTATTGGCGGTATCACCTGCACGCTTTTTTGGCAGCATCTGCATATTGATTTTCTTTGGGTAGAAGAATCAAAGCGAAAAGTTGGGTTTGGGGAGAAGCTGTTAGCCGAGGCTGAAAATTATGCCAGACAAAACAATGCAAGGCTTATTAAATTGGACAGCTTCAGCTTCCAGGCACCTGCTTTTTATCAGAAGCATGGGTATACAGTATTCGGAAAAGTAGAGGATCATCCAGCCGGGCATACTCAATATTATTTGGTTAAGAAGTTGTAGAAACCTTTTAAAGTTGATTAACGTTGGAATGTAAAAGGGGCAATAAAGTATGATGACATACGCATTTGAAACGATTGAGATGAAGGCTTTTTCCGGCAAAATGAAGACAGACTATCGGAAAGTTGTGCAGGAATATGCAAGAAACGGCTGGCGTTTACATAGTATGAACCCGATACCAGGTCATGACGGGATGGCTCTCAGTATTGAGCTGATTTTCGAGAGAGAAGCGTAAGAGGTGGAAGTATGCAAATTAGAGAAATAGAAGAAAAAGACAATCAACCAGTCGAGCAGCTCATTCGAACATGCTTGAAGGAATTTGGTGCTGATAAGCCTGGAACAGCCTGGAGTGATCCAGATCTTGGCCGTTTCTATTCTTTGTATCAGCAGCCTGGTTCAAAGTATTGGGTTGTAGAACAGGAAGGTACGATTGTTGCGGGCTGCGGAATTGGACCTGTCGAGGGACATCCAGAAGTTTGTGAGCTGCAGAAGATGTATGCAGCTGAGAATATGCGCGGAACAGGTGTAGCCCACGCGTTACTGCTGACAGCTCTTGCTTTTGCTAAGCAGCATTATAGTCGATGTTACTTGGAGACGCTGAGCAATATGACTGCTGCAAATCGTTTTTATATAAAGCAAGGATTTCATCTTTTGGACAAGCCTTTGAGTGAAACGGAACATTACGCTTGTGATGTTTGGTATATCAAGGATTTATAATGTAATGGAGGGAAGGCGAACTGTTGCATTTCAAACCAATTGTGATGTTGCTGGAAGCAAATGAGATTGAATATGCAGTAGGGGGTTCGCTGCTGCTGTATTTAAAAGGGCTGTCTGTTAGTCCAAACGATGTCGATATACTAGTAGAGCCTTGGCAGTTTGCCATAGCAAAGGAAGTACTTCAAAACAGAGCAGTTAAATCCGAGGACAAGCTGGCACAGGGCCGATTCAAAACAAAGTCGTGTACAACCTTCACTATGTCAGATGGGGTGCAAGTGGATTTGATGACTGGTTTTGCAGTTTCCTATGCTAATAGTGTTTTTGAGATGCCCTTCTCTGCCGTCAGGGAACAAACAAGAGCAGGTGCATTGCCGCTGGCTAGTATGGAGGCGTGGTATATCATGTATTGGCTGTTACCCGGAAAAGAAGATAAGCGCTCTATAATGGAACATTATTTCCGCAGCTGCGGACTGAAAGATCGGCATTATTTGCAGCAAGCGTTCGAACTTGAACTACCAGAAGGTGCATCTGACGCGTTACGTGTGTTATTAGCATAAATAAGAAGCAATGCTCAACTCAATGTCAAAATAATTTCATATTAACTACTTGAAAATCCCTTTCTTAAGGGATTTTTTTGTTTGTTAACAAAGCTGTTACGATTACGCCACAAATTGTTCAATATTTCACAAACTTAAATAGGAAAGCAGGAGTATACTAAATGTAACAGGACATTGTGACTATTTTCACAAAGTTTCCGATAAAATCATGAAAAGAAAGAAGGCGGCAAAATGGATGTTGTAGAGCTTTCGCGTATCCAATTTGCATCAACGACATTGTTCCACTTCCTATTCGTTCCGTTAAGTATAGGGTTGGCATTTATCATTGCAATCATGGAAACGATGTATGTGGTCAAAAAAGATGATAAATATAAAAAAATGGCGAAGTTCTGGGGACATATATTCCTGATTAACTTCGCAGTCGGTGTTGTCACCGGTATATTACAGGAATTCCAATTCGGGATGAACTGGTCGGAATACTCCCGTTTTGTAGGGGACGTTTTCGGTGCACCGCTTGCTATTGAAGCGCTGCTAGCATTCTTTTTGGAGTCCACTTTCCTTGGTTTGTGGATTTTCGGTTGGGATCGCTTACCGAAATGGGTACATGCATTATGTATTTGGCTTGTGTCTCTAGGTACGATTTTCTCCGCATTCTTCATTCTGTCTGCGAACTCATTCATGCAGCATCCGGTCGGAGAAGTATTACAAAATGGCAGACTTGAAATGAATGACTTCTTAGCAATCATGACTAATGGTCAGCTCTGGGTCGAATTCCCTCATACAGTCTTCGGATCGTTTGCGACTGGTGCATTATTCATCGTAGGTATTAGTGCTATTGCGCTTTTACGCAAGAAACATGTGGCGTTCTATAAAGGTTCATTTAAGGTAGCTATTGTTGTCGCTTTGATCAGTGGTATTGGTATTGCATTATCTGGTCATGAGCAGGCATTATATCTTGTTGAAACACAGCCAATGAAAATGGCTGCAAGTGAAGGTCTGTGGGAAGACAGTGCCGATCCTGCACCTTGGACAGTATTTGCCAATATCGATACAGAAGCGAAAGAAAATTCGGGTGAGCTTAAAATCCCTTATGTACTAAGTTTCTTATCTTACGGTGAGTTCAGCGGTTCAGTAGAAGGGATGAATTCGTTGCAGGAACGTTATACAGAGCTATATGGTCCTGGTAATTACATCCCGCCGGTTAAGACAACATTCTGGAGTTTCCGTGTCATGACGGTTTTAGGCGGAGCAGTTCTTGCTTTATCTATCTGGGGTGCTTACCTTTATGCACGTAAAAAACTTGTTACTAGCAAATGGTATTTGCGCATCATGATTGTTGCTATCAGCTTCCCGTTCATCGGCAACTCTGCCGGTTGGATTATGACTGAAATCGGTCGTCAGCCTTGGGTTGTATTCGGTTATATGAAAACAGAGGATGCGGTCAGTGCCGGTGTAACAGCAGGAGAAGTTCTTTTCTCCCTTATCACGTTCTCGGCTCTGTATTTGATTCTGTTCGCGGTTATGATTACTTTGTTCGTCCGTGAAATCAAAAAAGGACCAGAGCATGATATCGAAGAAACAGAACCAATCGCAGATCCATTCACGAAGGAGGGTCAACATGCTTTCTCTTAATGAATTCTGGTTCATCCTCGTCGCAGTTTTGTTCGTTGGCTTCTTCTTCCTGGAAGGCTTCGATTTCGGCGTAGGGATTGCAAGTAAATTTGTAGCTAAAGATGATTTGGAAAGACGCGCGTTCATCAATTCCATCGGTCCATATTGGGATGCGAATGAGGTATGGCTGATTACAGCTATTGGTGCGATGTTCGCAGCCTTCCCTAACTGGTATGCGTCGATGCTGAGCGGTTTTTATCTTTGCTTTGCTTTCATTTTGTTCGGGCTGATCGGCCGCGGGGTAGCATTCGAGTTCCGCGGTAAAGCAGAGCATCCGACATGGCGCAAGACTTGGGATTGGGTGATACTCTTCGGCAGTATTATTCCGCCACTCGTGTTCGGTATCATGTTCACTGCCTTAATCCAAGGTGTACCAATTGACGAGAATATGCACATGCATGCTGGTATATCCGATGTTATCAATGTCTATACAGTTCTTGGCGGAGTGACATTGACAATGCTCTGCGTATGGCATGGTCTTATCTTCGGAACACTACGCTTGATGGACACATTGCGGGAGCGATGCCGTCGTGCAGCGAAAAATTTGCTGCCGATTAACGCAATATTATTGGTGTCATTCCTTGGAATGACATTCTTTAAAACTGATATGTTCAGTGTACATGGCAATATTTTAGAGTATCTATTCATGGTCGGTATTCTTGTTTATATCGCATCTGGCTACTTCATCACACGTAAACGTGATGGCTGGGCATTCCTGATGTCTGGTTTAATGATGATTCTGCTGATTGCTTCCGTATTTATTGGTCTATTCCCACGGGTAATGATCAGTTCCATCAGTGAAGCATACAGCTTAACTGTACAGTCGGCATCATCAGGAGATTATTCTTTAAAAGTAATGACCTATATCAGTTTGGCGTTACTGCCATTCGTATTAGGCTATCAAATCTGGAGCTACTACGTTTTCCGTAAACGTGTAGATCATAAGGAGCATATGGAATACTAATGGGCAGAAATTTAATGGCTTATAAAGGAATAAAAACGGTGCTGCTAGGGCTATCCGCATTAACGCTGCTGCAAGCTGTGGCCATTATCTTTCAAGCGAAATGGCTGGCGGAAGCCATCACGCACCTATTCCATGGGGAAAGCTTCCCTTCCCAAATACCACTTATAGGCTGCTTTATAGCAGCCTTTCTTGCTAGGCAGCTTTTGCAGCTTATCATTAAAAAAATATGTTTTCGATTCGCAGAAGCAACTGTTGAGGATATGCGGAAAGCATTTTTGGAAAGTGTATTCAAGCTGGGACCACGCTACACTAGACAGGAAGGAACCGGGAATCTGGTTACCTTCTTGCTGGAGGGAGCAGGTAAGCTGCGGGACTATCTGGAGCTGTTCCTGCCAAAGCTTGTTTCCAATATGATTACGCCATGGCTTGTACTAGTTTATATCTGGCTGCACGATGATATCTCGGCTGTCATTTTATTGGTTACCATTCCTATTTTGGTTGCATTTATGATTTTGCTTGGGTTAGCTGCACAGAAGAAAATGGACAGTCAGTGGAAGGCATACCGTATGCTTTCCAATCACTTTGTTGATTCGTTAAGAGGATTGGAAACATTAAAATTCCTAGGTCGCAGCAAGGAGCATGGCGAGACGATTGAAAAGGTAAGCGGACAGTATCGTAAATCTACGTTAGGTACATTGCGAATCGCGTTTCTTTCCTCATTTGCGCTGGACTTATTCACACAGCTTGCAATTGCTTTCGTTGCTGTTACGCTTGGTCTCAGATTGATTGATGGGACACTTTTGCTGGAGCCAGCATTGATGATCCTGCTGCTTGCACCAGAGTACTTCCTTCCGATTCGTGAGGTAGGGAATGATTATCATGCTACATTGGATGGTAAGGATGCAGGTGATCAGATGATTGCAGTTATCAAGCTGGCAGAAGAGAAGCATAAAGGAAATCAAGCAGGGATTTGGAGAGAAGTCAGTGAGCTTGTCTTAAACGATGTGACGGTTACGTACGACAATGACCGTCCTGCTTTGTCAGAGATAAAGCTAAGTATCAAAGGGAATCAGAAGGTCGGTTTGATTGGAGCAAGTGGTGCCGGCAAATCAACTTTCATTGATTTACTCAGTGGCTTTATCGATCCTGTTTCTGGTGAAATGGAGCTGGACGGGAAGCCTCTAGATTTCTCAGCTGAAGCATGGCAGAAACAGACAGCATACATTCCGCAGCATCCATTTATCTTCCAAGGCAGCATCAAGGACAATGTAAGATTCTATGCGCCGGAAGCCTCTGATGAACGAGTGGAAAAAGCGATTGATCATGCTGGGCTCAGAGAAGTTGTCGAAAGACTTCCAGAGGGCTCTGACACTTTGATTGGGGAAGGGGCCCGCAGCTTAAGCGGTGGTCAAGCACAGCGTGTAGTCCTGGCACGGGCATTCTTGAGCGATCGTTCGATTGTCCTGCTGGATGAACCAACAGCGCAGCTTGATATTGAAACGGAATATGAATTGAAAGAAGTAATCGAAGAGCTTGCTGCAGATAAACTGTTGTTCTTCGCATCCCATCGGCTTCATTGGATGCAGGAAATGGATCAGATTGTCGTCATGGATAACGGCAGAATAGCAGAGTGTGGCACGCATGAACAATTAATGGCGAACCGCGGCTTATATGTCCGTTTGCTGGAAGCACAAATGGGGGATAATCATGAAGCATCGTGACTGGATCATGCCATATGTTAAAAGATATAAATATCGCATGCTAACCATATTGCTGCTAAGTATGCTGACAGTGGGATCAGCTGCGGCATTGATGTTCACATCTGGCTTCTTGATTTCTAAATCATCACTTCGGCCGGAGAACATCCTGCTTGTGTATGTGCCAATTGTGCTCGTTCGGGCATTCGGACTTGGACGCTCTGTATTCCGTTATTCCGAACGACTGGTGAGTCATGATTTCATTCTCCGTGTGCTGGCTAAGATGCGGACTAGGCTTTATCATCTAGTAGAACCCAAAGCAGCAACGAGCAAAACGATGAAAACCGGAGAAGTGCTCGGTATATTGGCTGAGGATATCGAAAGCCTGCAGGATTTGTACCTGCGTACGATTCTGCCGACTGCATCCGCGGTTCTTCTATACGTTATCAGTATCTGTGTACTTGGTTACTTTAGTATTGGATTTGCTTTTCTTATGGCGATATACTTCTTCGTGCTGGTTGTTGTTATGCCGATTTTCTCGCTGTTGCATATGCGAGCAGCCAATCAGGCTTACAAGAAGGACAAGGATAAGCTTTATCAATATGTGACAGATGGTTTCCTTGGCATCCATGACTGGCTGCTGAGCGGACAAAAACAGCATTTCTTCAGTCGCTTTTTCAAGCGCCAGGAAACACAGGATAAAGCTGACAAACGGTCGAAGAACTGGTCTTATTATCGTGAATTCATCGGGCAGGTCGTGGTTGCGGCCATGCTGGTAACAATGCTTGCTTTCGGTGCTAGTTTGTTTACGGATGGAAGAATAGCAGATGTATTCATTGCTGCTTTTGTTCTTGTCATTATTCCACTGTCAGAGGCGATTTTACCTGTATCGAATGCTGTGGAAAAGTATCCTCGGTATGAGGAGTCACTTAACCGTGTCACCGAACTGGAATCAAATCAGGAAACAATCGTTCAAGCGGTCTCCTATGAAGGTTCGTTTGAGAATGTTCAGCTGACTATGGATGATGTAGGTTTTGGTTATGAGGAACAGGAAAATGTTATCAAGAACTTATCACTCGAGCTGACACAAGGTAAAAAAATTGCCATTATCGGTAAGAGTGGTGCGGGTAAATCAACATTGCTAAAGCTTCTGCAAGGGATGCTGGTTCCAGATTCCGGTTCTGTACGAATCAATGGTTATGAAGCATCATCCATTCGTTCGGATATGACAAACCTGGTCTCTGTATTGAATCAAAATCCTTATCTTTTCTATACAAGTGTGGCGAATAACCTACTGCTGGCGAATGAATCTGCGACTGAAGCAGAAGTGAAAGCTATTATGAAACAAGTCAAATTACATGATTTAGTAGCCAGTCAGCCAGAAGGATATCAGACATCGATGCAAGAAACCGGACAGCGTTTCTCCGGCGGGGAGCGTCAGCGTATTGCTCTGGCGCGGGTTTTGCTCCAGAATACGCCGATCGTCATGCTAGATGAACCGACTGTAGGTCTTGATCCGATCACAGAACGTGATTTGCTGAAGACGATTTTCGATAGCCTGGCCGGAAAATCCTTGCTTTGGGTAACACACCACCTTGTAGGGATGGAACAGATGGATGAAATTATTTTCCTTGAGGAAGGGAAAATCAAAATGCGCGGGACGCATGCGCAATTGCTGAAGGAGTCCCCGCATTACAGAAAACTATATGAGCTGGACCGCCCGGCGGCACTCCAGCGTGTTTGATCCAAAGCTATATAGCTTTGGATCTTTTTTATGCATAAATCGATAGAAAACGCATCATACTACCCGTAAGCATATTGGAAATGGAGTGACGTGATGGATATACTTCTTGCCGTTCTGCCTGCATTGTTTTGGGGCAGTATCGTGTTATTCAATGTCAAGCTTGGGGGGAGCCCTTATCACCAGATACTTGGTACGACTATCGGTGCTCTGCTGCTTTCGATTGTACTGTATTTCTTCGTACGGCCCGAACTGACCGGCTTTATCTTTTTGATCGGTTTCTTGTCTGGGGTGTTTTGGTCACTTGGACAAACTTTCCAGCTGAAAAGTGTCCATGCAATCGGTGTTTCTAGAACAATGCCTATCTCGACCGGAGCACAGCTTGTTTCCACTTCTCTTTTCGGTGTGATTGTGTTCGGAGAATGGAATACAACCAGAGCGGTCATTCTTGGAATCCTGGCATTATTGTTGATAATCGTCGGTGCAATCCTGACTTCCAGACGAGCAAAAGGAGAGGGGGGCGATGAAGAGAGTCGTGGTGCTTTCCGTAAAGGTCTAATTTACATTGCTATCTCGACAGTCGGCTATCTCGTTTATGTTGTTATCGCCAGACTATTCGGTGTCGATGGGTGGACTGCTTTATTCCCACAGGCTGTCGGCATGGTGGCAGGCGGAATAATATTGACAGTGAAATACCGACCATATGATTTCTATACCATAAAAAATATACTTCCTGGTTTGATATGGGCTGCAGGGAATATGTTCCTATTTATTTCGCAGCCGCGTGTAGGGGTTGCAACGAGTTTCTCTTTATCTCAAATGGGCATCGTCATTTCCACACTAGGCGGTATTTTCATTTTAGGTGAGAAGAAAACGAGGGGACAGTTAATCAGCATTAGTATCGGTATTGTCCTAATCGTACTTGCCGGTTTCCTCTTAGGCTATACAAAATCATGATAAAAGGAGAGTTTCTAATGTATCCAAGTTTGCAAGGAAAAGTAGTCGTCATTACAGGTTCATCTACTGGTCTCGGGAGAGCTATGGCTTTACGTTTTGGGCAAGAAGGTGCCAAAGTAGTTGTGAATTTTTACAACAATGGCGAAAAGGCCGATGAGGTAGTCAAAGAAATCAAAAACAGCGGCAGTGATGCAGTAGCGATACAAGGAAATGTAATGGTGGAAGAGGACGTTAAAAAACTTGTTCAGACAGCTATCGATTCATTTGGTAAATTAGATATCATGATTAATAACGCTGGCGTCGAAAATCCGGTTCCTTCTCATGAATTGTCGCTAAAGGATTGGGATCGTGTTATCGGAACGAATTTGACAGGTGCCTTCTTAGGTTCGCGTGAAGCATTGAAGTATTTTGTTGAAAATGATGTAAAAGGAAACATCATCAATATGTCTAGTGTACATGAAATGATTCCTTGGCCATTATTTGCACATTATGCAGCTAGTAAAGGCGGGGTAAAGCTATTAACCGAAACATTAGCTCTTGAATATGCTCCGAAACAGATTCGTGTGAACAATATCGGACCAGGAGCAATCAACACGCCAATCAATGCTGAAAAATTCGCAGATCCAAAACAAAAAGCAGATGTAGAGAGTATGATTCCAATGGGTTATATCGGAAAGCCAGAGGAAATTGCAGCTGTCGCTGTCTGGCTTGCTTCTGATGAATCCAGCTACGTTACAGGTATTACATTATTTGCAGATGGCGGTATGACCAAATATCCAAGCTTCCAAGCAGGAAGAGGCTGAAAAAAAGACAATGCCCCGCGGGCATTGTCTTTTTTAGTGTTCATAAATCATTTTGCGTGTCATGCCGCCATCGACAACAAGGTTTTCGCCGTTGATGAAATTATTTTCAGCTGATGTCAGGAAAACGCATGCTCTGGCGATATCTGATGGTGTTCCAACGCGCTTGGAAGGGTGCTGATCATGATCGACAGGACGAAGGCTGTCATATTCCTTCGTTTCGATCCAGCCTGGACTGATGCTGTTTACCGTAATGTAGTCATCCTGTAATGACATGGAAAGTGCATGTGTAAGAGCGACGATCCCGCCTTTGGTTGCAGCGTATGCCTCGGTATCAGGTTCCGACATGGTTGCACGAGTCGATGCAATGTTTACAATCGAGCCGCCTTTTCCGCTGTGCTTCATATATCCGGCGGCTTCTCTGCTGGCTAGGAAAGTACCGCGCAAATTCGTGTTGATAATGCTATCCCATTCTTCGACCTCTAGTTCATACATATTCTTAAACGCACTAATACCAGCATTGTTAATCAAAATATCTATTTGCCCAAAATGGTCAAAGGCTTGTTTCATAAAGTCAGTCACTTGTGTGTGTTGCCGCATGTCTGCTTGGAGGGCAAGTCCTTCTCCTGCCATTTCCTGTACAGTTTGTTCGACTGCTTCTAGATCCATATCAACTGCGGCTACTTTCGCTCCTTTAGCAGCGTACTGAAGGGCAACCGCCTTTCCAATTCCGTTTCCTGCTCCAGTAACGACAACTACTTTGCCTGAGAATTCCATTACATTCATCCTTTCTTATCGCTATAGAAAATATGTTTTAGAGACCATGTGCCATTCTTTTGAACAATCAATTCGCCAAATGAGAATTGCTCCTGCCGCCGCTTATCTGTTGGAGATCCGGGGTTGAATAGAACAAGACCTGCTTCTTCTTTATGAACAGGAATATGTGAGTGTCCGAAGATGAGCAAATCTAGGTATTCGCCTTCAAATGCCAGCTTCGCTCGTTTTTCAGTGGTTTTTCCCTTTCCGTGTCCATGTGTTAACCCAATTCTTAATCCATGAAAGGTAAGGAGCTGTTTTTTTGGTAAGTTATCAATCAGCTCGGGACTGTCTATATTTCCTGAGACAGCTGTAACTGGAGCGAAAGATGCAAGTGAATCAAGAACTCGGCTGTCCTGAAGATCACCAGCATGGATAATATGGTCAGCTTGCTCTAGATAGGGAAGCAGCGCAGCTGGCCAAACCTTTGCCATACGCGGCATATGTGTATCAGCTAAAATAATGATTCGCATCAGCTTCTCCTCCAATCAATCTCATATTACCCTAAAGCATGTTTCAGCAATCATAAAAAAACCGCTCACCTACAAGTAGGGGAGCGGTTGATGTTAGATTTGAGTCTGATGCTCTGGCTGATGCAACGTGATATTTGCCCCAAGCTGTGTGAACAGCCCGACGATATCCTCATAACCACGCTGAATATGCTTAACATCCGTGATTTTGGTTACGCCATCAGCTGCAAGGCCAGCCAAAATCAAAGAAGTACCAGCGCGAACGTCATGTGCTTTTACTGTTGCGCCCGTTAGTTTAGCAACGCCATGAATTAGGATCTGATGATCAACTACTTCGATGTCAGCACCAAGCTTCTTCAGCTCAGCAACATGCCCATTACGGTTTGGATATACTTTGTCCAAAATCGTACTAGAGCCAGCTGCTAACGTGAGCAGCGTAGTAAGAGGCTGCTGCAAATCAGTTGCAAGTTCTGGATACATGCCTGTCTGGATGCGAGCACCTTGCAGCGCAGTTCCTGAAGCTGTCATCGAGTCATCGTCTTCTGTAATTGTCATACCTAGCTCAATCAGTTTGTTCGTACAGCTTGCTAAGTGCTCAGGAATGACATTTTTAACTGTAATCCGGCCATTCGTCACACCTGCTGCCATCAAAAATGCACCAGCAATCAAACGATCCGGAATTACTGTGTGTTCGATTCCACCATGAAGAGACTCCACGCCGTCAATCGTAATCTTCTCTGTACCGGCACCTTTGATTTTTGCTCCCATTAAGTTCAGGAGGTTCGCTAAATCAACTACTTCCGGATCTTTTGCAGCATTATGCAGTGTTGTGCGTCCTTCAGCTTTTGCTGCTGCGAGCATAGCGTTGATGGTAGCACCTGATGTAATCACATCAAATGTAATCTCCGCACCTGTCAATTTCTCGCTAGTTACTTCATAATACTGCTGCTTGAAATCAAATGTTGCTCCAAGTGCAGAAAGAGCCTTCACATGTTGATCAATTGGACGGGAACCGAAGTCATCTCCGCCTGGATAACCGATTTGCACGGTTTTGACTTTATGCAGCAAAGCTCCGACAAAGTAATACGACGCGCGGAAATCCGATGTCTTGGCTAAATCAAGTTTTCCGGAAGTAATATGTCTACCAGTAAGCTCATACGTATTTTTCTCTTTTTCATTCATATGCAAGCCGATATCCTCGGCAAGTTCTTTTATCAATAAGATATCCCGGATAGCGGGAATATCATGAATTGTGATTGTCTCATCTGTCAAACAGCCTGCTACAACCAGTGCAAGCGCACTGTTCTTGGCACCTGGAATGGTAACTTCTCCGGTTAGCGGGCCGCTTTTTCTGACTTCAAACCATGCATTGTCCACTCTATTACGCTCCTTGTCTAATTACAGCGCCTGAAAGGTCAGAAACAAAAGGAATTAAGAAAATAGGAATATACCTAGCTTCTTTGTATAATCCAGTATTTCTGAACAGCCTTTAGCGCTTTTTATCTGCTCTCATATGCACATAAATTTCATTTTACCATTAATCAGCTAAGAAGTAGATAGGGAATAAGTATTCCTGTATGCAGTTTTTACCTATATCTTCGAACCCCTAAGGTAAGAGTTTCATATACTAGCGGTAACAGACTTTTGTGCTACAATAAAAAGGACTGGACTATACCAAAAGAAAGGCAGGCTCATCATGAAAGGAAAAAAGGTTATCAAGGGCACGGCTATCGGGCTGCTTGTTCTTTTTCTGTTTTGGTTCGTCCGGGAACATATTAAACTGTCACCTGAGGATATCCAAGGGTGGATTGTTTCATTTGGGATCGTATCTCCATTAATCTACATGGGAATCTATGCGGTTAAACCCGTCATATTTTTTCCTTCCTCTGTATTATCGATTGCTGGTGGTTTAGCGTTCGGCTTTGTTAAAGGGACTATCTTCATTTTAATTGGTTCTGCGGGTGCTGCTATCGTCGCATATTTTCTAGCTCACTTTTTCTCCGAGCGATTCGGGGATAAGGATTTAGGTGAAAGAGTGGAGAAAATCAAGCAGAAATTGCATGACGAAGGTTTCTTTTATGTATTAGTCATGCGGGTGCTGCCGGTTTTCAATTATGATCTGGTCAGTTATGTTGCCGGTCTGACACGTGTTAAGTTCAAGCAATATATGGCCGCCAGTGTATTAGGCGTGCTTCCGGGGACGATGACTTATGCACTTGTCGGGTCAAGTATCGTATCCTTAAACTATACGTATATCGCTATTATTCTATTGATTATATTGATTTGTGCTCTGATAGGCTTTTGGAAAAGAGACAAGATAAAAGAAATACTGACATAAGACAGCTGAGGCTGTCTTTTTTTATTTTCTTTAGAATGTAAGAGTTATGCTATGATGAGATAATTGAAAGAATATTCCAAATGGAGGTGATGTGTGCATGGAGGATAAAAAACAGTCTTTACGACGCAGCATACAATATGTAAAACGAGAAATTATCGGCCAAGATCAAGCAGTTGAACTTTTATTTGTAGCATTACTGGCAAATGGTCATGTGCTATTAGAGAGCGTGCCAGGGACGGGTAAAACAAAACTTGCCAAAACGGTAGCAGCTGTCTATGGCGGACAATTCCGCCGTGTTCAGTTCACACCCGATGTTTTGCCAAGTGACGTAACTGGAATTCAATTTTTCAATCCGAAGAAACAGGAATTCGAGATCAGGTACGGTCCTGCATTTACGAATCTGCTGCTTGCTGATGAAATCAACCGGGCTGCGCCGAAAACACAATCCAGTTTGCTGGAGGTAATGGAAGAGCAGCAGCTTACAATTGATGGTGAGACACTGCCCGTTCCTGTTCCATTTACGGTTATTGCTACGCAAAATCCTGTTGAACAAGGGCAAGGAACTTATCCACTGCCTGAAGCACAGCTGGATCGTTTTTTACTGCGTATCCAGCTTGATTATCCAGAGCTGGAGGATGAAAGGAACATTCTCAATACATATAAGCAAGTTGGAATTAGTAATGAAGCGATATTGAATCCAGAGACAGTGCTTCAGCTGCAGCAGGAAGTAAACAGTATCCATATTACAGATGATGTAAAGGATTATTTGTTATCCATCATTCACGCCAGTCGAAATCATCCTGAAGTTCGGCTTGGAGCAAGTACGCGGGCGGCACTTGCATGGCTGAAAGCGGGACAGGCGTATGCTCTTTTGGATGGTAGAGACTTCGTTTCACCTCAGGATATTAAACTATTAGCCAAGTTCATTCTGGGACATCGGATCATGCTGACCATGGAGGGAGCCATCCGGAAAACAAAGCAGGAAATCGTGGAAGAGATCTTAGCTAATACTACTGTTCCTGTCGAGTCAGGGAGTCAGTCCTGATGTTATGGAGAAGGGAAATGCCGGAAGATCGTTTTTCTGATCTGCTGTCTTTTTTGGCTATTATTGTATTCCTTCTCGGCTTATGGGTTGGTATCAGGGCTTTCTTTATCCTAGCAGGAGTAATTGCTGCGATCATTCTTGTCCAGCGGTATTACGATAAGTGCCTTGGTCGTCATCTGGATTTGCAAAGTGAACGGAAAACAATTCGGCTTTTTCCTGGGGAAAGAGCAGTCATTAACTTCCGGTTCGAAAATAAGGGAAACCTGTCTCTTCCTAATGCTAATCTTAAATTCCAAGTAAAAGATGCTCTTGCAGCTGACAGCCTGCGGGGAAAGCCGATAGTTGGATCAGATGCACAGCTATATGAGACATCGTTTCATATACCAAAAAAACAAGCGCTCGAAGTCAGTTTTCCATTTATTGCCGTGAAAAGAGGAATAGCAGCACCATCTAGTATCATGCTTTATTTACCGCTGTTCAGGATGCAGCCTCTTCAGCTGACATACCTAGGCAGATACCAGACGAGTGTAATCGTTTATCCCACCCAGGAGTTGGTTCACGGAGTGGAAAAATTTTTCAGTCAGCAAGCTGGTCATGTTCTAGCAGATCTTGCCCTGACAGAGGATCCGCTCCAAATTAAGTCAATCAGGGATTATCTACCGACAGATGATTTCCGTCGTATCCATTGGAAGGCCAGTGTAAGAAAAAATATGCTGCAGACAAAAGTTTTAGAGCGCACTTATGATATGACAATTACGCTTATCTTGAATATTAGTACAACAAGCAGACTGGGTAATGCGTATGTCTCTCCGGAGCTAGAGAGAATTCTATCTTGTGCTGCTTTTATCATCTACCAAGCAGCTGAGAACGGATATCCGATTGATATGCACATAAATCTGCGGGCAAAAGGGCAGACGCATATCTATACAGAAAGTGCAGGGCAGGCCGAAACAGATGTGAAAAATGCCCTCGATCTGCTGGCAAGCGTACATGCTGAGGATGGAATGACTGAAATCACCTCTGTGCTGCATCACTTGAAAATGAGAAGGAATCAAACCGTTTCTATTTTGATAGGCGAATTACCGACTTCCCTGCATGGGATGAACGGTCGATTGTACCACGTCGACCCAATAAAGGCTGTTCTGGAGGAAGTAACTTTGAACCGGGAATGGGTGAGAGCATGAGGTATGCAGCAGGGTTTACTTTTCTGTTAGAGGGATTTTTCCTTTATCTGCTCTGTGTGCCGTTTCTGATACGATTCGAGCAGTCGCTTTTCTTCGGTTATCACTTTTTGCTCGTATCCATGCTCCTTGTCTTTTGGGTAATGAATCGATATATTCGCAGTCAGCTGCTGATTGTACCGCTTCTTTCGACCGGCATTCTCATTGGCAGTGTGGTGCTCGGATGGCCGATTTGGTTCACTATCATTGTTGCAGGCATTCTTTATTGGAGACTCACCGTTCAGGAGACAGAGGCAGAACCTGTTTATGGATATGTTTACCTCATGCTTTATCTCTCCTTATTGATAACGATCTTGCTCTTCTTCTATCGAACAGAGCTGGTTGCAGCAGGTTTAACGACAATCATCATATTTTTTGCAGGCTATTGGATTTATCATACCCAAGGTCAAGAGCCTAAAGGGATGCTTGAGACACCTGTCGTTCTTTTTCTGTTAGCCGCTATTTCTACAGGAGGGCTGGCATGGCTTCTTTATCCTGTTGTTCAAGCAATTGCAGGAGCGATGTTCAGTTCAGTTTTCCGCTATGCAGGAAATGGACTGGAATGGGCGCTGACAAGATTTGGGGTTGGTGATCAGTTTATCGAGTCTTCCTCCACGACAGCCGAGGAGCAAGGAAGCAATATGGTTCAGATTCCAGATTTGCCGCCGTTATTTAGGACGGAAATAGTGGAAGAAACGGTCAGTGTGGGTAGTACTTGGGTTTGGATTGCTGTTGGCGGAGTTCTGTTGATCCTGCTCGTAATTTGGCTTTACAAAAGGCAAAGGCTCGGTGGAATCAGCATTGATGATGGTGCAATGCAAGCAGAACAGCAGATGATTTTTACACCACTTGCTGACAAATCGGAAGAAAATCAGTCGGTTCGGATTATGCCGCCGGTGCAGCTAGTTCGCAAGCATGTGTTCCAGCTGGAACGCTACGCCAATAGGTATAAGAAAGGGAGGAGAAGCTCGGAGACTTGGCAAGAATGGCTCACCCGCATCGGTATCCCCGACACTAGTCTCTCAATTTATGAGAAAGTAAGGTATGGAGAAGCAGAAATTTCTAAGAAAGAATTGCAAGCTTTTGAGCAGGATGTCCGAGAGGCTAAGAAACAAATAAAAGACCAATAGGATGGGACAGTCCCAATCCTATTGGTCTTTTATTCATACAAATGCTGTAGTTTGAATTCCGCTTTCTTTTTCATAGGCAAGTTGGAGAGTGCGCGTATCGCTGCCCGGCTTCCCATTACCGATAAGACTCCCCTCAATTTCGATGACGGGCATGATTTCACTGGTCGTACTGGTGATGAATACCTCATCTGCTTGGAGTAACTGGTCAGTTGTAAAGGCTGTTTCCTCCACCTGCAATCCTGCTTTTGGTGCAAGTGCCAATACTCTGCTGCGGACACAGCCATGCAGGATGTTTTCTGCAGCCGGATGTGTGAAAAGAATCTTATCCTTAATGATGAATACATTGGAGGATGATCCTTCTGTAACAGTGCCATTTTTGTGGAGAATAGCTTCAAAAGCTCCTTTTTCCTTGGCAGTTTGCTTGGCTAGTATATTTGGCAGCAAATTCAGACTTTTGATGTAGCATAAATCCCATCTGATATCATCTGCCAAAACAGCACGTACGCCTTGCTGAAGCGGAGACACAGGCCTTTCACTAGGTTCCATATAAGCATAGAAATTACTCGGCACATCTGGAAAACTGTGCTCTCGTGGTGCAGAACCGCGAGTGATTTGCAGATAAAGCTTTGCATCTGTTTGTACATCATTCTTCTCTGACAGTTGATGGAGAGAAGCAATCAATGCATCTTTAGCAAATGGAACCTCCAGCCGAATCGCTTCAGCGGAACGATAAAGCCGATCGATATGTTCCTCCAGCAAATCAAATGTCCCTTGATATATACGGATGACCTCGTAAACACCGTCCCCGAATTGCAAACCTCTTTCTTCAAAGGGATATAAAAGTGATTCTTTGGTGATTATCCCATCTTGCGTTAGTAAGTAATCGTACAAGCTCATATCCTTACCTCCCTCTTGTTAAAATCCAGTATAGCAGAGGTGAAAGCAGAGGCGAGAAAAAAATTTGTCGAATTATGTTTAGAATGTTGCGTGCATGTAAAAACCTTGTTATACTACTTAACATACTATTTATAAACCGGGGTAATCATTTCGCTTGTCATGCACTTGTTTACTACCCCTGAGCCAACGCAGTGTCTCGTTTTAAACGTAACGAGGCATTGCGTTTTTACTATGTATATTATGGAAATAATGATAAAGAAAGGAGGCCGTATAATGGATACAGAACAGCTGAAGCAGGAGCTGATTGCCTACAGCAAGGAGATCGGTGTAGATAAAATCAGGTTCACAACGGCGGATGTCTTTCAGGAGCTGAAGGAAAGATTAAAACAGCAGCAAGAAAACAATTATCAGTCAGGTTTTGAGAAAGGTACAATCGAGGAACGGACTGAACCGAAGAAGCTTATGCCTTCTGCTCAATCCATTATCGCAATAGCGCTCGCGTATCCTTCCAGATTGCCTAATGCACCAAAAAGTACGAAGGAAGAACCGCGCGGATTGTTCTGTCGGGCCTCCTGGGGAATGGATTATCATGAAGTGCTGCGCGATCGAATGAAAAAACTGACTGCTTTTCTTTCAGAAAGGGTAGAAGGATTTACCTATCGTTCAATGGTTGATACAGGTGAGTTATCTGATCGAGCTGTAGCTGAGCGAGCGGGGATCGGTTTCAGTGCTAAAAACAGTTTTGTCATTACGCCCGAATTCGGATCGTATGTGTATCTTGGTGAAGTGATTACCAACATTCCATTCTTACCGGATGAAGCTGTAGAGGATAGTTGCGGAACATGCACAAAATGCATTGACTCCTGTCCCACAGGGGCCCTTGTCCAAGGCGGCCAGCTGAATGCTCAGCGTTGTATTGCCTATCTTACGCAGACGAAAGATTTCCTGCCAGACGAATTTCGTTCAAAAATCGGAAACCGTATCTATGGCTGTGATACATGCCAGCTGGTTTGTCCAAAGAACAAAGGCATGGATTTCCACCTTCATGAAGAAATGGAGCCAGATCCAGAGGTCGTGAAACCGCTGCTGAAACCGTTACTCAAGATGTCGAATAAAGAATTCAAAGCAAAATTCGGCCTGATCTCCGGTTCTTGGCGAGGAAAGAAACCGATTCAGCGCAATGCAATACTAGCCATTGCACATTATAAGACTACATCAGCCGTACCGGATTTGATTGAGCTGATGGAGCAAGATCCAAGACCTGTTATTCGTGGGACAGCCGCTTGGGCCATTGGTAAGATTGGGTTACCGGAAGGTTTCGATGCAGTAAGGAAAGCGATGGACAAAGAGCAGGACGATCAAGTACTTGAAGAAATGCGTAAAGGACTACAGTTCGAAGAGGAATATGCAGAATCACACTGAAAAGGGGCATAAATTAAATGCTCCTTTTTTTATTTCTTATAGTTTAGCTGTTTAAAAGACTGGGTATAAGTAATGAGATGGAATACAAGGATATTTTTTTGTGATTTAAGTGGTATGAAATACCTAAAACTTTTGTCCTTTTTCTATTAAATAAGTGTACAAGAAACGAAGGGATCATAATGGAATTATTACATAACCTAGTCGAGTCGGCAGAAGATCTGCAAAAAATAATCGGTACCGATACGATGATTGGAATTACAGATAGAGAAAAGTTCTTGAGTTATCTGCCTACTACAAAGGTCGATTTTGGGATTCATGTGGGAAGCCCTATACCAGTCGGAGATAAAAACTTAGAAGCCGCATTAGCGGGACGATATGGTTCGGTTTTATTGCCGCGGGAAGTATATGGTATTCCTCTGCATGCGAAGTCCTTTCCAATTCGAAACGACAATAAAGAGGTAGTTGGAGCTTTCGCAATTGCGGTCCCTCTGGATGCGCAAGAAAAAATGGAAGGGTACATTGGGAACCTGCGTCAAATAATTGACGGCCTCCAGGATAAATTGCACACTGTTTCAGCCCATTCAGAAGAACTTGCGGCCTCCAGCGAGGAAATCGCAGCCCAGTCACAGGAATCCATGCTTCTGACAGAAACAACAGTTGGATCAATAAGTGAGATTTGCCAAATTCAGCAGCAGACCAACATCCTAGGTTTGAATGCATCAATTGAAGCAGCTCGAGCTGGAAAAGCTGGTGCAGGATTTGCTGTTGTTGCAAGTGAGGTCAGGAAACTGTCTTCCCAAACGACGGATGTTACGAAAAGTATGAGCGTCTCTCTAGAGAATATTAAAAATAATATTACTGCTCTATCCGGAAGTGTGGAGCAAATTAGGAATGCATCCGGTGAGCAAGCAGATCTAGTAAATAACTTCAGCCGGCTTATCGATCAATTGCATCTTTTAGGCGAAGATATGGAATCATTCTTTAAATCAGTAACATCTTCATAAAATAGGGCCGCTGCAGCGGCCCTATTTTAATGCTTTGCCCAACCCTTTTGCGTTATAAAATCCCTCATATAAACACGTTTCGGGATGCGAAGATTATCTGTAGCCTGCTCGGTCCAGGTTGTCTTCCGACTGTTTTCAATCCGATCCACATAATATGACTGGATGGTACGGTCATATTCCTCCAACTGAGCATTCAGCAAACCTTTATCCACGTTATATCTGTTTTCATGATAAACACTTCCGAACGGCAGCCGCGGTTTCTTTTCATTCACTTTTTCGGGATAGCCAACAGCAATCCCGAACAGCGGTAATACTTGAGCAGGTACGCCAAGGCTTGCAGAAACACCGGCCAGATTATTTCGAAGACCGCCTATGTAACAAATGCCCAGCCCCATCGATTCTGCTGCAATGGCAAGATTTTGAGCAGCGAGCGAAGCATCAATTGTACCGATCAGCAAAGCTTCTGTTCCTTGAATTGTTTCAGAAATGTCTGCCCGCAGATTGCTTGCCATTTCCTTATGGCGGTAGAAATCAGCACAAAAAACAAAGAAGTGGCCATTGTTCACGACATATTCCTGGCTGCCTGCATAAGTGCTAAGCTCTTTTTTCACCAAAGGATCGCTAACACCGATGATGGAGTACGCCTGGAGGAAGCTCGACGTGGATGCTGCTTGAGCAGCGGAAACGAGTTCCTTGATCTGTTCCTCTGTAAGGCGCTCGGAAGTAAATGATCTTACTGATTTGTGGCTAAGGATAGTTTGCAAAACATCAGACATCGTATTCTCCCCCTTTTTTATAAGGATACACAAAATTGTCAAATTTGTAACTAAAAATGTTTGCGCTTTCATTAATAGAATGAGACAAGCTGATGAAGCATATACTGTCATGATTCTACATACATACAAGTGAGGTGGGAGCATGGAGACATTCATGACTGTTTTATCTGTATTCGTCGTAGGAGGCTTGCTCCTCCTACGAGGATATGCCATGTCATATCGAAGAAAGAACAGGAGGGATAGAGATGGGGAAGAGTGAACAGCTGGCAGATTATTGGATGCAGAGAGTTGATGGGAAGAAGGATGAGAATTGGCTCGTCAACCGGATTGTTTTTCATGAAAAAGACGGGGCGAAGGTTGCACAGATTCGAGGAGAAGGAATAATTCTGAGCGAGGAACACGAAGGGGAGGAAGACATCATTACCTATCGCTTGTGCGCAACTTTTCTCGTGCATAAGCAGCATGCAACGTATCATGAAGAAGAAGTGCATACGCATAGAGCTCGTATGCGAGATGGACAAATCATTCATGATGAGCGAGTTGAGGACGCTGTCCAGCCTCATGTACAAGGGCTTGTCGTCTTTGAGAGCAACGATCAGGATTTTGACCGGCAATTCACCTATGATAGACGGGCAGCTGTTCAGTATGCCGAACGATGGTGGAATGATTATAATCCTGCTTACAAGAAATTTGAAGTCGATTGCACAAATTATGTCTCCCAGTGCTTACGGGCAGGCGGGGCGCCAATGCGAGGGGAACCAGACAGGAATTCAGGGTGGTGGTTCAATGGTGAAAACTGGAGCTATAGTTTCACAGTAGCTAATGCCTTGCGGTGGTATTTGAGCGGATCGACACAAGGCTTACGCGGTAAGGAAGTAGCGGATGCGAGGCTGCTGAGGCCTGGCGATGTGATTTGCTATGATTTTGAGGGTGATGGGAACTATAATCACAATACGATAGTGGTAGCCCGGAACGCACAGGGTGAGCCGTTGGTCAATGCCCATACTGCCAACAGCAGAATGCGTCATTGGGCTTACGTTGACTCTCCGGCTTATACAGAGAACGTTGTGTATAAATTTTTCCAGATTGGGCTATGATCTCTGCTGTGCTATACTGGTAAGGTTGAAAGTTGAAAAGCAGAGGTGAAAGTATATGCCAAGACATATCGTACTATTCCAACCCGAAATCCCAGCTAATACAGGTAATATTGCACGTACCTGCCTTGCGACTGATACGGCTTTGCATCTAATTCGTCCGCTTGGTTTCTCGACGGATGACAAAATGCTGAGAAGATCAGGATTGGACTATTGGCATGACGTGGATATTCATTACTACGATAGTATAGAAGAGTTATATGAAAAATTTCCGGAAGGTGTCTTTTATTATATAGAGAACTTCGGTACCAAGCATTATTCAGATTATGATTTCAGCAATACAGATCAAGATCTGCTATTCGTTTTTGGTCGAGAGTCGACTGGCATTCCGAAAGATTTGCTTGTAGGGAAAGAGGAGCAATGTCTTCGTATTCATATGACAGATAAAGTCCGATCTTTAAATCTATCGAATACGGCAGCAATTATTATTTATGAAGCTCTTCGTCAGCAGCGCTTCGATGGGTTATCCTAAACTGCACCTAGTGTGCAGTTTATTTTTTTATAGTTGTTTAGACATGCATAAAATGGGACAAAAATAGTACTTTCACCAGTTTTATTTGGTAGCATTATACTAATGTAACTTATATCCGGTGGATTTGCTGGTGTGGCAAGGTATAATGGAGTGCATGAATAATATGAGAGATTACACGCTATTGCTTCGGGCATTTGGAGATAAGCTTCGTTATCTGAGAAAAAAACAGATGCTGACACAGGAAGAATTGGCTGGCATGGCGGGTTTTAATCGATCGTACTACTCCGATATTGAAAACGGGAAGCGGAATATTTCTTTTGTTGGCATCAGTAAATTGGCGATAGCGCTAGATGTGGAAATGTGTGAGCTGCTGCCGGCAAAAGAGGACTATCATCAGCTGCTTGATTCGGAAGCAAAACACAACCAGGAAACAATTACATACATATACGGCAGCACTGTTGAAAGGCAGTTACGCAAAACTTGAGGGGCTAAGGGATGAGATTCTATGCCAGCCAGGTGCGAACGAAGAGGGATTCTCAGGCTGCCAGACATGGCAGCTTTTTTTGAAAAAGGAGAATGAAATTGATTTTAAAACGTAAACGCATCCAAGACATACTACTAGGTGATTATTTGGGCAGTGATATTGTCCTGGCAGACAAGACAAAATTAAATAAAGGGACAGTCGTCACTGCAGCTTTACTGGAACAGCTGAAGCATAACAGAGTGCCTTCGGTCGTCGTTGAAACCGAGGAAGAGGAAACTACTGATCTATTTAGCAAGACAGATCGCCTCCAGCAGATGATTCAGCAGCTGCTGGAGAAAGAAACTGATCATCAAGCAACATATAAGCGGAGTATGGAAAAGCATTTTTACACAAATTTGTCTTATATCGCTTTTGAGTACCGCTATGGAAAACTACTTTATGAGGAAGAAAGCATTCGTTTCTTGAAGGATTTGTACATCAAAAGCCTGAAGACAATGGGGAGGAGCAGTCTTTGGCATATGCTTGAGCAAAGAGATCCCTATGCTTTTATTCATTCTTTAGATGTTTTTGTAATCGGTACAATGCTCGCTTACCATATGAATGTCGTCCAGTTGGATCTTTGTGCAACAGGGTATCTATTCCACGATATCGGAAAGCTTGAAATTCCTCGCGAAATCCTCGATAAAACATCTACACTGACAAAAGAGGAATATGAAATTGTACAAACGCATACGGTCAAAGGAGAGACACTCCTGCACCAGACAGGTGAGCCTTTACTAGGTCGTTATGCGCGAAGTCATCACGAACGGCTGAATCGTAAAGGCTATCCAGATGGCGCTTATTTACCAGAACTAGGGATGGATCTGCAGATTTTAGCTGTGGTCGATACGTTTTCAGCTTTGACACTTTCCCGTACTTATCGGGAAGTATTGCCAGCAACAGAAGCTATTCAGCTGATGCTGGAGATGTCGGAAGCATATCCGAAGAAGATCGTGAAGAAGCTGGCGCAGCTGATGCATATTTTCCCTAATGATAAAAAAACACTTCAGCTTGATGATGTCATGCTGGATAAATATACGAACGAATCATACATGGAAATTGGATGGAAGCAGAAGCCGTAAGCAGACGTGAAATGGATTTGCTGGCATTATAGCCAAACCCTGGGCATACATTAAGGTAATCGCCTTTTGTTTAACAATGCCTGGGAGGTTAATGAATGATGAATATATTGGATAAGGTACAGCAGTATCGCCAGGAACAAGAGAAGCTCCACTGGGAAGGAACGCTCGCTGATTATCTGCGTTTGTTGAAAGACCGGCCTTATCTTGCTCAGTCTGCACATTCCCGTGTATATAACATGATCAAGCATAAAGGCATTGAAGAAGAAGATGGAGTAAAAAACTATAGCTTCTTCAAGGACTCGTTATTCGGTTTGGAAGAACCGCTTGAAAAGCTAGTGGAAGAATACTTCCATCCGGCTGCTCGGAGACTGGATGTACGCAAACGAATTCTTCTGCTCATGGGACCAGTAAGTGGAGGGAAATCCACGCTTGTCAGTTTGCTCAAACGAGGGCTGGAGGAATATACACTGACAGATGAAGGGGCAGTTTATGCCATAAAAGGCTGCCCAATGCATGAGGATCCGCTTCATCTGATTCCGGCACATCTTCGCAAGGATTTCGAAGATGAGTATGGAATCCGGATTGAGGGGAATCTCTCTCCATTAAACGTAATGCGCTTGGAAGAAGAGTATGATGGAAGAATCGAGGATGTTGTTGTTGAACGGATTTTCTTTTCCGAAGATAAACGATCAGGAATTGGTACGTTCAGCCCTTCTGATCCTAAATCGCAGGATATTGCAGATCTGACGGGTTCCATCGATTTCTCCACCATCGCGGAATATGGATCAGAATCGGATCCGAGGGCTTATCGCTTTGATGGGGAGCTTAATAAAGCCAATCGTGGACTGATGGAATTTCAGGAAATGCTGAAATGTGATGAGAAGTTTCTTTGGCATCTGCTTTCCTTGACGCAGGAAGGTAATTTCAAAGCCGGCCGCTTTGCCTTAATCAGTGCGGATGAATTGATCGTGGCACATACGAACGAATCAGAGTATCGTTCATTCATTTCGAATAAGAAGAATGAAGCATTGCATTCCCGGATGATCGTCATGCCGGTTCCTTATAATCTTAAGGTTGATGAAGAAGAAAAAATCTATCAAAAAATGATATCGGAAAGCGATATCAAAGATGTCCATATCGCTCCGCATACACTGAAGATTGCAGCGATGTTCACCATTCTTACGAGATTGAAAGAATCGAACCAAGGCGGCATCAGTTTGCTGAAGAAGATGCATCTCTATA
This sequence comes from Terribacillus sp. AE2B 122, assembly GCF_902497585.1. Classification (NCBI taxonomy): domain Bacteria; kingdom Bacillati; phylum Bacillota; class Bacilli; order Caryophanales; family Bacillaceae; genus Terribacillus; species Terribacillus sp. AE2B 122. Next base: position 211,369 of record NZ_LR700946.1, on the reverse strand, counting down.
ATGGGAGGCAGCTGGAAGGCTTCAGTGACGCAGATATCCAAGAACTTAAAAAAGAACACAGCGATGAAGGAATGAGCGGAATTGATCCGCGCTATGTAATCAACCGAATTTCCAGTACGATCATTAAAAAAGAAATGCGTTCCATTAATGCATTGGACGTACTCCGTTCTTTAAAGGATGGCCTTAGCAGTCATGCATCCATTTCGAAGGAAGACCGGGAGCGCTATTTGAACTACATCGCTGTAGCAAGGAAAGAATATGATGAAATCGCGAAGAAGGAAGTGCAGAAAGCATTCGTCTATGCTTATGAAGAATCTGCTAAAACGTTGATGGATAATTATCTAGATAATGTCGAAGCTTATTGCAATAAGACAAAGCTGCATGATCCATTAACAGGGGATGAAATGCCTTCTGATGAAAAGCTTATGCGTTCCATTGAGGAGCAAATTGGGATTTCGGAGAATGCGAAGAAGGCTTTCCGTGAAGAGATCCTTATCCGAATCTCGGCGTATGCACGTAAAGGGAAGAAGTTCGATTATCAATCTCATGAACGGCTGCGGGAAGCAATCCAGAAAAAGCTATTTTCTGATCTGAAGGATGTAGTGAAAATCACAACGTCCATCAAAACTCCAGATGAGCAGCAGTTAAAGAAAATGAATGAAGTAGTCGCAACATTGATTGATGAATATGATTATAACTCCACATCGGCAAACGACCTGCTCCGCTATGTAGGAAGTTTGTTGAACAGATAAAAATAAGCCGCCGGGATCCCGGCGGCTTATTTATGTGTTTAGGCAGATAATAGTAAAAATCCTGCAAATATCGGAAGCAGTACCATCGCTGTCTTCAAGTAAACAGGGCGAACGCGTTTTGTGAATTTCGCTCCAATATAAGAACCAATCATCGTTCCTGCAACTACTTCGAGAAGTAATTTGATATCAAGGAAGCCGAGCTGTGCATAGCCGACTCCGCCAGCCAAGGCGATTGGAATGATAATCATCATTGTCGTACCTGCAGATTGCTGCGCAGACAGTCCGAGCAAGATAAGCAGTCCGATTTGGATGAATGGAGCGGAACCGATCCCGAACAATCCGGATAGTGCCCCGGTTAAGATGCCGAGCAGTGCAGCTGAAATAAAATAGATAACTTTGTTTTGGTAGATGAATGCACTAATTGTAGTCCCTTTGTCTGAAGGCTTGCCCATCAGCAGAAGACGAATGCAAAGAACTACCCCAGATAGGACAAGCATACCAGCCGTAAGATAATTTAAGATATCTTCTGGGATGAATCCGGAAAAATGGGAACTGATGAAAGCGCCAACCGCTCCAAAGATTCCAATGATTAAACCGGCCCGTAATGTCACGTTTCCTTCGCGGTAGTGGCTGACTGCACCCGAAAACGAGGAGAATAGCATGGATGCCAGAGCAGTGCCTAATGCCACGTGAATGGGGAAACCGAACAGCACTGTCAGAATGCTGATGATGAAACCAGATCCTCCAGCCCCGACAAAGCCGACGATAAGACCGGCGGCAATCATAATAAGGATAATTTCAATAGCCATAATAATTCCCTCATTTCTTGTTGTACTTTTAGTTAACCATAATGAAATGGTATTGTATAATGCATAAATAACATATAAAAGATGCAGAAAAGGTATGGGTGAGCTTATGGAGTGGCAACAGTTAGTTTATTTTAAGGAAGTAGCGGAGCGAGAGCATTATCTTCAGGCAGCAAAGGCTCTGGCTATCTCTCAGCCTGCCTTGAGCCGTTCGATTCAGAAGCTGGAAGAGCAGCTGGGAGTGCCGCTTTTTGAGAAAAGGGGACGAGGAATTGTTCGGAGCAGTTACGGGGATGCTTTCTATACACATGCCGTCAAAATATTAGAGGAAATGGAGAAGGCAGAAAAACACATACGGAAGATGAAGGATCCACAGTATGGGGAAATAACACTTGGATTTATGAGGTCGCAAGGACTGCAGCATATACCCCGACTGTTAAAACAGTACAAGGAGATTTATCCTTCCGTCGAGTTCTCCCTGAACCAAGGCTCGACAGAAGAGCTAATCAATCAGTTAAGAGAAGGTAAGCTTGATTTATGTATCTGTAATATGGATCAGGGGGTGGAAGGCCTAACTTGGCGAAAGCTGTGGACAGATCAGCTTTATGTATATGTATCAGATACACATCCGCTTGCAAATGAAGAGCAGCTGGCATTACATCAGATAGAAGAAGAGCCCTTCCTGCTTATTCGCCCAGGCTATAGTGCCCGGGTAATGTTTGAACAGATAGTCGAAAAATATGGACTGGAACCGAAAGTAGCGTTCGAAAGTGAGGATATGATGACAATTCTGGGATTTGTCGCGGCGGGACAGGGCATTGCTCTGCTTCCATCCTTGGAAACACTTCAAATGTCCCATGTCAGGAGTATTCCTCTTATCGAACCGACAGAAAGGCAAATTGGTGTAGCTTGGCGGGAAGGCAGTGTACGCTCTCCAGCCAGTGATCATTTTATTGAACAGCTTGTCACTTACTCAACAAAATTTGGAGAATAAAGCGGCTTTATGTTGCTTTATTTTTTTCTGGTTAATACTTTAGGATATTTTGTCGAAGTATTATGACAACAATTTACAATCTCTTTATTGGTTCTTAATACATAAATTCTAGAATTAATGCGGGAGGACAATCCCGATAAAAGATAGGGGGAGCTATATGAAGCGTTCATATCGAATGGCTGCTGGTCTCAGCGCATGTTTGCTGCTCATGCAGACAGTTGTACCTGCATCCATTCCAGTCGTAAATGCAGAGGAAAAGCTTCGGGAAGACAAGGTTTCTATTACAGAAGTCTATGGCAGCGAGAAACAAGGTGCTGATGGTTTATCTTTTATTGAAATACATAATGGAACAGAGGAAGCGAAATCCTGGAAGGACATCGGAATCACATACAAAACTGACCAGAAAGAAAAGCTTGTAATCCAAGAGCAAGAGGAGCAAATCCCAGCAGGCGGATATGCAGTGCTTGCTTTGAACAATGAGACCACAGTAGAAACTTTTAATAGTCATTTCGGAACTGAATTGACAGATGCAGCATTCACCAACGTAACAGAACCTTACATATTCCAAGATGATGAACAACAGCTTTCCATCACTGATACAACGACTGAGCAGACCTCCGTTTCTGTTTTCCACTTCCAAGACGTGGAACAGGCAGAAAGTATCCACTTTGCAAATGATCAAAAAACACCAACCATTCTGGCAGCGCCGTCACCAGGGTCCGAAAAGATAGAGCAAACTGAACAAGAGAAATCAGCGGAAGACTCGCAGCAGGAGACCCCAGGGGACGATGTGAAGGAAGCACCTGCTGTAGACGAACAAGAGTCGGATTCAGCGTCTGAGTCAGAGACAGAAAATCAGGACCAAGAAGAACAAGCTGATGTTGCAGACGAGGAGCAGCCAGTTGAAGAGAATAAAGAGCAGTCCGAAAAAGGTGAACAGGAAAAAACAGCAGAAACAGATGAGCCAGCCCAAGAGGAACAACTTGAGCAGCCTGCACTCGTTCACGAGGCCATCATCAATGCTGATAGCAGCGAGGACCTTACCATTCGTGCAGCTATTGAAAACGGGAATGCAGATTCGGCAATCCTCACATATGTTACTGCTCCTGGTATGAGCGAACAAAAGGTGGACATGACAGACAAAGGTGATGGCAATTGGGAAGCTGTCGTTCCAAAAGAAGTGCTATGGAGCCCGTCTTTCCAATACAGCATTGATGTGGTTAGCGGAGATACGCAGCTGCGTTTTCCTGACAATGGGCTTCAAAGCATACAGGTAGCAATTACCGAGCCTGATCCGCAGACACAGCCGCCGGTCCTTATCACGGAAATAGTTCCAGATAGTGATAATATCAGCGGTGCTGACGCGTATGAGTTCATCGAAGTTTATAACAACTCTGATCAATCGATGGATTTAAAGGATTACAAACTTTCCTATCAATATCCTGATGGAAGACAGACAGATTGGGATATCGATCGATCTGTTACGTTGGAGCCTAAGGGGAAGGCTGTAATTTGGATCAAGAATGGTGCGAACCAATCGCTTGAGCTAGCTGATTTTAATAGCCATTATCAGACTGACTTGACAGAAGATCAAGTAATTGAAATCCGCAATGACGGTATGGCAAATGGATCAGCCCGTACGATTGCATTCCAGACTGACAGCGGTGCTCAGCTTGCTGCAGCAAGCTACAATGACTCAGAAGGAATCGATGATACGTATCCAAATCAAGGAATTACGTACAAAGCTTCTGGTACCGCACAGATGACGAAGGTAGGACTGCAGCTGAAAGCTTCTCCTGGCGCTTTGATTGATGGACAAGTTCCAGCAGAAACCGTTAAGGTCGAAAAAGACGAAACTGCTCCGGAAATTAGTCTTGAGCCAGTGAAAACAGTCACCATTCCTGCTCCTCTTCAAATTGAAGCTGCAATAAAAGATGAGAATTTCATTCAGCATGTGACGCTTTATATTAAGAAAGAGGGCACAGATGAATTCGAGCAATACAGCATGCAGCACACAGGAGAATTGTATAAAGCTGAGATTCCTACTGCTGAGCTGGAAGCTGGGACGCTTGAATATTATATTGAAACTTCCGATGGGTTCAACAGTTCCAAAACAGAGACTTTTAAAGTGGAAGTTAAACAGCCGGATACCGATTTTTCTGCGCTTCCATCTCTACTAGTGACAGAATTGGTCCCTGACTCTTCTAATGTGAATGGGGCAGACGGATATGAATTCATCGAGATTTACAACAATACGTCAGCTCCGGTCGACATGCAGGATTATGATTTGACGTACATGTATCCAGATACGAGGGTGACCAATTGGAAGCCGGACGAAAGTCCAATCATCCAGCCGGGAGAGGCTGCTGTATTCTGGATTATCAATGGCTCCAATAATGATTTGACTGCTGAGGATTTCAATAAAAATTACAGTACGAATCTAACCCTTGGTGAAAACTTGTTCAAAATACAGTCAGGTGGGATGGCCAACGGCGACCAGCGAGGAGTCGGGGTTGCCACGAAAGCTGGCAGTGCAATTACAATGGCGACTTATAATGAGGTATCGGGCGTCAAAGATACGGTTGCTAATATGGGAATCAACTTTAAATATCCGCTTGATGGCTCGACGAGTATGTTGAAGCTGAATGCTGGTACAATCGTTGGTACTCCTGGAAGTGTCACGACTGATCAAGTTCCAGGCGAACCTGTTCAAGTGGAAGATGATAGCGTGGCACCGGAAGTGAAGGATCTGACGGATAAAGATATCGTTAATCAAACGGAAGATCTGCAGATTTCTGTTGAAGCTTCTGATGATAAAGGTGTCAAACGCGTATCCGTATTCTATCGTACAGATGGCACCAGTAACTTTAAACGAGTTGATCTAACTAAAAATGAACAGACAGGCTACTACCATCATACGGTTTATACTCCAGAGCTGATTGCAAAGGACTATGTGGAATATTACGTAGCTGCTACAGATGGCTTCAATGAAACGAAAACAGAAACAAAACGAGTAAGTATTGAGCGCGATCAGAAAGAGTCCAGTCCTCGGTTGAATGTGAAAGATGGACAGCTGATTTCTGGAACATATAAGCTAAAAGCGACTTCTGATACGACAGATCAAGAAACTTCATTACTGATTGACGGAAAAGAAGTCAAGCAGACAGACAAAGCATTGGAAACAGAAGCTTATTTCGCGTTTGATGTGAATGGAATCAATACGTATTTCCAAAATGCAGTTGTACAGGATGGGGAAGTGCTGCGTATATTCGATGACTGGATCGATACGTACACGACTATTACTGTTCCAGTTGACCCGGATACGTTGAAGGAAGGACAGAATACAATCAGTATCCATGCCGGAAACAAAGCTTCTCCGTTCCAGTTGGAATCACCGGAAAACCGAGATGACTTTGATGCGAAGAATGTTCGGCTTGTTTTAGGAGATGGTACTGTCTTGTATGATCCGGCGTTTGCTGATCCAAATCAAGTAATTGATATTGGAGATAACGGTAATTATCGTCCAGTTCAAGACTTTACTTTCACTATCCAGCCGGAGAAATTCCGGGCAAATGCATATGACTGGGATACGACGGAAACAGCAGATGGTACACACACGATTGAAGCTAAGGATGAAGAAGCATCAGACAAAGTCTCCGTAACAGTCGACAATACTGTTCCTGTCCTTGAAACATCAATGGAAGATGGAAAATCATACAAAGGTCCATTCACGATTGAGGCAAGTGCAGAAGATGCTTTAAGCGGTCTTGATAGCCTTACGGCAGAACTGGATGGAGAAGAAATTCAGCTTCCTTATGAGACTTCTTCTGCAGCCTTATCTGCCGGTGATCATCGGCTTGTGTTGCGAGCGGCGGATAAAGCCGGAAATGAAGAAGTTCGTACAATTAACTTCTCCACCCCTGAAGAGCAGCCTGTTGCTCCAGAATTGATCAAGCCGGAAGATGAAGCGGGTAATGTCGGGAAGAATCCAGAGCTTGAAGTGAAAGTAACAGATCCTACCGGAGATGATATGGACGTTACTTTCTATCAAGGACATAAATATAAAGTCAGCCAAGATAGTGAAATTAAAGCTTACAAGAATGCAGCTGATTATGAGCCGCCATCCGACTATGCACCAGAAGGGGAAGAAGCATTCAGCAACGAAGATATTGATAAGGTTGCGGATGTAGATGACAAGTATTTGATTAACGACAGCGAAACGCAGTTCCCTTACCATCGATTTGAGGTTCCTGTTTCCAAGGATGTTGACGATAAAAATATCGTCGAAGTCAATTGGAGCGGTAATTCACTGCCAGGACGAAAGGTTTCCATGTATGCGTGGAATCATCAAGAAGAAGATTGGCAGCTAATCGATTACAAGGTAGCAGGAGATGAAGACTTTGATTTGCAAGGGTCTGTAAATGTTGATGAGTTTGTAAAAGACTACAAGATCAATGTTCTCATTCAGGATGAAATTGCAATCGAGGATGAAGATTATGATTATTCCTTCGTCTGGATGTCTGATACACAGTATTATTCTGAGAGTTACCCGCATATCTACGATAAACAAGTGAATTGGATAGCGGAAAACAAGGATAAACTCAACATTGATTATGTATTCCATACTGGTGATTTGGTGAACTTCTCAGACCAGGAATACCAATGGGAAGTCGCAGATAAAGCGATGCAGGTGCTAGATGATGCAGACGTGCCTTACGGTGTATTGGCCGGTAACCATGATGTGGAGCAAAAGAGTAATGACTATACAGATTATTACCGTTATTTCGGAGAGGATCGTTTCAAAGATAAACCTTGGTATGGCGGTTCTTATAAGAATAACAGAGGACATTATGATTTGATTTCCTCTAACGGCAATGACTATATTATGGTCTATCTTGGCTGGGGCATCGATGATGAAGGTATTGCATGGGCAGATGAGGTTCTAAAAGCACATCCAGATCGGAAGGCGATTCTGAACTTCCATGAGTATCTGCTGTCATCCGGAAACCGTCATCCAGTGGGTGAAAAGCTATATCAGGAGCTTGTACTGGATAATGAAAATGTGTTCGCTGTCCTATGCGGTCACTATCATGCTGCAGATATGCTTGTCGATGAAATCGACGACGATGGCGATGGCGTAACCGATCGTAAAGTCTATCAAATGCTTGCCGATTACCAGGCAGGTCCTGAGGGCGGACAAGGCTATATGCGTATCTTGCTCTTTGATGCCGAGACAAATCAAATAAAAGTAAAAACGTATTCTCCATATATGGATGATTACAACTATTATGATGAAGAAGAATTCCCGGGAACAGATGAGTTCTCTATTGGGCTTGAATTGGATGCTCAAAAGAAACGTGTTGCCACTAACTATGTGGAAGTGAATGTTTTCGGTACAAAGGAAATCGGTAAGGAAGAAGATGTTAAAAGTGGAGAAAATGCTTCTGTGACATGGGAGGGATTGACCTCTGACCATGAATATGCCTGGTATGCTGTCGCAGAGGATGACCATGGCGGCAAGACGAAATCCGATCTATGGACATTCACTACGGGCGGGGGAGCTCCCGCCCCTGGAGACAATGGCAACGAACCGCCTGTTGAAGATCCGTCAGAAAATGATGGGGCCGGCGACGGGCAAGAAGACCCGATAATCGATGGAGGAGAGAATCCACCGGCTGATCCAGGAGAGAAACCTGATGGTAACAATCAAGATGGAAATACGAATATTCCAGTGAATCAAACACAACCATCTGGTGACAATACAGCGAAGACTGTATCGCATGTACCTGGGGATTCTAAAAAATCGACACCATTCGGCGGAATCCTCCCTGATACAGCAAGTCAGCTATTCAATTACCTGTTGGCTGGCGCTGCACTGCTGGTGTTAGGTGGGGCATTGTATTGGTTTAATAAAAGAAGAACAGCGGACAAATAAAGATGGAGGATAATTGGAAAATAACTTTCCGATTATCCTTTTTTCAACTTAAAAAAGCAATGATTTTTTCTTGCTGAAACAAAAATGTAAAAACGCTTTCAAAATGTTGATATTTATGAAGTGGTATTATATAAACCCTTATATATCAATAAAGAAAGCGTTTTAAAAAAATTCTTGTTTTAGTTGTAAGTTTTGTCTCGTTACGGTATATTGGGAGTGTGAAAACGTATTAAGCCACTTAAAATAATTTCCAATTTCTAAGCCTTTACTATTTTAAAAAAAGTTACTTCTATTGGGGGGAACAGTCGTGGGACAAAAGGAATCTAGCGAAAGATTCTGGGAGAACTTCCATGGACCGAATATGGGTTATGTGGAAGAGCAATACGACAAATACAGGCAAAATCCGGAATCAGTGGAAGCATCATTAAAGGAACTATTCGATACGCATGGAGAGCCAAGGGTGATGCAGCGTCAAGGGGAAGACGCTCCATCAACAGGAATGTCCGAAGCATCCATTAAGAAAATCACGGCAGCGATTCAGCTTGTAGAAGCAATTCGCCGCTATGGACATTTAGAAGCAGATATTTATCCAGTAGGCAAAGAGCATGCGGAAACTACAGTGCTGACCAAAATGGAAGATTATCAGCTGACTGAATCTGACTTGCGGGATATACCGGCAAGCTTTGTATGGGGAGACGCTCCGAAGAATGTACATACGGCCCTGGATGCCGTGCAGCTATTGAAGGAAAGGTATGCAGGCACTACTTCCTTCGAGTATGATCATGTCGGCAATCATGAAGAGCGAAAATGGCTACAAGACCAAATTGAGACTGCATCCTATATTCCTGGGTGGAGTGAATCTGATAAAAAGGAAATTTTGAAACGGCTTACAGATGTAGAAGGCTTTGAATCATTCTTAGCTCGTACTTTCGTCGGTCAGAAGCGTTTCTCCATCGAAGGTCTTGAAGCGATGGTTCCGATGCTGGATTCTATCATTAAAGAAGCGTGTCTCGCTGATACAGATGAAGTGATGCTTGGTATGGCACATAGAGGAAGGCTATCCGTACTGGCACATGTATTAGGCAAGCCTTTCGATCTTATCTTCTCTGAATTCAATCATACGGGTGAGAAAGAATTGCTTCCTTCAGAAGGATCAGGTGGGCTGCATGGTGGTTGGACTGGTGATGTGAAGTACCATTTCGGAGCTGTAGCAGAACATCACGAAGGGCAAGAAAAGCATACAACCATCACATTGGCTAACAACCCGTCCCACTTGGAATTTGTGAATCCGATTGTAGAAGGATTTACAAGAGCGGCGCAGGATAATACCTCACTTGCAGGGTATCCGGATCAAGACCCATCAAAAGCGCTTAGTATCCTCATCCATGGAGATGCTGCTTTTATCGGAGAAGGAGTTGTAGCTGAAACGCTTAACCTAGGTGATTTACCGGGTTATTCGACTGCTGGCTCAGTGCATATTATTGCAAACAACCAGGTCGGCTTTACAACGAATCGCCGGGATGGACGTTCTACTCGATACGCAAGTGATTTAGCAAAAGGTTTCGAAATTCCAATTGTTCATGTAAACGCTGACGACCCACTTGCATGTGTGGCAGCAGCATTGCTTGCTTTCCGTTACCGCCAGCGTTTCCATAAGAGTATCCTGATTGATCTTGTCGGCTACCGCCGATATGGACATAACGAGATGGATGAACCGCGTTCGACACAGCCGATCCTGTATCAAGATATCGATGCACATGATACGGTAGCGAAAATCTTCTCTGCGAAACTGGAAGAAGAAAAAGTTATCACAGGACAAGAAGGCTACGATTCTCTTAGTGCGCAAGTCGGTGAACATCTGAAGGATATCTTCCAAAATATGAAGGAAGAAGATGCGAAGGAGAAGCTGCCGAAGCCAGAACCGGAAGCTTTGAAATGTGATCTGCCCAATATCAAAACTAGTGTCCCAGCAGATACACTGTTCTCCCTTAATAGACAGCTTCAAAAGAGGCCAGAAGGATTCCAAGTCTTTAAAAAGTTAATCAAGATTATTTCGAAGCGGCACCAGGCTTTTGAAGAAGAAGGCAAAGCAGACTGGGCTGTCGGTGAGATTTTGGCTTATGCTAGCATCTTGCAGGACGGCACGCCAATACGTCTGACGGGTCAGGATTCAGAACGAGGCACATTTGCCCATCGACATGCCGTGCTGCATGATGTCGAAACAGACGCGACGTATTCACCGCTGCATGGGTTAGATGAAGCAAAATCATTTGCTCTTCATAATAGTCCGCTATCAGAAGCGGGTGTTATCGGCTTTGAGTATGGCTATAGCGTACACAATCCAAATGCTTTCGTACTTTGGGAAGCGCAATTCGGTGACTTTGCTAATACAGGACAGGTTCTTTTCGATCAGTTTATTGCAGCTGGTCGTGCAAAATGGGGCGAAAAGTCCAATATGGCTATGTTGCTGCCGCATGGATACGAAGGGCAAGGTCCGGAGCATTCAAGCGGCCGGGTGGAAAGATTCCTTCAGCTTGCAGCAGAGAATAATTTGATTATCGCAAATGTAACAAGTTCCGCCCAGCTGTTTCACCTGCTTCGCAGACAAGCAAAACTTGGGGGAAGGGAAGAGGCAAGGCCTCTTGTACTCATGACGCCGAAAAGCTTGATGCGGAGTGCTCGTCTGGCAAGTAAGCTGGAAGAATTCACAGAAGGAAGTTTTTCGTCCTTGCGTGTTCAGCCTAACAACGAGGCGACATCTGAAACAGCTAAAACACTCGTATTAGGAAGCGGAAAAGTGATGGTGGACCTGGAAGAAGCAATGGAAAAAGAAGCGGGTGCATTTGAAGAACTCCATATCGTCCGTCTGGAGCAGCTTTATCCATTCCCTGCCCAAAAAATCAAACAAATCCTAGAAGATTACCCTTCTATCAGTGAAGTAAGATGGGTGCAGGAAGAACCACGTAATATGGGAGCCTGGACATTCGTCCGTGACAGAATTGAAGCAATCCTTTCAGAAGATCAGACGCTTGAGTATATCGGCCGTCCGGATCGCGCATCACCTGCAGTAGGAAAGCCTGCTGTCCATAAAACAGAACAAAAGCAGATCATCAATCAAGCCTTAAAGCTGTCCAAGGGAGGAGTTAGCGTATGAAGGAACTAAAAGTACCAGAGCTGGCAGAATCAATTACAGAGGGAACAATCTCCGAGTGGTTAGTCAATCCAGGTGACCATGTTGAGAAGGGGGATCCTGTTCTTGAATTGGAAACAGATAAGGTAAATGTGGAAGTCAATGCTGAATATAGCGGTGTGGTGAAGGAACTGCTAAAGGAAGCTGGAGATGATGTAGAAGTAGGCGATATCATTGCGACAGTTGACGAGAATGGAGAAGCTGGCGGTGAAGCGGACACTTCTGCAGCAGAAGAGACGAAAGCAGAAGCGGCAGCTGTAGCAGAAGCACCGGCTGAAGAGAAGAAGGAAGAGACCAAAGTAGAAGCAGCAGAACCTGCTGCGGCTAATAAAAATACGCTAGCAACTCCGGCAGCTCGTAAACGTGCTCGTGAGTTAGGTATCAGCCTGGATGAGATCTCAGCACGTGACCCATTTGGAAGAGTTCGGCCAGAAGATGTCGAGGAAGCAGCGAAACCGAAAGCAAAGCCTGCCAAGCAGGCCAAAGATGATAAATCGAAGCAATCTGCAAAGACAGAGTTTGAAAAACCAGTCGAGCGTGTAAAAATGACTCGCCGCCGTCAAACGATTGCGAACAGGCTCGTGGAAGCACAGCACACGTCCGCAATGCTCACCACTTTCAATGAAGTCGATATGACAGCAGTCATGCAGCTACGCAGTGAACGGAAAGATAAATTCCTTGAAAAACATGATGTGAAGCTTGGATTTATGTCCTTCTTCACGAAAGCAGTTGTAGGTGCATTGAAGGAGTTCCCTTACATCAATGCAGAGATTCAGGATAATGAAATTGTTCTGAAGAAATTCTATGATGTTGGAATCGCTGTATCTACCGACGATGGACTAGTTGTTCCAGTCGTCCGGGACGCTGATCGACTTGACTTTGCAGGCATTGAAAGTGAGATTTCCCGATTAGGCAAAAAGGCTCGTAACAAAGAGCTTAGCTTGGATGAATTGAACGGTGGTTCATTCACGATTACAAATGGCGGTATCTTCGGTTCACTCGTTTCCACACCGATTCTGAACACACCGCAAGTTGGTATCCTGGGAATGCATACAATCCAGAAACGTCCGATTGCCATGCCGGATGATACAATTCAAATTCGTCCGATGATGTACCTTGCATTGTCTTACGATCACCGTATTGTAGATGGAAAAGATGCGGTCCAGTTCCTTGTACGTATCAAGCAATTGCTTGAAGATCCGTACGATTTACTATTAGAAGGTTAAATCTATACGAAGAACCGCCCTCTGTAAAAATGAGGGTGGTTTTTTTGTGTGCTCAATTTCCTACATATCTTTCCTGTACCTGCACAAACTAACTGAAATGAAACTGGAAAGGTGCGTCGCCATGGGTTTTTTCAAACAGAAAAAGAACCAGCCGGTACAGGAAAAAGTTATTCGGGAAGACAAGATGCCGCCGCATCAATCCACAGCATCACTGGAGAAGAATATTCAATATATGAAAGAGGAATTACGAAATTCGACAGATCTTAAGATTCGTCTGCTTCCAGGGAATAAACAGGCACTGGTCTATTTGGATGATATTACGGATCCAGATAAAATGCAGCGTTATATATTCGAGCCGCTGCTCAAGACGGACGGTGATATAAAGAAGATAAAAGATCGGGAAGAAAATGATGATCTTAATAAAGCAGTGTCTTCCCTGCTTGCAGGCAAGGCTGTCTATATGATTGAAGGGAATGCCACTTTCTACCTCTTTAATGTTCAGCAGAATGTGACCCGGGCGATCACGGAACCTGTGAATGAAAAAGTTATCAAAGGATCGCATGATGGATTCAATGAGGATATCAAGCAGAATATCAACCTTATTCGGCGCCGTATCCAGCATCGCAGTCTTACGATAAAGAAGCTGACAGTTGGTGATTATACAGAGTCTGAAATTGCTTTAGTTTATGTGGAGGGTATAGTCAATCCAGGTGTAGTGAAGGAACTGGAAAAAAGGGTGAAAAATATCAGCAATGATTCCTTATTAAGCGCAGGAGCGTTCAGTGAATACATCGAGGATCGCACTTATAGTATCTTCCCGCAGTTCTTGAGTACGGAAAGACCGGATAAAACTGTTTCGCAGCTTATGGAGGGGAGGATTGCTATTTTATTCGCGAACAATCCTACTTGTTTGATTGCACCGGTTACATTTTATGCTTTCTATCAATCGCCGGATGATTATAACACTCGCTGGCTCGTGGCAACTTATCTTCGATTTATTCGTCTGTTCAGTTTTATTCTGGCTATCACGCTGCCATCCTTTTATATTGCAGTAGTCGGCTTTCACTTCGAAGTGATTCCGGAAGCACTTATTTCTCCTGTATTAGGGTCTATTCGGGATATTGCTTACCCGCCTATTGTAGAAGCAATTCTCATGGTTATTGTCATAGAGCTAATCCGGGAATCTGGTATCCGGCTGCCGTCTCCAATCGGTTCAACAATTGGTATTGTCGGAGGTCTTGTTATCGGGGATGCGATAGTGACAGCTGGATTGGTCTCTAATTTGATGGTAATCGTTATTGCCCTCACATCACTCGCATCATTTGTTGTGCCATCGAATGAAATGAGCGATTCGTTGCGGATATTGACTTTCCCACTGATTATCCTTAGCTCAGTACTTGGCTTCATCGGTATTGCTTTCGGTTTACTGATGGTTTTGATTCATCTGTGCCGGGTGGAATCTTTGGGTCTTAGTTACTTTACACCAATCCAATTCCGGGATTTAAAAGATACCATAATACGGGTACCGCAATTTCTAATGAAGCGCCGGCCAGAGCAATTAGCATCACCGCGCCCATATAAGTCAAATGAACTGAGTGATGAAAATGACTAAAAGTGACACGAAGCAGAAAATCACCCTATCTCAGCTTGCTTATATCTTTATCCAGAGTCAAATCGGTGTGGATATCCTGAATCTCCCGACAGTGCTCCATAGAGAAGTGGGGGCAGATGGTTGGATTTCGTTGCTTATCGGCGGTGTGATTTCTATTTTCTTTGTACTGATGATAGTGCAAATTAGCAGATGCTTTCCGGGAGAAGGTCTATTCGATATCATGAAAAGTATTTTTGGTAAGACGTTGGGAAGTGTTGCGGGGTTTGGCTATTATGTTTATTTTCTTGTTGTTGCGATCTACCTTCTTACATCCTTCGGCGAATTAATTAACGAATGGCTGCTTCCAGAGACACCGATTGTTGTGTTATACGCATTAATGCTCATTTGTGCAGTCTACACCATTTCGGGGGGGCTGACACTAATCGCTAAGGTGTTCACCTTTTTCGGGGTCATCTTGTTTCTTATTTCCGTTTTATTCCTTTTTGGATTTGTAGATGCGAAGTTCATTTATATGCTTCCGATAGGTCAGGCATCCTTTTCCGGTTATATAGAAGGAATACGGGTCACTCTCTATTCGCTTAGCAGCTATGTCTTGCTATTGTTATTTCTGCCTTATGCTCAAGGCTCCTATAAAAAGCAAATACGGACGTTAATCGGTGCCAACTTAATCGTTATCTTCTTCTATCTATATACAGTTATTGTTTCTTTTGCTCATTTCGGATCTGATCAGATCGATCATGTGTCCCAGCCCGTTCTATATATGCTTCGCACTGCTGATTCTGTCATTATCACGAGGATTGATATATTTGTCCTTTCGTTGTGGACGGTTTTTGCCATGACGGCTTTCGCTGCGTACTTGTATGGTGCAGAAAGGGCTTTTGCTAAGATCCCGAAATCTAAGAAAAAGATGCTGAATGTCTATACGGCTGCCATTATCGTGCTCGCTGTTTCTTATTGGAGTGGACTTAATGAGAAAAATTTCAGAGTGATTATTGATTTCCAAGATAAGATAACGGAATACTTCACTGTACTTATTCCGATTCTTTTATTCCTGCTATCATTTCTGCGCAGAAAAGATAAGAAAAAGGAGGCAGTACAATGAAAAAGCTGATTATCATATTGATAAGCTGCATACTGCTTTTGTCTGGCTGCTGGGATACCCGGGAATTTAAGGAAGTGAAGCTTGGCATTACGGCAGCCTATGATATGACAGAAGATGGTGTCTATAAAAACACGATTCTCATCCCGAATGTACAAAATAGTGCGCAGGGACCTGGGAAAGAATCAACACAATTTCTTACAGCTACCGGAAATACGCCTTCTGAAGCACGCACGAATATTGATAGACGGCTATCGTCCACCTATAGTCCGGCGCAACTCGATGTCCTTTTATTCGGATCGAATCTTGCCAAACAGGATATTTATCCGTATGTCGATGCTTATTACCGTGATCCTAGGATGCATCTTGATGTCGTCCCGGCGGTAGTGAAGGGCAGTGCGGAACAAGCGCTGAAAGTAGTCCCAAAATCAGAGTTACGTCCGAGTGAATATATAGAAGGCATACTTGACTCTGAAGTAGATACTACAAACTCATTTGAGAGCAGTTTGCAAGCAATTGGATCAGAGCTATATGAAGAGGGGGAAGACTTTGCTTTGCCTCTATTGCAGGTTGGAGATGGCGGGAAGACAGTATCTTATGACGGGTTAGCATTATTTCATAAATCAAGTTATACGGGGAAGGATATTGCATTCGAACATACCACTCTGTTCCTGTTGATGAAGAAACAAAAAGGGAAGGTAGCCAGAATCACTGCTAAGATATTTGATGGGAAGAACCCGGAACCAGTTAACTATACGACGATTAATATAGAAGACTTTTCCAGCAAAATTAAGTCCCGACCAGATAAACAGAACAAAGTCAGGACTGATATCAAATTGGATTTAACGGTAATGATCCAAGAATACCCACAAGACCACCTCTCATTGAATGAATTGCCTAAAGTTAAGAAAAAACTGGAGCAGGCATTGACCGACCAGGCCAATGAGACAATCAGCACAATTCAAGAAGCAAATAGCGACGTATTCGGAATCGGTCGAAGTATCTATGGCCATTATCCTTCCTATTGGAAAAAACTCGATTGGGAAAAGGATTTTAAAGAGATTGAAATAGTACCTCATATCAATGTAAACATCCGTTCGCGTGGAATTTTCAGATAATTTAACACTTTTCTATAGTTTGTTTAATCAATACCAGCACTCCCGCATAAGATAGACTAATTATCTTAAGGAGGCTGGCGAATGAGTGATTCCAATCATTTTGCAGTGTCAGAAGAAGACTGGTCCCTCCATCGAAAAGGATATGATGATCAAAAGCGGCATCAGGAGAAGGTCCAGGAAGTATTGAAGAACAAGCTGCCCGATTTGATCACAGAAGAAAATATTATCATGTCTAATGGAAAAGATCTGATCAAAATACCGATTAGATCATTGGATGAATACAAAATCCGCTATAGCCAAGACAAGAATAAACATGCCGGCCAAGGAAAAGGCGGCAGTAAAGTAGGAGATGTGCTTGGGCGTGCTGGCGGTCAGCAGAAGGCACCTGGAAAGGGGCAAGGGGAAGCTGGAGATCAGCCTGGTCAAGACTACTATGAAGCAGAAGTATCTTTTGAAGAACTGGAAGAGAATTTTTACAGTCAGCTGGAGCTGCCGAATCTGGAGCAAAAAGATGAACAACAAATGATTGTAACGGATATTGCGTTCCATGACATCCGTAAAACAGGACTTGTCGGTAATATCGATAAAAAACGAACAATGCTGGAGGCGTTCAAACGAAATGCTTTAAGTGGCACTGCCGCATTCGCTCCGATTTATCCGGAAGATGTACGTTACAAAACATGGGACGCGATTGAAAAACCGGATTCAAAGGCTGTCGTACTTGCTATGCTTGACACGAGCGGCAGTATGGGGAATTGGGAGAAATATGTGGCAAGAAGCTTCTTCTTTTGGATGACGAGATTCTTGCGAACGAAATACGAAACAGTCGAAATTGAGTTTATTGCCCATCATACAGAAGCGAATGTTGTAGATGAAGAGTCCTTTTTCTCAAAAGGAGAAAGCGGCGGTACAATCTGTTCCTCAGCTTACAGGAAAGCATTGCAGTTAATAGATGAGAAGTATCCACCATCGGCTTATAATATTTACCCGTTCCATTTTTCAGATGGCGACAACCTTACTTCTGATAATAGTCGCTGCATTGGTTTAATCAACCAGCTTATCGAGAAATCAAGTATGTTCGGCTACGGAGAGGTCAACCAGTATAACCGTCATTCTACATTGATGCAGATTTTCCGTAAGATGGATCATCCGAAATTCCGTTATTACGTACTGCGAAAGAAAACCGATGTCTTCTATGCAATGCATCGCTTCTTCTCGAACGAAGAAGCAGAAGTTCCCGTCTGAACAGCAGTGTTTTCACTGCTGTTTTTTCTGTTTTTTTGGAAAGAATAGGCTTGAAAAAGCATATATTAGTCATATGCCAAAAAGCCCTTTCTTTTTTTTGTGATATACTTTAGGATAGAGAAGGCGATAAAATGTTTCGTTTATATTACAAATAAATTACAGATATATTAAATAGAGAAGTGCTTTAATGGGAAAGGGAAGGATTTACAACATGAAGGAAAAACGGATTCTATTTACGGGGGGCGGCACTGCCGGCCATGTAATCGTGAACGTGGCCTTGATTCCTGTATTCAGGCAGGAAGGATGGAAGATCGATTACATTGGTTCAAAAAATGGAATAGAGCGTGACCTGATTGAACCGATGGAAGGCGTGACCTATCATAGTATCTCAACAGGAAAACTGAGAAGGTACATGTCTAAAGAGAATTTCAAAGATCCTTTCAAAGTAATGAAAGGTACGATGCAGGCGTATCGAATCATGGGTAAAGTGAAACCACATGTGATTTTCTCCAAAGGTGGATTTGTTTCGGTGCCGGTGTTGTTTGCATCTTGGCTCCGTCATATTCCAGCTGTCATTCATGAATCAGATATCACACCGGGACTTGCGAATAAGCTTGCAATGCCATTCGCAAAGAAGATCGTGACGACATTTGCAGAAACGGTATCACATGTTTCTGCCAAGAAAGCAGAATGGGTTGGAGCAGTTGTACGGGATGAGCTAATTCAAGGTAATCGCCGGGTCGGTTTGGAGCAACTCGGTTTTGCTCCTGAAAAAGCTGTGCTGTTTATCATGGGAGGAAGCGGTGGCTCCCAATTGATAAACGAAGCTGTTCGTTCCAGCTTGGATACACTTCTAAAAGAATTCCAGATTGTTCATATCTGCGGAAAAAATCAAATGGATGATACAATCAAGCGAGATGGATACGTACAATTTGAATATGTGAACGAAGGACTGAACGATTTGTTTGCAGCTTCTGATTTTGTCTTGTCACGAGCAGGTTCAAATGCGATTTTTGAATTTTTGGCTCTGCGCAAGCCGATGCTGCTGGTTCCGTTATCTCGTAAAGCCAGCCGAGGCGATCAACTGCTTAATGCAAGCTCCTTCAAGAAACAAGGTTATGCCGATGTACTGGAAGAAGAAGATCTGACAAGTGCTACCTTAATTCAGCATTTACAGGATCTCAAGGAACATAAAAACGAAATTCTACGAAACATGAGTCATTATGAAAGCCAAGAAGCGAAACAACGTGTAATTGAAATCATAAAAGAACATTCAAAAAAAACCAACTGACAAATTGTCAGTTGGTTTTTTCGTATCCGTTACGGATGACAGTCAGTTCACCAGTTGCAGGATCAATTACGAGCGCATGCACTGGAACCTGTTTTGGAAGCAATGGATGATTAGCAATCAAGGTAGCGCTGCTTTCTACGGACTCTTCCACGCTATTGAACCCATCGAACCATGTATTTGCAATATCTTCGCTAGATGATTGACGCAAATACGTCTCAACATCTCCACCTTGTTTGCTGATTTGTTGCAGCATGTCAGAGCCGTGCAGATGATGCATACCGCAGTCTTTGTGACCTATTACGAAGACTTCTTCGCCCTTTAAGGCATGAATGGCTACTAAAATACTTTTCATGGCACTGTCAGAAGTGTCAACGAGCATTGCGCCAGCATTCTGAATGATTTTTGCATCTCCATTCTTCAAATTAACTGCTTTTGGCAGCAATTCAAGCAAGCGGGCATCCATACAAGTTAGAATGACAGCTTTCTTGGAAGGAAACTTGTCTGTTTCATACTGTGCATATGCTTTGTCTTCTACGAATTTTTGGTTATGAACCAAGATGTCATCTAATAACATAGATCGTGACACTCCTTTTTTAGTTATCTTCTTTAGTTTACCATATCAGGACAAATGTTTACATATTGCTTATTGATCAAATTATTTGAAAATTACATTGACCTTTTTGAACCGGTATGTATATACTTATTATGCATAAAATAACAATTGAAAGGAGGAACCCACAATGAATAACCGGAAAATAGTTTTTTTCAGCCAATTTCATAATGGGCAGCTCCTCCTTTGTTCGGAATCTTTACAAGGATAAATTATCTGGACGGAGTCTGCCGCATATCGCTTGCTGCTTACTTCTAAGAACGTGTACGTCTGCGGGCGTGCGCGTTTTTTTTATGCGCAAATTCAAGGGATAGTTGATACAAGCCGGAGTTCCCTTTCGGCTTTTTATCATAACTAGAAAACAAGGAGGAAAGGTTATGCTGAACGTTCAGACGAAACAATGGGGAGAAGATTGGAATGATGATGGCTAGCTGAACGGCTGAGACAAATTCGAGAGAGAAGGTTGGGGAAAGTATGTTTGATGTATTGAAGAAGTTAGATTGGTTTTTCCTGAAATATTGGAAGCGATACACGGTTGCAATTATCGCACTTATTATAGCAAGCTTGATCGGGTTAATTCCGCCGATGCTGATCGGCCAGACCATTGATGAGATTAATTATAACTCGCTTACGTCGGAGAGGCTTTGGCAAGTCATCGGTCTGTTTGCGGTGCTGATCGTCTTACACTACGTCATTTCTTATGTATGGGATTACACACTGTTCAGTGGTTCCGCAATTCTTGAGAGATTGATGCGTTCCAAGCTGATGGGGCATTTCTTCCGTATGACGCCTACGTTCTTTGACAAGAAAAAAGTAGGTGATTTGATGGCCCAAGGAACGAATGACTTAAGGGCCATTTACATGACAAGCGGTTTCGGAGTGCTGACATTGGTCGACTCGAGCATTTTCATGCTGATGATTATCGGAATCATGGGTTTTTCAATCAGCTGGGAACTGACTTTAGTCGCTCTTATCCCGATGCCTATCATGGCTATTGTAATGCATAAATACGGAGAAGCAATCAATGAGCGCTTCACAGAAGCTCAGGAAGCTTTCGGGAACCTGAATAACGACGTATTGGAATCAATTCGCGGCATTCGTGTCACCCGAGCGTTCGTTCAAGAAAAACAAGATGAGCAGCGATTCCAGGCTATGACGGAGGATGTCTATCAAAAGAATATAAAGGTTGCCAAGATTGATGCATTGTTCGAACCTACAATGAAAATTCTTGTCGGACTTTCCTATACGATTGGTATCGGTTATGGCGCCTTGCTTGTCTTTCGGAATGAGATCACGCTAGGAAATTTAGTGTCATTCAATATGTATCTCGGCATGCTGATTTGGCCGATGTTTGCAGTTGGTGAACTGATCAATGTCCTGCAGCGGGGGAATGCCTCTTTGGATCGTGTCAATACGACACTCGATTATCCTGCCGATGTAACAGATCCTGGAAGGCCCGCTGACAAGGAAAAGCCAGGGGATATCATTTTCGATTCTGTGAGCTTCCGCTATCCAGGGAATGATACAGAACGTCTTCATAACATCACCCTGGAAATCAAGCAAGGAACAACACTTGGTGTTGTTGGAAAGACTGGTGCCGGAAAGTCGACGCTATTCAAGCAGTTGCTTCGGCAATATCCCCCAGGAGAAGGCCGATTGCTCCTTGGAGGTATTCCAATCGAGCAGTTTACATTGGAAAAGACACGCAGTTGGATTGGTTATGTGCCGCAGGAACAGATTCTCTTCTCTAAGTCGATTAGGGAGAACATCCAATATGGTAAACATGATGCAACCGATGAAGAGATATTCCGCGTAATGGAACTAGCGCACTTTCTTACAGATATTCAGAGCTTGCCAGAAGGACTGGATACAAAAGTGGGCGAGAGCGGCGTAACGCTTTCTGGAGGCCAGAAGCAGCGCGTAGCTCTGGCGCGTGCCTTTGTAAAAAATCCGGAGGTATTGATCCTGGATGATTCGATGAGTGCCGTCGACGGTAAGACTGAAGCGAATATTATCGAACATTTGAAAACAGAGCGCCAGGATAAAACAACAATCATTGCAGCTCACCGTCTTTCAGCTGTTAAGCACGCGGAACAGATCATCGTGCTGGATGCCGGCGGGATTAAAGAACAGGGTACGCATGAAGAACTTTTAGCCGCAAACGGCTGGTATGCAAGTCAGTATTACTTGCAGCAGCTAGAGGATAAGGAGGTTATCTCCTCATGAAGAAAAACACGACGGAACGAAGACTGTTCCGATACGCTTTAAGCAATAAAAAAACCATCAATATCGGTCTTGTCTGTCTGCTGATCGCAGTAGTATTGGAGCTGGCAGGTCCTTTAATTGCCGCTAGAATTATCGATCATCACATCCTTGGTATCGAAGCTACTTGGTACGAGGTCGAAGGTAAAACAGATAAAACAGTAGATTATGAAGGAAAGACCTATGTACGGTCTGATGAAATACAAACGAAAGAAGATGCAGTTGGAGAAGCAACGATATTGCAGATTGGCAGGCATTTTTATTTTACGGATGCGGTTTTGTATTTGGATGGTTCCAGAACGTTTGGGGACGGAATTATCACGGTTGACAGTCCTGGAGGGATAGAAGAAGCGGAAGGTACAAGACTTTCAGCAAGTGAACTGTATGAATTTTTCAGTCCGCAGTTCCAGCCGATAATCATCCTTTTGATTATCTATGCAGCGCTTCTGTTTATCGCAGCTATATTCCAGTTTTGGAAGACATTCCTGCTACAACAGGCATCCAATAAAATTGTCCGCACGATGCGGAATGACATTTTTGCCCACACACAGCGCGTTCCGATCAATTATTATGTGGATCGGCCAGCCGGTACAATCGTAGCTCGCATCACCAATGATACGGAGGCAATCCGTGATTTATATGAAAGGGTACTAGCAACCTTTGTAACGAGTTTCGTGTACATGGCCGGAATTTTCGTAGCGATGTTCTTCTTGAATGCTCGGCTTGCTGCTATCTGCTTGCTCGTAATTCCTATTTTCTGGGCTTGGATGAAAGTTTATAAGTATTTCGGTACCAAATATAATAAAGTTGTCCGAAAAACAGTAAGTGAGATTAACGGCAGTATCAATGAATCAATCCAGGGCATGCCGATTATTCAGGCGTTCAACCGCGAAAAAGAGACAAAAGCGGAATTCGAAGTGCTGAATACGCGAAACTTCACATATCAGCGTAAGCTGATGAAGCTTAGCGCTTTAACCTCGCATAACTTAGTGACGGTTCTTCGTAATTTAGCTTTTGTTGCATTCATCTGGTATTTCGGCAGCGCTGCTGTAACAGGTGGCTCAATCGTTACCGTCGGTGTACTATATGCATTTGTTGATTACTTGAACCGCTTATTTAATCCTGTAACAGATGCTGTGAACCAGCTGCCGCTACTGGAGCAGGCACGTGTTGCTGCTTCCCGGGTGTTCCAGCTGCTTGATCAGCCGGGTGAAGATGTGGATTCAGGAGCTAGACGGGAGAAGAACCGCGGAGAGATAGCTTTCGAAAATGTAAGCTTCGCTTATAATGACAAAGATTATGTCCTTAAAGATCTTAGCTTTAAGGTGAAAAGTGGCCAGACGGCAGCCTTTGTTGGTCATACTGGTTCTGGAAAAAGTTCAATTATGAATTTACTATTCCGGTTTTATGATCATCAGAAAGGTAAAATAACGATTGATGGTATCGATACAAAAGAAATGTCACGTCAGCAGGTTCGCAGCAGTATGGGTATCGTATTACAGGATCCGTTCCTTTTCACCGGCACTATTTTGACGAATGTGACGATGAACAATCCGGATATTTCTCGGGAAATGGCTATCCAGGCATTGCAAGCTGTAGGAGCGGATCAATTCATCTCCAAGCTTCCAAAGCAATATGATGAACCAGTCAAGGAAGGCGGATCCACGCTTTCCATGGGAGAGCGCCAGCTAGTCTCATTTGCGAGAGCATTGGCTTTCAATCCTTCTATTTTAATCCTGGATGAAGCAACAGCCAATATCGATACGGAAACTGAAGCTATTATCCAACGAGCTTTGGATGTATTGAAACAGGGCAGGACAACATTGGTTATTGCACATCGACTTTCGACGATTATGCATGCCGACCAGATTTTAGTCCTGGATCATGGGAAGATATTGGAACAAGGCAATCATATGTCCCTATTGGAGAAACAGGGACAATATTATCAGATGTACTTGATGCAGCAAAGTGGCATCAAACGTTCTGCCGGTTAATAAAAAGCCGTCCTGATTTATGCAGGGCGGCTTTTTTATGGGGGTCATTGTTGCAGAGATTTAATTTTTTTGTAATTATTTTGAGAAGCGGCTTTCACTCTAAGTGTTGTATGATAGGCATATTGGTTAAGTATTGGAGTAAGTCATATGTCATATATAAAAAATACGAATGAATTTATACGAAATTTACAATTGAATTTAGCTTGTTACACCCGAAAATTACAATTATGTTACGAAAAATATAGAAGGCTGGAGGTGATAGGTCTTGTATCTACGCCAGTCTAATGATCCTAACCGCGGAAAATTAGAAGAACAGATCAAAAAAGTGCAGGCCGGAAATACCGAGATGCAGAATGAACTGATTGAGAGTTATCAGCCTTTCATAGCAAAATCTGTTTCCGAGGTTTGCCGCAGATTTATTGATCCTTCAAAGGATGAAGAATTCAGTATTGGCCTTTCTGCTTTCAATGAAGCGATGCTGGCCTATGCAGATGACAAAGGGAGCTCTTTCCTTTCATTTGCAAAGCTTGTGATCAAACGTAAGACGATCGATTATATCAGACGTGAACGGATCCGCCTTCCTGCTGCTTCGCTGGATGAGCTGTATGAAGATGACAGCGAGAATCCGCGGGAAGCTGAAGCTGCGCAGACAGCTTATAATCAGGAAACAGAAGCGTGGTATCGTCGTGCTGAAATCGAGGAGTACGATAAGAAACTGAAGGAATATAAGCTTTCCTTTCAGGAGCTGATCCAAGTTGCGCCAAAGCATCGTGATGCAAGGGAATCGGCAATCGAAGCAGCCAAGATTCTTCATAAGGATTATGAGCTGCGGGATTATGTGATAAGAAAAAAGAAAATCCCGATTAAGCAGCTTGTCGAAAAGGTAACAGTAAGCAAGAAGACGTTAGAAAGGAACAGGAAGTATATTCTCGCTATTTTCATTATACTGAGTGAGGATTATATCTACCTGAAGGACTACATGAAGGGGGTGAGTTAGTGAAGAGAGGAGTCGTCGTGAAGCAAAGCCGCCGGAGCACGATTGTACTGACCAGTGAAGGCACATTCCTGGAAATCAGTGCACAAGGGCAGGCAGAGATCGGGCAAGAAGTCGAATTCAGTGCACAGGAACTAGTTCGGAGAACAAGAATCACGCATTGGACACCTTCCATGAAGAATTTCATGCGGGTTGCCGTATTAGTGCTTGTATTTGTTCTGGCATTGTTCCCGGTTTATTCCTGGTTTAATGGCAACAAAGCATACGCTTATGTCAGTTTGGATTTTAATCCGAGTATTGAATTAAAAGTGAATAATCGTATGGATGTCGTCTCTGTGGCAGCTTTGAACGAAGATGCGAAAACGGTCCTCGCTAATCTGGATGATTGGCAGGATGAGGATGTTAAGACAGTCGCGGCTAGTATTTTGCGAATATCGAGTGACTTAGGTCTTTTGGCTGACTCGGAAAGTATTATAATTGGTGTGAATTATATTGATACCAAGCAAGAAGACAAGCAGCTGACAAATATTTTGGAGGGGTCAATCAACGGATTTAACAACACATTACATATTGCTTCCTATCAAGTACCTGATAAGGTACGCGAAACAGCACAGGACGAGCAAAAATCCATGAATGAAATCATGGCTGAGTCCATACTTGAAGGAAATGCATCCAAGTCTGTACCTGCTCTTACACAATCAGATTCAGCTATTATTAAAGATTTTTATAAAGATGATGTGGAGGAAGATGGTACAGAAGCGGAAGAGACTTCCCTTCAGACAAATGAAGACCCTGACCCAGAGCCAATGTATGCTGTTACAAACTCCGCAGAAAAGAGAGAGAAAGCGGATCAACAAGCAGATATAGTGAAAACAGAGGCGGAACAGGCAGAAGCCAAACCGCTTAAAGCACCAGCTGAACAGAAGAAGAAAGAAAAAGCTGTGCGTTCAAGAGAATCAATGAAAGAAGATAAAGAAAAAGCAAAAGAAGCAGAAAAACAAAGCAAAGATGAAAAAAAGCGAGCAAAAGAAGCTGAAAAGCAGTTGAGAGAAGCTCAGAAGGAATCTAGAGAAAAAGAAAAGCAACATGCAAAAGATGAGTCGAAGAAACAAAAAGAAAATCAATCAAATCATCGTGATAATAAAAGCAGGGAACACGAAGAAAATAAACATTCTTATGAGAGAGAGCAAGGAAATAAAAAAGATAATGACCATAAAAGGGATTATCAATATGATATATACGATGAAAGACATAGAGAAAATAACGACCACTAAGCCTTTTTAGATTCGAAGTAGGTATTCCGAGCAGGGAAGTATCAATTCTAGCCAGACTTTTAGCACATAATAGGACTACATGTATATTGGTAAGGGTAAAACAGTAGTGAACTTTGCTGAATAGAGAGGATACCTACTATGTCTGAACTTGATTTGTCGCAGTTTGAGAAAAAGGTTGTTTTACGTAATATTACGGAAGCAGATATTGATCAAATCCTGGACATGCAGAAAGTATGCTTTCCGGGTATGGAGCCATGGAAGAAAAGCCATTTAAAAAGTCATATCGACATATTCCCAGAAGGACAATTTTGTGTGGAAGTTGACGGCAAGATCATTGGCAGCTGCTCCAGCTTGATTGTCAATTTCAATGAATACGATGATCATCATACATGGGATGATATCACCGATGAAGGATATATCACTAATCATAATCCAGATGGGTTTAATTTGTATGGCATTGAGGTCATGGTCCATCCGGATTATCGCGGTATGAAGATAGGGAAGCGTCTTTATGAGGCGAGGAGGGAACTGGCCGCAGAGATGAACCTGAAAAGCATCATCATCGGCGGAAGAATCCCGAATTACCATAAGTACAAGCATGAAATGACACCTCGGCAGTATGTCGAGGAGGTAGAAGCACAGAATATCTATGATCCCGTACTTACTTTCCAAATGATGAACGGATTCCGTGTGATGCGGATTAATCGCGACTATCTGCCTGATGACAAACAATCCGCTACTTTCGCTACCTTGATGGAGTGGAATAATATTGAGTATCATGCAAAGTCAAAACGTCATTTCAAGACGTCTTATCCGGTTCGAATTACGGTGATTCAATATATGATGAAGCAAATCGAATCGTTTGAAGAATTTGCACGGCAAGTGGAGTATTATGTGGATGTTGCTTACGATTTTGGATCTGATTTTGCTGTGTTTCCAGAAATCTTTACAACCCAGCTCATGAGCTTCTTAGAGGAGAAAGTGCCTTCTCAAGCGGTTCGTAAATTATCTGAATTCACGGAGCAATATATCGAGCTATTCACAAGTCTGGCTGTCCGCTACAATGTCAATATTGTCGGAGGCTCTCACTTTGTGGAAGAGGACGATCATATTTATAATATTGCCTATTTATTCCGTCGGGATGGCACAATTGAGAAGCAGTACAAGATACATGTCACTCCGAACGAGAGGAAATGGTGGGGCATACAGCCTGGTGATACAGTAAAGGTATTTGATACAGATTGCGGACGTATTGCAATTCAGATTTGTTATGATATCGAATTCCCAGAGCTGGCGCGCTATGCCGTTGATCAAGGGGCAAATATCATTTTCGTACCATTCTGTACGGATGATCGCCAGGGATACTTACGAGTGCGCTATTGTGCACAGGCGCGCGCTGTCGAAAACCAAGTGTATACTGTAATAGCAGGAACTGTCGGTAACTTGACCCAAGTAGAAAATATGGATATTCAATATGCCCAATCCGGTATTTTCACGCCTTCTGACTTTGAATTTGCGCGGGACGGCATTGTTGGAGAATGTCCGCCGAATATTGAGACAGTCGTTGTCGGCGATGTTGATTTGGAGATTTTGCAGCGACAGCGTAAGACGGGGACTGTACGTCATTTGCATGATCGCCGCAAAGACTTATTCGAATTAAAGTTCAAAAATCTGGAGAGCGAAACGCCGGAAGATCAGTGAGTGAATGAATAAGACTCGAGCTAAGTGCCCGAGTCTTATTTTACATGTCCAAAGCATACAGAGTTGTATGACCTAAAGCATGATCGATATATTGAATTAACTCTTCATGTGATTTCACGACGGTGTGCTGTTCGGAGGGATAATGAAAGGCGTGCAGGAAGATTTCAATCCGCTTGGAAAGCAGATCATCCTTCGTGCGTACCATGAGGACAAGCAGATCATCCCACTGTCCCCAAATCGTAAATAGCAGTGCTTTTTCGTAATCCTGGACTTTCATTGCGCTATCCCCTTCCTGTCAGGGTATAGATAGTATCTCTCCAATCAGCAGGAACATTGCTGGCAGATATAAGCAGCCACGCTTCCTCCTTTGTATAGGGTTAAAAAATCCGTACATACTAAGCGCAGTATGGCAAATCAAAGGAGGAAACACCAATGAAAAAATGGAAATTAATCAGCATGGCTGCCCTTGCTGCCATTACGCTTACAGCTTGTCAAAATAATGACGACAAAGATAATGGCATGGGTAATGTAGAACCGACGAGATACAATAATACCGACAATAACTTGGTACACCGTAATAGTGACAATACTCGAGATGTGGATGATCGCCAGAAAAATGGTGATGATCAGCAGCCGCGTTACCAGGTTGCAGATGATGTAGCAAAAAAAGTGGAAGAAGTTGAAGGTGTAGATAGAGCGTATGTTTTTACAACGGATAACAACGCTTTTGTAGCTGTTGATATGAAGGACGATAACAATAACGGCAATAATGGAAATAACGGTAACTCAGGAAACAATGGTATGGGAAACACAGCAACTGGTGATAACAATAACAACGAAGTAACAGATAAGATGAAAAAAGATGTAGAAAAAGCAGTGAAATCAGTTGATGAAGATATCGACAACGTATACGTGTCTGCAGATCCAGATTTTCTGGGAATGGCAGAGGACTACAACAACAAAATTGATGAAGGTCAGCCAGTAAAAGGCTTCTTCCTTGAATTCGGCAATATGCTGAATCGTGTCTTCCCGAATAACGAAAGATAAAAGAGAGGCTCCCATGTGGGAGCCTCTCTTCAATTTGGCTGTTTCGAAAGTGATGAAGCAACTGCCAAAGCTTTCTTAATTGCCCCTTTACCAACGTCATAATGTGTAACAAAACGAACACTATAAGGACCGAAAGCATTTGCCAATACCTGCTGTTCCTTGAGCAGCTGTACATAAGCGTCCGCTGTCATACCAGTACCTTGTACATCAGCAAGTACAATATTCGTTTCGACTTTATTCAATATTTCAATACCGTCGATCTCAGCAAGACCATCTGCTAATAGCTTAGCATTTTCGTGATCATCTGCAAGACGCTCAATATTTTCACGCAGTGCAACAAGACCAGGTGCTGCCAGGATGCCGGCTTGTCGCATGCCGCCCCCAAGACGTTTTCTCCATTTTCTAGCTTTATTAATGAATAGTTCTGACCCTGCCAGAACAGAACCGACAGGCGCTCCTAAGCCTTTAGATAAACAAACCTGGACAGTATCTGTTAGCTGCGCATACTTTGCTACACTAATACCGGAAGCTACAGAGGCATTAAACAAACGCGCGCCATCCAAGTGAATTGGAATTCGATGTTCACGTGCTATTTGGGCAATTACCATCATATTTTCAATTGGGATGACAGCTCCGCCTGCTTTGTTATGCGTATTTTCCAAGCAAATCAAGCCTGTTTCCGGAAAATGAATATCGTCCTTGCGAATCGCAGCAGCTAATCCCTCTGGACATATCGCGCCGCGTTGACCTTTCAGTGTACGTGTCTGCACACCTGCAAAAATGGATGTAGCTGCTCCTTCATAGAGGAAGATATGAGATTCCTCTTCAAGGATGATTTCATTACCAGGGTTGCAATGAGATAGTACTGCGATTTGATTCCCCTGAGTACCGCTTGGTACGAATAGTGCGGCTTCCTTTCCAAGTAAATCGGCAACCGTTTCCTCTAGCTCATTTACAGCTGGATCCTCTCCATAGACATCATCTCCGACTTCTGCTTCATAAGCAGCTTTTCGCATCGCTTCTGATGGCTTGGTGACCGTATCGCTACGCAGATCGATCATAACGACCACTCCTCTCCTCCTTATTATATAGTATGAATTTGTAACTTTTCCACTATTTTTATAGTTGTGATCTTGTATTCCTAAAAAGGGGAATATATGACTGACATCATAACTTTTCATTGAATAAACTGGGGTACTATGGTATCCTTCTGTCATAAACATGATAATCCTTATTAGTTTACTTGGATATGTAAGATATTACACTTGAGGTGATGAAATGGGCCGCGAATTTATCGATATGTTCGATGAATGGGCAGAAACGTATGATGATACGGTTACTGGTCAGGATCCACAATATAAAGAAGTATTTGATAAATACAACGAAATTCTGCAAACAGTCGCAGATGCTGCAGAAGGAAACACACTGGAATTCGGTGTCGGAACAGGCAATCTTTCCGAAAAGCTGTTAGCAAAAGGACTGAATGTTACTGGAATAGAACCATCTAAAGAGATGCGCGAGCATGCATCCCGAAAATTTCCGCAGCTCCAAATAGTGGACGGTGATTTTCTTTCCTTCCCTGAGCCTCATCATGAGGTTTCAGCCATTGTCAGTACATGGGCCTTCCACCATCTGACAGACGAGGAGAAGGAGCAGGCAATCTCTAGGTATGCAAAGCTGCTGCCTAAAGGCGGGAAAGTAATATTTGCTGATACGGTATTCTCAAGTGAAGAGAGCCGTGACCAGCTGATTCAAGAAGAGAAGGATAAGGGCTATGACAGACTTGTCCAGGATTTGACGACAGAATATTATACAACGATGCAAGTGCTTCGTAACATTTTCCAAACGAATGGATTTCATGTTACATTTAAGCAAATGAACCGCTTCGTCTACTTGATCACAGCAGAAAAAGCGTAAGGGAGAGATAATCATGACAAAGAAAATGAACGTAGAAAGCTTCAACCTTGACCATACTAAAGTTGCTGCACCTTATGTACGTTTAGTTGGTATTACAGAGGGAGCGCACGATAAAGTCTACAAATACGATATCCGCTTCAAGCAGCCAAACAAAGAGTATATGGAAATGCCGGGTTTGCATTCTTTGGAACATTTGATGGCAGAAAACATCCGTAACAATATCGAAAATATCCTTGATATCGGTCCTATGGGCTGCCAGACTGGATTCTATGTTTCTATCTTGAACAACGACAGCTATGATGACATCCTTACAGCTTTAGAAAAAACATTGCAAGATGTGCTCGATGCTACAGAAGTTCCTGCTTGCAATGAAGTGCAATGCGGCTGGGCAGCTAACCACAGCCTGGAAGGCGCGCAGGAGATTGCGAAAGAAATGCTTTCCAAAAAAGATGAATGGCGTCAAGTTTTCGCTGAATAGAGGGAGAAAATGGCTGTTTATAATTCAGTACATGAACTGATTGGGAATACACCGATTGTACAAATAACGAACTTTTCTCTTCCAGAGGGAGTTCGTTTATTTGCGAAACTGGAGTTTTATAACCCTGGAGGAAGTGTGAAGGATCGGCTTGGTGTCAATTTGATAGACGAAGCGTTCCGGACGGGGAAACTGAAGGAAAACGGTACGATCATTGAACCAACAGCGGGTAATACGGGCATTGGTATTGCACTTGCTGCTTTGAAACGCAAGGTTTCCGTAATCTTCTGCGTACCAGAGAAATTCAGCCAGGAAAAACAAGAGCTGATGCGTGCGCTTGGAGCTAAGGTAATCAATACACCGACATCCGCTGGGATGACAGGTGCCATCAAAAAGGCGAAAGAGCTTCTGGACGAAATTCCTGACAGCTATTGCCCGCAGCAATTTGCTAACCCTGCAAACCCAGAGACATACTATAAGACGCTTGGTCCGGAGATATGGCGTGACCTCGAAGGTAATGTTGATATCTTCGTTGCCGGCGGTGGTACAGGCGGTACGTTCATGGGAACCGCGCGTTATTTAAAGGATCAGAATCCGGAAGTGAAGACAGTCATTGTTGAGCCGGAGGGTTCCATTCTGAATGGAGGAAATCCAGGTTCACACCGGACAGAAGGTATAGGCATGGAATTTTTACCGGATTATATGGATACTGCATATTTTGATGCGATCCATACGATTACAGATGACGATGCGTTTTATTACGTAAAAGAACTGGCTGCCAAAGAAGGGCTGCTTGTCGGGAGTTCCTCAGGGTCTGCTTTTACTGCAGCGCTTAAAGAAGCAGAGCATGCGAAGCCGGGAACGACGATTGTCACCATCTTCCCAGACAGCAGTGAGCGCTACCTCAGCCAGCAGATATACAAAGGAGGATTAGGATGAGACGTAAAACAAAAATGATTCACGGTGGAATTACATCGGACGAAAAAACGGGTGCAGTCAGTGTGCCAATCTACCAAGTAAGTACGTATAAACAGCCTGGACCTGGTGAACATACAGGCTATGAATATTCCCGTACGGGCAATCCAACGCGGCATGCATTGGAAGAAACAATTGCAGCATTGGAAAACGGAAAAGCTGGTTTTGCTTTCAGTTCCGGTATGGCAGCCATCACTTCTGTTATGATGCTGTTTGAAGCGGGCAGTCACGTTGTCATGACTGACGATGTATACGGCGGCAGCTACCGTCTTGCGACAAAGGTGCTGACACGCTATCAGCTGGGGCACACATTTGTTGATACAAGTTCACCAGAAGCTGTTGAACAGGCAATCAAACCAGAAACAAAAGCGATTTATGTTGAGACACCAACTAATCCGTTATTGAAGATCACAGATATCAAGAAGATGGCAGAAATCGCGAAGAAGCACGACTTGCTGCTGATTGTTGATAATACATTCGCTACACCTTATTGGCAGAATCCGATTGATTTAGGAGCAGATATTGTTCTCCACAGTGCTACGAAATATATCGGCGGTCATAGCGATGTCGTATCGGGCCTTGTAGCCGTAAACGATGATAAGCTAGCCGAAGAGCTGCACTTCATCCAGAATTCAGCTGGTGCTGTACTTGGACCTCAGGACAGTTGGCTGCTTCTCCGTGGCATCAAGACACTTGGTATCCGGATGGAAGCGATCGAGAAGAACAGTGCCAAGTTAGTCGATTTCCTGAAATCTCATCCAGGAGTGAGTACGATTTATTATCCTGGTCTGCCTGAACATAAAGGGCATGACATTGCTGCGAGCCAAGCAGAAGGCTTTGGCGGTATGATCTCCTTTGATGTAGGAAGTGCTGAAAAAGCAGATCAAGTACTGCGTAAAACGAAATATTTCATTTTGGCGGAGAGCCTCGGCGCAGTAGAAAGTCTTATTTCCCTTCCCGCTAAAATGACGCATGCATCCATTCCGCAGGAACGCAGAGCAGAATTGGGAATTACAGATGGTTTGATCCGAATCAGTGTCGGTATTGAAGATAGCGAAGATTTGATTGAAGATTTGAAGCAAGCAATGGAAGATTGATTAAAGCCAGCTCCGATTACGGAGCTGGCTTTCTTCTTAGGATCTGTTCTTCTTCTGGAATTCGCAGTACAGCGCGGAAGGAACGAGGATTTTCGGCAAATTCTTTTTGTTCGATGCGCTTGATGACCGCTGTTGCAACATCTTTGACACTGGCTGGATTTTGGCCGGTAATCAGTCTGTCATCAGCTTCTATATGTCCTTTGAAAGGCACTTTTGCTTTATGGTAAGTAAGTGCACGTATTTTAAGCTGCTCTTCCAAGCTATAGGGAATTTCGTGCTTGTTCAGACTAGTTGTTTCTTCACGGTCGGAATAGCCTGTGACTGTCTTATCTTGCAATAAGTAAGTCCCGTCAGACAATCTTACATTCAGCAATGCAGCGGGGCCATGACAAACTGCGGCAACAATACCACCATTTTCATAGATATCCCTTGTTATCTGCTGCAACTCTTTATTTTCAGGGAAATCCCACATCGTACCGTGGCCTCCAGTGAAATAAATGGCATCATAATCAGCAGCATTTACTTCTTTTGGGGAAAGGCTGTTCTCCAATAATCTTCTGAACCCCGGAGCCCGGTAGTACTTACGCAGCTTATGGCTTTTGAACAAACCTGTGAGGCTGCGATGATCTATAGGTATATTACCACCTTTTGGACTGATAACTGTCATTATATGACGTGTCTTTAGCTTATCGTAAAAATTCGTCAGTTCACTGAACCAGAGTCCTGTTGTATGAGGTGTCTGTTTCAGGCTGTCGTGGTTTGTTGCAACAATCAATACATTACCCATTGTTCTCCTCCTGACGTAACTGTGTATTTCTTGTTTAGTTTCCACCGGCAGGTACAAGCTAAACAAGAAACAGCCGATTTATGCTACACTAGTAAGAAAAGGAAAGGGTGGCATATATGTCGAATCAAGTTGTCGCTTATTTACAGGAAAATCGGGAGAAATTGCTGGAGAAGCTTTATACATATCTTCGGATCCCCAGTATCAGCACAGATAGTACATATAAGGAAGATGTTGCAAAGACAGCCGGCTTTACGGCTGACTATTTGAAGGAAATCGGCTTTGATAAGGTAACCATCCAAGAGACAGAGCGTCATCCTATCGTAACAGGTGAATGGCTTGGTGCAGGTCCAGATAAACCTACTGCACTTTTTTACGGACATTATGATGTCCAGCCAGCAGATCCGCTTCCGCTTTGGGACAGCGAGCCATTCGAACCGACAGAACGAAATGGACGGATTTATGCCCGAGGCGTGAGTGATGACAAAGGTCAAGTATTCATGCATCTAGCAGTGTTCGAAGCTTTTATGAAAACAGAAGGCGCGCTGCCGATCAATGTAAAAGTATGTATCGAAGGTGAAGAAGAAATCGGAAGTACGAATTTGCATGCAGTATTGCATGAGCAGACAGAACAATTCCAAGCCGATTTTGCCATCATCAGCGATTCGGGCATGGTCGAAGCAGGGCAGCCAACGATGCTTTATGGCTTGAAAGGTGCAGCTGCACTTGAATTCTCTGTGTACGGACCAGATCGTGATTTGCATTCCGGTATGTATGGTGGTGCTGTCCGTAATCCGCTTCAGGCATTGGCACATATCCTAAGTTCCTTGAAGGATGAAGAAGAAGTTGTTCAAGTAGAAGGTTTCTATGATGGTGTAGAGGAATTACCTGAAGAAGAACGTAAACTGATGGCTCAAGCACCAGGAGAAGATTTTGTTCAGACAGTCGGTGTACCAGAAGCTGTTTCTGAAAAAGGATACACAGCCAAGGAGCATACAATGGCTCGTCCGACTTTGGAAATCAATGGTATGTACGGCGGTTACCAAGGAGAAGGCACGAAAACAATCATCCCGGCTGAGGCAACAGCGAAAATTACCAGCCGTCTCGTACCTGGACAAGATCCAGTGGATATCGTGGAGAAAATTACAGCACATATCGAGAAGCATGCGCCTGCTGGCGTGCGTGTTGAAGTGAGACCGGAGCCTTTCAAAGCGAAGGCATATAAAGTAGATCCGAATCATCCGCTGATCCAAAAAGCTGCGGAAAGCTTGACCCAAGCCTTTGGTAAGGAAACTGTCTTCGTCCGTATGGGCGGATCGATTCCTGTTGTAGAATGGATTGATACGGTTTATCAGATGCCAGTAGTTCTGCTTGGCTTCGGAACACCTGAGGACAGACTGCATTCACCGAATGAAAGTTTCCCGCTTGAGAGCTTTGATAAAGGGATGGAGACGCTTGTCTATTATTACCAAAAAGCGAGCGAGTGAAAAAAGACACCCGAATGGGTGTCTTTTTTCTGTTTTCATAGCATATGTATGAGTACTATTACGTACAAAGGGGAGAAAGCCCGTGCTGCAATCCGACACACACGCATTGGAAAGGGCAATTGGGGAAATAACGGAAATCGCTAAGGGCTTCGGTCTGGATTTCTACCCGATGCGCTACGAAATATGTCCTGCTGACATCATTTATACATTCGGTGCTTATGGGATGCCGACGAGATTCACGCATTGGAGCTTCGGGAAACAGTTTCATAAGATGAAGCTGCAATATGACCTTGGCTTGAGTAAGATTTATGAGCTTGTTATCAATAGCAATCCTTGTTATGCCTTCTTATTAAATTCCAATAGTCTTGTTCAGAATAAATTGATTGTTGCCCATGTGCTTGCCCATTGTGATTTCTTTAAAAATAATGTCAGATTCCAGAATACAAATCGGAATATGGTCGATAGTATGGCAGCTACTGCAGAAAGAGTTGCTGCATACGAAAAAGAATTCGGCAAGAAAGAAGTGGAGGATTTCCTCGATGCCGTGCTGGCAATACAGGAGCATATCGATCCGTCCTTGCTGCGCCCGAAGCTTGGTTGGGAAGCCGGCGATGAGGCAGAAGAAAGTCCGGAGAGAGCGACGGAATATGATGATATTTGGTTTGTTGACCGAGGTAAATCAAAAGATAAAAATGAAAGAAAACGTAAAGCATTTCCGCCTCGTCCAGAAAAAGATATTCTTCTGTTCATAGAGGAATACAGCCGAACTTTAGAAGACTGGCAGCGGGATGTCCTGACCATGATGCGGGAGGAAATGCTGTATTTCTGGCCGCAGCTCGAGACAAAGATCATGAATGAAGGCTGGGCTTCCTACTGGCATGCTCGCATTCTCCGTGAGATGGATCTGACAAGTGATGAAGCAATCGAGTATGCAAAGCTCAATGCTGGTGTTGTGCAGCCGTCTCCATCCCAGATTAATCCATATTATCTTGGCATCAAGATTTTTGAAGATATCGAAGAGCGGTACGACAATCCAACCGAAGAAATGAAACGGTATGGTGTGAAGCCAGGCTCCGGCAGGGAGAAGATGTTTGAGGTTCGGGAGATAGAATCGGATATCTCCTTCCTGCGAAATTACCTGACTAAAGATCTTGTATACCGGGAAGATATGTATTTGTTCCAGAAACAAGGCAATGAATATAAAATCACCGATAAAGACTGGGAAGCGGTACGCGATCAGCTGATCACGATGCGGGTGAATGGAGGTTTTCCTTATTTGACCGTAACAGATGGCGATTACATGTCTAATGGTGAGCTGTATCTGAAGCATCATTATGAAGGTGTCGAATTGGATTTGACGTATCTTGAGCGGACATTGCCTTACTTTTATCAGCTATGGGGACGGTTCGTTCATATGGAGACGTATATCGAGGGAAAACATGTGTTATTCAGCTATGAAGGAAAACGAGTATTGAAGAAGTACCTGTAAAAAAAGAAGGGGCGGCTGCCCCTTCTTTTTAAATTGCTTTTAGTTGTTTTGTGCCGAACCAGTCATGGCGGTTATCAGACACCCATTTATATAGGGATTCCAAATAAGGGTCAAGGAACGGAAGATGCAGAATCCATCCTAACACTGCGGTAACAGGCAGCAGTGTCAAAACCTTTTTAACAGTTTCATGTCCTTTGTAGATATCACCTTTGAAAGACATCATATGAATACGGTCATACACATCCCCTTTGGCAAGGAAACGGAAACGCTCGTAATTCTCGATATTTTGTGCCGGAATCCATTTCACATTATCTAACCAGTCTAATTTTTGAATTACTTGCTTTGCAGTTGAACAAAGTGGGCAGCTTGCGTCAAAAAATACAATATGCTTCATCACACATTCTCCTCTCGTTTACTACATAGCCCTTCCAGCAAGATGTTAAACAGAAGTTGACCTACTTAGACTATTCAGATAGAGTCTATCATATTTCCATGTGAATTTCACAGTAGCTGGAAGTTTGCTATACTAATTGACAGATAGTTCTAAAAAAAGGAGGGTATATAATGGATCCCTTCACCGAGAATGTGATTGGTATCATCAAGTCGATACCAAAAGGAAAAGTAATGACCTACGGCCAAATCGGTGCAGCGGCAGGTAAAGCACGCGGAGCTAGGCAAGTATCACGAATATTACATAGCATGAGCAGGAAACATGATCTTCCGTGGCATCGCGTCATCAGTGCCGATGGAAAGCTGAAGATACAAGACGAAGAGACACGAAACGAACAGCTGGAGAGATTGTATGAAGAAGGTCTGGAAATCTTGAATGGCCGTGTCGATTTGGAGGTGTATCGGTATGAGCCTGAATAAAATACATGCTGAGATAATAGGGGAGGGCAAACCAGTATTGTTTTTGCCTAGTGCAGACTTTACTGGAAATCAGGGGCAGCAATTGGCTGATCAATTGGAGGAAGGATATGCTGTTCATTTACTTGATCTTCCAGGACTTGGTCAAAGTGATGGAATCGAGAAGTCAATTTCTGTGAAGAAGCTCGCTGAGTGGGTGAAAAGTTACGCAGATGCACAACGCTTAGAGAGATTATCCATCATTGGTCATTCATTAGGAGGACTTGCTGCCATATCTTTTGCACTGCACAATCCAGAAAAGATAGACAAGCTTATACTCCTTGATGCTGGACATAAGGCACTTGGCACTTTTCCAGTAAGTGAATTCGGAGTGCTGGGGTTGGTACTGCCCTTCATTTCCCTCGTACATAGATTTTTCCCTGCACCTACTAATGGTCGATTAGCAAAACTTTTCCGCAGTCCAAACGATACGAGGGAATTATTGCATCGTTTTTGTGAAACTCATCAGACAGATCCAAATCAGTATATCAAGCAAATGTTTGATAATATGCCAACTATATCTGATGCAGCAATCAATCTATACATGCTTTATTACCGTACGAATTTACCTAAGCTGACTCATGAGTTAAAGGTTAGTACATTACTCATTTGGGCAGATTTTGCAGGTATAGACGAAAAGGAAGCAATCAGAAGTCAAAAGGCAGCAGAAGCAATGCATAACGAGCATGTACTGCTCAAAAAAGTATCAGGAACTCACTTTGTCCAATTCCGAGAGGATACCCATCAATATATTGCCGCTTATCTAAAGAGGAACGCGTCTTATGCTTAAAACAGAAGCAGATGTACTAAAAGCAATCAGACAAGACAAATGGATGATGGAAGTACTCGGAGCGGCAGCAAGGTTACAACTGCCTGATTTCTGTATAAGTGCCGGTTTTGTCAGATCAAAGGTTTGGGATGTCCAACTTGGGTATACGCGGCGTACTCCGCTTCCGGATGTAGATGTCGTGTATTTTGATGCTTCTGATACAGATGAAGTGACAGAAAAGATATATGAAAATATGCTGCTGCAAATGTTACCAGATGTGCCGTGGTCAGTGAAAAACCAGGCAAGGATGCATGAAGTCAATAGGATGCCTGCTTTTCGAGATACGGAGCATGCTATTGCATGCTATCCGGAAACAGCTACCAGTATTGGTGTAAGTTTTGAGGGAGAGAAGCTGCGCTTGCTTGCGCCATATGGAGTGGATGATTTACTAGCTTGCCGTATTGCGCCGACTCCTTTATACGTGAAGGGCACAAGCTATCATCCTATCTATCTGAAAAGAGTAAAGCAGAAAAACTGGCAGCGGCTGTGGCCGCATGTTCGAGTGGAGGAAATAGATGATGACTAATGTTAAAATCAGACCGGCGAGAGAAGAAGACGGACCGATTCTTTGGGAGCTGAAATATGGAGAAAAAGAGCCAGAGTGGAAAAAATGGGACGCACCTTATTTCCCTTTAGTTCACGTGCCAAAGGAAAAGTTTTTGGCTACCTATCGATTTGGAGAAAACGCCCCGGATCAATGGGTGGTTGAGACAGATGGAACTATCATTGGGACGGTAGGATATTACTGGGAACATGAGCCTTCCAAGTGGCTGGAGATGGGCATCACAATCTATGATCCTGCTTATTGGAATGGAGGGTACGGAACAGCGGCTCTCCGGCAATGGATTACACATCTATTCCACACGCTACCAATTGCGAGGGTAGGCTATACAACTTGGTCAGGGAATAAGCGGATGATGAGACTAGGAGAAAAACTTGGTATGACGATGGAAGCCCGTATGAGGAAATGCAGATATTATAATGGGAAGTATTATGATTCTATTCGGATGGGACTGCTTCGGGAAGAGTGGGAATAAGTGAAGAAATGCACAAATTGTAGTAATTATTTCTTTACAATCTTTTTTGAAAATAACCCTTTCAACCTTGTCCAAAAATGTTACACTATGCTTAGTAAATTCTTTGTAAAATAATTTACCAAAAGTATATATAACTCTATGCTGGGGGAAATGGCGCTATGAGTATGATGTTACAAACATATTGGAATAGTCGTTTTGAAGCAGGGGACATTTGGGGAACGGAAGCAACACCATCAGCTGTGATGGCTTATCCATATTTTGCGGCGGATCAAGCGAAGCAGTTATTCGTACCTGGATGCGGATATGGAAGGAATAGCAACTTCTTTGGAGAATATGCATTTGAAGTGACAGCTTGTGACATATCTGAAGTGGCGATCGAGCGTGCCAGCAGTCATGCAAAGGCAGTGGGATTAGCCAATGTAAATCATTTTGTCGGGGATTATTTGAATCTACCGTTTCCTTCGACTGAAAGATTCGACGGCATTTATCTATCGAATATACTTCATATGTATACAGAAGAAGAAAGACAACAATTACTTACCCATTTCACATCACTATTGCGCAAGGATGGATTGTTGATTTTCTCTTGCCTGTCGGCAAGGGATGAGAAGCTGTATGGTACAGGAGTGGAAATTGAGAAGGATACATTCCTCGTGCATGAGCGGATTGCGCATTTCTTCCAGGAAGAAGAATTGTTTGGGATGCTTGAGGATCAATATCAAGTTGTCGAGATGACACTTCATAAACAGCGAATAGATTTTAAAGCAGGTGCGGAACAAGATGCCCAGCTTTGGTTCGTCGTAGCACGGAAAAAATGAAAAACAGCCTCTAGTGAGGCTGTTTTTCTTATATCTTCGTGTTCTTCTTTTTAGCACGCTGCTCCAGCTGGCTTTTCGGTTCCTGATTTGCTGCGTCTTCAGTCAATCCTTGTCTATTTACACTAGTAGCCGCTTTTTCATTCTGGCTTTTTTTTCTGCTCATTTCCAATCACCTCCTGATTAGTATGGCATTTGTCCTAAATCTTATTAAAATAATCATGTGTATTGTAATCGTTAGCTTGGCTACTTTATAATTAGTGTCATGATTTCTAACTAGCCATCAAATTGGAGAGAAATGTATGAAGAATATATATGTAGCAATCTTAGTGAGCATGGCAGCAATTACTCTTGTCTTGGCAGTTCTTACTTACCAGAACCGTGCGGATGATTTACGGGCGGAATCAGGGACTGCTACAAGAAAAACAGAGGTTACAAAAAAAGAAGATACACCACAGATATCAGCTGTAGAGGAAGGTCCGTTGGATGTACCGCTGCTCAATCAAATGGATGCACCACGATTATATAATGGCTGTGAGGTAACGAGCTTGGCGATGGTCCTGCTGTATGCAGGATACGATGTGACAAAGAATGACTTGGCCGATCAAATTGCAAACGTTCCGCTGAATTATGACAACGGTCTTCATGGCGATCCAAATGAGGGGTTTGTCGGAGACATGCCGAATGGACCAGGACTTGGCGTTTATCATGGGCCAGTCATGGATGTAGCAAAAGAAGTAGCCGGTGATAAAGCAGTCGATATGACTGGGAAATCGGTCGAGGATGCTATTTACAAACCATTGGACAATGGCAATCCAGTCTGGATCATTACAACTGCAAATCTGGCTCCGGTTAATGACATGGAAACATGGGACACACCAAATGGAGAGGTAGACGTAACCTACAGTGTTCATAGCGTTGCAGTCACAGGTTATACAGAAGATACTGTATTCGTCAATAATCCATATGGCCAGAAAGATCAGGAAGTGGACCGGGAAAATTTCGAAAAGGCTTGGGAGCAGCTTGGCAGCCAAGCAATTTATATCGAAAACTGAGAAAAGCACAGCTGAAACTGTGCTTTTTTTGCGTCTTTAGGACCCTCAAGCTACAATGTAAGAAGAGCGGAGGTGCTGAAATGGGACTTGAACCAATACCAGATCATATAGAAAAAGGACTGCGACTTTTGTTCATCGGGTTTAATCCGAGTGTACGCTCAAGCGAAACTGGTCATCACTACGCAAATCGGAATAACCGTTTCTGGAATATCCTGTATCAAGCAGGCATTACTGAACGGAAATGTGAACCTTTTGAAGATCAGGATCTGCTAGGTAAGGGAATAGGATTTACGAATATAGTGGCAAGGCCGACTAAGGCTGCAGCAGATATAACCAAGGAAGAATACATAGAAGGGGCGCAGCTGCTTCGTGAGAAACTGGCTTGTTATCGTCCGCAAGTGGCTTGTTTTGTCGGCAAAGGTGTTTACCAACAATACAGTAAGGTGAAACAGACAGGCTGGGGAATTCAGGAGTCTTCGGTGACGCAAGATGTAATAGAATTTGTTGCGCCGTCTTCAAGCGGACTGGTACGAATGCCGATAAAAGAAATCGTCAGTATCTATGCAGAAATCCCAGCTATATTAGAGGAATTGGAGGAGAGAAAATGAAAACAGCAGTAGTGACAGGGGCTTCTCGCGGGTTAGGGGAAGCAATCGCCAAGCAAATGATGGAAAAAGGAATTCAAGTAATTGGAGTTGCAAGGAAGAATAGTGACAATCTGCCTTCTTATGAAGGAAAGGATAATGCCAGTTATACATACCGTTATGGTGACTTACAGGA
The DNA here is from genome assembly GCF_902497585.1 of Terribacillus sp. AE2B 122. NCBI lineage: Bacteria > Bacillati > Bacillota > Bacilli > Caryophanales > Bacillaceae > Terribacillus > Terribacillus sp. AE2B 122. The sequence continues at coordinate 168,573 of NZ_LR700946.1, read as the reverse complement.
TACAGCTGCTTGTGCGAAGGCTTTTGAGGAATTGGCAGCAGACATTTTCACAAAAGCCGATGATACTGTCTACTTGATTAACAATGCAGGTGTGGTTGGCCCGATTGCTACTGCTGATGCATACAGTCTAGCCGAATGGGAAGCGCATATGGCCATCAATTTAACTGCGCCGATGCTGGCGTGCTCCATTTTTTTGAAATATGCTAAAACGCATAACATCCCGCTTGTTATCGTAAATGTTACTTCCGGTGCAGCGGAACGCTCTGTGCATGGCTGGAGTGCTTATAGTACATCGAAAGCTGGTCTGAACCGCTACACGGAAACAGTAGCTCTTGAAGAGGCAGAAGCTGGTACCAATAATATCGCTATCGCTTATAATCCCGGCATCATGGACACGGATATGCAGGCAGATATACGTTCAAGCGAACCGGAACAATTCCAAGACGTACAGAAGTTCAAGGATTATGTAAAGAACAAGTCGCTTAGGGATCCGATGTTTGTCGCGGGTGTACTAGCCGATGTCCTAACTGGAAGTGAAATCGAAAACGGGAAACGTTATGCAGTGAAGGATTTTGTTTAAGTAGTTTAGGTATGCGCCCTTTCCTTTTTGGGTTCTGCACATACAATGCATTATCCTGTAAGAAAAGGGGGAAGTAAAATGTCTAAAGGGAATGAGGGAGGCTTCGGCTTCGCATTTTTGGTTGTATTATTCATCCTTTTAATCATTGTCGGTTCATCTTATGTAGGTGGCAACGATTACGGTTACGGCTATTAATTTATAAATGAAGAAGCTTTGCACAAATCGTGCAAAGCTTCTTTTTATCTGGAGAGACTTGTTCGGTCGGCAGTCTTCAGCAGCCTACTGACAATATAGAGTAAGAGAACAATCATCGCACTGATGTAAAGCAAGGTGACAATAAACGAAACGACCATCGACATTTTCAGGATGAGCAGCAAAGCTAACAGGAAAGCGAATGCCCCTGCTGAAATTACAATGGAGATTAGATTTGCCAGCCTGTTCTGAAATAGCTCTGTCTCTTCTGTCCAGCCAAGCTTCGGATAAAGTAAATCGCTGACCATTCCGATGACTGTGACCGCCGCATTAACAAACAATGCAATGATCACCCATAGCAAGGCTTCCCATAGATTCATCTGTATCACAGGCACAGCTATCACAAATAAAACGGTAAGCGGGAGCAAATTGATCAGGAACGCAGCTTGCAGCTTGGAAAGGACAATCTGCCGCATGGTTAATGGCAGAAATAGATGTGCTTCCCAGCTCTGCCCATCTTTGGAGAAGCTGACGATGCTGATCGGGTTTAGTCCGACCGAGAAGACATTCGCGAAAAGGATGACCACAAATAACATGCTGCCGCTTATTCCTTCAATCATGGTTGTAGCAGAAGCGAAATCCCCCATGAAAAAGATAACGATCAATAGTGCAGGCATGACAAAAGCGCCAGCGACACATTGCAGGAAGAATGTCGGTGTCCGGAAGATAGTCTGTAATTCTTTTGCGCGGTATGTACTGATAATCGACCTTGGTTTTCGGTGCAGACCTTTGCCACTGTATACTTTTCCTGTACCAGTATTAAGGCCTAATGCACCTTTCAAATAAAATTTCTGTGCAGCTGCAAAGAATATCAGCCCCGCAAAAAGTGCAAGCAGCAATACGATGAAAAAGTACAGCAGGCTTTGCCAGGTGCCTGGACTTGTAAGTATATGTGACATCAGCGATGCAAGTGGGTAATACAGTGTGGCCATCTGCAGCAGTCCGCCTTTTTCAGCACTGTCTGCAATTACCTGAGCAATTTGCTCTGGATCTTGCTGTAACCGTAAGACGACATTTAATAAGATGATTAAAACAAATCCAATAATACCGCCGATGACCTTACTTCTATCTTTGTTCTTTCCTTTATTGACGAACTGCATAGCGAACATGACCACAGCAGCTGCCAAAGCATAAGGTATGGTCGGAATCAGGAGGAAGAGGAGAAGAACAAAGACGTAATACATCAAATCAGCACCACTTAATATGCCATAGTAAATACTGACAGGTAAATACATGGCCGCTGTAAGCAAATAAACATAAATCAGCGGATTCAGCGATTTGGCGATAAGCAGCTGGTAAGAATGGACAGGCAGATGAAGGAATGACGTAATATCCTCCGTGAAATAGAACGTATTCATGATCAGCATCAACGATAGGATGAAAATGAGGAAGAAATTCATCAAGAATAACGACCCTAATATCACATTGGTATTACCCGACGGTTCCAGCAAGCCGTACATAACATCAATGATTTGCAGCATATACCCGCCGAACATCATGCCTAGAAAAAGGAGTCCGATTATCCCGAATACCAAACCGATAACTACACTAGGTTTCTGGAATACGTTGGCATACTGCATTTTCAGCTGAATGCGGATGAGCGAGCGGATCGGCTTATGCATCCTGAGTCAGCTCCAGGAAAATATGCTCCAAGCTATCATCTGATTGGAATTTCTCCCTCATTTCCGTTAAAGTACCTTGGAAAAGAAGCTCACCCTTACGAATAATGGCCACTTCATCACAAAGCTGTTCCACAACCTCTAACACATGAGAGGAGAAAAAGACCGTATGGCCGTTCGCAGCATGATTTCGCATTAGTTCCTTCAGTTGATAAGAAGATTTCGGATCTAATCCAGTCATTGGCTCATCCAGAATCCAGACAGATGGCTGCTGTACGAGCATTCCGGTTATAAACAGCTTCTGCCGCATTCCATGCGAATATGTTTTAATCTGATCTCCTAATGCTTCGTAGATACTGAACATCTTGCTGTATTCCTCAATTCTTGCTTCTCTCACATCGGCGGCAATCCCATAAATATCACTTAGGAAATGAAGATAATCCAAGCCTTTTAGCCGTAGAAATAGATCTGGACTATCCGGAACGTAGCCGAATTCCTGTTTTGCAGCGATTGTATCCGACGTGATGTCCTTCCCATTAACGGTGATTGTTCCTGAATCAACTGGCAGGATACCAGTCACCATTTTAATCGTAGTGGACTTACCTGCACCATTTGGTCCCAGAAAACCGAATATCTTTCCGGTAGGGACTGTCAGACTCACGTCGCTCACAGCCTTCTTATTTCCATATTGCTTATGTACATGATCGATTTGAATCACTGCATGACCTCCTTGTATGTTACTTCCATTCTGGCCTTTCCTTTCCAATTATTCAAGGGTATCTTGTATAAAAAAAGCCTATACCTTCGACGCATATAATTTTGCTAACACCAGTATATTTAAGACAAGCATAGGAGGGTGAAAAATGCGGGAACTGCAAAAGAAAACGGCGTTTATCGCTGGATTTCTGCAAACGATATTAAATATCACTTTGACCATCCTTGCGATGATCCTTGTGGTCTTTCTGTTAAAGAAAACAGTATTCATTTTTGATGTACTGCTTATCCGTAATGAAGAGGTAGGCTATTTTTATTTGGCGGAAGGTATCATCGTCTATTTTCTCTATTTCGAGTTCATCAGTTTAATCATCAAGTACTTTACGCATGACTACCATTTTCCCCTTCGCTATTTTATCTACATAGGAATTACAGCAATCATTCGGCTCATTATCATTGACCACGAAAATCCTCTCACTATCCTTCTGTATGCGTTGGCGATAGTCTTGCTTGTATTTGCTTTGCTGATTGCCAACCATTCTAATATAAAGGACAATGAACCGTTGGATTGAATAAAGTAAACAGCGTAACGATTTAAACGATTTGGCATAATATGATACACTCTATAGTGGAAAAGTAAGCTTTGCCGTCAGAAAGGAAGAGAAACAAATGATTAATCGCAAAAGTGAGCGTGAGATAGAAATGATGCGGGCAGCGGGTCAGCTGCTTGCCGATATTCATAAAGAAATTCGTAACATGATCAAGCCAGGAATCACAACAATGGAAATCGATTCATTCGTGGAAGATTACTTGGCCAAGCATGGCGCAACAGCTGAGCAGAAGGGCTACAATGGCTATGCATTTGCAACTTGTGCTTCTCTCAACGATGAAATCTGCCACGGATTCCCAAGAAATGAGCCATTGAAAAATGGAGATATTGTAACAATCGATATGGTTGTTAACTTAAATGGAGGTCTGGCTGATTCTGCTTGGACTTATGGTGTCGGCGAAATCAGTGAAGCAGCACAGCGTTTGCTGGAAGTAACAAAGGAATCTTTGTACAAAGGAATTGAAAAAGCACAACCTGGCGCCAGAATTGGTGATATCGGCCATGCAATTCAACAATTTGCAGAAGCAGAAGGCTATTCTGTTGTACGTGATTTCACAGGACACGGAATTGGACCAACTATCCATGAAGAACCGCATATTCCTCATTTCGGTTTGCCTAATAAAGGACCTCGTTTGAAAGAAGGTATGGTCATAACAATCGAGCCGATGCTTAATATCGGCGAATGGGGCAGCCAGATGGATGATAATAATTGGACTGCTCGAACGGTGGACGGTTCTTTGTCTGCTCAATATGAACATACAATCGTTATCACAAAAGATGGACCAGTCATCCTGACAAATCAAGACGAAGAATAAAGAGAAGCCTATACCACGCTTGGTATAGGCTTTTTTCTATGGCTCAATATGGATAAAAGTATGAAAGATGTCATGCTTCTTGGTGAGGAGCTTTTCCAATCTTTCCGTGATGGCATGGCTTTCTTTCACATTGAGGGATGCATCCACCCGGATGATGACATCAACGAGTGATTGATTGCCGTGCAGTCTTGCTTTGATTTCGACTACCTCCAGAACATCTTTATCCTCGAGAATACTGTGACGGATCTTCAATAACCTGTCCACATCATAACCATCGGTAAGCGCATACGTTGCATCATAGAAAATATCCCATGCTGTCTTACAGATCAATATTCCAACGACGAATCCTGCCAGCGGATCAAGCCAATAATAGCCGAACTGAGCCCCGAAGATTCCGACGAAAGCACCTATACTGACCATTCCGTCAGAACGATTATCTTGTGCAGCAGCCATAAGGGCAGGACTTTGAATTCGTTTGGCCAGGGCATAGTTGTAACGGTATACCAGCATCATAACGAAAGCTGATCCTAAGGCAGTCCAACCTGTCAGCATATCAGGCTGGACATAATCTGGCTCCATTAAACGCTCAAGTGTATCGAATAAGACATGAAGTCCAACCGAGATCATAATAAAAGCAGCAACAAGTGATGCAATGGTCTCCGCTCGGAAATGCCCATATCTATGGTCGGGGTCAGGCGGTTTGCGGGAGATGCGCAGTCCGACCAGCACGGCAACAGAGGCTACGACATCCGTTGTATTGTTCAGCCCGTCGGCAAGCAAGGCATCTGAATCTCCAATGTAGGCGACAAGCAATTTGATAAAGGATAACAGCAAATAAGCTGCGATGCTAAGCAAAGCTCCTTTCTCACCAGCTTTCAGATTATCGTACTGGCCCATATGTAAAGTTTCCTCCGATCTAATTCTGGAGCAGGAACGGTTAGTGCGTGTCCAGAATGGGTACAAGATAGTACATTATATTCTTCTGTTTGATCATTATACGAAGGGGTTGAAAAAAATGAGCCAGGAAAAGATCATTATTGAAGGCAGCTTGGAAGGGGTACGGTTTTACAAGGAACTGGATATCGTGATCGGCCCCGAGGCAGAGACGCCCGAACGAGCGATCATCCGTTTTTACGGAAGCGACGCAGAGAACTTCGAGAAGCTGGCCCGAGAACAAGGCTGGCGCAATTGTTATTGGACTTATGCAGATATTCCAGCCCTGCTGCAGCAGGCAAATTAATCCCAGATAAGTCTGGGATTTTTTCATTGGATAAAAACCTCCTGCTTTGCAAAAAATGAAAGTAGTATGTGAAAGGCAGGAGACGACATATGGGTGAAAAGAATACATCATCAGGTAACTCACCAAAGGAAATGCGCGGGGCAATTATAGCTTTGGCTTCCATTCCCTTGATAATGACACTTGGGAACAGCATGCTGCTGCCTGTGCTTCCGTTGATGGAAGAGGAATTGGATATAACGAAACTGCAATCAAGTTTTATCATTACATTCTATTCCATTGTAGCCATCATATTCATTCCGATTGCTGGCTTTCTATCAGATCGATTTGGACGAAAAGCAGTAATTCTGCCCTCGCTGGTCATTGCTGGAGCCGGTGGACTGATAGCCGGGATATTCTCAGTCGGTAGTGAAAGTCCTTACCTTTGGATCCTAATTGGAAGGATTCTTCAAGGGATAGGTGTTGCAGGTGCAGCACCAGTTGTGCTCCCGCTAGTTGGCGATATGTTCGAAAAAGAGGAAGATGTAAGTGCCACACTTGGTCTCGTCGAAACGGCCAATACTTTCGGGAAAGTGTTAAGTCCTGTGCTCGGAGCGCTGCTTGCGGGGTTTCTTTGGTATTTGCCGTTTTACGCAATCCCTGTTTTTTGTGCGATTTCCTTCTTATTGGTCCTATTCCTTATCAAAAAGCCTAAAGACGATAAAAAGGGTAATGATTTCAAGACATTTATGAAGAACACGAAGGCAACTTTCCATGAACATGGCGGCTGGCTGACAGCCACCTTCCTGATCGGTGCCATTCTTATGTTTCTTCTTTTCGGCATCCTATTCTACTTGAGTACAGTGTTGGAAGAAAAGTATGGTATGCACGGCATACTGAAGGGAGCGGTTTTAGCCATACCGCTTGCAGCTTTGTGCCTAGCATCTTATTTGACGGGTAAATGGATTAAAAACAACGGTAAACTGATGAAATGGATTATTTTTACAGGAGTAGTTGTTGCGGGTGTCGTAACTATCGCACTCTATTTCTCAAAAGGAATTTTCTTCATGATGGCAGTATTCCTTGTTGCCGGTGTAGGAATCGGAGCGGGACTGCCTTGCTTGGATTCGTTGGTTACAAGCAATATGGAAAAGGATGTCCGCGGAACAATCACATCATTATTAAGTGCAATGCGTTATGTCGGCGTTGCCGCTGGACCGCCTGCAGTTGCCATTTTATTAAAAGTAGATTTTATCTGGCTGATCGTTACATTTGCAGGTGCTGCCTTTATTGCAGCTTTACTCACATTGAAGTTTGTTAAACCGCCAGATCCGGATGATCAAAAGCATCACCCTATTCCGCATTTACATTAATTTAACGAACAAATCAGAAAATTGTTGCAAAGTTAATGTGAATCCAGCATAATGGAAAAAAGGAACCAGGGGGAATCGTTCCATGAAAAAGCATAAAGTTGTCTATCGTCTGCAAAGAACGAAGAGGAAGCGTGCTTATGTTACTGCTAAACGGGAGATTTCGTTTGAAGTGAAGCTGGCCACAAGACTTATGCTGGATGAATTTTATTTTACCTGGAACAAGAATAGACTGGAAGCCCAAATCAATGAGTGTATTGACCAAAAAGACGCGGAACGATTCAAGGAGTTAAGTGCAGCTTACCGCCCCTATACTTTCGAATAACAAAAAAATTTACAGGATCTGTTTTGTCATGGGACAAGGCAGGTCTTTTTACGTGCGAAAAAAATTGGCACCTATGCTATAATATCCTCAAAACTACATGAACGAAGAGGAGATTTTAGAAATGAAGCGTTTGATGCTGTTTGCTGCGCTTAGCGCTGTGTTAGTTGCAGCTGGATGTCAAAACCAGCAAACAAGCCAGAATCAAGACACAAATGAAAATAAGACTGCTGATAAGCAGACGGAGAACCAGCAGGCAGAACAGTTGCAAGAAGAAGATACTGCTGCTGAGGAGCAGACAGCTGAGACAAAGCCTAATCAGCATCAGGAAGAAGCGGAAGATGTGGTAGGCTCAATCGAGAAACCCGTGACGGTTGATAATCCGGATAGTATCGAAGTTGTCGTAAACAAAACCAGAAAGTTTCCGGATGGCTGGGAACCGAAGGACCTAGTAGAGCCAGATGTAGCGTTTTACTTCAGTGAGCATCTAGAGAAGCGGAAAATGCGTAAAGAAGCAGCTGAAGCATTGGAAGATTTGTTCGCAGCTTCCCAGAAGGACGGGATGGAACTGGTAGCTGCAAGCGGGTACCGATCGGAAGCAAGACAAAAAGAGATTTATGAGAATAACGTAGCGACCCAAGGGCAGGAAGAAACGGATAAAGTATCGTCCAGACCTGGCCGGAGTGAGCATCAAACAGGGCTTGCTATTGATTTGACATCTGCAGAGATGGCATTAGCGCTGGAGGAAACGTTCATCGAAACAGATGAAGGAAAATGGCTGGCGGAACATGCACATGAATATGGTTATATTATTCGATACCCGGAAGGAAAATCCGACATTACCGGATACAGCTATGAGCCGTGGCATATCCGTTATGTTGGAAAAGATTTGGCGAAGCAAATATATGAAGAAGATACAACGTTGGAAGAACACTTCCAAATGGAGTCTGATCTTAAGAGCTGAAAAAGAGCCACTGTCCTAATGGGCAGTGGCTCCAATTTATGTGATGGGAGGTCACATACAGATTTAGCGGCATAACTAGTATGCCAAAGACTTACTTGTTCAGATGTGCTTATAGATGCTGCACGAACCAAATTGATTGATTATTAACTCAACTCGATTCTAACATATTGTAAACAGGAAAGGTAGCGAAATTATTAAATTTTTTCAAAAATGAAAAGATGGCCAACCTTGCAAAGATGATAGCCGCAAAAGAGGAGATTATTTGTTACAATAAAGATGCCTTATCAAATGAAGACTTTGGAGAGGGGAAGTAAAATGGAATTTCGTGTAGAGAAAGATACAATTGGTGAAATTCAGGTACCTGCAGACAAGTTTTGGGGAGCGCAAACTCAGCGCAGCAGAGAGAATTTTCCGATTGGTTCAGAAAGAATGCCGAAAGAAATTGTATACGCTTTCGCTTTGCTTAAGAAAAGTGCTGCAAAAGCCAATCATGATTTAGGTTTGCTGGAAAAAGATAAAAGTGAAGCTATCGGCTATGCCGCAGATCGAATTACAAGCGGTGAGCTGGATGATCATTTTCCGCTAGTTGTCTGGCAGACAGGCAGTGGGACACAATCGAATATGAATGTTAATGAAGTTATCGCCTTTGTCGGAAACAAGTGGCTTGAGGAACAAGGGAAAGAAGTGCGTTTGCATCCTAATGATGATGTAAACAAGTCTCAAAGCTCCAATGACACTTACCCGACAGCTCTACATATAGCTGCTGTTACACAGCTGGAAGATGTGGTATTGCCTGCTTTGGATCAGCTTAAAACAACACTGAAGGAGAAGTCCGATGCGTATCATGATATCGTGAAAATAGGTCGTACTCATTTACAGGACGCAACACCACTTACGCTCGGCCAGGAAATTAGTGGCTGGCATCGTATGCTGGAAAAATCGGAACAGATGATTAGGACAAGCATCCCCTTTGTTCAGGAGCTGGCAATTGGCGGAACAGCAGTCGGAACAGGCTTGAATGCTCATCCTGATTTCTCTGAGAAGGTTTGTCAGGAACTATCCGAGGCTACTGGTAAAGAATTCAGTTCAGCAGTGAATAAGTTTCATGCTCTGACAAGTCATGATGAGATCGTATATGCACATGGTGCGCTGAAGGGTCTTGCTGCAGATATGATGAAGATCGCCAATGATGTGCGCTGGCTGGCAAGCGGACCACGCTGTGGAATTGGTGAAATTGAGATTCCAGCTAACGAACCTGGCAGCTCCATTATGCCTGGTAAAGTCAATCCTACCCAGAGCGAAGCAGTTACTATGGTAGCAGTTCAAGTAATGGGAAATGATGCTGCAATTGGATTTGCAGCAAGCCAAGGGAATTTCGAGTTGAATGTTTTTAAACCGGTTATTGCTTATAACTTCATTCAATCTGCGCAGCTTTTAGCCGATAGTATGCTGTCCTTCAATGATCGCTGTGCTGTTGGGATTGAACCGAACCGAGAAAAGATTGCAAAGAATCTTCAGGATTCCTTAATGCTTGTTACAGCTTTAAATCCGCATATCGGTTATGAAAATGCTGCTAAGATTGCTAAAACAGCATTTGCTGAAAATACAACACTAAAAGAAGCAGCAATTGCTAGCGGGTTGCTGACTGAAGAACAATTCGATTCGTATATTAAACCTGAGGAAATGACCTATCCGAAGTGATTACCATGTTTGACCAGCAGTTCCAATAACTAAGCGTGATAAAAAGCGCCTTCTTGCCCAAACTATAGGCATAGGAGGTGAACAAACATGGCAAACACAAACGATTTGGTAGTACCAGGCGTACAACAAGCAATTGATCAAATGAAATACGAAATCGCACAAGAATTCGGTGTTTCTCTAGGCGGTAACGAAACTTCCCGTGCTAACGGTTCTGTTGGTGGAGAGATCACAAAACGTCTTGTAGCTTCTGCACAGTCTCAGCTTGGCGGAGGTCAATTCTAATTTCATATCGATGGCAAGAGAGGCACCGTTTCGGTGCCTCTTTCTTTATGGAAGGTTATGAAGCGCCAAATAAAGCGCAAAAGCATCCTGGAATTTCCGAATGTCGAGACCAGTTTTCTCTGTTAGTTTTTCCAAACGATAATTCAAGCTATTGCGGTGTATGTACAGCTTTTTCGCTGTAAGAGTGAGATTTTGATTGCAAGAGAAATACATACGAACTGTACGCAGCAGTTCTTCATCCTTATTCAACCCTTGAAGGATGTGATGCGTGATGTACTTTCGGTCGGTCTCCGGCAGCAGTATACTGAGCAACTGCGGTACAGCATCGTGGAAATACAGCACATGTTTGGCTGAATGGGAAGGAACCTGTCTGTACGCTTTAAGTAGCCATTCATATTGTTCTGATGCGTCCTTTACAGAATGCAGCCAAGGACTTACAAATAGTCGGAGCGGGACAGATAAATCATACATAAGCATGTCGACAATTTCTTCATATAAGATAGATTCGGCATGACGGCTTTCAACCAGCAAGCCTGTCTGTTTCGTGAACCACAGACATGCAAGCGGATGATCGGTCAGACTATCCATTGCTTCCCTGAACACCTCTGGTTTAACATGCCCTTCTATGGTAAAGAAGATGAAGCGGCAGCCGAAATCATATAATGGATTCTCAGTTAATTCAGTCGTCATGTTTTCACCGTGAAGCAGCTGATCCCAGGCTGTATCTGTACTGCTTCCAGTTGGTATAGTAATTGGTGAACCAATATGATGAAGTAAGGCAAGCTCGCGTTCGTTCAGCTGATTGGCGGGCAAACCGATAATCTCGCCATCCTCCAATCGAAACCAATGATGTGTTTTCATATCGAGTCCATTAAGGCTGGCTGCCGTTTTGATACCCGAAAATAGTTTTTCCAGTTCCTCCAGCATACGCACTTCTCCTATCCAATCTGTTTCTTTGTAATTGGTGTTAATTGTATTATACTAAAACCCAAGTAAACAGAAAGGTCGATACAACATGAATAGTGGAGATATTTGGTTGATTTTATCCATGGCGCTTATTGGTGCCTTGATTGGCGGTATCACGAATCACTTGGCGATAAAGATGCTGTTTAAGCCCCATCGTGCTATATATATAGGTAAATGGCGGCTCCCATTTACCCCTGGATTAATTCCTAAACGCAGGAGTGACTTGGCACGTTCGCTCGGAAAAACGGTTGTTGATCATTTACTCACCCCAAAGGGCATGCAAGCAAGATTGATTGATGATAACTTTCAAATGAAGGTCAATACGTGGGCGAAGCGCGAATTGTTTCGATTTCTTCGTTCGGAGCGAACACCTCGGCAGCTGTTGTCTGATTTGAATATAACTGTGGCGGCAGATGATCTTCATACAAAGACTGCGTCATTATTAAAAACACAGCTGGAAAAACAGTCAGAGAAGGAACTAGGCAGCCTGCTTCCAGACGAATTAAAACAAAGGACAGAAGCTGCAGCAGATAAAGCCGCTTCACATATTCAGCAGATGCTCGTAACTTATGTGGATAGCTATGATGGAAGGCGGAAAATACAGGATCTTGTCCAAAGCTTTCTGCAAGGCAGAGGTTTTCTTGGGAGTATGCTGTCCTCCTTTATGGATCCTAGCAGTGCTGTCGATAAGATTCAGCCTGTTATTATAGAATCAGTCGGTGCAGAAGGCACACGTCGCTGGCTGCATCAGCTGCTTGCAGATGAGCTGAATAAATTGATGAACAAGAAAGTAGGCCAAGTGACCGAATCAATCGGCCAAGATACGCTAGACGAGGTGATCCAGCAAGTAGTCAGGAAGTCGATACCATTTGATGAGATGCTAGACACACCGATACAAGTGTATATGAAAGATCTACAAGACGATGTAATTGAGAAGAAATTGACTCGACTGGTGGGACAAGTCCTTCAACGTCTCTCTGAGCAGATTCCGGTCATCATGGAACAGCTGGAGCTGGCCAAAATGGTTGAAAAAGAAGTATCCGGCTTCCCTCTGGAACGAGTCGAAGAACTAGTCTTGGCTATCTCCAACAAGGAATTCAAGCTGATTACATATCTCGGCTTCCTTTTGGGAGGTATCATTGGAATCGTTCAAGGAATTATCGCACTCTTTATCTGATAGCTCGAACTATACAGCGCTCTATCGGTTTGTTATAGTGGAACTTGAGTAAAAATGAGGAGGTACGTACCCATGGCTAATATGTACGATCATGCGTATGAACTAGAAAAAGCAATCCGTGAAAGTGAAGAATTCAAAGGCTTGAAAGCCGCTTATGATACGGTAATGAACGATCCATCTTCCAAAGAGATGTTCGAAAACTTCCGTAACATCCAGCTTGAATTGCAGCAAAAGCAAATGCAAGGACAAGAAATTACAGAAGAAGAAGTTCAAAAGGCACAAAGCGTAGTCCAAGTCGTTCAGCAGGACGAACAGATTGCGAAATTGATGGAACACGAACAGCGTCTGAACATTGCAATCAACGATATCAGCCGAATCATCACAAAACCTTTGGAAGAGCTTTACGGTCAGCCGGAGGAGTAAACAATAACCTCTTTGCCATTTGGCAAAGGGGTTTTCTTTTATTTTGAAACCGAACGTGCATTCGTAAAGCGTGCATGCTACTATAGAAGCAAACGACTATAGGAAGGAAATGTTATGCTGCCTAAACTAACATTCATACATGCTGCTGATCTTCATCTGGATAGCCAAATGGAAGGGTTGACTGCTGCGTATCCTGCGATGAAAAGCCGTTTGCAGGACAGCACATTTCAATCCTTGAAACAGCTTGTACAGTGTGCAATTACAAATAAAGTGGATTTTGTCTTACTGGCAGGAGATATCTTCGATTCCAACAGACAATCTCTTAAAGCACTCGTTGCCTTGCGTGAAGCCTTTAAAGAACTGCAGAAACACAGTATTAATGTGTACATGCAGTACGGAAATCACGATTTTACTGGAAAAAAACCAATGATGAAATACACGAACAATGTACATATTTTTCAATCTGAAAAAGTGGATACCTTCTTCTATGAAAAGAATGGCGAGCCAGCAGCAGCAATCCATGGCTTCAGTTATACGACGAGACATATTAAATCAAGAAAGGCGCTGGAATACCAATCTAAAGGAGATGGGATTTACCAGATAGGCATGCTTCATGGCAGTCTGGGTACAGGAAGTGCTGCTGATGTTTATGCTCCCTTCAGCGTAGATGAGCTGAAACAAGCTAGTTTTGATTATTGGGCGCTGGGGCACATCCATAAGCGTGAAGTATTGTCCGAGCAGCCGCCAATTGTCTACTCAGGAAATATCCAGGGCAGACATCGTAAAGAGTCTGGAGAAAAAGGCTGTTATTTGGTGGAATTGGAGGGGCAATCCTGTGCAATGACGTTTCTTCCCCTGCAGGATATACGATTTGAAACGGTGGACGTGGAAGTCAAAGAAGGAACAGCGTTATATGAAGTGGAACAGGCCGTGCTGGACAGCTGTATTAATTGGGAGGATGCGTTTGGAGAGGCTGTGCTCCACGTAATTTTCCATGGTCCTGCACATCTGTTGATGCGATGGAGCCAAGAGGAACGTTTGGAGGAGTTACTTGAGATCATCAATGAGCAGCAACAGAATCTTGGCAGCCAGCTCATACTTGCTGGTTTTTCTGTTCAGGCAACCATAGATATGAAGGAAGAGCTGCTTCTGGAGCGTAATGATTTCACTGCTGCGCTGTACACAACTACCTATTCAGAGAATGAAATGACACATAGTTTGGAGGAGCTTATGGGAAATCGTCAATTCCGTAAAATCAAGCAGTCTTATTCTCAGGAAGAATTACAGGAGATGCTGGAGGAAGCGAAACAACTGCTGCTCCAAACTTTATTGGAGGTAGAATGACAGTGCAAATTAGCGGCGGACATATTTATGATTTCGGTAAATGGCATGATTATACTTTCGATTTCCAACACAGCTCATTTGTTATCATCCAGGGAGAGAATGAGGCTGGTAAATCTACTTTAAAAGCCTTTCTTATTTACATTTTATTCGGAATGCGTTCACGGGAACTTGAATCATATAAACCAAGGACTGGCGGTACTCCAGGTGGACGACTCAACCTCTGTTTTCCTGATGGAGAAGTAGTTGTCGAACGGATCCTGGACCAGCATAATGGACAGGCTATTTGCTATATAGGCTCTGAGCAAAAAAATCAGCAGTGGCTGGAGGATCAGTTTGACGGTATGGATGGTTCTGTATTTCGCCAAGTTTTCACATTGGATACGGAAGCACTTGTTTCCTTGCAACTGACAGACAAGGAGCATTTGGGGAAAGTTCTATTGGATGCGGGGCAGACAGGATCAGCCGACGTCCATAAGCTGGAGAAAAAGCTTCAGCAGGAATTGCAGCAGCTTTTCCGACCTCAGGGAAGAAAGCCGAAAATCAATACAATGCTGCATACCTTCTCTGAACAGGAACGCCTTGTTCAGGAGCTGACGGATAGGGAAGCGGCTTATCTTCCGGACAAAGAAAAATTGCGGGAAATACTAGAAAAAACAGATGAGCTGCAGAAGAGGAAAGCAGAACTGCGCGCACAGATCAGTGTCCAGAAACAATTATTGCAAGCTATTCCGTGGCAAAAGAAAGCGGCTTACACAAAGGAACGGCTAAAGCAGCTGTCAAGTGTGGAGGCATTCCCTACTGAAGGATTTTCTCAGCTGCAGCAAATCCAGCACCAGCTGCAGCCTTTGGAAGCTCAATTTCATGTTCACACGAAGGAATCTGTTTTGATCAATAAGGATTTGATTTCAACAGAAGATCAGCTGTTGAAGGATGAATTGTACAAAGAATTATATGAACTGGCAGCTAGGACAGATTGGACAGCTGATGTGAAACGTACACAGCTATTGGTGGAGGAACGTTATAAACTCCAAAACCAACTAGCTAGTGTACATCTAAGCTATCCTTATCCGGAGGAATTCACTTGGGACTCATATATCGCGGAAGCTGCCGGAGAATGGCGTTCGCTTCAGGAACAAATGATGATCTTGAATGCAGAGAGTGAGCGTATTCAACAGTCTATTGCTGCGAAGAGACAGGAAATAGATAAAATTGATCAATTGCAGGATAGGATTCACCAGAGTTTAATTTCAGAAAAGGAATATCGGGAACTTCACAACAAGAAGGACATAAAACGTGCAGAAAAAGATTTATCTAAAAGAGTAATTTCTCCTATTGTTCTCTTGCTAGTTTTTGCGGTGTTATTAAGTGGTATCGGTATTCTAACTGCAAATTGGCTTTTAGCTGGAAGTGGAATCTTTCTGCTGGTTGGTGCTCTTTTGAATTGGCGCTTTAGACATCAGCCTGACAGTCAGCTTGAGAGTTCTTCCTATGCTTCCGAAAAACTGGCAGAACAGCAGGAACTGCGAGTCCGCTGGCGTCAATTGGAGGAGCAGCGTCACCCTTTGGAAGTACAGCTTATGGAATTACAGCAGGATCATTCTAAGCAGGAAATAAGGAGAGAGAAACTTGAGCAGAAGACAGCTATGCAGCTTGAGAAGTTTTCTTTCTTAACAGATGTACCGCTCATGCATTGGGAGAAAGCCGTCTTAGAGTGGAAAGCAAAAGAGCAGCTGGCGGGTATGCTGAACAAGGTAAATCAAGAGCATGAAGAACAGCAGCTGCGCTATAGGATTACTATTGATCGACTGCGTGACATATTGAATTTGCCGATGGATTTACCACCAGAGAAAACAATTGAACAAGCAGAATATGTCATCGAGACTCAGCAAAAGCTAAGGCATGCGAAGGAGCAGATGCTTGATCGACAACAGGAGATTCAGCAGCACATACAAGGGTTGGATAAGCAGCTCAAGCCTTTGCAGGAGCAAAAGGCAAGTCTGTTTGAAAGTGCTGGAGCCAAAGATGACAAACAGTTCCTGTATTTAGCTGAGCAATATCGGATAAGAACGCAGCTTATGGAAGAATTAGAGCACTATCGATTGCAGTTACGAGCCATTTTGCCAAGCGGGGAGTTTTCAGCAGAAGAAATGGAGTACAAACAGGATAAAGTGGAGCTAGTGATTGCCAGTCTAGAAACGGAACAAAAGTTTGTGGAAGAAGAGCTGGATAATTGTCGGCAGCGTGCCGCCACACTGCAAGTCAAGCTGGCTGATCTTGAGTCGGATACAACAGCTTCGGCGGCTTATCATGAGCTGCAGCGGCAGAAGCAAATGCTAACTGCAGCTGGACGAAAGTGGGCTGTATGGAAACTTGCTTATGATATGCTCTTGCAAACAAAAAGAACGTTTCAGGAAGAAAGATTCCCAAGAGTCCTAAGTGAAGCGAGCAGTTTATTTTCAAAGGTGGCAGATCAGTATAGCGGGCTGGCGCTGACAGAGGCAGGAAGCTTGGTTGTAAAAGATCTGTACAGCAGAAATATTGCTGTAGAGCAGCTCTCCAGGGGTACGATTGAACAGCTTTACCTTTGTCTGCGGCTGGCACTCTCCCGACATCTTGGGGTACAGCAGAGTTTTCCGTTATTGATTGACGATGCATTCAGCCATACAGACTTTGAAAGAAGGGAACGCTTTCTTCCAATACTGCGGACAGCTGCAGACGTGCAACAGATCATTTTGTTCACCTGGGAAGAACCGACACCTGAATGGACTCGCCAGTCTAAATTGCTTCAGCTTGAAAAAACGCAGAAAACTAGTTCATGGTAGCGTTTTAGCATTCGCAAAAAGGTAACAATAATGGTAAACTGGATAAGATAAAAATTGGATTATTGTAAGCTGGAGGGTCGGGCAGTGCCGAGTAACGAAGAAAATTGGGCTAAATACGAGGAATCTATAGAAAAATTCATACAGGTTATTGCCAAGAATATGAATTTATATGGTATTACCTCATCTGTTGGCCGACTATATGGTGCGCTTTATTTTGCGGATCAACCAATGACATTGGATGATATGAGAGATGCTTTGGAAATGAGTAAAACGAGTATGTCCACAGGTGTCAGAGCATTAGCCGATATGAAAATGGTAGAAACTGCATACAAGAAAGGTATGCGAAAGGATCTATATAAATCGGAGGAAGATTGGTACAAATCGTTTACATCAATCTTCGGGAATAAGTGGGAGAAAAGCACCCAATCGAATTTAGAGGAAGCTGATGAGACGATTGAGGAGCTTAAGCAGCTGAAGGAAGATGTCAACGATTCGGAGTTGATTGAAAGAATTGACAAAGACATTGACCGGCTTCAGTACGCTCGCGATTATTATACGTGGCTCCTGCAGTTCATCCATGTGGTCGAATCAGGAGAAATATTCAAATACGTTCCAAAGCCGCCAAAAAGATAAAGGGCTTGGAGCATGATGCCCTTGCTAGCATAGTAAGGGCTGTATTTATGAGGGAGGAGAATAGCGTTGAAAAAAGGAATTGGGTATTTCCAGGTAGGAGATAAATTTGATAGCTTTCTGTTGATCAAACAAGCAGACAAAGCTATTGCAAGTAATGGAAAAGCTTTTATGACATTGATATTAGGTGATGATACTGGAGATATCGAAGCGAAGCTATGGGATGCATCACCTGCAGATGAACAGCGATATCATGCCGATCAAGTAATTAAAGTACAAGGTGAGGTGAACGCATTCCGCGGCCGGCTGCAGCTTAAAATACAAGCTATTCGGGTGGCAGAACCAAATGATGGGGTACATGCGCATGACTTTGTTAAGCGGGCGCCGCTTTCAAAGGAACAGCTATTGGAAGAATTGACATCATTCATTTTTGAGATGGAAAATCCGAATTTTCAACGGATTACGCGGTATTTTCTATCCAATTATCAGGAGCAGCTGCTTGTTTTCCCGGCGGCAGTACGTAATCACCACGAGTTTGTTTCCGGGCTTGCGTTCCACGTCGTATCAATGCTGCGGATTGCTCGCGAATTAAAAAATCTTTATCCGGAGATCAATAAGGACTTGCTTTATGCAGGAATCATTCTCCATGATATCGGTAAATTACGAGAGCTGTCCGGTGCTACGAGTCCTACCTACACGGTGGAAGGGAAACTGCTCGGTCACATTTCCATCATGTCAGATGAAATTGCACAGGCCGCCAGAGAATTGCAAATCGAAGCTGAAGAAGTAATGATTTTGCAGCATATGATTTTAAGCCACCATGGTAAAGGGGAATGGGGCAGTCCGAAGCCGCCACTCGTACGTGAAGCAGAGCTCCTGCATATGATTGACATGATTGATGCGAAGATGAATACCCTGCAGCGTGTGATGGATAAAGTAGCGCCTGGAGATTTTTCAGAGCGAGTCTTTTCCTTGGAGAACCGCAGCTTCTATAAGCCTACTTTTGAGCAGGAATGAAAGAAATAGACAGAGAAAAATAGAATAGAGGGAATTATATGAGATGGAAGGATTGGGACCGTAATCTGAAGATCCGATTGCTTGGGGAAGCGATGATGAATTTCCTGTTCTGGGCCTACTTCCCGTTTATGACGATCTTTTTCCAAGACGCCTTTGGAAAGGACAGAGCGGGATGGCTGCTTATGTTATCCCAAGTGCTTTCCGTACTGGCAAGCTTAGTAGGAGGGTATTGTGCTGACCGTTTTGGTCGGAGAAGGATGATGAGTATCGCGGTTGCCGGTCAATCCATCACCTTTCTCGTGTTTGCATACGCGAATTCACCGTGGCTGACGTCATCAGCCCTGACTTTCCTTGCGTTTAGCTTCCTAGGTATTTGGAGTGCATTGTATTGGCCTGCATCACATGCGATGGTAGCTGATGTGGTTAAGGAGAAAGATAGGGCTTCTGTTTTCGCTGTCTTCTATACAAGCCTTAATATAGCTGTAGTGGTAGGACCGTTGATCGGAACCGTTTTATTTTATTCGTTCCGTTTTCAAATGCTGCTGGCTGGCTTCCTGCTTACTGCCATACTATTTGTTATCATGCAAGTCTTCATTCGGGAAACAGTGCCGGAGAAGAAACAGGAAAAAGCAGATCATGCAGCATGGTACAAAGCTGTCTGGAAAGAACTTCAGACATATCGCATCATTGCCAAAGATCGGACTTTCCTGCTATTCATCGTGGCAGGCGTGCTGGTAGCGCAAACGTTCATGCAGCTGGATATACTGATAGCTGTTTATACGAGCGAAGTTATTACCAACCAAACCGTTTTTGCACTCGGTGATTTCCGTATTGAAGTGGATGGAAAACAAGCGTTTTCACTTATCCTGGCTTTAAATGGATTATTAGTAGCTATATTTACGGTATTCACAACAAAGTTTGTCACCAAATTCCGGATTGCCCGTGTGTTCGTTGCTTCCAGCATTGCCTATGCTGCGGGTATATGGCTCTACGGGTTGACAGAAAGCTTCTGGATATTTGTAGTTGCAATTATTCTTTTCACAATCGGAGAGCTTATGGTAGTCGGCTTACAGGAAAGCTTTGTCGCGACATTGGCTTCAGAAGAAAGCCGCGGGCAATATTTTTCAGCAGCTAGTCTGCGTTTCACGCTGGGGAAGGTGCTTGCACCGCTCAGCCTAGTGCTCGTAAGCTATATGAGCTATCAGCTCACATTTACTATCTTGGCTTTGTTAGCTCTTGTGAGTGCCTTCGTCTATAACATGATGTTTAAACGCTATCATAAAGAACAGCGAGCAGCATCATAATATCCGTCATGAATTCTTGTCCACTAGCATAGATATTACACAACAAGGACAAGGGGGTATTACAATGCCGGAGATACCATTGTGGGTCATGCTTGTTTTCCTCTGCATGATCGGCAGCGGCTTCATGGCATTCCGGACGCAGCGGCATGATTATCAAACAGAGAAGCAGTTCATCGAGCGAGAAGGAAATGTATATATGGAGCGTATCGAGGAAGAAAAAGCGAGACGTGCAGATAAAAAGTAATAAGAAAAAAGACCGAAACGAATTCGTTTCGGTCTTTTTTCTTTTATCAACCGGAAGTTGTTGATGTAGATGTCATATTATCGATTAAATCTTTGTATTCATCGATTTTGATATCAAAGTCTGCATCTTTTAGTATTTTGTTGATTTTCTCTTGCTGCTCAGTTGAATCTACTTTCTGGATAGCTAGTTCTGTCTTGATTTGATCACGTTCGTCCTCAAGGGAACCGACTTCCTGTTCAGTATCACGAGTGTCATCCAAACGGATGATGTGCCAGCCAAAGCTGGATTCTACTGGATCACTGATTTCACCTTTTTTCAGCTTGTAAGCTGCATCTTCAAATGCTGCGTCCATTGTACCAGCAGTGAACCAATCTAGAGAGCCTTTAGCTTCCACTGTACCAGTATCTGTGGAATATTCTTCTACAAGCTTGTCCCAATCTTCTCCGTCATCCAGCTTCTTTTTAACTTCTTTCGCTGTATCTTCATCGGCAACTAGGATATGGCTTGCATTTAGATCTGTTTTCATGTGATCGTAACGAGTTTGGATTTCTTCATCGGAAACATCCACGCCGTCTGCAATCGCCTGTTGCTGAAGAAGGCTTGTATTCACTGATTCACGAAAAGCATCTTCATCTGCATAGCCGGCTTGCTGCAGAACAGATTCGAAAGTATCTCCATACTGATCTTTCAATTTGTCCACCTGTTCGTCAATTTGTTCCTTGTCCACATCATATTTATCGTCAAGGGCCTTTTCCAGAACCATTGTCTGCAATACTTGAGAACCGTATTTGTCACTTAATTCCTGATAGTAATCTTCTTTAGAAATATCTCCAGCTTTTGATTCTACCACTGTCTCACCGGAACCACATGCTGATAGTGCGACAACGCTTGTCGCGAATACTGCAGCGATAGCTAGTTTCTTCATGAAAACAAACACTCCTAATCCACTTATATTTGATTGGCGGCTTGCCCGCCGTTTCCCCATAAGACAATATATCACATATTCAAGGGTAAAAGGCAACCTGTGGAGGCAATTCCACAGTTTTTCCATATGTAAAAACGCTCCAGGACGGAGCGTCATTTAACCAAAATATCGTAACTTTTATCTGTCCCTGCAATGACACATTTTCGCGGTGCCTGCAATAAATTGGAAAGATAGAAGCCATCTGAGAAGGTCATGCCTGCATTTACGCTGACGAGAAGGATATAATAAATGGGCATTGTATCCATGAAAATCGCAGCTACAAGCAAGGGTAAAGTAATCAAAACAGTTGGCATAACTAATGAAATGAACGGTATAAAACGGCTTGTTTCATTTCTAACCTTGAAATGCAGGTATGGAATAAATTGTCCGAGCCAGTGCAGTTTATATTCACAGCGCTTCCCTGTTATCCAAAAAGGAATCAAATGAGTGATTCCATGGATGAATGGAAGTATATATAGAGAAATTAATACAAGTATTAGTCCTGTTTCTTCAATTTTCATTTTTGGATGGATCAGCGTCAGCATCGGATAAAGAATGATGAAAGTCAGGATTCCGATCATCGAGGAAATAAGGCATATCCGATTGGTACCGAGATCTTTCTTCGCATCGACACTTCTCCAGCAATTCATGTCCGGGGGCTCCCTTCTGTTGACTTAAAAATAGGGTGAGCTTTCTTCACTTAAGAGATAATAGTACGTTTGAACGGGAAAATCAATAGCTTTCCTGGAAATTTTACTTTAAAATATAAGAACAAGATCCGTTTGTATGAAACGGTCAGTTTGAAAGGCAAAGGAAGCGTTTTTATGGAGGAAGAAAAAAAGAGTACGCTGTCTTTTCATCTGCATTTGATTGCAGAGACTGGAGTGTTGGATAAATATCCTTTCCGTAAGCTCCTCATTGAACGGAATATAAATGAGGAGGAGTATGCTGCTGTCCTGAAAATGCTTCAGCGGCTTAACCGCTTATACAAGGAGCAGAAGGAAGAAGGATTGCTTGATTACACGTCGCTGCTGCTGGAATTCGTTGGTATGATGCCCGAGAAGCTGTATTATTGGGATGTACTGCTGGCACTTCGTGAAGAAAAACAGGACGATACATATAAAGGTCTGGTGGATGAACTGATTTTACTGGATATGAAAAACCGCTATTAGCATGAGCTGATAGCGGTTATTTTTTTAATTATTGCTGCTGTCTGTTTATGGAACTGCAGGCTGCTGGAGACTTGTTTCTGCATGGATAAGAATTCAGGATCATTGTCTGAAATAGATTTTTCCATATATTGCATGATTTCGACCTGCCGGTTAGTTTGTGCTCTCCATTGCTCGATTTGTGATGTCATCAATTTCTTGTATACATTACTGACACTTGTATAAAAATCCTTTCTCGCACCTTTTACCCACACGCGATCCACAAGCTCCTGGTGGGATAAATTCCGGATAGCTATATGGACTGAGGTTTTACTTTTGCCGATTAAATCTCCCATCTGCTCCAGGGTAATTGGACGGTTTTCTACATATAATATGGCCAGCAGCCGAGCCTCCGTTGCAGAAAGACGGAACAACTCTCCTGTCCTCGTCAATTCTGACACCAGTGTTTCGTATATTGAGGTCCTGTCATTCACTTGTTCTAGTCCGCCCCTTTTGCTTCTATTAAATAAACGTTATATAAAGCTTACATGATTCATTTATGGAACGAAAATCCTCCTTCACATAGCATTCGGAAGTATTTCGGAGGAAATAGAAGTAAAAGAAACGTTTAGTACGTACAGTATATTCTGTACGTACTAAACGTTCAGATATAACGATTCATGTCGTTTGATTTGTTTGTATTTTATGTTTAGTATTAATAGGGTCGAAACAACGTGATAGGAAAATGTTCCTGATTATTACAGACAGGTTACAGAAGACTAGTGAAAAAGAGGTGAATACTGTGCCGATTATTAAAGTAGAAAATCTCTCTAAGGTGTTTGGAAAAAACACGAAGGCTGCGCTGCAATTAGCAGAAGCTGGTAAGACAAAAGAGGAGATACTAAAAGAAACAGGAAGCACAGTTGGTGTCAATCGTGCATCATTTGAAGTAGAAGCAGGTGAGATCTTCGTTATCATGGGTCTCTCGGGTAGTGGTAAATCCACACTGGTTCGTCTGATTAACCGACTGATCGAACCAACAACAGGCGATGTTTACATTGACGGAGAAAACTTAGCGAAGATGGATAAGAAGGAACTTCGCCGTGTACGTCGACAAAAGCTGAGTATGGTATTCCAGCGATTCGGATTATTCCCGAACAGAACGATAATGCAGAATGCTGAATATGGACTCGAAGTGCAAGGAATGAGTAAAGAAGAAAGAGCCAAGAAAGCGAAGGAATCCCTGGAGCTTGTCGGCCTTGGAAGCTATCTGGATCAGTATCCAGGTCAATTGTCCGGTGGTATGCAGCAGCGGGTCGGGCTGGCACGAGCGCTAGCAAACGATCCGGAAGTCATGCTCATGGATGAAGCATTTTCAGCTCTCGATCCTCTTATCCGCAAAGATATGCAGGATGAATTATTGGATCTACAGGAATCGATGAAAAAGACAATTTTGTTCATCACACATGATTTGGATGAAGCGCTCCGTATCGGTGACCGCATTGCATTGATGAAAGACGGAAACATCGTTCAGATCGGTACACCTGAGGAAATTCTCATGAATCCAGCTAACAGCTATGTCGAGAAATTCGTAGAAGATGTCGATCGTGCAAAAGTACTTACTGCACATCAGATAATGAAACGTCCGGAAACTGTCAACATAGATAAACATGGTCCGCGTGTTGCATTGGAACGGATGAGGGAAGCTGGTCTATCAAGTATCTTTGTCGTAGATAGCAAACGCGTCCTGCAAGGCATTATTACTGCTGATGCAGCGAACGAAGCCAGAAAGAATGAAGTGAAAAACCTATCGGAAATCATCCAGCGTGATGTGCCGACAGTAGAGAAGGATACACAGCTGCATGATTTGTTCGCAGTCATCCATGATTCTCCGGTTCCATTAGCAGTTACGGAAAACGGAAAACTGTTAGGAATTATTGTCAGAGGTGCAGTTATCGGTGCGCTGGCTGGTGAGGGTGAGGTGAACGAGAATGCTTAATTTCATGGAAAACGTAGAGGCTTTGCCTGTAGCAGATTGGACAGCTAATTTTGTCGAATGGCTTACAGATACATTCGCTTTCTTGTTCGATCCAATTAAGGACGGACTTGGCGATTTAATGGATATGATTACATCAGGCCTTGATGCTATTCCTCCTGTCATTTTTATTTTGCTAGTTGCAATATTAGCCTTTTTCATGACAGGAAAGAAATTTGGATTAGCAGTATTCAGTATTGTCGGCTTGCTGTTCATTTGGAACCAAGGATTATGGGATCAGTTGATTGATACGTTCACACTTGTACTGACATCCAGTATTTTGTGTATCATCATCGGTATTCCGATTGGTATTCTAATGTCCAAAAGCAAAATTGCTCAAACAATCATTACACCGATTCTAGACTTCATGCAGACGATGCCTGCCTTCGTTTACTTAATTCCGGCAGTAGCATTCTTCAGCATCGGGGTTGTACCAGGTATCTTTGCTTCTTTGATCTTTGCAACACCGCCAACTGTACGTTTCACGAATCTCGGTATCCGCCAAGTTTCCGAGGAACTGGTAGAAGCGGCTGATGCCTTTGGTTCAACTGGACCGCAAAAGCTATTTAAAGTGGAATTACCGATGGCTAAGTATACAATTATGGCTGGTATCAACCAAACAGTCATGCTGGCACTTTCCATGGTCGTAATCGCATCCATGATCGGTGCACCAGGTCTTGGCCGTGAAGTATTGTCTTCCTTGCAGCGAGCGCAAGTTGGTCCTGGTTTCGTAGCCGGTCTGAGTATCGTTGTACTTGCAATCATCATTGACCGTTTTACGCAGAATATTTATAAAGATAGAAAATGAGCGATGTAGCCTGAAATAGGCTTCCAATAAATTAGTAAAAGGGGAGTTCAATTACATGAAAAAGTGGAAAACATTAGGTGCAGCAGCCGGACTAGCATTGACATTAGTAGCAGCAGGGTGCGGTAATGACAGCTCTAGCTCAGACAGCTTCAGCGAACAAGTGGATTACACAATTACTGGTATCGAAGCTGGTGCGGGTGTCATGAGTGCGACAGAAAAAGCAATTGAAGATTATGATCAGCTGAATGGCTGGACATTGCAGCCATCTTCCAGCGGTGCAATGGCAACTGCCCTTGGTGATGCAATCAAGGATGAAGAGCCAATCATCATCACAGGCTGGACACCGCATTGGATGTTCAGTAAATATGATCTGAAGTATCTGGAAGATCCGAAGGGTTCATTCGGAAGTGAAGAAACCATCAACACTATGACTCGCCAAGGATTTGCTGATGAAGTACCGGGTGCTAACACAGTGCTTGATCAATTTAATTGGTCTACAGACGATATGGGAGAAGTTATGCTGGAAGTAAGTGACGGTACAGACCCTGCTGAAGCAGCACGCAATTGGGTGGACGGTCATGCGGATCAAGTAGCTGAGTGGACTGAAGGAGCAGAGGAAGGTAATGGTCAGGAAGTCAGCCTTACGTATGTAGAGTGGGATTCTGAAGTTGCTTCTACGAATGTCATGAAAGTTGTACTTGATGATCTAGGATACAATGCGAAAATCACTCCTCTTGATAACGCAGTTATGTGGCAGTCTGTAGCGAATAGTGAAGCTGATGCCATGGTAGCAGCTTGGCTGCCGACTACACATGGTGATTTGTATGAGCAGTACAAAGATCAAGTTGTCGATCTAGGACCTAACCTGGAAGGTGCGAAAACTGGATTAGTTGTTCCTAGCTATGTAGATGCAGATTCTATTGAGGATTTAGAAGCGAAATAATAAAAAGAAAAACCCCTTCCAATTGGAAGGGGTTTTTCCATTCTACTTAGCACTGATATTATCCATTCTTAGTTTTCCTTGCTTGTTTTTTTGCAATTCATCAGGTGTTTTCAGGAATGGTGTCAAGATTGCGCTGACGATATAAAACCCAGCGTAAATGAACAACACGCCTCCAGCACCTAATGAACTGAAGAATAACCCTGCGATAGCTGGTGCTAAAAAGGTACTTAATCCTGCCCCAAGGTTCAGGATAGACATCGCTGCCCCTTTATTGTCAGGGGATAGTAATGGGAATAATGCTGATAGTGGGACATATCCGGCCATAGTAATCCCGCACAAGCTTAATACGATTGTCATAACAAGGTAGTTATGGCCTATTACTTGTGGGGCGAAATATATCATTACAAGTACTATGGCGTAACCAACTCCACCTACCCATTGAATGGTATTTCTCCAACCGAATCTGTCTCCCACATAACCAAAGAACAAGTTAGCGAAAATTGCAACAGTGAAGACGGTAGACCACATTTGTAGCCACTCTGTCGTTGAATAACCGAAACCCATTAAATAAATTGGCATAAAAACAGCAAGCCCATACTGTGCCAATCCATTAATTGTCTTCACAATAAGTCCTAATGAAATCTCCTTTTGTTTAAGTATTGTAATCCCTTTCATAAATTCCGAAAGTGTAAACGGGTGTATTTCACTGGAAGGAACTTTATCCTTGTTTGCAAATATAGCCAAGTATGCACCGATGAATACAAAAATCAACGATGACCATAAAGTGTTGACGTGACCGATAACAGGAATAGTTAAAGATGAGTAGAAAGGCCCCAATACACTAAGTCCAAGTGAGAACATGAACCAGAACCATCCAACAGCGGCTCCTCTGCTTTGTAGTGGAGAGCTGTAATTAATCCAAATCAAGAATGAATATGCGAATAGAGGATAACCAAATCCCCTTATTGCATAAAATGGCAGCATGATTGCTAGATTCAGTTCATATACGCCAAGTCCTATAAATCCTAGGCTTCCAATAATAAAGGCAACGAGACCAAATATCATGGCTTTACGCGGCCCCATAGTTTGAACAAAGACTCCGGACAGCCAAGCGGAAACGGCAACAGCTATACCATAAACGGTGAGCAAGAGGGATGCACTTTCAATGCTCATCCCTCTTTCTACTAGATATGGTGAAATCCATGCCTGTTCAACACCATCACCTAGCATAAAAATTGCTAATCCGATATATCCCCATAATAGATTCCTTGGTAATCCTATCTTATTCCACATTTTAAAAAGCTCCCCTTATTACTTGTTAGTTGTAAGTGTCTGCTGCTGTGTGAAAGAATATAAAAGTTTTTGAGCTTCCAATGCATCTTCGGATTGAATGATTTCTTCCACTCTTTCTAGGCCGAAGCGGTCAAGAAACGAATCAAAGGCTTTGTACATTCTTATATTTTGTTCACATTCTGCTACTGGATCTTCGCGTAGTGGAAAAGTATCAAAGTATATTAGACCATCATAGTTGTAGCGTTTAGCATAATAGATGAATTCTAGTGTTTGCATGAAATGTACGGATCCAAGCATTAAACCATCGTCATTGTCTTTGTGGCCGTCATTTAAATGAAAGCCCATCAGTCTATTCTTGCGAGCGGCCAATGCTAGGGAGTAGGCTGGATTTTCCTTTGTCATTAACATATGACAGAAATCTAGAGTAACTCCCATGTTTGGAGCACCTACGTCATCTAATAACACAAGAGTAGTGGATATATTTCCGATCAAAGAGAATGCTCGAGGCTGATATGGCTTATATTCAAAACTGATATTATTATCTGGGTATCTCGATGTTATTTGTTTTAAGGCATCCACGATTTTATCGTATGCCTTCTCATAATCCATCTGGAAGGCATAATCGAAGCCGTCATTCGCAAGCCATATTGTCGTTACTTCACCACCGAGCTCGTTGCAGACTTCAATAGCTTCCATTGTTTCTCGAATAGCTTTATCTCGAATCTGTGAATCTTTATTTGCGTATTCACCAAATGTATAGTGATTTTTGAAACGTAACGCAATTCCGCTTACTTGAAGCTTCTTCTCTGTTAAAAAACTCTTTACTTCTTCAACAGATGTATTTTCAAAGTGCTCCGGATAGTTTAACTCGACATGAGTTAGTCCATCTACTGTAGCCATCCTCGAAATATAGTCGAATACTGTTAATGATTTTAAACACTTATCTCCAAAGAAATTTTCGGGCATTGTCTTAAAAGAATTTAAACGAGTTGAGAATTTCATGTAGTACACTCCTTTTTATTGTTGAGGGAAGGTTCAACTTAATCGGATTATAAACAATAAATTACTAATAAGTAAACAAGAGTGAAAAAACTTGACTGATAATATTTATTTTTAGCTTTATTACTGTTGATAATTTTATTATAGTAAAATATAAAGTAAAATATTGAAACGCTTCCAATATAATAGTAGAATGAGTTGGAAGGAAGGGAAGGTTTGACTATGCAAGCAGATAAATTGAAGGGGAAGGAAATCATTCTCTACGCACGCAGTTTTGCGCCATCATTGAGTACAAAAGAAAAGCGTATTGCAAATTTTATAAGTAATCAGTACCAAGAACTAGCGAATATGACAATTAGTAATTTAGCTAATCACTTACAAGTGAGTGAGTCTAGTGTTACAAAAGTATGTAAAAAGCTTCGCTGTGAAGGTTTCTATGAATTGAAGCATGCAATTACTGAATATGTAACGAATGGTGAAGAAAGTATCAATGATGAATTACAAGAAGATTTCAGCCGTACAGATGATAACGATAATATTCTTGAAAAAGTATTCTTGTATTCCATCATTGCTTTACAGGATACATTGGCTGTAATAAATCGCAGTGCGCTGAGTAAAGCTGTTGCTGCACTGCAGTCACTGAAAAGTGAAAACAAGCTAATTTTGATAGGGAATGGCGGATCCGGTGTTTTATGTGAAGATTTTCAGCACAAGCTGCTTAAGATTGGCATTTTTTCCATTCTTTATAGGGATTCACATATGCAGCTGATGGGAGCGTCTTTGGCAAAGCAAGGGGATGTTGTCGTTGGAATATCTCATTCTGGTACTTCAACAGATGTAATTGATATTTTCAAAGCAGCCCAAAAAAATGGTGCAATGACCATTTGTGTTACGAACCATGTAAAGAGTCCGGTAACGGAATTCTCTGATGTTGTACTGCATTCTTCTGCACGTAATTCTCCTATTACTGGAGAGAACGCCGCCGCTAGGATAGCTCAATTGAATATTTTAGATGTTCTGTTTACAGCGCTAAGTTTACATCGACAAAATCTATCCTACGAAAACCTATTGAAAACACAAGAATCTGTAAGTTCACATAGAACCTAAGAAATGACCGGAGGTAGAATGGGATGACCAAACGAGTAGCGGTAATTGGTAGTCTGAATTATGACATCATTGTTAAACAACAGCGTATGCCTCATCAAGGAGAAACCTTTATTGCAGATGCTCTGATACAAGGGCCAGGGGGAAAAGGCGCGAATCAAGCTGCCCAGTGCGCTAAATTAGGTATGCCCACGATGATGATAGGAAAGGTAGGGCAAGATAGATTCGGTGATGCATTGGTTGGTTCACTCGCTGCAATTGGAGTGGATACATCATATGTGAAAAGAATCGGTTCGACTGGACTTGGAGTTGTACATGTCATGCCGGACGGAGATTATTATAGCTCAATTTTAAAAGGTGCAAATGAGCTGCTAACTATACAAGATATAGAGGAGATTGCGGAAGAACTAAAAGAGGCATCTTTCATTATCTTGCAGCAGGAAATTCCGCATCATGTAACGGAACATGTAATTGAGCGTTTTAAGGATTCACAAATTCAGATTGTTTTGAATAACGCACCGGCACGTTCAATTTCTAAAAATATATTACAATATGTCGATCTGCTGGTCGTTAACGAGTCTGAGGCAGCTTATATGACAGGCCAACCTGTAACAACTATTGCAGAAGCCACTGAAACAGGAAAGGAACTGCAGCAAATAACAGGAAATACAGTGATTGTCACATTGGGGAAAGAAGGGTCCATTGTTGTAAATAGTAAAGATAGTATTTATTTTCCGGCGAAAAAAGTGAATGCTGTAGACGCAACGGGAGCGGGTGACTCATTTATTGGGGCACTTGTGTATGGTTTATCCCAAGGTTTTTTGCTAGAAGAGTGTATGAAATTCGCAACAGAAGTTAGTGCAATAACGGTTATGAAAGAAGGGGGACAAGATTCATTTCCAACAAAAGCGGAAGTGAGCAGGATTTTAGTGATCTGACAAACAAGAGTTACGATTAGATATAGGAAACACTTTTCAAATTCAGAACGGGTTGGTATTCCGTTTCGGCTTGGAAAGTGTTTTTATGTTTGATTAGATCCAAAATTTTGTTGGAGACTGTTAAAGTTTATCTAAAAAAGTATGACAAAATGCTTTTTTAAGAACATAAATGCTGGGTAGGTGATCCGGAAAGTTCTACATGACGTAAGCTTACAGACTATCTACTACGCCCAGAGTCTGATACGCTATGCAAGGAAGTCATTCTACTTATGAAATGAGGAGCAGCTATGAGCCGGGTTATGGACCCGGCAGTGCGGGTAGCTCTGTCATCGCTGGCCATGTTGATAGTAAGAGAGGACCTGCGGTATATTTCTACTTGACCGACCTGGAAGAGGACGGTGAAGTGTATCTCGCAGATAAGGCTGGAAAGAAACTGACCTTTGTCGTGAAGGAGATACATGCGTATCCGGCGGAAGATGCACCAATCAGACAAATATTTGGTGCATCAGACAAGGCTGTACTGAATCTGATTACTTGTACAGGCACATTCGACCATGAACGGCAGACACATCCGGATCGTCTGGTTGTGACAACAGAGCTTAAGCAGGATGACCCGAAGCTGCCGACAGCGCCTACCGAAGTAAAGAAGAGCGCAAGCGCGTTGAGCTGGCATGCAGTACGAGATGATGCTATTGTTGGTTATCGCATCTACAAAGTGGAAGGGGAAAAGAAGAAGCTGGTTACAAGTGTAGCTGCCTTTGAACGAAAGAGTATCGCAATTGATGATCTAGATGCGACGTATGCGGTGACAGCGATTGATATGGACGAACAAGAATCCGAAATGAATGAAATGTAATAAAAAATGCTCTCCATTATGGAGAGCATTTTTTATTCGTTGCCTTTTTTCTGATTCGCTTTTTCTTCCAAGTCTTTTAAGCTTTTCTCAATCTGAGCCAAGCTTTTCTGGATATTTTTCTGATGCGGTTCAACCGTACGTTTCCAGCTGTCGATGGAAGTTTTTACATCAGCTGATAGTTCTTTGAACATAACAGCGCCTTCCTTGGAAGTTTTTGTGATCTGTTCTTTCAGCTGTGTTCCTTCATTCTTTAAGTTATTGAATGTGACCTTCCATTCGTCGCTGCGCTGTTTAGCATCTGCGCGCAACTCCCTGCCGGAGGATGGTGCTGTCAGCAATGTGATTACAGCGCTGACTGTGCTACCTACGAGTATACCAACTGCGATTGATTTGCCACTTGCCATCATCTCCACTCCTTCCTACTTCATTATACTATTTTCTCTTCCTATGTAGCAGTGAAACCTATTGAGACAATCTTACTGGATTTTACTGCTGATTTTTTCCGCCAATTCACCAAGGTGTTCGCTGGCAATATTGTCATGTTGTTCAAAGGTAGCGTGGAAGCCATCATTTTTTCCGTATCTCGGAATAAGATGCACATGCAGATGGAATACAGTTTGGCCTGCAACAGCTTCCGCATTACTCAATACGTTCAATCCAGCCGGCTGGAACGCTTCCTTAATTGCATTCGCAATCCGTGGTACACGAGCAAATACTTCTTGGGCTACTTCGGGCGGTGTTTCGTATATATTCTTCGTATGTGTTTTGGGGATGATGAGGGTGTGCCCCTTCGTCACCTGGCCGATATCCATAAAAGCAAGTACGTGGTCATCCTCATATACTTTCGCAGATGGCAGTTCACCAGCAGCTATTTTACAGAAGATACAATCCTTTTCGTGCATACGATCACTCCTTTAACGTGTATACATATTGTATAAAGGAATGGACATGCTTGTAAAGTAAGTCGAATAAAATAGGCAGACATCCCGTAACGGCCGGAATATTGGAATTCTTCGCGTTTTGGGAGTGTCTGCCTTTGAAGCAAGGTTGCCAAGAGTAAAACCATTTCGAACTGTACAGCGGCTTACGATGTTTGCGCCAGTACACTTTCAGCTTGCTTACAAATGTAAATCAGCTTACTTTCGGACGTAGCGGTCTGTATCTCCAACCAACACCTCATTTTTTAATGAATGGGTACTGCTCTCGGAAACCTCTTGGCAACTTCTTTGCTTCGAAATTAGTATGTGCAAACTGACGGATGTTATAACCGTTTTATTTTGGCAAATACGGCGGGCTTTGGTAAACTTTTAGCAGAAGCGTGCTTTTAGAAAGGGGAAAGGGTAATGCAACCTTTATTACATATTGATTCTCTGACCGGTGGGTATACACATAAAAATGTCCTGCATGATATATCGTTTCAAGTAGATGCGGGTGAAATTGTCGGGCTGATTGGACTTAACGGGGCAGGGAAAAGTACGACAATCAAACATATCATCGGTCTTATGCAGCCGAAGGGAGGCAGTATCCAGATTAATGGAAGCACGTTTGCTGCTTCACCAGAAACATATCGGAGCAATTTCTCCTATATTCCTGAAATGCCGGTACTGTATGATGAATTGACTTTATATGACCATCTTCGTCTTACTGCACAAGCATATGATTTGTCAAAGGAGGAGTTTGATAAACGCCTTCCGCCTTTGCTGAAGGAATTCCGCCTTGAAAAGAAACTGAAGATGTTTCCTGTCCATTTTTCAAAAGGGATGCGTCAGAAAGTAATGATTATGTGTTCTTTTCTTGTTGAACCTGACTTATACATCGTGGACGAGCCATTCGTTGGACTCGATCCTCTCGGTATTCAATCCTACTTGCAGCTGATGAACCAGGCGAAGGATAATGGAGCAGGCGTATTGATGTCCACGCATATTTTGGCGACTGCGGAACGTTATTGCGACCGCATTGTCATACTGCATGATGGAAAGCTGCGGGCAGCTGGTACGATGGAAGAGCTGCGTAATGAATTCGACATGCAACATGCCACGCTGGATGATTTATATGTACAGCTGACGAAAGAAGAAGACAGCCATGTTTAATGCAGAAACATTTTTCAAACAGCGGCTTACCGAGCATATGAAGGAAATGAATCGCTATTTGCGGTACATATTTAACCAGCATCTTATGATAGCAATGCTGTTCCTAATCTCGGGGCTTGCTTATTATTATCAGCAGTGGCTAGAGAGATTAACTCCGGACTTTCCGGCTGCGCTTTTAATTGGTGCTGTGTTCGGCCTATTGGCCAGCTACAGCCCTGTGCGGACATTATTGAAAGAAGCAGATATGATATTCATGCTGCCGCTTGAGCCAAAGTTGCACCGCTATTTCAAATTAACCATTGGCTATAGCTTCTTTACGCAGCTTTACTTATTAATATTAGCTGCTGCGGCACTAGCACCGTTGTTCTTTGCAGCAGACTTAGGAGAAGGATTTTTATCTTATCTGCTTGTCTTTCTTGTTCTGCTGGTTTTCAAGCTGTGGAATCTTCATATGAATTGGTGGATGCTGAAGATACGGAATGTCAACATAAGAAGAACCGAGCAAACGCTCCGGCTGGTGCTGAACGTCGGAAGCTTTTGGCTGTTTTTACGAGGCAATCTTATTGCAGCGGCAGTTTTGACGGTTCTATTCGTCGTACTTCTTTTTGTGGACTATACCATCACCCGGAAGCAGGGGGGATTGGCTTGGGATTTGCTGATTGAAAAAGATCAAGCACGAATGCAGGCATTCTACCGAATTGCAAACCAATTTGCTGATGTACCTCACTTGAAGACGAAAGTCCATAAACGGCAGTCTATCGTCAATCTCTTCACTAGGCGAGTTCCGTTCGAACAGAAACATACATATGATTATCTGTTCCGAATAACTTTTGTCAGAGGTGGCGATTATTTCGGGCTCTTTCTGCGATTGACTATTTTAGCTGGAGTTATCATCTACTTTATCCCAAATCTTTGGGTGCAGTTGGCGTTTGCTTTGTTGTTCCTTTATTTGACGGGCTTCCAGCTTATCGGAATGTGGAAGCATCACCGGACAATCGCCTGGATGGATCTTTATCCGGTAGCAGGCGACACTCGAAAACGTGCATTATTGTCCCTTCTTCAGCAGCTGGCCATTATACAAGCTGTGCTGCTGAGTCTCGTGTTCCTTCTCCGTGTCGATGTAGTTGGTTTTGTTTTGGCACTTGTTGCCGGACTTGCCTTCGGTCTCGGATTTGTCCGTATGTATGTACCGAAGCGGTTGAAATAGGAGGGATTCAGATGGAGGAAGACTATTATAAGGTAAGAAAACTGAAGGAAGCGATGTTTTATTATCATTCCCTTCAGCGGCGCGGCGGCAAGTTTCAGCGGCTTTCTAAAGGTACACAGGATACAATCACCGATAAAATTCCGGCAGCTGTGCACACCACAATTACAACAGCTATTCGTCAAATGATAGAACTCAGCCTGACGTCTTCTAACTACATCTACCCAATTAAGATCGATCATAAATGGAGTTTTGAGCAACGTGAGAAAGAAGTTCGGAAGGTCATCAATCGTTATAAAACAACAGCAAGATTGGAAGGTGCCGGCACTGGTGCTGGAGGTATTATTTTAGGTATGGCCGATTTTCCGCTTCTTCTTAGCATCAAGATGAAATGCTTATTTGATATTGGCAGAATTTATGGTTTTGATGTTACGGCATTCAGCGAACGTGTTTTCCTGCTGCAAATTTTCAGTGCTACTTTCTCAAGCAGTGAAACGAGGGTCAAGCTGTGGGAAGAAATCCGTCATTGGAATAATGTTACCGGCGCAATCGAAGATGTGAATTGGAGGGTGCTCCAGCAGGAATATCGTGATCATATTGATTTAATCAAAATGATACAGATGCTGCCGGGTGTCGGAGCCTTCGTCGGAGCCATTATCAACGGCAAGTTTCTCGAACAGTTAGGTACAGCTGCCATGCATGCATATCGGATCCGCATGTTAACATAAAAAAAGATCAGCGTGAAAAATCACGCTGATCTTTTTTATTGGTAAGCAATACACGCGCTGAGTAATGTCTTAGCGGCGATGCTCATTGCTCTTTCATCAAAATCGAATTTCGGATGGTGGTGCGGATAATAATGATCTTCTTTCTTAGCGCCGGTGAAGAAAAAAGCTCCCGGTTTGTCATGCAGATAATAAGAGAAATCCTCGCCAGTCATCGTAGGCAGCACCTTGTTCGCTTCCTGAACTTCTGCAACTTGCTTCGAAGCATCAAGTACCAATTGTGCTTCAGCAGGGTGGTTGATTACTGGTGGATATCCTTCAATATAGTCATACGTGTAGTCTGCATCATTAGCAATTGTAATACCTTTTAATACATTTTCGATTTCTATTTTAATCTGTTCCTGTACAGCAGTATCGAATGTACGAACTGTTCCTGTCAGCTTCGCTGTTCCGGCAACTACGTTGAATGCTGCGCCAGCCTCGAAAGTACCTACGGTGATGACAGCAGTAGACAATGGATCCAAGCGGCGGCTGATAATTTGCTGAAGTGCTGTTACGACTTGAGATCCGATTAGAACGGCATCCTTCGTCTGGTGTGGCTGTGCTCCGTGTCCGCCTTTGCCGATGATTTCAATTTCGAAGCGATCTGCTCCTGCCATGAATTCTTTATCTGCAGTTTCAATTGTGCCAAGCGGCGTGTTCGACCAGAGGTGAGTTCCGAATACAGCATCCACATCATCAAGGATACCAGTTTCAATAATCGGCTTTGCTCCGCCTGGTGCATATTCTTCTGCATGCTGGTGGACGAAAACAAGCGTTCCTGGTAGTTCGTCCTGTAATGCTTTGGCTGCTTTGGCAATGCCAAGCAGTGTTGCTGTATGTCCATCATGACCGCATGCATGCATAACATTTGGTACTGTGGATTTATAAGGGACATCATTTTCTTCTTGGATTGGCAACGCATCGAAATCCGCTCGCAAAGCAATCTTCTTACCAGGTTTTCCGCCTTGGAGAGTGGCAACTACACCGTTACCTCCGACATTCTTTTCGTAGGGAATACCAAGTTCCTCATATGTATTTGCAATGTACGCAGCTGTCTTTTCTTCTTTAAAGGACAGTTCTGGATGCTGATGAAGGTATCTTCTTGTCGCAACCATGTCTTCATAAAGTTCATCTACTTTGGTGAATAATTTCTCTAGCATACTGCACCAGCCTCCTTATTAATTATGAAATAAGACCAGTATAGCATATTTCTTGTTAATAATTATTGGTTTATTCAGAAAAATGCATAGAAAAACCCATAACCATTTGGTTATGGGTTTAATAATTATAGGCGAGAGTCACTCAAAAGACGGTTGAGTTCGTCACGGTGATTCGTCTCATCCGAAATTAAATCTTCCAGCTTAGTTGCAAGCTCTGTCAAGTTAAGATCTTCAGCCTGCTTTCTGCGTTTTTCATAACGGTCAATCGTATCCTGTTCCGCATCTCGTGCTTCTGTTAGCATTTTCTTTACATCAGTATGATACGGTACTTCAGCTGGAACAGTGGTTGGTAGGCCGCCGAGTGTTACAATCTTATCTGCTAAATATTTTGCATGACCGATTTCATCCGTAATTTCATCCTCGAAAAATGGTTTTAGATACGCACGATATAGGCCTGAAACAGCGGAGCTGTATGTTGTATACATGATGGAAGCGGCATATTCATTTGCCAAGTCTACGTTCAAGCCATCAATCAATTCCTGTAGTTGAGAGTCATCTTTAATTTTTCTAACATTGTCTGCCATGTTTATCATCCTTTCTGATTGGCTATCTGTAAGGTATATTCCCCAGGTGTTTGTTTTCTAAACAAGTGCCATAGTACAATCAATCAGAGGTGAAAAGATGGAACTCCCGCATAGAAAAAGATATATAGTGCTATTTACGATTGCAATTATCGTAGCAACTATATTTACAATTGACGTCAGACTGCACACAGATCCGCTGCTGGATCAATGGACAGCCCCTTTTGCGGAATCCTTGCAGGAGACATTTTGGTATGATGTATTCCGTTGGATTACCGAGCTGGGATCGAGCATCATTCTAAGTGTGCTTGCATTTTTATTTGGTTTATACCTGGCAGCAGGGAAACGAGATTTAATTGGAGCAGGTATTGTATTTACTGCTACAGCCCTAGGTTATCAGTTCAATTTTCTCATTAAACAATTGGTAGAAAGGGAACGTCCGACCATTCTGGCATTAGTGGATGGCGAGGGATTTAGCTTCCCATCGGGTCATTCGATGGTGTCCTTTATTACATATGGCATCATCCTTTATTTCCTTTGGCATTATCTCAAAGGCAGTAAGCGGTATATTGCTGCATCCTTGGCGGTACTTATTGTCCTGCTGGTTGGGTTTAGCCGCTATGTTCTCAGGGTCCACTATTTGACTGATGTGCTGGCTGGCTTTGCTTATGGGCTGATCTTTCTTGTCATTTGGATTTTGTTATATAAATGGCTGCAGTATAAGCTAGGGAAAAGAGAAAAGGTGCGCGCCTACTGATTAGGCAGAAAAGGGCCTGTCCGTTAATCGGACAGGCCCTTTTCTTTATTCGTTGTCGATATGATAAGTGGTGACATATGCAGGTCCGCCGCTGAATGGCGGTTTTTTAGGCTGATCGGCATCTTTCTTATGCGCATGCTGGAAAGCTTCTGATGTTTTCCAATCTTCAAAATGCTGCTTGGATTCCCATGCTGTCAGCACAAGATATGTGTTTCCAGATTTAGGACGAAGCACGCGGAGCGCTTTAAAACCGGGTGTTTGATCGATTTTGCCTGCTCGACGTTTGAATACATCTTCAAATATCGGGCGACCTTCGTCTGTAACGGGAATGTTATTAATTGCGATATAACCTTCATCAGGAAGGTCGCCTGTACCGGTTACTCGTTCATATGTACGAGGTGTTGTAAAGTTTGCTGCATCTGGTTCCTCTGTATAAGCCAGAGCGCCCTCGGCCCCTTCGAACACCCAGATTTTTGCTTGTTCTTTTGCCTTCAGCTGGCGAAGGAATTCAGTCGTACCACTGGTGAAGTGTGCGGTCATTTGTATTCAACCTCCTGGCAGTATGTTACAGTCAGTGTAGCAATTACGCATAGTGTAATGCAAGCTAGGACTCCAATCGATAGAAAGATGGGTAAATGGCATTTTTTGTCGTATAATAAAGGTTATAGAATGAACATGGGGGATTCGTAAGAGGTGAAAGAAACGTTATGAAACGATCAGAACTTAAGCAGCATAAAAGGATGCGCAGGAAGACTCTATATCTCCTCGGGACTGGTATCATATTGGCGGGCATAACTGCTGTCTATATCCTGTTATTTTTCGGGGGAAGACTCGTAATTGATAAAGATGATTTGACATTGAAGGCTGCTTCAACAGTCGAGAATCAAGATGGAGAAGTAATTGCGGAATTCTATGAAGAAAACCGGGAACCTGTCAAATTCGATGAGATTTCCGAACATGTGAAAAACGCTTTTGTTTCCATAGAAGACGCTCGGTTCTATAAGCACCATGGTATCGATCTTAGGGCGACAGCACGAGCTTTATACCGTGATATTCTGGCGATGAGTAAAGTGGAGGGCGGAAGTACGATTACACAGCAGACCGCCAAAAATCTCTTTTTCAAAAATGATAAGACCTTCACCCGGAAAGCGAAGGAAGCGATGGCTGCTATTTACTTGGAGAAACAGTACACGAAGAAGCAGATCCTCGAATATTATCTGAATGAAATTTATTTTGCGCACGGTCTTTATGGAATTGAGTCCGCTGCTAATTATTACTTCAATAAGAGTGCGAGCGATCTGACTCTTTCGGAAAGTGCAATGCTTGCGGCACTGTCAAAAGCACCGAATACGTACTCGCCGAATAATAATCCAGATCTGGCGAAAGAAAGACGTAATCTCGTGCTGGATGAAATGGAGGAGCAAGGCTATATCACAGCCGAAGAGAAGGAAGCTGCTCAAGCGGAGGAACTTGGTGTGACTCAACCGGAAGAGGAGCAAGAGCGTCCTTGGATTGAAAGCTATATCGATTTGGTAGCAGAAGAAGCACAGGAGAAATATGATTTATCTTTGGAAAATCTGCGTACAGGCGGTTACCGGATTGTGGTGAATGTGGATGAAGATATCCAGCGCACAGCTTATAATACGATGCAGGAAGATACGTATTTCGATGGCTCGACAGATAGCATTGAAGGTGCCTTTGTCATGCTTGACCAGAATTCCGGTAAAATCGTAGCAGCTGTCGGGGCGCGTGAATTCCAATACGGGGACATAAACCGTGTGACAGTGCAGAGACAGCCGGGATCGGTCATGAAGCCGCTCGCGGTCTATGGGCCAGCATTGGATAGTGGGGATTACAATGCGTATAGTGAGCTGCCGGATGAGAAAAAGACATATAACGATGGAAAGTACACTGTATCTAACCACAACGATCAGTATGAGGGCGATATCACGATGTATGAGGCCGTGCAGGAATCGAAGAATACGACAGCTGTTTGGCTGCTTGATCAAACCGGCATCAAAACAAGCAAATCGTATTTAGAGAAAATGCATATCGAATTGCCGGACGACAAAGGTCTGTCGATTGCCCTTGGCGGCTTGAAGGAAGGGTTGACACCGCTGCAAATCGCGGAAGGCTTCCGAACCTTCGCCCATGAAGGACAGTGGATCGAATCTCAGTCCATTAACGCAATTTATGACCGAAACGGGGAAGCTGCCTTCAAAGCAGAACCGCAAACAGAAGACGTATTCTCGGAACAGACTGCCTGGGATATGACACGCATGCTGCAAGGAGTCATTACTGGCGGTACCGGAACTGCTGGTACCTACTATGGAGCATTGGCTGGAAAGACAGGAACGACACAGCATCCGACTGTAGATGATGCAGATAAGGATGCCTGGTTCGCTGGATACACACCAGAATATGTCGCAGTTAGCTGGATGGGTTATGACAAAACGAACGATGAAAACTATCTGGAGAGCGGCAGTTCAATGCCTACTGCCCTCACGAAATCAATTTTGCGGCAAGTTTCCCAATATCGGACCATGTCGACGAGCTTCGAGAAGCCGGAAAATGCAGAAGATATTGGTGGACCAGT
The DNA here is from genome assembly GCF_902497585.1 of Terribacillus sp. AE2B 122. Lineage (NCBI taxonomy): Bacteria > Bacillati > Bacillota > Bacilli > Caryophanales > Bacillaceae > Terribacillus > Terribacillus sp. AE2B 122. Next base: position 127,958 of record NZ_LR700946.1, on the reverse strand, counting down.
TGAATTGCCGACAATTACGGATGCTTCTATCTCATATGGATTCGGTGGCCTTCGGATCGTTAATGCTGATTTGACTTGGACAGCAAGTGATGACAAGCGAATCATCTATCATATTTACAAAGAAACAAACGATGGTGCAGAGAAAATCGGGGAAGTGCAAGGGAAAGGATCCTTTACAGTGGATAAAGTTAATCCGCTGAAAGACGCCACTTATTATGTAGTTCCATTCAATCCGCTGACAGATGAAAGCGGCGCTGAATCCAACCATACCGTCCTATCCGGATTCGGATTCTGACGATTTTCACGACTCTGACACAATTCATCAAAAAATGGGGTTTTTATGAGTCAAATGCTATACAAATACTCATGAAATTTCGTATAGTGGGAACGGATAATGAGGAGACGAAGGAGAACGATTATGCCTAACATCAAAAACGATACAATACTGCGTGCATTTCGTGGGGAAGCAACGGATTACACGCCGGTGTGGTATATGCGCCAAGCAGGGAGATCGCAAAAAGAATACCGCGAACTCAAAGAGAAATATTCTCTGTTTGAAATTACCCATCAGCCTGAGCTTGCGGCCTATGTGACAAGACTTCCGGTCGAACAGTATAATGTCGATGCAGCAATTTTATATAAAGATATCATGACACCACTGCCAGGCATTGGCGTGGATGTTGATATCAAGTCAGGAATCGGTCCGGTGATCGCCAACCCTATCCGCAGCATTCAGGATGTAGAGAAGCTTGGCACCCTAGATCCAAAGCGTGACGTTCCATACATTCTGGACACGATCAAGCTCCTGACAGAGGAACAGCTGGAAATACCGTTGATTGGTTTTTCTGGTGCGCCGTTTACATTGGCTAGCTACATGATTGAAGGCGGACCATCCAGAAACTATCATAAGACAAAGTCACTTATGTATAGTGATCCTGCTGCATGGTTCGCATTGATGGATAAGCTTGCAGAAGTATCTATCACTTATGCGAAAGCGCAAGTGGCAGCCGGAGCATCAGCTATTCAGATTTTCGATTCATGGGTAGGGGCTTTGAATGCAGCGGATTACCGTATGTACATCAAACCGACAATGGAGCGTATATTCAACGAACTGCGTGAAACAAATGTTCCGCTTATCCTATTCGGTGTAGGAGCAAGTCATCTGATCATGGAATGGAATGATCTGCCGGTGGATGTCATCGGACTTGACTGGAGACTTTCCATTAAGGAAGCAAGAGATAAGGGTATTACAAAGACGCTTCAAGGCAATCTTGACCCAGCATTCCTTACAAGTGATTGGAGTGTGCTGGAAGAGAGGGCTAAATCGATTCTGGATCAAGGCCGGGAAGCTGGACCGCATGTGTTTAACCTTGGCCACGGTGTAACGCCGGAAATAAGCCCAAGTGTGCTGAAGAAGCTGACTGCCTTCATCCATTCGTATTCCGCTAAACAAAACTCAATTTTATAACCCGAGGTGTAAGACATGACAAAGAAAAAGGTTGGTTTACTAGTTATGGCGTACGGCACGCCTTATAAAGAAGAAGACATTGAACGTTATTATACTGATATCCGGCATGGACGTAAGCCTACACCGGAAATGCTGGAGGATTTAACTAGCCGATATAAAGCAATCGGCGGTATTTCTCCGCTTGCACGCATTACGAAGGAACAAGCTGATGCAATTGAAGCAGCTTTAAATAGCTCTCAGGATGCTATCGAATTCAAAGCTTATCTTGGCCTAAAGCATATTGAGCCTTCCATTGAAGACGGTGTTGCTGAAATGGCAAAAGACGGTATTACAGAAGCTATCTCACTTGTATTGGCACCGCATTACAGCACATTCAGTGTAAAATCCTACAACGAGCGTGCGCATAAAGCCGCTGCAGAAGCTGGAAATCTTCAAATTACGTCTGTAGAAAGCTGGTACGACGAACCAGGTTTCATCAAATATTGGTCAGATAATATTTCTGAAATCTTCGCTGGCATGGACAAGGAAGAGCGTGATAAAGCAGCGCTGATCGTATCTGCGCATAGTCTTCCGGAGAAAATCCTTCAAAATGGAGATCCATACCCAGATCAACTGAAACGTACAGCAGATTTGATCCAAGAACAGACAGGCATCAAGAATGTGGAGCTTGGCTGGCAGAGTGAAGGTAATACACCAGATCCATGGCTTGGACCGGATGTACAAGATCTTACTCGTGAGCTTTACGAGAAAAAAGGCTATCGTTCTTTCGTTTATGCACCAGTCGGCTTCATTGCGGACCACTTGGAAGTACTTTATGATAATGACTATGAATGTAAGGTTGTTTGTGACGAATTAGGCGCAAAATACTATCGTCCGGCAATGCCGAACACGGACCAGCAGTTCATTGATACATTGGCGAAGGTGGTATTGGAGCAGCAAGCGCGAGTTGAGCGTCATGGCTGAGAAGAAACAGATTGCAATCGTCGGGGGCGGTATTGCCGGTCTGACGACTGCTTATTACCTTCAGAAGCAGATTCGCGCCTATCGTCTGGATTATGAAGTAAAGTTGTTTGAGGCCTCCAGCCATCTTGGTGGAAAGATTGACACCCTGAAAAAAGATGGATTCTTGATTGAACGCGGTCCTGATTCCTTTTTAGCGCGTAAGGAATCAGCATCTCGTCTGATTCATGACATCGGCATGGAAAAGGATCTTGTCCGGAACAATACAGGACAATCCTATATCCTAGCTGGCAAGAAGCTACATAAAATGCCGAAACGAGCCTTTATGGGTGTGCCGACAGAATTAAAGCCGTTTTATCAGTCTCGTCTGCTTTCTACTAAGGCGAAAGCGCGTATCAGTGTTGAACCGATGCTGCCGAAAGGAAAAGAAGCTCAGGATCAATCTATGGGATTATTCTTCCGCCGTCGCTTCGGCGATGAACTGGTAGAGAATGTGCTTGAGCCGCTTCTATCAGGTGTATATGCAGGTGAAATCGATGAGTTAAGTCTGATGGCCACGTATCCAAAGTTCTATGAAGTAGAACAGCAGTATGGAAGTGTGATTAAAGGACTGCAGGCGACGATGCCGAAGCCACCGAAACAGAAGAAAGATGTGAAGCCTCCAGGTGCATTCCTTTCATTGAGGAACGGATTGCAATCATTGGTAGATGGTCTGGAAGCAAAGCTTGATCCAGGCACTGTCCACTTGGAAACAAGTGTGGATCATATCGAACGCAAAGAAGACCATTATCACTTGCTGCTCGGTAACGGAGAGGTATTCCGAACCGACGCTGCAGTGCTTGCTTCACCTTTCTTTGCGGTTCAGCGTATGCTGAGCCAATATGATTTCATGGAACAGCTGAAAGAGATGAAGGCGACATCTGTTGCTACGGTTGCGATGACATTCGATGCTTCTGCTATCAAGAAGGATATCGATGGTACAGGCTTTGTGATCTCCCGCAACAGTAAATATCGAATTACAGCATGTACATGGACACATAAAAAGTGGGAAGGCACGACACCAGAAGGCAAAGTCATGCTCCGCTGCTACGTCGGAAGACCTGACGATAGCGGTATAGTGGATTTATCCGATGAGGAAATCGTCCGGATCGCTTTAAAAGATTTGAATAAAATCATGAAAATAAAAAGCAAGCCGCTATTTTCAGTGGTTAGCCGCTGGAAAAAAGCGATGCCGCAATACGTTGTCGGCCATCTGCAGCGTGTCGCTAATGTGCGCGCCAATATGGCCATCAACCTTCCAGGTGTATTCCTTGCGGGTGGTTCATACGATGGGATTGGTATTCCGGATTGTATCGATAGTGGTGAACAAGCCGTTCAAAACGTACTTGCTTACTTGCGTGAAAAAAGCTTCTCCTAAGGGAGAAGCTTTTTTTTGTAACTTGTTATTTATTATTTTTGATCTCGACAGCTTATTTGGTATCTGTCGGAAAGTTCCTGTATATGTAAGCAGTTATCATTTTTGTAGCTGTCAGGAACTATGGGAATACGGCTTGCTTTTTTTCTTGTTCCAAGCCTCGATAGCTTGACTGCGCGTCTTTCCTTTGTTTACAGGTTTAGAGAAAAACTCACGGATGAATCGGTTATACTCGAACTGAGGGGCAATATCTTTCTGGTAACCAGGATCCTGCTTGCGGGTTTCTTCTTCATGCCAAGCATTGATGGCATCTTCGTATGTTTTGCCGATGTTTGCACGGAAGTAGTTTTGTATATAAGTCGAGAAATGAAAATGCTCTCCGATTTCCTGCTTAAAGAATGTTCTTACGTCCTGGCTGCATCGATGGCCTTCCGTAATGATGGTAGAACGGCTGAGCGGTTCTTTGGATTTCTTCTTTCTGCGTGATTGTTTTTGTTTCGGTTTTTCTATGAGACCATTCAGAAGGAAGCTTTCAATTCTTGCTGTAATCTCCATCTTGGAACCCGAGACAGGCAGTTCATTATCTCGGCAGAATTGGACAAGTTCTTCTTTCAGCCAATAATAATCCAAAAAAGCATCTGCTTTTGTTTTTCTTGTCAATTCTGGTCTCATTACATATCCCCCATATACGTTTTTTTCTCTTTTTGTTATATTATGTCACATATTTAAAGAGGAGACTAGCTCTTGTCTGGAGAACCCTTGAAAAAGGAATCAGGTTTATCTAATGGAAATTCGGTAATGGTAAGATTAGAAGGAGAGGTGCACAAAGTATGAAATTGACAGTAATAGGATTTTGGGGAGCATATCCTGGCAGAGAAAGTGCCAGCTCTTGTTATTTAGTGGAGAAGGACGGATATTCCTTGCTTTTGGATTGCGGAAGCGGTGCGTTATCGCGGATGCCAGCTTTTATTGATCCGAAGGAACTGGATGCGGTGGTCGTAAGTCACTATCATCCGGATCACATAGCAGATATTGGCGCCCTGCAACATGTTTGGCAAGTGCAGAACAGCTTGAAAGGTACAGAAGACGTGCTGCCGATATTTGGTCACGAAGAAGATGAGGAAGGCTTTAAGAACTTGACTCATAAATTTACCGATGGGATTGGCTACAAGCCGGATGAAATTCTGAGCATAGGGCCTTTTGCCATAACATTTATGAAAACGAAGCATCCAGTACCATGCTATGGTATGCGTATCTCAGACGGTGTCTCCGATATTGTTTATACAGCTGATTCTAGTTATTTGGAGGAGTGGGCGGAGTTCAGTAAGGATGCTGACCTGCTTATAACCGATTGTAATTTTTATCAGCATCAGGATGGAGAATCTGCCGGTCATATGAATAGTCTGCAGGTAGGCGGCATTGCGGAGCAGGCTGGTGTGAAAAAGCTCTTCCTCAGTCATCTGCCGCATTTTGGAGAACATAGGCAGCTGCTGGAGGAAGCAAGCAGTGTCTACAGTGGACAAGTAAAACTAGCATATGAGGGGCTGACATGGGAAGGGTAAAACCTTCCCGTTTTGTCTGAATTGCTATCATGCTGAGGATTCGGTAGAATATTACTAGGATAAACAATTTTTGACACTGGGGGTCTTTATTTTGCGATTTATCGATAATGAAGGTATTACAGATCCAAGGATCAACCTTGCGATCGAGGAGTATGTCCTGAAAAATTTCGGCAAAGACGATACATATTTGCTTTTCTATATCAATGAACCATCCATCATCATCGGCCGGAATCAGAACACGATTGAAGAAATAAATACGAAGTACGTTGACGATAACGGCATCAAGGTTGTACGCCGCTTATCCGGAGGCGGAGCTGTTTACCATGACATGGGGAATTTAAATTTCAGCTTTATCACACAAGATGACGGTGACAGCTTCCAAGATTTCGCCAAATTCACAAAGCCGGTTACGGATGCATTGAACAAACTCGGTGTACCAGCAGAATTAAAAGGCCGAAATGATTTACTTGTCGGTGAACGCAAGATTTCTGGAAATGCACAATTCTCAACACGTGGTTTGATGTTCAGTCACGGTACACTAATGTACGATTCGGAGATCGAACACGTTGTATCAGCTTTGAAGGTGAAGAAAGAGAAAATCGAATCCAAAGGGATCAAATCTATTCGCAGCCGTGTAGCAAATATCTCAGAATTCATGGATAACAAAATTCCGATGGAAGAATTTAAGGAAATCCTGCTGCGTTATATCTTCGATGTAGAAGATACGAAGGATGTACCGCGTTACAAGCTGACAGAAGAAGATTGGAAAGCAATCCATAAAATCAGTGAAGAACGATACCAGAAATGGGAGTGGAACTACGGTAAATCGCCGAGCTTCAATATCCAGCAAACGCATAAATTCCCTTCAGGTAATGTTGATGTCCGTCTGGATGTGAAAAGCGGTATTATTGAGCAGATCCGTGTCTTCGGTGATTACTTCGGAGTCGGCGAAGTCGGGGAGCTTGAAGAAAAACTGAAAGGTGTCCGTTATGAGCGCGAGTCGATTCAAAAAGCACTAGCGGATGTGAACGTAAGCCACTACCTAGGTAAGATCGAGAAAGATGACTTTATTGATCTTATGTACTGATTGATTATCTATGAGACGACCTCCGGGCCGTCTCTTTTTTACAGGAGGAATCGGATGAAACGGGTACTTCTTGCTTATATGATCTATCTTTTGGCAATCTGGATTTTCTTTCCGTTTTTCTATACAGAATGGAATGATGATGTAAGCACATACGCAAGTATTGGTCATGCCGTCTACTTTTCCAGACTGCCGTTATTGCCGCTGTTTCTTTATGTGGTTTGGAAGAACGATAAACTGCAAAAAATCGCTGCTGCCATGGAAAATCGACTGCCTAAACTAGTCGCAACTGCCGGCTATATGCTTTTATTGACTACCGTATACGGTATCGTTCAGCTGCCATTCCGATTGGCGGGGTATTGGAATGCGCGTCAAGCACAGATCAGTGTACAGCCGTTCATTGATTGGGCAGGGGAATACGTACTAAGCTTATTTCTCTTTTATTTGGCTGTCACAGCAGTTGTTTTGATATCGCAGTATCTAATGAAAAGATTCCGAAAAAACTGGTGGATGCTTCTTTGGTTCTTGCTTGTACCAAGTGCCATTTTCATCGTCTATGTCCAGCCAATGTGGATTGATCCGCTTTATGAGGATTTCTATCACCTTCCTGACGGGGAGTTGCGTACGGAAATCGAGCAGCTGACTAGTGAGGCAGGAATTCCCGATGCAACACTTCTGGAAGTAGATAAAAGTGCTAAAACAGTAACGTATAATGCATATGTAACAGGACTGTTCGGCAGTGCTCGTGTAGTGCTGTATGATACAACAGTCGACGGATTGGACCAAGATGAGGTTTTGTTCATCGTCGCCCATGAAATCGGTCATTATGTGCTGCATCATGTGTATTGGGGGACAGCTGGTTTTCTGGTTCTAGGATTTGTCCTCCTTTGGGTAACTAAAAAATTATCAGATAAGTTATTGGCTAAAATACAGATAAGTGCTCATCAGCTGAGAGCAGTACCACTCTTCCTGCTTATCCTTAGTTCGCTGCAATTTGCGAGCGAGCCTGTTTCACTTTATGTGTCGCGAGAAATGGAGCGGCAGGCAGATGCTTATGCGCTGGAACACGCACCTGATACAGAAGCAGGCATTCACATGTTCCGGAATATGCAGCAGGTCTCCAAAGGTGATCCGAATCCTTGGCCGCTATTTGAATGGCTGCGTTCCACGCATCCATCTAACCAGCAGCGTATCGAAACAATAGAATCTTATCAGGAAAACAGGTAGAAGCATGAGTTCTACCTGTTTTTGTAAGGATTCTATTAAGAAAATGGTATTCTCCTGTTTTCATGCCTGAAATTTTGCTATTGTAGAATCAATCCCTCTTTTCCTGCATCAGAAAGGAAGTTCAGGATGCAGCAGATAGAACAAAATCCAACCATGGCAGAACTTACGCCGCTTACAATGGCTGTACTTCCGAAGCTCCTCGAAAACGGTCAGCCAGGCTGTGAGGTAATCGAGACAGAAGATAGTTTTACTTTTCGCACCCCTCCGAGCAGATTCATTGATTTGGCCTGCAAGTTTTATGGAAGCAGTTTAAAAGGAAGACAGGCAGGTGTGAAAGACATCTGCGGAATCACTCATAAGGCCCCGATATCGATTGACCCTGTCAGCGGTATGTATTTCTTTCCCACCTCTTCACCACTCTCCCATGCTTGCTCCTGGATTTCTCATTCCCACATCAAGCGGATTGAAGCCGCCCCGCATCAGCGAACAACCCTTATATTCAAGAATGGCTACACACTTACCCTTGATGTTTCGTATGGATCGATGATGAATCAGGTGCAGCGTACTGCACAATACAGATTCCTGCTGGATAAGCGAATCAGGCATTTGTGGAAGTATGGCGGGGATCAGATTGCGGAGCCTTTTGTGTAAGCTCCATCAGGATTGCCTCGACTTTCTTCCGAATCGCTGGATTGAAATAATTCCGCTTTTCCTCACACTCCTTCGTGATGAACAGGAAAGTGGTGAAGGCGTCGTTTTTCTCTGCTGTAACAACCTGCAAATTATGCTGACGAAGCTGAATGCGCAGCTGTTGTCGTTCCTCCAATGCACGCTTCTCCATCGATTGTAATGTATGTAACAGATGCGCCTTTATCTTATGCTTTCCTTCTTCTACAATCCGGATATCCTGCTGCAGGACAACAATGGCCATTGATAGAAATAGAAAGCGGGACCCCAGCTTATATTCCGACTCACTAAGACAACGCATATGCCTTTCCTCCTAGTACGAACGTATGTTCTAGTATACCCTATTGTATGCAAAGTGAAAACAGGATACTACAGGTAATTTTCAAAAAAATACTAACCAAATGCAGGAAAAGAAGGGATAATCCTGTCAGACTTTGCATGCTTGGGCTTTTCGTTTAGAATAGTAAAAAGATGTTTTTGCTGGGAATAGGAGAATGGTTAGATGGTCTTAGGCTTTGGATGGAACGATTTGATGGAAATGTTCCGCAATGGAACATGGGACGATTATGTGAAGTCCCTGCTTGATCGATATGAGAATCTGGGTCCTATACCCGGCATTTTGCTTCCTTACTTGGAAGCTTTCCTGCCGTTTCTGCCGCTTGTTGTCTTCGTACTGACGAACACTGTGGCGTACGGCCTGCTATGGGGCTTCCTATATTCGTGGATTGGTACGTCGCTTGGAGCAATCACTGTGTTCTGGCTGATACGGCGGTACCGACATACACGTATAATCAATTGGCTGCGGCATAACAAACAAGTAAAGCGAATAACTGAATGGTTGGATCGTCATGGTTTTGGTCCATTATTCATTCTTTTATGCTTTCCATTTTCGCCCTCGGCTATCATCAATGTGGTCGCAGGATTATCGAGAATCAGTGTGCAGCAATTCGCTTTGGCGGTATTTCTCGGGAAAGCGCTGATGATCTTCTCTATTGCATACGTCGGTGAAAGTTTGACTTCCTTTGCAGAAAACCCGATTAAGACGGTGGTTGTAGCTGTTGCAATCATCCTATTCTGGACGGTAGGTAAATACGTAGAAGGAAGATTGAAGAAGAAGAACGGAAAGCAGGAGCAGTCACATAAGGATTAAAGCTATTCAAGCCGGGGTAAAGTGTTGCAAAACACTTACACCGGGGGAAGGCGCATGAAAAAGAAAAAACGTTGGAAGTTTTTCTTCTTGTTTGCCGGCATCGTGCTTTTGATCTTCTGTTCCAGAGAATTAATCTTTGCGGATTATCGAGTGGAAGGGGAGTCAATGGAGCCGACCTTGCAGGACGGTAACTTCCTGATGGTGAACAAGTTCATGAACGACGCAGATAGTATCCAGCGTTTTGATGTCATCGTTTTTCACGCAACAGAGGATGAGGATTATGTGAAACGTGTCATTGGAATGCCAGGGGATGCAGTGGAAGTTAGAAATGACAGACTGTTTGTAAACGGTGAATACAGACCGGAGCATTATCTGGAAACGTATAAGGATGATGTCGATGGTCAGCTGACGTATGATTTCACGTTGAAAGACGTTACCGGGAGAACGACAGTGCCCGAAGGAATGCTGTTCGTAATGGGTGATAATCGAAGGGACAGCCTTGATAGCCGCTCTTTTGGCTTCATCCCGATTGAACAAGTTGTCGGGAAGGTGGATGCCCAATTCTGGCCAATGTCCGCATCTGGACTTGGAGTTTAGCTCCTTATCTTTGATAAGGGGCTTTTCCAGTATATACAAGCGAACAAACGTGCGCATCTGTTTTCCCTAAACCCGTGTAACATGATAGAATAAGATTACTAGTTTGGAAGACAGGAGTGGAGCTTAAAATGGGTGTACGTTTTATCATCGGCCGGTCTGGAGCGGGAAAAAGCCGTGCATGTCTCGATGAGATTGCAGCTAAATTAAAAAGTGATCCAATGGGTTCGAATATATTTTATCTGGTTCCGGACCAGATGACCTTTCAGCAGGAGCAAGCGCTGATCAGGCAAACCGGTGTAGAAGGAAGTATCCGTGCACAGGTATACAGTCTGTCGCGGCTGGCTTGGTATATCCTGCAGGAGACAGGCGGTGCGACCAAGCAGTTCATTACCTCAACAGGTGTTCAGATGATGCTCCGGAAGATTACCGAGGAACGTAAATCTGACTGGAATGTCTTTCAGAAAGCGATCGAGAAGAACGGCTTTATGGGGCAGCTGGAAAGCATGATCACAGAGCTGAAGCGCTATCGTGTTACGCCAGAGCTTCTTCATGCTCAAATCCGGGAAATGGAGCAGTTTCAACAGCAGCATTCCCCTGAAGTTACACTTCGGGATAAGCTGGAGGATATCAGCTATATTTACGATCGCTTGACCGCGCTTTTACGGGATAAGTATATTGACAGCGAGGATCAGCTGCAAATGCTTGCGTCTAAAATACCATTGTCGCGTTCTGTTAAAGGATCGGAGATTTACCTGGACGGGTTTCACCAGTTCACGCCGCAGGAGCTGGAGGTAATCGGTGCACTGATGACAGAAGCCGATCAAGTAACAGTGACACTTACATTGGACGGTGCAAACCGTCAGGATGTTGACGAGCTGGATTTGTTTGCGCGCACACATGATACATTCCTTCAGATTAAACAGACGGCGCAAGAAAGGAATGTGCCGATCACTTCAATCGAGCAGCTCAATCCTGCCGATGGGCGCTTTGGGCATAACCGAGCTTTCCTTCATTTAGAGAAGCACTTGGAGACACGTCCAGCTCCAATGTTGAAGCAGGAAGTACCAATCACCTTGGCGCAGGCAGTCCACCCAAGAGCGGAGGTCGAAGGTGCCGCGCAGGAGATTGTTAAGCTTGTACGGGAGAAAGGTTACCGTTATCAGGATATTGCTTTGCTTCTCAGACAGGCGGATGTATATCATGAGCTGATCGAAACAGTATTTGCGGATTATCATATTCCTGTTTTCATTGACCAGAAAAAGCCGATGATTCATCACCCGCTGCTGGAACTGATTCGATCAGGGATGGAAGTCGTTGATGGTAATTGGCGATATGAAGCTGTTTTCCGCGTATTGAAGACAGGTTTCATCCCATCGACTGATGAAGTTTATCCACTGACAGAAGAAGCAATTGATGAATTAGAGAACTATTGTCTTGAGTATGGTATTCGTTCCAGGGATCGCTGGCTGCAGAAAGAAGACTGGATTTTCCAGCGGTTCCGCGGATTTGATACAACACGGCAAACTGATAAGGAATTGGAAACCCAGAAACGGATCAATCATTATCGCCGTCAAGTTGCGGATGCGATGAAGAAATTTGATCGAAAGCTGCGGGAAGGTAAGACATTCCGTGAGCGCTCGATTGCTGTTTACAATTGGCTGGAACAGCTGCAAGTACCGCAGCGCCTTGAGGGAATGCAAGTTATTTTCGACGATCGTGGTGAGCTGGAAAGAGCAAGAGAGCAGGACCAAGTGTGGGATAGTGTACTTCAGCTGTTGGATGAAGCAGTGGAGATTGTTGGGGACGAACGCGTTTCCTTGCAAGTTTTCCGTCACACAATGGAGACGGGTTTTGAATCGCTTGAATTCGCTCATATCCCGCCAAGCTTAGATCAAGTGATTGTCGGAACGATCGACCATAGTAAGGTAAGCGGACTGAAATGTGCTTTCCTGCTTGGTGTCAACGAAGGCGTATGGCCAATGAAACCGAAGCCCGATGGACTTATCAGCGAGGAGGACCGGGAAGTACTGGCCGTATACGGCTTACAGCTTGCGGCCGGAAGCAAGCGCCAGCTGCTGGATGAGAGCTTTTATATGTACCTTGCATTCACGGCAGCAAGTGAACAGCTTTGGGTAAGCTATCCAATCAGTGATCAAGAAGGAAAGGCGAAGATGGCTTCTTCACTCGTGCAGCGCATGAAAGATTTATTCGACTGGTGCTGTGACGAGCGCATGCTTCAGGATCCGGAGGACAGTCTGGATACGGCTCGTTTTGTTGCTACTATCGATCAGAGTCGTTCTGCTCTTACGACTCAGCTGGCCCGTAAAATGCGGGGTTATCCAGTTCATCCTGTCTGGGATAGTGTACTGAACTGGTTCATCAGCCATGAGAGCGAGGATGAGCTGACAGGGAGGATACTGCAAAGCCTCTTCTATCGGAATGAAACAGAGGATTTGGCGGAAGAGACAAAGGAGCAGCTTTTCCCGAAAAAGGTGAAAGCAAGTGTGTCACGCTTGGAAACCTACTACCGCTGTTCTTATCAGCATTTTGCTAAGTACAGTCTTGGGTTGGAAAACAGACGGACTTACAAGCTGGATGCGCCGGATATCGGACAGCTTTTCCATGAAGCATTGAAGCAGATTACAGATTGGGTACAGCTGGATGGCCGGAATTATGCGCAGCTTAACCGGGAAGATGCAACAGGATATGCGAAACGAGCGATGGGCAACCTCGCACCTGTACTGCAGAATCAGATTCTCCATAGCTCCAACAGGTTCAAGTATATCCAGCAAAAGCTTCAGGAAATTATCGCACGTGCTGCCTACACGCTGAGTGAACAGGCGCGGCAAAGCAAGTTCTCTCCAGTTGGGCTTGAGCTTGACTTCGGGGAAAATCAGACACTGCCGCCGATTGAGATCACGCTGCCAAATGGCTATGAAGTACAGCTCAGAGGACGTATCGACCGCGTCGATAAAGCAATCGATCAGGAAGATCTGTTTCTTCGTATTATCGATTATAAATCCAGCAGCAAAGCGCTGAACCTGACAGAAGTCTACTATGGTCTCGCGCTCCAGATGCTCGCTTATCTGGATGTTGTTCTGTCTCATTCGGAGCAGTGGCTCGGTCTCCAGGCGACCCCGGCAGGTGTATTATACTTCCATGTGCATAATCCGCTGATTTCGCAATCGAGCAGATCACAGGTGGATATTGAGGACGAGATATTCAAGAAGTTCAAGATGCAAGGCATGCTGCTGGAAAACGAATCTGTTGCCCGTATGATGGACACGTCATTGGAATCAGGTATGAGTAAGATCATTCCGGCAGGCCTGAAAAAAGATGGTGCATTCCGAGCTGGTTCCCAGACGGCAGATCAAGACACTTTCCATGCTTTGCAGCAACATACTAGATTTTTAATGGAGCAAGCTGGACTGGATATAACAAATGGCGGAGTGCATTTGAATCCTTATCGCCATCATGATAGAAGTGCTTGTACGTTTTGTGATTTCAAGGCAGTGTGTCAATTCGACGCATCACTTGCCGGTAATAAATATCGTGCAATAAAAGATATGAAGGATGAAGATGTACTGAATAGCATCAAGAAGGAGGTGGAACGACATGGTAATGTGGACTGACGAACAACAGCTGGCTATTGATGCCAAAGGACATGATATCTTAGTCGCAGCTGCAGCAGGTTCAGGTAAGACGGCTGTTCTTGTTGAACGAATTATCCAAAAGCTTGTAAATCAAAACGATCCGGTTGATATCGATCAGCTGCTAGTCGTGACTTTCACGAATGCAGCTGCACAAGAGATGCGCAGCCGGATTGGAACAGCTCTTGAAAAGGCTTTGGAGGCAAACCCTTCTTCTCAGCATCTTCGTAAGCAGTTGTCATTGCTGCAGAATGCGTCTATTTCCACGCTCCACTCGTTCTGCCTGGATGTTGTACGCAAATATGCGTATATGCTGGATTTGGATCCAGGTTTCCGTATTGCAGATGACTTGGAAGCGGATCTGATTCGCCAAGAAGTAATTGGGGAGCTGCTGGAAGAATGGTACGGTAAGGAAGGCGAGGAGCAAGCAGCTTTCTTTGGCGTAGTTGATCGTTTCAGCAATGACCGCAATGACCTGGAAGTGGAAGATCTTATTCTGAAGTTATATGATTTCGCTACCCAGAATCCATATCCGGAGGCTTGGCTGGATCAGATGGCAGAGCTGTATAATGTGTCTGCTATCCAGGATGAGAATGAACTGCCATGGCTGCAAGTATTGAAACGTGAAGCAAATGATCAGCTGCAGGCGATGCTGCAGGAAGCAGATCAAGGTCTTGCTCTGACACGCGAACCTGATGGGCCGCATCATTACGCAGAAACCTTCGAGGCTGAAAGGAAGTTCATTGCCGAAGCGAAGCACCTTGTGGAAGGCAGCTGGAATGATGCTGTAAGTTTCATAAAAGAGCAATCGTTCGGCAGACTTTCCGGCAAAAAGGTTGAATGTGATGACATGAAAAAATCGCAGGCAAAAGCACTGCGTGATTCTTATAAAAAGAGATGGGGCAAGCTTTCCGGCGATTGGTTTGCTCGAAAGCTTGAAGTCTATTTAACGGATATGCTGGAGCTTTATCCGTCGATCCAACAGCTCGCGTTGCTAGTCAAGCAATTCCGCAGCCGTTATCAATTGGAGAAACGGGAACGGGCATTAGTCGATTTCTCAGATCTGGAGCATTTTTGTCTTGAGGTGCTGATCGATGAAAACAGTACACCGGAACAGATCATTCCCTCAAACATTGCCGAAAGCTATCAGAACCGTTTCAAGGAATTATTATTAGATGAATACCAGGATACAAACCTCGTGCAGGAAACACTTGTTACATTGATTTCTGACCGTTCAGGAAGTGGCAATATGTTTATGGTTGGAGACGTAAAACAGAGCATCTATCGCTTCCGTCATGCTGAACCGACATTATTCTTGAATAAATATAAGGCTTTTTCTGATCCAGAACATCCAGCTATGCGCATTGATTTAGCCAGCAACTTCCGCAGCCGGCAGCAAGTGCTCGACGGAGCAAACTATATTTTTCGACAGCTTTTCTCAGAAGATGTTGGGGAAATGCAGTACGAAAAAGAAGCAGAACTCATCTATGCAAACAAAATGTATGATGACCTGAGACAAGATGATACCGACGTTGAGCTAGTTATTATCAATCGCGACGGTACGGAGGAAGCAGAAGATGCTGATACCGACACCGAAATGGTGGAGGATCTGGAGAAAGCACAGCTGGAAGGGCGAGCATACAGCAGGATGATTCAGCAATGGATCGGTCACGATGGCCACGATGCAATGAAGGTTGTCGATAAATCCACACAGCAGCAACGCGATATTCAATATCGGGATATTGTCATACTGCTGCGCTCCATGACGTGGGCACCGGCAATTGTAGAGGAACTGAAGCAGCAAGGCATTCCAGTATACGCAGAGCTTTCGACAGGTTATCTGGAGGCAATTGAAATAAAAGTGATGATGAGTGTACTGAAAATCATTGATAATCCGCTACAGGACATACCATTTGCTGCTGTTTTGCGATCACCTATCATTGGTCTGAAGGAAGATGACCTTGCCAAAGTAAGACTAGCAGATCAGCGAAGCAGCTATTACGAAGCTGCGAGGGTCTATGTTCGAACGGCGAATGATGAGATCTCTATCAAAATTGAACGCCTGCTGGAGTGGCTGCGCTCCTGGAGAATGGAAGCAAGACAGGGGGCGTTATCAGCATTAATTTGGTCGATCATGAGGGAAACAGGCTACTACGACTTTGTTGGCGGTATACCAGGCGGTCGGCAGCGTCAGGCGAACCTGCGTGCTCTTTATGATCGTTCCCGAAACTACGAGAATACATCATTCCGCGGACTGTTCCGCTTCGTGAAGTTCATTGAACGTATGGAGGAACGAGGAGACGATCTTGGAGCCGCTAAGGCTTTAGGTGAACAGGAAGACGTTGTTCGGATCATGACCATTCATAAAAGTAAGGGACTAGAGTTTCCTGTTGTCATCACCGGTGCGATGGATAAAACGTTCAATCAGCAGGATCTTCGCAACCGCTATTTGCTGCATAAAGATCTAGGATTTGGTAGTAAATATATCGATCCATTGAAACGGCTAATGTATCCAACTTTGATCTACCATGCATTAAAGGCAGAGAAACAGCGGGAATCACTAGCGGAAGAAATGCGGGTCCTTTATGTTGCTTTGACACGTGCAAAGGAAAAACTCGTCATGGTCGGTAATGTCGCATCATTGGAGAAGAAACTGCAAAAGTGGCGTCAAATTGCTGATCACCCGTCATGGGTGCTGCCTTCGCATTATCGACTGGAAGCAACATCCTATTTGGATTGGGTGGCACCTGCATTGCTGCGGCATGAACAAGCAACGGAACTGAGAGCTGAGGAGCTATCCCAGCAGCTGCCGACAGAAATCACGGCGGACAGTTCTCAGTGGCGAATTCGTCTCCAAGAAAGCAGAGACTATCTAACTTCTGATGAACAGGAAGAAGAAGCAAACCAAGAGCTGCTTCAACGTATTACTGATTGGTATCCAGGTGAAGAAAATCCAGATTGGAAGGAAGAAGTGGAAAACCGTCTGACTTATCATTACCTGCATACAGAAGCGACAAAGTTCCGGGCAAAGCAGACTGTGACTGAAATTAAGCGTCAGCGGGAAATACGGGACAGCTACAGTGATAGTGGTATAATGAACCGTATTCAGCAAAGAGTTCCGATTGCCAGCAGACCACGTTTCCTGCAAGAATCAAAGGAACTTACACCAGCAGAACGAGGCAGTGCAGTCCATGCTGTTTTGCAGCAGCTCGATATCCGAAAGGAATGGGATAAGAAGAAGCTGGAGGAGTTCCTGCTAGAATTGGTAGATAAGGAATTTTTACAGCAGGATGCTGCAGCATCAATTGACGTGGAGCGGATACTTGATTTCCTAGAGTCTTCAATAGCAGATCGCATACGCCAAGCTGAACACTTCTATCGGGAAACTCCTTTTACACTGGCACTGCCTGCGAACGAACTGTACAACGACTGGACAGGTGCAGCTTCTGACAAGGTAGTCGTTCAGGGAGTGGTCGATCAGATTCTAGTGGAGGAAGATGGACTTGTGCTCCTGGATTACAAAACGGATACACTTTACGGAGAAGATCCGAATAGGAGAGCAGAAATTCTCACAGAGAAGTACCGGGTTCAGATTGAACTTTACGCTAAGGCAATTGAACGGATTTGGAAGAAACCGGTCAAGGAAAGCTATCTATACTTCTTTGATAAAGGCCTCTTGCGACGAGTATAAGAAAAGGAGACAGCAACATTGCTGTCTCCTTTTTCATTTTGGCTGGAGATGTCTTTCCAGCGGGTAATAATCTTTTGCATGGCCGGTAACTTCTGCTAATTGTTTTAGATATTCCAGTAAGCGAATCCGGTCTGCCTGGAAGAAAGCAGAATCTGAGATATGGAGAATTGTGTCTTGGGCGAACTCCCATATTATAGGGAAGTTCTTTTCAGATATAGTATCAGTCATCCGGATGAAAACTTGGATCATTTCCACTATCAAGAGATAATCTTTTTGAGTATAGTGCCGAATCCGTCCGAAACCTTCATGTAGATACGTAGAAAAAGTGACGGTATTATAAACGACTCTTGTCTGTTCCTCTTCATCCTGCAAATAAGGGTGGAGTGTGGTAGATGCATCGATGTTAATCATCAGATCTGCCATTTGATGAAACGTATTGATAGCGGAGGTTGGATCATCATTTCCAATCGACTTGATGGCAATTTCACTTAGTTTGTTCATACTCATATCTACATCTTGTATCTCGGATCGTTTATGCCCGATTTGGATGAGTTTGCTGTACTTCTCGATTTGCACATCCTGCGCTCCGGGTCCGCGATAGCTGAACAAACGATTGCCTTTCAACACGAAGTCACCTGCTTTGGCATCCATCCTTATGACGACATCATCTTTCTTTGCCTGTTTGATCATATCCACAAAGTTAATCAGCTGTATATAACCGGAATTAGATGCTTTGCAAGTGTATCCTGTGTAATCCTCAAATGTATAACCAGGTTCATCACAGCGGTACGGCTCCAGCTCATCAATTAAAGTCGATTGGATGATCCTTTCCGACTCGCTTTTCATGGCATCCACAATATTGTGCAGTTGCATCCATGTTGTTGTATGGTTTACAAATAAAGCAAAACCGATAACTGCCGCCAGTGTGACAAGCGTACACGCGATCGGCACAGCCGTAAAATAATCGCGGGAACTGTTCGTGACAAACAGGAAGGAAATGAGCATAAACACAAAGCTTCCATAAAAAAGCCCAAGAATATGCTGTGTCGTCCTATCGGAGATAAAATTGAAAAGCATGCGCGGCGAATACTCTGAACTGAAACTTGTTAAGACTACTAAAATCGAGTTCAAAGTATAAGCTGCCAAAAGCAGTGTACCGCTGACTAATACACTCACGAGAGTACCAGTATTCGAAGCAGAAGCATTGAAGAATCCCGTTGTTTTAGTTGGTAAATCAAAATATAGATCCAACAGCAGTGGAATCGCTACGAGAAGAAGCGTTCCTGCGATATAGATTGTCGGCATCATCCAAAGATTAAGCTGCGCCTCATGCTTGCGCTGACGCTTTGTCATATGTAGATATTTTCGTAAAGGTCTTGGTAAAAGTTTAATAAGCATATAGGACGCCTTTCTACTTGAGTTTGATCATTGCATTTTACCCTACATTTAGAAGCGGCAAACACCAGGCTTCCATATGAATACCTAGCTGATCATGCGGGTAGAGTAAGGAAAGGAAGGAGTGGTACGATGGCTGACATCAAACAAGAAAAAGGGCGATTTTATATCGGAAATAGTGACCAGCCTGATGCAGAGGTGACATTCACAGAATCTGATGATATTGTCATTGAACATACTATGGTAATAGAGGATAAGCAGGGCGCAGGTATTGGAAAACAATTGATAGATCGAGTCGTAGATTATGCAAGAGAACAAGAGAAACAAATTGTGCCGGTATGTACATTTGCACATGAGATATTGAGTACTGACAAAAAATACGACGGGGTTTGGGAAGGCCCGCTATAAAAAGAGTGGCTCGCATAGTGCGAGTCACTCTTTTTAGTTGTTGATATATTTTTCGTAAACTGCGCCGAAATCATGTGCATGATATTTATGTTTGGTAGATGTCAGCCATTCGAAGCCGAATTCAGTCAATTTCTTGTACGTTTCATCCAGCGTGCCGTCTGTATAACGTGATTGCTGGAGAATGGCTGCTGCTTTATCCAGACTTGTATGTGCCATATCTGTAAATAAGCTGTTTTCATAATTGATCTCTGCAATGCGCAGCAAAGCTTTATATAAATCTTTAAGCTGATCGATCTGGTCTTTCTTAACGTCGATACTGATTACCTGATTATCGATGGAAAATTTAATTTCGATATCCAAATCCACTTTACCGGCTGTTTCCAAATATACGTTGCTGATGCGATGCTGCATATATGGGTAACGGCGAAGAGTACGTTTGGAAGAAACGGCGCTTTCACCGTCAACATGGATGATGGAGAGATTTGTAAAGCAATACTCATCCTGTTTCGTTTTAATCAAAAAGTAGATTTTTTCGTTATCTTCATTCATGACATAATCATCAGCATCCGTCTTATCGTAATCACTTGGAGGAATGATCTTGCCGATATCAGAGAGACCTAGAGCATCAGAAGCTAGTTTCTTAAACATAATTTAACCCTTTCCGCTATGTAGCATGTGATATACTAATTTTAGCAATTTTGACAGAGAGCATCCATATTAATTTTGTAAATGATGCATCTGGACTAAGCGAGAGGCGGAATGAGATGAAAGAAAAAATAAGACCTTTGCCACAGACAAAACGGCTGCATTGGATCGACGCAGCAAGAGGGGCAGCTATACTCGGTATCTTCATGGTAAATGCAC
Organism: Terribacillus sp. AE2B 122; assembly: GCF_902497585.1. Classification (NCBI taxonomy): domain Bacteria; kingdom Bacillati; phylum Bacillota; class Bacilli; order Caryophanales; family Bacillaceae; genus Terribacillus; species Terribacillus sp. AE2B 122. Next base: position 107,801 of record NZ_LR700946.1, on the reverse strand, counting down.
CTTCATTCGGTTCTCCCTATTATATGCCAGGAATTGATTCACCTGAATGGGATTCGCCACTTGATACCTTTCTGCTAGGCGGCATCGATATATTCTTTCAAGCTAGTTTCTACACGTTATTTTCCATATTATTCGGTTTCGGCATGCAGCTTATTTTCGATAGCCGGAAACGCGACGGCATTAAGCCCGGCTGGTTCCTAAGCAGAAGGATGTTAGTGCTGCTGGGACTTGGAGCAATCCATGCATTTCTTATTTGGCATGGGGATATTCTTTTTACATATGCGATTATTGGATTATTGCTTATTCCATTCCTTTACACACCGAAATGGGTTTTGCTGACGATGATTCCGGTTTTGCTTGTTCCTGTGGTTCTGCTGCTTACGGTTTCAACTCTGGCATTATCAATGCTTGGAGAAGGAATGGATGAAATGCTGTCCAGCACGATGGATATAACAAGCAAGCTGACTGCTTATGGCAATGGAACATACACTGACATCCTGCAGCAGAACATCGCGGACTGGTCAATGTCGAACGGAGTCGGGGGCATAATCGTAGGTATATTTATGCTGCTGCCATTAATGCTTCTAGGTGCATATCTTGCGCGCACGAAGCTGCTTCATGACCCTTCAGCAAACCGACGCAAGCTCATTTGGTTCACTATTATTACTGGATTCCTTTTTCTTGTTCTTAAAGCAGGGCCATACTTAATTGGTGCTCCGCTTTGGCTGAGTTATGCTCAGGATTATATCGGCGGTCCAGCGTGTGCACTTTTTTACCTTTCTTTGATAACGCTACTATCAAATCTCCCTGTATTCAGCTGGATTGCACGTCAGTTAAGCTATGTCGGGCGCATGTCTTTGTCCAATTACTTATTCCAGTCTGTATTGATGTTCGTTTTGTTCTACGGTATCGGCTTCGGCTTATACGCAGAATTTTCTCTGCTAGGCTTTGTTTGCTTTGTTATTGGAGTCTTTGTATTTCAAGTTGTGCTAAGCCGTGTATGGTTCCGTTATTTCACCTTTGGACCTATTGAATGGCTTTGGCGGATACTGACATATGGGAAAATTCAGCCGCTTCGGAAGAAAAACGAACAGCGTGTGTCTTGATGCGGCAATAATGGGAAACATGGTATGATGTACGGGTACATAATAAAAGGAGGCGCACCATGGACGGAATGATACTTACACATATAATAGGCTGGGGACTCGGTCTTCTGCTCTTCTTCTTTGCGCTTGTTCTTTATAGCGAGAAGAAAGTAAAGCAGGCAACAATTCCGCATATGATTCTGCGGCTTGATTATCTGCTCATCCTTTATACTGGATTTGTTCTATTATGGAGATATTTTGACGCATCTGGATCTTCCTTTACTGTCCAGGCGGTCATTAAGGGAATTGCAGGGCTGATCGTCATTGTCTGCATGGAGATGATTCTCGTGAAACTGAAGAAGGAAAAGTCCGCAAAAGCTTGGTGGATTATCTTCTTCATCGCGCTAGTCATTACATTATTGCTTGGCTTTGGTATCCTTCCGATGGGATTCCTGCCATAAACCTGCCTACTAAGGCAGGTTTTTTTCTTTTGCTCACGTTTAGCGCCACTTTTCATATGTTGTAGAAGTAACGGCTTAATATATGACTTAGGCGAGAAAAGGAGTAGAGCGGGCATATGTGCGGTATAACCGGGTGGGTTAATTTCAAACGTAATCTGGAGCAGGAGAAACCTGTGATCCAAAAAATGGCTCAGACATTATCGAAACGGGGTCCGGATGAGTACAACGATTGGGGAGCACCACATGTCCTGTTCGGTCACCGGCGACTGATTGTAGTAGATGCTGCAGGAGGCAAACAGCCGATGCAGTATACTGATGAGCGCGGGACTTATACATTGATTTATAATGGTGAGCTTTACAACACAGAAGATATTCGGAAGGAATTGAAGCAGCGTGGATGGTCCTTTCAAGGGCATTCTGACACGGAAGTGCTGCTTAAGAGCTATGTCGAGTGGCAGGAAGCGTGTGTCGAGAAATTCAATGGGATATTTGCATTCGCTATTTGGCACGACAAAACGGAAACCCTCTTTTTTGCAAGAGATAGATTAGGTGTAAAACCACTCTTCTATATGGAACAGGATGGCGGGCTGTTGATCGGTTCAGAACTGAAAGCGATTCTTGCTCATCCAGAAGTGGAAGCAGTGCTTGACAATGAAGGGGTTTCAGAAATCTTGGCGCTCGGTCCGTCTCGGACACCTGGGCATGGTGTTTTCAAAGGCATAAAGGAATTGCGAGCAGCTCACATAGGGAAATTCGATCGGAACGGTTTGAAGCTGACTCGGTATTGGAATGTGGAAAGTAGAGAGCATACAGATTCTATAGAAGAAACTGCTGCAAAAGTAAGGGAATTACTTACAGATTCTGTCATACGGCAGCTTGTATCGGATGTACCGCTCGGCACCTTTCTTTCAGGCGGAGTTGATTCTAGCGCAATAACCGCTATTGCAGCGAATCACTATAAGGAAACAGGCAAAGGGCAGCTTTCGACATTCTCGATCGATTTTGATGGAAACGATACGTTTTTCAAGAAAAGCGATTTCCAGCCGGCTAGCGACCAGACATTTGTTATGAAAATGCAAAAAGCATTTGGTACGAATCATAAGACACATGTGATGGATAATCTATTATTAGCTGGCTCATTAAAAGAAGCGACCATTCTCCGTGATCTGCCTGGTATGGCGGATGTCGACGCCTCTTTATTTTGGTTCTGTGAACGAATCAAGGAGAATGTGACGGTGGCATTATCAGGCGAATGCGCAGATGAAATCTTCGGCGGCTACCCTTGGTTTTACAGAGAGGATGACTTGAACAGAGAAGGCTTCCCTTGGATTCGCTCGGCCCAAGTCCGTAACAGTCTGCTAAAGAAGGAATGGCAGCGTGACCTTGATTTGCATGGCTATATGCTTGATAGATATCAAGATACAATTGATGAAACACCACTGCTGCCTGGTGAGGAAGCGGAAGCAGCAAAACGGAGGCAGATGTTTTATTTGAATATGCATTGGTTCATGCCGACATTGCTCGATCGAAAGGACCGGATGAGCATGGGAGCAAGTTTTGAAGCCCGAGTTCCGTTTAGTGATCATCGATTGGTGGAATATGTTTGGAACATCCCGTGGGAAATAAAGACGTATGGTAATAAGGAAAAGGGCATACTTCGAAAAGCACTCGAAGGAATTTTGCCGGATGAAGTACTTTATCGGAAGAAAAGTCCATATCCAAAAACACATAATCCTGTTTATACGGCTGCTGTCGTTCAGTGGTTGGAAGAAATCCTTCGGGATGATGATGCGAGGTTATTTGACTTATTTGACCGGAAATCCATTGAGGCACTTGTCAAAAGCAAAGGTCAGGATGTGACTGCTCCGTGGTTTGGTCAGTTGATGACCGGTCCGCAGTTGCTTGCGCATCTGGGACAGATTGACTTTTGGCTGCGGCATCATGATGTGAAGATTCGTGTATGACTTTAGGGGCTATATTAGCTCCTTACATAATAAAACTATTTTCATTCAGAGTGATTTCGGCTATAATGATTCGCGGGCTTAGCGCAGGAATAGCTTTCAGCCGTTCTGCGCAAGCTTTTTAATGTATGGGACTTTGAGGAGGTACATAATTGTTCTATTTTGAAGTGAAACGTATTGTGGTAGTTATATTCGGAGCCTTGCTCAATGCGGTGGCACTGAATTTCTTCCTGATACCTGCAAGTGTATATGGCAGCGGCTTTACCGGAGCTGCACAGCTCTTATTCGATTTCTTTGCCCAAGTTCTTGGCATCACCTCAATCGGTACAGGGATCTGGCTTTTCTTATTGAATATCCCCGTAGCGATTCTAGGATGGATGAAAGTGGGCAAAGGCTTTACCATTTATAGTCTCTTTTCAGTTGCTTGTATGACAGTTATGCTTGAGCTGCTTCCGATTCATGCTCTATCGGACGATATTATCCTGAATGCTGTATTCGGCGGCGTTATTGCTGGTGTCGGTGTTGGGCTGACATTAAAATGGGGTGCTTCTACTGGAGGAATGGATATTGTCGTCATGATTCTATCTCGTCTGAAGGATAGACCTGTTGGCACGTATTTCCTACTGTTGAACGGGATCATCATCATTTTGGCAGGTGTCCTCAATGAACCGGCGAATGCCTTGTATACGCTAGTCACCCTGTATGTCTCGACTCGAGTAATCGATGCGATTCATACCCGCTATGAGAAGGTGACTGCAATGATTGTCACAACAAAGGCGGACGAGCTATCTAAAGCGATTTATAATAAAATGGTACGAGGTATTACGATTATTCCAGTCCGAGGTGGTTACACACAGCAGGATAAAAATATGCTGATGCTCGTTATCACCCGATATGAATTGTATGATTTGGAACATATTATTAAAGAAGTGGATCCATCAGCTTTCATGAACGTTGTAGAGACAGCTGGTATCTATGGATTCTTCCGTAAAGATAAATAAAAGCTGAGGAGCATTCTGGCTCCTCAGCTTTTTTTAATAGCCTGCTTCTTCCATGACAGCGACGACTTTCGCAGAAAGCTCGTCCCAATCTGCGTTTGGCAGCTTGTTAATTGTAATGAAATTTTGGAAGCCGAAAACATTATCGACACCTTCCACTGTCATTAGCTGATTCATGATAGCGTACTCGCTCGTTTGTCCAGGCATGACAGACACACTGCCGTTGCCTTCAAAGATAATTTTATCAGTAGTGAATTTCTTCGCATTCGGATTCGGGGTATTTTCCACTCTTATACTCATGCTATTGGCCTCCTAGCGTCCATACTTACCACTATCATAGCAGATAGAGAACGATTTAAAAAGTGGGAAATAACTTGCTTAAGCAGAAACGGGGTTGGGTAGTGAATAGGTAAAGAGGAGGAATATTCGATGGTGATTCGTATTTTATGCATTGGTGGTATAGCTGGTATTGCGCTGTCAGCCTGGATGTATCTTTGGCAGCAAATAACGGCTATTAAGGTTTATACATTATTGCTTAATGTCGATTTTATCCCTTTTATTCGACAGGTGGATTGGAATGATTATATGCTCAATCTCTTTCACATTATTATTTCCTGGGCAATTGTCCTAGTTTACTTCTTGTCGAAAAAGAAACTAGGGAGAAACAGATGGATAATCGGTATTGGTTTAAGTCTCTGCACTGCCTGTGTTTATTTTCCCTTATCACTTCTAGCCAATCAGCCCGTATCAGCTGTGGATGATTGGTTGGCTATTATTATCTGGTTTTTCGGTCACTTACTATATGGTCTCCTGATAGTAAAACTTACTGATTTATTTTATAATAGTAAATTTTTAGGGAAACAAAGCTGAAGGTTTTTGTTGTGATATAATCAACCTGCAATCTTAGCTATTACACCAAGAGTTAAGTGCTTAATAAAGATAGAGGTGTACAGATTGAAGAAATACCAAGAGATATTTACGACGAAAATTAATGAAAGTTTTGCGATGTTCAAGCAGCAGGACACGATACGAAAAGGAGATTTGTATCAGCTAGTCCATCAAATGAAAGGCACAGGAGCATCTATAGGTCTGAATACCTTGTCTGAAGTTGCAGAAGCCCAGCTGATCCGCATAGCGGAAATAGAAGGAGAACGTCTGCCGAAAGATATTTGGATGCCAGTCATAGAGGCAATCGAGGCGGTATTACAGCAGCAGGCTGAACTTCCTGCTAGACCACGGGAACTTATCAGGCAGGAGCCTTTATTGTTAATATCCAGCAATAATGACTGGCTCATGCGAGCGAGAGAGCGTATCGAGAAGGAGGGGCTTCAAGTTATTGTAGCTGCGGACAAAGAACGTGCAATTGCGCATCTTTATGAAGCACATCCACTTATAACACTGGTAGATGGCAGCTGGCGAGAGCATATTACTAAGGAAGATACTGTCTATGTTCAGCAGAAGATGTTTTCCTTTGTTATGTTTATTGGCGGAAATCTTAAATTTGAGGAAAAGCAGCTTTATTTTCGGAATGGCATCACAGATATAATTGATCAGCATGAAGTGGATGAGTTGGTAATCGAAATCATTTTTAATCGTTTGAAACTTTTAGATACGATGGAGCAGCAAGTCATTGTCGATCCACTAACACAAGTATATAACCGTTCATTCTTAGCTGGCTTCCCGGCTGGTCGTGAGTCGGATTTTACATGTGCCGTGCTTGATATCGATAATTTTAAACAAGTGAATGATACATATGGTCATGCTAGCGGTGATATTGTCCTGCGGGATTTTGCTGCCTATTTGAAAGGTGCTGTGAGAGAAGAGGATTATGTCATCAGATATGGAGGAGAAGAGTTTCTTCTGCTCATGCCAGGCATTAAGGGCGAACTGGCAGCAAGCCGCTTGCGCAAGATCCTAGAGGGCTACATACACCAGCCGCATGAGTTGGCTCAGGCAACTATCTATACATCCTTTACAGCTGGAGTGGCATCGATAGTAAGTGATGAACAATTATTGCTGGAGCAGCTGATCGAGCAAGCAGACCAAGCGCTGTATTACGGAAAACGTAACGGAAAGCAGCAAGTAAATGTTTACGAATCTTGTCATCATAATATGGGAGAAGAGCCTTACAAATCTCTTTATCTATCGGTAGTAGATGATGATACTATCATTCGTTCCTTGCTTCAGGACAATCTGGAAGGCTTACAGATGGATGGGTACCGTGTTCAGCTAAGAGCTTTTGCAGACGGTAGCTCTTTGTTAGACTCCGATTGGATCAGACAGGCGGGCAAGCACATTGTTCTCCTTGATGGTGTTATGCCGGATATGGATGGACTCGAAGTGCTGTCAGCTTTACGCACATATTCAAACGAAAAGAATTTGTTCGTTATGATGCTGACAGGCAGGCAGGATAACCAGGATGTAGTGAAAGCGCTGGAGCTTGGAGCGGACGACTATATGACAAAGCCATTTCATGTCGAAGAAGTGGCAGCCAGAATCAAAAGACTGACGCTCCGCACCTAAGAGGGGGAAATAAGATGGCAAGAATATTAGTGGCTGACGATGAAGAGGTATTGCGTATGTTAATTACTGATACTTTGGAAGAAGAAGGTCATGAGATTGAGAATGCAGTTGATGGAAACGAAGCACTGCAAAAAATGCAATCAGAAATCTATGATTTGGTGATTCTGGATAATATGATGCCCGGCAAGACAGGAATCGAGGTAGCCCAGTCGCTTTCAGCAGATTGGAAACGGAAATGTCCGATCATTATGCTGACGGCCAAGACACAGCAGGCTGATATTGAAGAGACGAAAAGAGTGGGAATTCCTTATTATATGGCGAAACCGTTTAGTCCAGCTCAGCTGATTTTGTTAGTAGAGGACATACTTAATGCCTAATTACTTTCGAAAATCGATTAAGAGGCAGTTCCTTTATATTCTTTTCTTTGTTCTGCTGGCAACAATGATAGGCATTGCAGCCTTCTTTTATATGCATTATTCCACCAATAAGCAATATGAGAACGAGCGGAATGTTTTGGTAGAGAAGCGAGGCGTTCTGCAGAATATTAAATCCGACTTCAGTGACATGGTATTCCATATGCGTGGCTATGCTCTTTATACAAATGATCAGGAAAGACAAAATGCAGAGAACTCCCACATATCGCTAGAGGATAACCTGGCTAAGCTAGGAACATTTGATCTTTCCTTGCAAGAACGTGAGAATCTGGCACGTCTCCAGAGTTTTGAGGCTATCTATTGGGATACCTATTATCCAGAGATGCAGGAAGCTATTGAGTCAGATAATTTGCAGGTCATTACAGGTGATGTAGCAGATGAGCGGATAGACGAAATCAATGGTATCCTGCGCGTTACAGAAAACTTGAGACAGCATAACGAGGATGCTGTAACCGAATTGCATGATGAATTCATGCGGGATAACACGTGGGAATCTTATATGCTGTTTCTCTTTGTCCTACTTATATTCGGTATATTGTTATTCTTTAACCGACAGTTCACTCGGAATATAGGAAAGCCTTTGTATGATCTATCCAATGCTTCCTATGACGTAGCACAAGGGAAAAATGTAACTATTGCGCCGCTTGAGCGAAATGATGAAATTGGTATTCTGTCGGATGCATTCCGGGATATGACGAAGCGTATTCGAAATCGGGAACAGAATCTTTCCGAAAAGAATACGAAACTCACTGAACAGCAAGAACAGCTGGAGAGCTTCGTCAATGATCTTCGTAATTTGAACTGGGCATTGAATGAATCTTCGATGGTAATCGTACTGGATAACAAAGGGATAGTTACGCAGGTTAATGAGAATTTCAGTTCCATTTCTCTGTATCCGGAGAAAGAGCTAATCGGAAGGAGTCTTCTTGGGATTATCGCGCATGAAGAGAATACGACAGACATCAGGACAGTTTTTCCTGAGCTGTTTAAGGGTCACGCTTGGAGTGGCACATTGGAACATCTGAAAAAAGATGGTTCAAGCTATTGGGTCCATGCAACAATTGTGCCGTATTCAGATGAAGACAAGGTGATAGAACAGCTTATCGTGATCGAACAGGATATTACTCGAATTGTAGAGACTGAGAAGATGCTCCGAGACTCGTTGCGCGAGACCGAGGAGACAAAGCAAGGTATCGAACGAATGAATCGCATGAATAATACTTTATCCGTTACGATGGAGAAACAGGCACTCCTGGATACGATCATGAAAGAGTTAGCTGCTCTTTACCGGTATGATCATGGAGTCATTTTCATGACAGAGACTCCTGAGTGGGCAGCAATTGGGATTGCAAAACAATTTGAAGAGCCGGTAGCTGCGCATTTCCAGACTGTGATTCAACGTCTGGAAGGAAATCCAGAACCATTTATACTTGAAAGGCAAGCAGACAAAGGGGAAGCAGGTTATCGAGAAAACGGAATTTGTGAGGACCTGCATATTCCAGTGCAGAACTCTGCTGGAGAGCTGGTTGCAGTATTTATCTGTACAAGGTTCCAGCGGCCATTCCATGAGTCAGAACAGAGAGAATTGAATTGGATACTGAGACGACTCAGCTTATTCCTAGATAAGATCGAATCCTATGAGCTGACTGAATATAATAGACAGCTTAATCAGGATATCATCGATAATGTGAATGAAGGAATCCAGTTTGTCAGCAATACAGGCGAGCTACTGCAGTATAACGCCAATTGGCAGGCATACCTGCAGCTTGATGCCGTGCAATCCCGCCGGGACGCTTGCAATGAATATACGAGTTGGATGGAGTATAGCAGTGTATATATCGAGAACAAGGAAGAATACGAAACATATGTGAAACAAGCCATCTTCGAGGGGGAGCAGCCAGCGGGCGGACTGCGGCTGCGTGTTAGCGGCATGCAGAACAAAATACTGTTGCTCTATCATGTATCTATTAAACGACATGATGAGAAAATCGGTACCCTTTTTGTTTACCGTGATATTACTGCGGAATATGAAGTAGATCAGATGAAATCAAATCTTGTTAGTACGGTCAGCCATGAACTAAGAACACCGCTGGCAAGTGTACTCGGCTATACAGAGCTGATGATCACCAAGGATCTGAAACCTGAGCGCCAAGCAAGATACTTACAAACGATTCATCAGGAAGCGACAAGGCTGACGAACCTGATTAATGATTTTCTGGATTTGCAGCGCATGGAAGCAGGAAAGGAAGAATATGTGAAAGAAAAACAGCCTTTCACACCAATTGTAGAGCAGGTGATCGAGAACTTCCAATCTACAAACACCAATCATAATCTTGTTCTCCAGCAAAGTAGCGCTTACGATCATGTGAGTGTTGATCGGGACAAAATGATCCAGGTGCTGACGAATCTGCTCAGTAATGCCATTAAGTTCTCTCCGGATGGCGGAGATGTGGTCGTTTCTGTTCAGCAGCAGGAGCATCAGCTTTATGTCCATATTTCGGACGAAGGTATCGGCATACCGGATCAAGAACTGGGGCGACTGTTCCAGAAATTCAATCGACTTGATAATTCCAGCAGCCGTAAAATTGGGGGTACTGGATTAGGTCTTGCAATTTGCAAAGAAATCATTGAAGCTCATGATGGAAAAATCATGGTCAGATCAGCGGAAGGTGAGGGCAGTGTCTTTTCAATTGTTTTGCCATTGGTTGAGGCAGATAAGCATTTCCACTCAGAAGTCGAATGCGGCTGCCAAATAATTCTGCTTGAGGATGATCGCAGTTTAGCGCTTCTTCTGGAGGATGAGTTGAAGGATGCTGGCTTTGATGTGAGCCGATTTATAACTGGAGAGGCACTGATCAAACAGCTGCCGTATTTAAAACCAGCAGCATTCGTAATTGATTTGATGCTTGGTGAAGGTTTGGATGGCTGGGATGTCATTCATGAAATCAAACAGCATCGAGAGCTAAAGCAAATTCCGATTTTTATTTCTAGTGCTATTCAGGAAATGGACAAGGCGAAGCACTATCAAATCAATCATTATTTGATCAAACCATACCCGCCGAATAAGCTGTCGACTGTTATTTTGCAATCAATCCTCCAGCATGGAAACAAAGGATTCATTGCATTTAAAAAGGAATAATATTAAAAAAGGCAGATCCGAAAAACGGATCTGCCTTTTTTGTTACTGGTCGAACTTCTGCTCGAATTCCTGCAATTGCTGCTTTTCTTCTGCAGATGCATCGTTGTATGCAGATTGGATAGCCTCTTGCGCTGTTGCAGAGTCATCCTGGCTTGGTTTATTAGTCAAGCCCTGCACTTTTTTCTTGGCTCTCTCGAAGAAGTTTTCCATCCTAAAACCCTCCATTATGGCTTTCTGATTGATGCTTCTTCACACTATCGCTGAAACGTTCGCGGTAGACGAAAACATCGTCATGCTGCCTCACCGATTGCGCTCCTTGACTTGTGAACCGTTTAGATTTACTTCTCTTACTCATTCGTTACCCCTCCGAACGTCTAAAGAAGTAAAAGCATAACCGGCTTTACCCGATTACGCTTTTATTTTGCTCCTTGCACGCAGGAATTATGATTTGTAAAAATTGTTAATTTGCCGGAACTTCGAGCTTTAGATAAGAATGAAGGAAGGATGCAATGCCATCCTCCATATTCGATCCTGTTGTATAGTTTGCAATTTCCTTCAATGGTCCGATTGCATTGCCCATTGCAACTCCTGCACCAGCATACTCAATCATTTCTAAATCATTGTCTTCGTCACCGAAGGCGATGATGTTTTTCTGCGGTATATCATAGTAATGGGAAATTTTCTGCAGTCCGACTGCTTTACTCAGGCCTTTGCGAATGATTTCGATGATGTGGTATGGTGCACCCCATCGTCGATGCTCAATTACTTCAGCATGCTCTTTTTCAAGCGACTCCCGTATGGAAGCAACTTGGTTTTCGTGCGGATAAATGAGCAAGGAAGTTGGATCATCTTGCAATGCCTGCTTCAAGCTGCCGACTTTAATCGGATCATCTTCTTCCTCCAAGTGGAACAAATCCAGTAAGTATTGGTCGAAGCGATCGATATATACATCATCCATCACTTCTGCAATTATATTTTTCACATCAAGTTTATTGCATGTGTCCACGATTTTACGTGCAGTACGGACCGGCATAGGGGAGTGGACAGCGTCCCATTTTTTATCATCCGGATGATGGATGAGCGCTCCGTTGAAATTCACCATCGGGGTAGTGAGCCCGAGTTCACGATAATATGCCAAGGAAGCACGGTGCGGTCTTCCTGTTGCGATAACGACAACATGACCAGCATGTATTGCTGCCGCTATGGCTTGCTTGTTCTTTTCTGAGATGTGTTTGTCATCTGTTAAAAGTGTTCCATCTAAATCAAGTGCTATCAAATGTTTTTCCATTTATTATCACCTCTATATTGTACATTATAGTGTATCCTTCTCTTACGTATCTGTAAAGAAATCGTCAAGACGAAGGAGTTTCGATTTACAAAAGCTGCCTGGACATACTAAGATGAAGCAGTAGGTAATGGAAAACGTTGAAGAGGATGAAGTAAATGATCGTCATTAAAGAAGAAGTTTGGAACGAGGTGCCATTGCTTCGAATAGAGCAAGCAGGTGCTGAAGATCAAGAACTTCCTGTGTTTACATATTTCCATGGTTTCACTAGTGCCAGGGAACATAATCTTCCTATTGCGTACATGCTCGCTGAAAAAGGCTACCGTGTGCTTTTGCCGGATGCTCTTCACCATGGTATACGAGAAGACGGTGTTAGCAACAATAAACGCCAGATGGAATTTTTCGCAATCGTAAAGGAAAATTTATATGATTTACAGCAGATTCATCAGTATGCATCTGAAAAAAGCTTAATACAGAATAATCGCTTTGCAATTGGCGGTACAAGTATGGGTGGTATCACGGCTTGTGCTGCGCTGACACAATTTGAGTGGATCCAGGCTGGTATGGTAATGATGGGATCTCCAAAGATTGCAGCATTTGCCCGCGGTATGGTGGATGCGGTAAAGAAATCCGGTGTTGAAATGAATATACCGGAGGAAGAATTGGAGCAGTTGTTTACCTCTCTTGAGAGTATCGATCTATCCCTGCATCCGGAGGCAATTGGAGATCGGCCAATGTTCTTCTGGCATGGTGATCAAGATCCTGTTGTTCCGTATATACATTCCCGCAGTTTCTATGAGATGCTGGAATACGAAGCCGTAGATCAGGAGCAGTTCACGTATGTTACGGAAGCGGGATCCGGACACAAGGTTTCCAGAAAAGCGATGCTTGCTGGAACGGCATGGCTGGAGAAGGTACTGTAGCAGTTTATTTCTATTTTGACGAAAATATGTTTAAATAGATGCAGACAAACAGTTTCTTGAACTGGGATAAAGGAGGAGCAGGAATGGATCAAGCGTTGGAAGAGAATATGCTCGGTGCACTGGAAAACGTAATCGACCCTGAATTAGGAATTGATATCGTTAACCTTGGCCTAGTGTACGGAGTAGATATAGATGAAGATGGTACTGGTATTGTTACGATGACTTTGACTGCGATGGGCTGTCCGCTGGCTGGCCATATCGAACAAGATGTCAAACGGGTTCTTATGGATATTCCAGAAGTGAAGGAAACGAAAGTGAATATTGTATGGAGTCCGCCGTGGTCTAAAGACCGCATGTCCCGTTATGCGAAGATAGCGCTAGGGATTCCGGATTAATAAGTAGTCCTCTTGCCCTGCAAGAGGGCTTTTTTTTGCACACAGGACACTTTCCCGGCATAGGCTGAGGGTGTAAAGGGGGAAGGTTCATCGTGACGAATTCTTATGAACAATCACATCCACAGTCCCATCATATGATGGATATGTGTAAGCAGCATAAAAATCAATATGTTATTGTGCAGCTTATGGATGGCTATCAGATGGATGGCATCGTTTTGGATGTGGATGATGAGTATGTCCATCTCGCAATACCTGCAGATGAGCAGTATGATTATGTGGAAGAGGATGACGACGATTATCGCAATCCATATGGATATCCGGGCTACGGATACGGGTACGGATATCCCGGCGGTCGTTTTCGCCGGCTGGTATTACCGCTTGTAGGATTGGCAGCACTCAGTCTTATTCCATGGTAAAAGAAAAAACCTTGCCAAGCGGCAAGGTTTTATTCGTGTTCTTCTCCTTTTGGAAGAACAGCAGATACAGTCCATACACCTAGACTGAAGATGATTGTCATGACGATAACTAGTGACATATCGTATGGATCACCTGACATGCTCGTCAGCACAAACGCTGCGACAGCACTTAGGACGAAAGCCCAAATAATTGTTGCGACAAACCGCATTAGTATCACCTCTATTATTCACACATATACTTCTATCATAGCAGGTTCCGGTCAAAAAGAAAATGATTCTTGTGCAAATCCTCACATGGATAGGAGAAGTGAAATTCATGCATTTCCTCGTTAGTCAGTGTTATTCCTGGGAAGGGTATCATTTAGTCCAGGCATTATTGGAAGATGGCCATGAAGTGTCAGGTCTGCATGGGCAATCCTTATCAGATAGAGAGACGCATTTAAGTATGTATATAGGGCGTCATGCTATGTTCCGCGAAGGAGTGCAGGACACAGAGTATAAAGCGCATGTCAGTTTCTTCGGCACGGCGGACAGAAGTGTTGAAAGCCAATACCATGTAGATATTAGTTATGCTGCAGACGATACTCCTGAACTAGAAAAACAAATTCTGTTACCAATCTTATACGGTGAATGGATGGCAAGAGATGAGGAAGCAGTTCAATGGCATGGCAAACGGATTTTGTTTGATGATGAAGATTTCCTTAGAAATGCACTGCCAATCAAATCTGTGATGCAAACGATTAGCAAGCTGTTATCAGGGGATGGAAGCACGAACAATTATCGTTTTTATACAAAAGAGGTATGTCCGGAGCAGGAAGATCGAGCAGCTATTGCTCTCACACGTAATATAAAGGATGATTTATCTAGTTTACACAAACACTATGCACAATTCAGATTCTTTTATGAATAAGCCTGCTCCGTCCAGTCAATTCTTCATTTTTTCTTAATGAATTTTGTCGCGTGGTTTTTTAGGTGTTTTACATATGGAGAGAGCTGCTCATAAGTCTCCATGATTGTGCCTGCTGTCTCCATTAAATTGAATTCTTTTTTCGGTTCCTCTTTTTTTAATTCCTCTCGTTCCGGCTCTGGCTCTGAATTCCTTCTCTTTCCAAAAAGGAATTCATCCATACGTTCGTCTCTTCTCATCACCGCACCTCCATACGTTACAGTATGTTCGCAGACAACGTCTTGTCTATGTCTTTACCTAATTTATTGAAAGGGAAGATAGATTGTTTTTACTTAACAGCTTACAGAACACGAAAAATACGTTACAATATATCTCAGATTATGCACTTTATCATGGTCATTATTTTAATTAGACCAGTCAGAACAGCTTCAGCATGATTCTTTGCTGAAGAAGGAGGAAACAACGTATGGAAAAGAAAAGAGTAGTTGTCACGGGACTAGGTGCGGTGACACCAGTTGGAAATGACGCCGCTACAACGTGGCAGAATCTCTTGGAAGGTAAATCGGGTGTGGATGTCTTAACCCGAGTAAATAAAGATGATTACCCTGCGAAGGTTGCAGCGGAAGTAAAAGATTTCAATCCTGAAGATTATATGGAAAAGAAAGATGCAAAACGCATGGATCTTTTCACACAATATGCTGTGGCAGCGAGTAAGATGGCTGTCGAAGATGCGAATCTTGAGATTACAGACGAAAATGCAAATCGCATAGGAGTATGGATCGGTTCTGGTATTGGCGGAATGGGAACATATGAAGAACAGTTCGAGAAGCTAATGACTAAAGGGCCTCGTCGTGTTAGTCCATTTTTTGTACCAATGATGATACCGGATATGGCTTCTGGCCAAGTATCCATCCAGCTTGGTGCAAAAGGAATCAACTCTTGCTCGGTTACAGCTTGTGCATCCGGAGCGAACTCGATCGGAGATGCTTTCAAGGTAATTGAACGTGGTGATGCAGATGCAATGATCACAGGCGGATCGGAAGCACCTTTAACAAAAATGGCTTTCGCGGGCTTTTCAGCTGCCAAAGCACTTTCTTTTAATGATGATCCGAAGACGGCTAGCCGTCCATTTGATGCAAACCGAGATGGTTTCGTAATGGGAGAAGGAGCGGGTATTTTAATCTTAGAATCACTTGATTCCGCTTTGGAACGTGGTGCAACGATTTATGCGGAAATCGTCGGCTACGGAGCATCTGGTGATGCCTATCATATCACTGCGCCAGCTCCAGAAGGTGAAGGTGCTGTACGTGCGATGCGTCAGGCAATGGAAGACGCTGGGCTGCAGGCAGATGATATCGACTATGTTAATGCACATGGGACAAGCACAGAGCTAAACGATAAATTTGAAACAGCCGCTTTAAAACAGCTTCTAGGAGATCATGCTTATCAGACAGCTATTTCTTCGACGAAATCAATGACAGGACATATGCTTGGTGCTGCTGGAGCAGTAGAAGCGATTATTTGTGTCAAAGCAATCCAAGACGGTATGATTCCACCAACAATCAATCAGATGGAGAAAGATCCGCTTTGTGATTTGGATTATGTACCAAACGTGAAACGTGAGAAGAAAGTTCGCGCCGCTTTGAGTAATTCCCTTGGTTTCGGCGGCCACAATGCTGCACTTGTATTCAAGCAATATCAGTGATTTAGAGAACCTCCTAATTCTTAGGGGGTTTTTTTATTTTTTCAATCATATAATACAAGAATAAATCTTTGCTGGTTGGTCATAATGTATCCTACTACAAGCCACACGGCACGCGCTCCCTACACCCAATGGTTTTAGCTGCATGCAAGCGCGTACCGGAGTCGGATTAGCAGAATCGAAAAGCAAAGTGAGGGTTATCTATGTTATTTATGCATGATATTTGGGTGAACTGGTTTGAAGGAGAAGAGAATGGCTATAATGTATGCTCCTTTCATGAATGGCGAAAGGAAGACGGCATCGAACTGCTCGATCAGGTACCGCTGCTCTACATAGAAGATGCGCTGTTCGCATACATCGAAAATGATTTGAGGGAGCTTCCAAAGCCAATGTTAGACATGATTCACCGGAAAGCGTTCCTTCGCAAGAATCAAGAGCGAATCGCCATCGACTATGCTTGCATTGTAACGAACGGAAAAGCAATCCTTGCAATCGATACGATGGGGTATATCACGCCTGTCAGAAAAAGCAGGCTAATTCCCCGGCAGGAGCGGCTAGTTTACCAGATGATTGAAGATGCTCATCCCGAAATCTTTAACTGGCAGGAAGAAGAGGAAAAGAAAGAGTACCACATCCTATCCCTGAAACCCGATTTAATGGTTGGACTCACAAGAAAAGAGAGACAGCTGAAGCAGCTTCTAATGATGACGATGGATCAGCTAGAGACGAGTGAGAATTTGGAACAGGTCAGATACTGGCTCACAGAATGGAAACCTGAGGAGTATCATATGAATCGTTCACTAGCATTTCAGGAAGCATGGCAGAAGCTATACGATGGAGTTTCCGTAGGATGGAGCAAGAAGCAAGAAGAGCTATGCGAAAAGATGGTAAAAGGCCAGCCTTTCTACGAAAAACTATGGGAGCTTGAACAAAATGATCAGGCAAAAACTTCATAAAAAATAACCGGCAGTTATCTGCCGGTTATTTTTTATTTTCCGCGACCTAATCCCATCGCTTTTTTTGCTTTGCGTAATGTTTTGTTTGCAACTGCTTGTGCGCGTTCTGCGCCCTTATCAAGCACTTCATCCAAGGCATCGCTTTCCATCCATTCATAATAACGCTGCTGGATAGGAGATAGCATGTTAACGACTGCATCCGCAACTGCTTGTTTGAATTCACCATACCCGCTGTCTGCAAATTCCTGTTCGCTTTTCTCGATTGTCTTATTTGTCGCGACCGAATAAATTGTAAGCAAGTTGCTGACACCCGGTTTGTTTTCTTTATCATAGCGAACGATGCCCTCGGAATCGGTAACCGCACTCTTGATTTTCTTCTCGATTTGCTTCGGTTCATCCAGTATGAAAATAGAAGCTTTTAAATTCGCATCGGATTTACTCATCTTCTTCGTCGGTTCTTGCAGGGACATGATCCGTGCACCGACTTTCGTGATTTGGATATCCGGTACAGTAAAGATATTATTGAAACGGTTGTTGAAACGTTCTGCTACATTGCGAGTCAGCTCCAAATGCTGCTTCTGATCATCGCCGACGGGAACGATATCCGTATTGTATAGAAGAATATCGGCAGCCATAAGCGGTGGATACGTTAGTAAAGCAGCTGAAACACCATCCTTACCATCGGATTTATCTTTGTACTGTGTCATGCGTTCCAATTCACCGATATAGCTGATCGATTGGATCATCCATCCTAGCTGCGTATGCGCAGGTACTTCGGATTGAATGAAGAGAACGGATTTCTCTGGATCGATTCCAGCAGCTAAATAGAGTGCTGCAAGAGAACGGATCTGCTGCTTCAGCTTCAATCTGTCCTGCGGTACAGTAATCGCATGTTCATCAACAATACAGAAGTAGCATTGGTTCTCTTCCTGCAGAGCAGGAAATTGGCTAAGTGCGCCGATGTAGTTGCCCAGTGTCAAGCTGCCGCTTGGCTGGATACCTGAAAAAATTGTTTTCATATTAAAATCATCCTCCTAAAAAAAGACACAAAAAAATCCATTCGCTGCCTGCATTTGCTGCAGGGACGAATAGACCGCGGTGCCACCCTAATTATCCTTCTAAATGAAGGATCACTTGATGCAGTTAACGCCTGCTTAAACGGCGGGAGACAATCCCGCAGCTCCAAAAACCCAATTTCCGCTACCCATGGTGCTTGTTCCCACCAGCCACAAGCTCTCTTAAACCAGAGGAGTACCGTACTATATTTTCTTCGTCGCTTTTATAATCCTGTTAGTTATTCATTATATGCATCTTGCGACCGGTTTGCAAGCTGGTCTCTCAGATGAGGTAGTAGATCGCAAGGAAGATAAGCATCAGCCCAATTAAGACAGCAGCTTGAAGCTGCATATAGCTTAGGAAAGAACGATTTACCCATTCAGATGGCTCTCCATTCTCTTCTAAGTCGATCATACCTCTGCTCATATACTTACCAAATCTCCTAAAACTTCTTGTTATCCCATCCAGTACTCTTCCTTTTATGACGAACAACAGCAGTGCTACGATAAAATAGAAGAAAGCTACATAGAAGAGGGAGTTTATCAAAGAAAGAAGATTGTGCTGATCTGATAAGAAGAAAAGCAATCCTGTGATTGCTAAGTTAATTATTAATAGAATCAGATTTCTTTTACCAAACAATATACATTACCGCCTTCAAAAGATTATGAACAATTATAGCACAAGTATAAAAATGATAATGGAGAACATTTCTTCCTATTACGTATGATTGCTCATAGGGGTAATTATACTTGGATTTGTGTAAAAAGTATAAATTTAAGTGTGAAATCCGTAAAATAAACTAGTAAATAAGACCTATTTTTTGTTATGAAAATGCAATGTTTTCGCACTTTTGTAAAATTCGTTTAAAATTAGGGGTGCACAAATTGTGAGAAAACTTGTATAATTCTAATTGCGAACAAGTTGTTCGTAGAAAAGTGATAAAATTTAGAATTTTTGGGGAGGTCATGTTTTAACATGAGAAAGTCGAATTGGCTATTGCTTGCACTTGTTTTAGTACTTAGTTCATTCCTTGCTGCATGTTCCGGAGGCTCTGACAGCTCAGGCGGAAGCGGCGGCGGAGAAGGCGGAAGCGGAGATAGCGCTTCAGGCTCTGCTAACGGCGATCAAGTATACAATCTAACAATCGGTGATGAAATTCCATCTATGGATTCTTCACTTGCGGATGACCAATATGGTATCCAGTGGACTTCCGAGATTCAAGAAGGTCTTTACCGTCTAGCGGAAGATGGTTCCCTAGCAGAAGGTATTGCTACTGGTGATCCAGAAGTAAGCGAAGATGGTCTTACTTGGACATTTAAACTTCGTGAAGATGCTGAGTGGGAAAACGGTGACCCTGTAACTGCAAATGACTTCGTTTACGCTTGGCAACGAGCGATCAATCCTGATACAGGTTCTGAGTACGGTCCATACATGATGAGTGGCGTCATTAAAAATGCTACTGAAGTTAACCAAGGTGAAGCTGAACTTGACGAACTAGGTGTTACAGCAGTTGACGACTATACATTGGAAGTACAGCTTGAAAAGCCAGTTCCATACTTCGAGTCATTAACTACATTCCCTACATTCATGCCTTTGAATCAGAAATTCGTTGAAGAACAAGGCGAAAACTATGCACTTGAAGCAGAAAACCTGCTTTCCAACGGTCCTTTCAAAATGACAGAATGGAACCACGGAAGCACAATGAAATTTGAAAAGAACGATACGTACTGGGATGCTGATACTGTACAGCTAGAGGAAATCAATCTTCAAGTTGTTAAAGATACAGCTACTGGTGTAAACCTTTATGACACTGGCGCAGTTGATCGTACTTCATTGACTGCTGAATTCGTTGATCAACGTATTAATGATCCTGATTACTTACCAGTACCAGACATGGCTTCTTGGTACTTGAAATTAAACCAAAACCGTATGGGTGAGGAAACTCCTCTTGCGAATATCAATGCACGTAAAGCTATTGCTCAAGCAGTAGATAAAGATGGTCTAGTTAACGTAGTATTGAACAATGGTTCTACTGTATCTAACGGATTAATGCCTAAAGAATTTGTAAAAGGTCCAGACGGTGAGGACTTCCGTGATGCTAACGGTGATCTATTGACTTATGATACAGAAGCTGCAAAAGAAGCTTGGGCTACAGCGAAAGAAGAGCTTGGACAAGACGAAATTACACTTGAAATCCTTACAGGTGACGCAGATATCTCTGTTCAAATCGTAGATTACTTGAAAGAACAGTTAGAAAGTAATTTGGAAGGTCTTACAATCGAAACAATGCAAGTACCATTCCAACAAAGACTTGATCTAGATACTGCTGGAGACTTTGATATCCAAGTATCTGGATGGGGACCGGATTATATCGACCCTTACACTTTCATGAACCTATTTGTTACTGATGGTGAAAACAACCGCATGGCATATTCAAGCGAAGAATATGATTCTCTAGTAGAGCAAGCATCTACTGAAAATGCGACAACCCAGAAGCTCGCTGGCAGAATTTCCTAGATGCAGAGAAAGTATTGCTTGAAGATGCAGCAATTGCGCCTTTGTATCAAGCAGGTTACTCCTACCTACAGAGCCCGAAATTGCAAGGCGTATTCTCAAACCCAGCTGGTAACGACTTCGAATACAAATGGGCATATGCAGATAACGCTGCTGCAGAAGAATAAGTTTAAAAATAAACTTATATGAAGTGAATGAGGATAAAGAGAGTATAGCCCGTTATGGCATATACTCTCTTTTCCATTGGTATACGTTATCGGACAATAGGGAATTTTTCGACAATTAATTCAGGAGGTGCTCATGTGGCACGTTATATAGGACAGCGAGTCATCTACATGATCATAACGCTATTTCTAATAGCTACTATATCATTTGTATTGATGAAGTTATTGCCGGGTTCACCTTTGGCAAATGCTAACAAATTGACAGAAGCGCAGCAAGAAGTGATCTATGAAAAATATGGATTGAATGATCCAATTCCTGTTCAGTATGTGAACTACCTAGGAGGACTTGTCCAAGGAGATTTAGGTATTTCCTTCAAATATGATAATCGAGCAGTATCCGATATACTTGGAGATCGTATCGGTCCATCTGCTCAACTAGGTATTCAAGCTTTAATTATCGGTACAGTTTTGGGGATATTACTTGGATTGATATCAGCAATTTATCACAATGGTATATCAGATTATTTATCTACCATCATTGCTGTATTGGGTACATCAATTCCATCCTTTGTTTTTGCGGGCTTGCTGCAATATTTTGTAGCTGTAAAATGGGGTGTCCTTCCAGTAGCGACTTGGAATGGCTTTGAATACTCAATATTGCCAACAATAGCCTTAGCTATTTTCCCAATGGCTACATGTGCAAGATTCATGAGAACAGAGATGATCGAAGTATTAAACGAAGATTACATTACTACAGCAAGAGCAAAAGGCCTGGCTGGCGCAGCTATCGTCTTCAAGCACGGTATCCGAAATGCTTTAATTCCTTTGATTACAATTCTAGGACCACTGGCTGTAGGATTGCTTACAGGAACGCTTGTTATTGAGCAAATCTTCTCTATTCCTGGAATCGGCGAACAATTCGTAACATCTGTTACTTCGAATGATTTCCCTATCATTATGGGTACGACAATGTTCTTCGCAGTCGTGTTTATTGTAATGATATTGATCATCGATATCTTGTACGGATTGATCGACCCTAGAATTAGGCTTTCTGGAAAGGACTGAGATGATGGAAAACCGAAAAAAAGAGCTGGATAAAAACCTTTTCCGTCCTGCCGACCGCACCGAAGAGCAAAGCGACGTCATGGCTCGTAAAAGCACTACACTTCTGCAGGATGCAGTAAGAAGCCTGCGGAAAAATGTATTTTTCATGATTTCACTGTTTTTATTGCTTGTTATCGTTTTAATGAGTATCTTCGCTCCGGTTGCCAGCGACTATACGTATAAAGAGCAGGATCTAAATCGTTCCTTGATGGGTCCGAGAATTCCTGTGCTGGAGGACATATCATTCCTAGGTTTAGATGGTATGCAAACAAAGACCTTTAATGGAAATAATGTTCAAGCTGCTGAAATGAAAGCGAATTTGCAGTTTGATAATCAAGAAGAATTTATTACATTTGAAACTGTCAGCGAGGGAGACGGTAGTCCAAACTCCGCTGAAGTAAAAGCTACTTATGATAAATATGCAGCTAAAGGTGTAAAAGATGAATACTTCTATTTCGGTACTGACCGTTTAGGCCGTGATGTATGGACACGAGTTTGGGATGGTACGCGTGTTTCCCTTCTAATTGCAGTAGCTGCTGCATTAATTGACTTGGTAATCGGTGTTGCTTATGGTGGTATCGCTGCTTATTACGGCGGTCGTGTTGATAACTATATGATGCGTTTCTTAGAAGTAATCATCGGTATACCGAACTTAGTAGTTGTAATTTTAATGATCCTGATTCTTGACCCGGGTATTTGGGCGATTATCATAGCACTTACGATAACAGGCTGGACAAGTATGGCCAGAATTGTACGTGGTGAGGTGCTGAAACTTAAAGGGCATGAGTTTGTTCTTGCAGCCCGTACTTTAGGGGCACCTAACCGAAAAATTATTGCAAGACACTTAGTTCCGAACGTAATGGGTCTGATTATTGTTAATACAATGTTCTCGATACCATCAGCTATCTTCTTTGAAGCATTCTTAAGCTTCATTGGACTAGGTCTGCCTTCACCAGCGGCATCACTTGGTACATTGATCAATGATGGATTCAAAACGTTGTTGACTACACCATCGTTGCTTGTGTTCCCAGCAGTCATAATCTCAGTCCTTATGATCGTGTTCAATATTCTTGGTGACGGACTACGTGACGCATTCGATCCTAAGATGAGAAAATAATTAAAGGAGGCGACTACCTTGAAAAAAGATAATATCCTTGAGGTGAATGACCTCAAAGTTTCATTTAAAACCCATAGCGGTGAAGTACAAGCAGTAAGGGGCGTTTCCTTTGATCTGAAAAAAGGGGAAACACTTGCTATCGTTGGTGAATCAGGATCTGGTAAATCGGTAACGACAAAAGCGTTGATGGGTTTGCTTCCGAAGCCGCATGGTTTTGTTAAAGATGGCTCTATCCTGTTCGATGATAAAGATATCACTAAACTGAAAGAAAAAAATATGCAAGCTATCCGCGGCAAGGAGATGGCGATGATCTTCCAGGATCCCATGACATCTCTGAATCCGACGATGAAAGTCGGTACGCAGATCATGGAAGGCTTGCTTAAGCATCAAAAACTTGGCAAGGAAGAAGCGCAGAAAAAAGCGATTGAATTAATGAATTTGGTACAAATCCCAAATCCAGAATCACGTATGAAACAATATCCCCATCAGTTTTCCGGTGGTATGCGTCAGCGTGTTGTGATCGCAATGGCACTTGCATGTAATCCTCGTATTTTAATTGCGGATGAACCTACAACTGCATTGGATGTAACTATTCAAGCTCAGATTCTAGAATTGATGAAAGACATTCAAAAGAAAGTAGATACATCTATCATCTTCATTACTCATGATCTTGGTGTTGTTGCTAACGTGGCAGACCGAGTAGCGGTAATGTATGCTGGGAAGATCGTTGAGATTGGAACAACTGATGAAGTGTTCTACAATCCGAAGCACCCATACACATGGGGTCTGCTCGGTTCCATGCCGACACTTGAAAGTGACGAAGAGGAGCTGTTCGCGATACCGGGTACACCTCCTGATTTGATTGCACCTCCAAAAGGGGATGCCTTTGCAGCGCGTAACAAATTCGCGCTTGAAATTGACTTTGTTGAGCAGCCGCCTATGTTCAAGGTGTCCGATACGCATTATGCAGCGACATGGCTTTTGCATGAAGATGCACCGAAGGTCGAGCCGCCTGAGTCAGTGAAGAAGCGGATCGAGTCAATGGACCATTCTGAGGAGGCGACGCGATAATGAGTCAGGAAAAATTACTTGAGATCAAGAATCTGAAGCAGCATTTCAAACTTGGAAGAAATAACGTCGTCAAAGCAGTCGATGGATTGACGTTTGATATTTATAAAGGGGAGACATTCGGACTTGTAGGCGAGTCAGGCTGTGGTAAATCTACAACTGGTCGCTCTATCATCCGTCTGTACAACTCCACAGATGGTGAAGTGCTTTTCAAAGGAGAAAACGTCCAAGGAAAGAAGAACAAATCTGAGTTGAAGAAATTCAACCGTCAGATGCAAATGATTTTCCAGGATCCGTATTCTTCCTTGAACCCGCGTATGACTGTTATGGATATCATTGCAGAAGGTATCGATATTCATGGCCTAGCGAAAAACGCTGAAGAACGAAAAGCAAAAGTTTACGAATTGCTGGAAACAGTTGGTTTGAATAAAGAGCATGCCAACCGCTATCCGCATGAATTCAGCGGTGGTCAGCGTCAGCGTCTTGGTATCGCCCGCGCCTTGGCAGTAGACCCAGAATTTATCATTGCTGATGAGCCGATTTCAGCGCTTGATGTATCAATTCAGGCACAGGTTGTCAACTTGATGAAGCAGCTTCAAAAGGAAAAAGGACTCACTTACCTGTTCATCGCCCATGACCTTTCCATGGTAAAATACATCAGTGATCGAATTGGTGTTATGTACTTCGGTAAACTAGTTGAGCTTGCAGATGCAGAGGAGCTTTATAAGAATCCAGTGCATCCGTATACACGCTCCCTTCTTTCCGCGATTCCGCTTCCGGATCCAATCTACGAGCGCAATCGTAAACGTATCGTATATGATCCAAGTCAGCATGATACGAGCGAAGAGCCTGAATTCCGTGAGATTAGTCCAAGACATTGGGTATTGTGCACTTCGAAGGAATTTGAGGAATACAAAAAAGAAAAACAGAACACTGTTACAAACTAATGTGCAAAACCGCAGCCATGAGCTGCGGTTTTTTTGTGTTATTTTAGGTTTGCTCCATGAAAAAATAGGTTAAGTAGGAAGAGGAGGTATAATCCGACATAAACTTGGTGATTTCGTCAAAGACTTGGGAAAACCGGTTTCATCTGCCAAATATCTCCCTTATAATGAAACTATACCAAATAGGAGATTGATAGAATGGGAAAATTCAAGAAGTCGATGATGAGTGCCGCACTTGCAGTTACAGCGTTAATGCCAACAGCTGCGTTTGCAGCTAATGAAGGGGAGCAATTGGAAGGAAAGCAGCTTACTGCCCGTTCCTCGACTGTCGAAACGTATGAAGTGCCGCAAGTAATGAAACGATTTACATATTCATCAGATTTATCCTTTGAGTATCCCGATGCTGTCAGAGGTATATATGTGACAGGACCTAGTGCAGGGGGAGCGAAATTCGACAGCTTGGTGAAGATGGTGGACGAAACAGATCTCAATGCAATGGTCATCGATATCAAGGACGATCATGGTAACATTACATACACGCCTGATAAAAAATCTCCATACTACGACATAGCACAAAACTACATAGACGACCCGCAAAAGATGCTGGAGGAATTAGAGAAGCATAAGATCTATCCGATTGCCCGTATTGTCGTGTTCAAAGATACGTTATTAGCCGAGAAGAAGCCAGAGCTATCCTTCCGCAATCCGGACGGCAGCGTGTGGAAGAATGGACGCGGGGAAGCATTCGTCAGTCCGTTTCAGCATGAAGTATGGGAATACAATGTGGAGCTGGCAAAGGAGGCTGCTATGATGGGCTTCCAGGAGATTCAGTTTGATTACGTCCGATTCCCGGAAGGATTTGAGACGAAGGACGATGAACTACAGTATGACCTTGGGGATTATACTAATGAAGATACAGACAATGTGCAGAAACGCGTGAATGCCGTAACTGATTTTGTAGCATATGCAAAAGAGGAATTATCCAACTATGATGTCCAGACATCGGTTGATATATTTGGCTACGCAGCGACTCTGGAGGAAGCACCGGGGATCGGGCAGAACTTCTCTAAAATATCATCTAATGTCGATGTCATTTCTTCGATGATTTATCCGAGCCACTGGACGTCTTACTTCGGATTGGATGTTCCGAATGATCACCCATATGAACTGACGGCTGAATATGCCAAAGTGGAGAATGACGTGTTAGGTAAGCTTGAGAACAAACCAGTATCAAGACCGTGGATTCAGGATTTCGAAGCACCATGGGTGTCCTCTAAACAGTATGGCAAGCAGGAAGTAGAAGATCAGATTCGTGCGCTAAATGAGAATGGAATCGATGAATTTCTCATTTGGAATGCAGCGAACAACTATACAGAAGGTGTCGATTTTACACCATAATTCGAAACAGCCTCTCTTTTGGGAGGCTGTTTTGTTTATGTAGAGTGTTCGCGGGTATAACTATGATATACATTCGCTGAAGGAGCTGCCTTATGAATTGGTATGAGAAACTGAGCAAGTATTTTCCGATAGAAGAAATGAAATCGAAGGAGCATATGGAATTACTGTTGAAAGAGAAGGCTGATGTATATTTCAAGGATGAGAGCGAAGAGCATGTCCTGATGTATGCAGAATTCGACCATTTTCTATTTATCGATTATGTATATGTCGCTGCTAAAACACGCGGACAAGGCATCGGAGGCAAGCTTATTGATAAGCTGAAGAAACGCGGGAAGCCAATTCTGCTAGAAGTGGAACCGCTGCAGTATGAGGATGCTGATTCCCAAAAACGTCTTCGTTTCTACGAAAAACAAGGATTCCAGCATGCCAAGATGATTGGCTATAACCGCCGTTCCCTTGCCACAGCAGAGGAGAATCCGATGGAAATCCTGTACTGGGCGCCAAATGGGGAGAAAGAGGAGGAGATATTCGCTGCAATGAGGGATATGTACGAACAGATTCATACTTACAAGGATAAACAGCTGTATGGAGAGTCCTATCAGGAATCTGATGAAGTGTTGACATTTTCTAAAGATACGGAGAAGGATAGTATTTTTGATACATTGAAAGAAAATCAAAAATAACTTATTAAAATGGGTTTTAAACCTTTTAGGCAGGGTAAATAGGAACCATAACACCGTTGCATACGTATATTTGTGTAAAAACTGTGGTATCTTTCAGGAAGTCTTTTAATAACTTGACCACTGTAGTATACTTGTACATAGAGAGATTAAATTAAAATTATTTTAAATAAAATCTTTCCATGGGCAAAGAAATAGAAACATATTCTGTATTGAGGAGTGAAGTTTAATGGTAACACTTTATACCTCACCAAGTTGTACATCTTGCCGCAAAGCTAAAGCTTGGTTAGAAGAGCACGATATTCCGTTCACAGAGAGGAACATCTTCTCCGAGACATTATCACTTGATGAAATCAAGGAAATCCTGCGTATGACAGAAGATGGTACAGATGAGATCATCTCTACACGCTCAAAGGTTTTCCAAAGCCTAAATATGAACTTAGATCAATTACCATTGAAGAAGTTATATAGCTTGATTCAAGAAAACCCAGGTCTATTGCGACGTCCGATCATCCTTGATGAGAAGCGTTTGCAGGTAGGCTACAATGAGGATGAAATTCGCCGCTTCTTGCCAAGAACTGTGCGTACATTCCAGTTGCGTGAAGCACAGCGTATGGTCAACTGACCTTATACAGACAAAGGACGTGGATCCATTGGGATCTGCGTCTTTTTTCTTTCCAGCTTCCCTCGGATGACAAATTATCTGAAATGCGCTACAATGGACAGAATCCTTCTAAGGGCATTCGCCTTTTTTCGGCAATCTTAAGCCTTTCTGTTTTCCTTACGGGAGGATTTATCATAAAATAGAAATACACACAGAAAAAGTTAGATTGAGGGTAAGGGAATACGGGAAGTGTAAAGGCAAGAGGGCGTTTTTCACCTGCCACTTTACTGGAGGGAGAGAAAACCATGGAAATAGAAAGAATAAATGAAAATACAATTAAATTTTTTATATCTTATATAGATATTGAAGATCGCGGCTTTGATAAAGAAGATATTTGGTATAACCGTGAACGAAGTGAGCAATTGTTCTGGCAGATGATGGATGAAGTCAATTATAAAGAGGACTTCAATGTCGAGGGGCCGCTATGGATTCAAGTGCAGGCCATGGATAAAGGATTGGAAATTGTCGTAACAAAGGCTCAGCTATCTAAAGATGGAGAAAGTTTAGAGCTGAACGTCGATGATAAAACAATTCAATCTTCTGTAGAGGAGAAAGTCGATTCTGTCCTCGAGGAAAAATTCGGCTCACATCAGCAAGATGGGGAAGAAGAGGATGAAGAGGAATTATCCTTCGTTATTCAATTCCGTGACTTTGAGGATGTGATTCAGCTTAGCCACTACTTTGAAGAGACGTATGGCATCGAAAACAGATTATTCCATTACAAAGACAGATATATGCTGTATGTAGAATTCGATGACACTATTCTTGGAGATGATGAGCAGGAAGATGTTCTAAGTCAGATCCTTGAATTCGGCTATGATTCCCAGACAACGATTTATCGATTGGAAGAATACGGCAAGGTGATATTCGCTGAAAACGCACTTACTAACGTGAAGCAATACTTCCCTCGTAAATAGACATTCATTACAGAATGTCTATTTTTTTGTGCTTAAATTTGCTTTTTTGGTCAGTTTTTCAGCGCTGGCAATTTCTTGATATATACTAAACTCAAGGAGGTGATAGATATGTTGCAGGCACAGTTAGAGGATGGCAGACTCATCCTGCTTGCTGCACATCAAAGAGAGCAAATCCATAATTTTAGAAAGCGGCGTTTTCTCTGTCCAGCCTGCAGAAAGTCAGTCATCATACGTGCTGGCAAGAAGGTTATTCCTCATTTCGCACATGAACAAATCCACGACTGCGAGCTGGACAGAACCGGGGAGAGTTTATACCATATGCGAGGTAAGCTGCAGCTGTTTTATTGGCTGAAAAAGCAAGGCTATGCTGTCAAATTGGAGGAATGCGTAAAAGAATCGGCTAGACGTCCAGACTTGCTGCTGCATGCCCCTAGTGGAAGAGAGATAGCTATTGAATATCAATGTGCATCCATATCGGATGAAGAGCTGCTGCGACGTAATGAAGCATATGAGCGAAATGGAATTATTCCCATATGGATTCTAGGAGGAAATCGTTTAAAACGTACATCTACTTATATGCTCGACCTGCCGAAACGAGAACAGCGCTTCCTAATGCAACACAAGCAGAGCATGCCTTTACAGCTATTATATTATTGTTCAAACACTGAGACTTTGTGTAACGTCCAGCATATTCTCCTTACGGGTAAAAAACAGACTGTTGGTCAATTCTTTTTCCGTCCTCTCCAAAGTTTACGTTTTCCGCAAATATTCCAACCCCTCCCGAAAAACCTTCTAGAAATCAATCAAGCCTGGCATAGTATCCAAGCTAGAGCGATAGCAAAGCCACTGACATATGCTCCTGTTTCTATGAAACGATGGGTAATGCGCTTGTATGATAACGGATTGCTACTGCAAGATATACCGCTCTCCATTTTGCAGCCTGTTGAATCCCAGTATCAAATGTCTGTGCCACCATATATTTGGCAGACTGATTTGTGGCTTGAGCAATTGGATCACATACTTGTCATGGAAAGCGTATCTCTCGATCGGCTAGTGTATGTCTGCAGAAAATGGGAAGTCAATACAAATCCGTTTGCCATATCTTCCAATAAACATCCCGTGGAATCATACATGCAGCGTCTATGCCAGCACGGCTGGTTCGATCAAATTGATTCCGAGACCTTTGTAAAGAAAAAGGGATTATCTCTATTCTGAGGGATATTCTTCGCATGATTCTCATGCTTTTATATATAATATAAGAGAGAAAATGCTTATAGTTGAAGGATTTTCCCAAATAAAATTCGAAATAGTTATTGGAACAGAAAAGGTAAGCAGCATTGGAGGAGGATGTTCGTGTCAAAATCAGCTAAATCTTTACCAAAACGAAGCGAGGTACCAGTAGAAAACACTTGGAACCTAGAGAATATATTCGCAACAGATGACCTGTGGGAGGAAGAGCGCAAAGCATTGTCTGAGGATGGAGATAAAATATCTGCGTTCCAAGGAAAGCTTGAAGAATCTGCAGACACGCTGTATAAGATGTTCAAGCTACAGGATGAATTATCTGAGCGTATAGGCAAGCTTTATACATACGCGCATATGCGTTATGACCAAGATACGACGAACGGGCATTATCAAGCACTGCAATCAAAAGCGGAGCTATTGATTACGCAGATTTCAAGTAAGATGAGCTATATTGTTCCAGAGTTACTTGCAATCGATGAGAGCCGCATCCAATCTTTCCTGAAAGAAAATGATGATCTTAAAGTGTACGAGCATACCTTGAATGAAATCAGCCGTCAGCGTGCGCATGTGCTGTCTGAGAAGGAAGAGACATTACTTGCTCAAGCTTCCGAAGTGACCGATAATGGCTCTGCTACCTTTGGTATGCTTAACAACGCAGATTTAACTTTCCCGAGCATCAAGAATGAAGAAGGGGAAGAAGTTGACGTTACGCATGGACGTTATGTCACATTCCTTGAATCGAAGGATCAGCGTGTCCGCCGTGACGCATTCAAGTCCATGTATGATACATTCGGTCAATTCCGCAATACTTTTGCTTCAACACTTTCAGGTACAGTGAAGAAGAATAACTTCTACGCGAAAGTAAGGAATTATGAGTCAGCCCGTCAGTCTGCGCTGGATAATAATAAAATTCCTGAACAGGTTTATGATAACCTCGTAGAAGCGGTCAATGAGCGTCTGCCGTTGCTTCATCGTTATGTGGCACTCCGCAAGAAGGTGCTTGGTATTGATGACTTGCATATGTATGATCTTTACACACCGCTAGTGAAAGATGTCGACATGAAAGTGTCATATGACGAAGCGAAGGATTTTGTTCTTAAAGGACTGGAGCCATTAGGTGAAGAATATCAGTCTATCCTGAAGGAAGGCTTTGAGAACCGCTGGGTTGATGTGGAAGAGAACAAGGGGAAACGCAGTGGTGCGTACTCATCAGGAGCGTATGGAACAAACCCTTATATCCTGATGAACTGGCAGGATAACGTCAATAATCTGTTCACGTTGGCACATGAGTTCGGACATTCGGTGCATAGTTATTATACACGCAAAAATCAGCCATACAGATATGGTAACTATTCCATTTTTGTTGCCGAGGTTGCATCTACGTGTAATGAAGCTTTGCTGAATGAATATATGATCAATAACGTGGATGATGAGCAAGAGAAGCTGTATTTGCTGAATCACTTCCTTGAAGGATTCCGCGGCACTGTTTTCCGTCAGACGATGTTTGCTGAGTTTGAGCATATGATTCATAAGCATCAGCAGGACGGTGAAGTGCTTACAGCAGAGAATCTGACGTCCATGTATTATGATTTGAACAAGAAATACTTCGGCGAGGGTTTAACAATCGATGAAGAAATCGGTTTGGAATGGGCACGAATTCCTCATTTCTACTACAATTACTATGTATATCAATATGCTACAGGCTACGCAGCTGCTACTGCACTATCTGCTAAGATCCTTGAAGAAGGACAGCCTGCTGTTGATAAATATGTAGGATTCCTCAAGGCTGGAAGCAGCGACTATCCAATTGAAGTACTGAAGTCCGCTGGAGTAGATATGACGAATAAACAGACTATCCTGTCTGCACTCGATGTATTCGAGGAGAAACTGGACGAAATGGAAAAACTATTGCAGAAATAAAAAGAAAACCGGCGCTAACGCGTCGGTTTTTTCATGCCTTTGAATGTTCTTTTTCTGGTAAAGAAAAAGCATGCGGCTAGTAATGATAAAAATAGCAAAGGCAATGTAATCGCCAAGGAAACGAAATGAAGCATACCGAGAATGTTGAAACATAAAGCCAAAATAACCAAGGCGATCAACAGGATACCGATTCCTTTCATCATGCCACCTCCGACTATCATCACTTTATGCAGGTATGGAAAAGACTAGACTAAGAGAGCTTGTGACTTTTTTGTGAAATTGTGCACATAACAGTTGCCATCTAATATTACATTATGGTACATTATATTTGTGAGAAACATCACAAACAAGTCCCCTTTGTTTGGATTATTGTTCTCCCATCCCCTCAGTAGAAGTTATACATGCAAAAAGGTCTGCCGAAAGGCAGGCCTTTTTGTTATGTTTTCCACTTTTTTAAGAACTGGTGAACGGAACGGCTGAAGCTGTCCAAATCCTCAAAATGGATGCTATGACCGCATTTATCAAACTGTTCGGCTTCAACTTCCGGCCGCAGCTGCTTCATCTCTTCCCATACTTCTTCCGACAAGATAGGGGAGTGGGCACCGCGCATAAGCAATGTTGGACATGTAACTTTTTGATAGGTATCCGTATAATCACCATTCAGATAATCCTGCGATGCTTTAATACCTTTTGAATCGAAGCATAACCTCCAGCCGTCTTTTGCCTCATACGCACTCTCTGCGTAATATAGGAAGTGGTTTTCATTCTGTACTTGTTCGATACTGTGAGACAGAGCAGCAAGCGTATCTGCAGGCTGCTGGAACTTTAAGGCATATGTTAGTTCACCAGAAACCTTATGCCCCATATCCTCTATAATCAGTCCAGTTATACGGTCTGGATACTTGGCTGCAAATTGATAAGCAGTCACACCGGATAAAGAATGACCGAGCAAGACGATATATTTCGTTTCGCCAATCTCTTCAAGTAAAGCCTCCAAATCCTGAAGGTAAGAGTCTCGGTCATACCCGGTCAGTTCCGCTGAATGACCGCTCCTGCCATGTCCCCTCAGATCAGGGGCGATAATTCGCCAACCTTTTGTTCTTTCCATAAATGGTTTGTAAAGAGTCGCTCGTGCAAATAAGCCATGCATGAGTACAAGAACATAATCTGACTCTACACCGTTGTCCAAATACGCTAGCTGCAAGCCATTTGAATTGAAAAAATGCTGTTCCATATGTTTAGACCTCCTCTGTACATTTTCTTCGATTCCCGATTCCAGACAATGAAAAACAGCCGCACATAAGTGCGGCTGTCTGGTATAAGTGCAGCAAAAAGTTATTCAGCTTTCGAAGTAATATTATATTTCCAGAAAGTATCGTGTTTGATCGGAATGCGTTCTACCATCTGTTTCAATTGTAGCTTTTTCATTTCCTTTTCTGTCTGCGCATTCGTCCAATCATAAATCAATGAGATTTCCCTGCTTCCAACGAATTTATAGCTGGAAAGAAACTCTTCAACGGGCGGTTTTGCCGCTGGCTGTGGATCTCTTTGCAGCATCTGGTGCAGGACATTGACATAGACATCGTAGCTATATAAACCGGAAATTTTAATACCAGAGTCTTCTTCGGATTCATTAAAGAAGACAATGGAAGGTGACTCGTCAATTTCCAGTTCCTTCGAAAGCTTCACATCGCATTGAAATGCTTTTTTAGCTGAAGCAGAATACATATCGTCATGAAACTCTTCCAGATCGAGTTTAGCAATTTTAGCACATTCAATCAGAATTTCATCTGCGGTAATATCCTGTTTGTTTAAAAACAGTGCCTCCTGAATAGTACGGAGGAAGCGGGTACCGGCCTTTCTTCCTTGCAATTCCGCTGCTTTTATCGCAAGCGAGGTGCGCCATGGGAAGGAAACGGCATTGCTCAACAAGATATTATCCGGCTGCAGAACCGTTTTCGGGTAACTGCACTCGCTTCGATCACGAACGAGTGGCTGATAATCTCCTGTCAGTATAGGGCGTAAAGTGAAATATTGACCATATTCCATTGTAAGTTTCTTGAGAAAAGGCTCGAGTGACCAGCAATCCTCGCAAAGCGGATCGATAAAAACGTAAATCTCCACGGGCTTCTTCGAGGAAGGAAACAACCCGCAAAATCCGCCACAGTCATCCTCAGGCCTTTGCTGTATTGAATTAGAAGATTCCCAGCTCATATCGATTCTCCTTTCTCTTTGTCTGGTGTATTCATCATATGATGTGCGGTTAACGCAAGTCGTTCATATATTATGCTTTTATAAGGTTCCTCTATGTCAGTTTCCGTTAGGGCAGCTGCCATGCAGGAAAGCCATGCATCCTTGCGCGTTGGTGTAATTTCGAAAGGGAGGTGCCGGTATCTTAGCTTCGGGTGACCGTGCTCTTCTGTATAGAGTGGCGGACCGCCGAAGAATTGAGTCAGGAACTGCTGTTGTTTGCGGCGGGTCTCCGTCAAATCTTCCGGAAAAATCGGCTTTAAATCTGGATGCTCTGCCACGCGTCGGTAGAAAACATCTACCAGCTGCTCTAATATGGCTTGTCCGCCAATTCCATCGTACAATGTTTCAGCTTGATTCATTGTTTCTTCCTTTCTTATGCAAAGAGCAATCAACATAACATCTGCCCCGAGTAGGGGTTGACTGTAAATTTATTTTATCAGCCACCTACTAAGTTGGGCAACTTATCTGTTTCAGAGGCTGTCATAGAAACGCTGAATTTTGTTCGGAGTCTTTCGTTTCGCTATGCCGTTTTCCGTAAGAATGGTGTTGAAAACATGCTCTCCATGTGCATAGCTCTGGGCTTCAAGTTCCAATTCATAATCAGTTACATCACTGTATTTACTTCTATCGAGAACGATGATTGTATCATTATATGACTGTTCCCGGCGGACAGTTTCCAATGATCCTCCATAAATCAATTCAGCGGTTGAAATACCTAATTCCTGCAGTTGCTTACTGATTTCAGGACCAAGCGTAATATAACCTTGCAACCAGGAATTTGCTTCTTGCTCTGTTAAAAAGTCATGCGTTTCCAGGAGCCCTTCACCTTGCGGCTGTTTTAGCGTGGATTGATATTTTCCGTTCTTTTCTCTGATTCGCAGTGCAGCACCATGCTGTTTCAGCTGAAAATCTTTTGTTTCGAAATAGTGGTTAACCTGCTGTATTTCAGGCACGTTTTTCATATTAAACACTTCATATAATTTATTAAATTCCGCTTCTGTAAGCAGATTCTTAAATTCGATTTCAATCTCTTGCGGCATGCTTATACCCCCTGTGCTTCTATCTGTTGTATTCCATTGTTATGCCAAGCTGCTTTTATGATACACTGAAAGCAGATATAATGCATCTGGAACAACTAGACGCTGCTGGGAAGAAAAGGGGCTACGAAGAGTATGAATTGGGATGTATTTTTAGCACCATATGTACAGGTAGTAGAAGAACTGAAAGTGAAACTGAAGGGGATGCGTTCTCAATTTGAAAATGAATCACGCCATTCCCCGATTGAATTCATCACTGGTCGCGTTAAGCCAGTACGCAGTATCCTACAAAAAGCAGCCACTAAGCAGGTCACCGTCGACCTACTGCATCAAGAAATCCAGGATATTGCCGGGCTTAGAATCGTGACGCAGTTCGTCGATGATATCTATACAGTTGTGGGAATGCTAAAAGCACGAAATGACTTTACTATCGTAAATGAAATTGACTATATCGTTGAAACGAAGGAAAGCGGCTATCGGTCGTATCATATGATCATTGAATATCCGGTCGAGACGATTCACGGCGAGAAGAAAGTACTAGCCGAGATCCAGATCCGAACACTTGCCATGAATTTTTGGGCTACAAATGAGCATTCGCTAAATTATAAATACGATAGCCAAATACCGGCAGAATTGAAAACAAGATTGAAAACGGCCGCAGAAGCTGCATTCCGGCTGGACGAGGAAATGTCCAAAATTCGGGATGAAGTACAAGAAGCGCAGCGGATTTATCATGATCAGCAGCAAATCAAAAAGCATAAATAGGGGTGTAAGCTGGGATGAAATATACGGTTCTTTCACGGGGAGATGAGAAGTCGAATGCGATCAAGGAAACAATTGTCGAACATCTGGCGCATTTCAATTTCGAGTATGATGATAAGGAGCCGGCTCTCGCGATATCTGTCGGGGGAGACGGGACTTTCCTAGAGAATTTCCATACATATGTCCATCGTTTGGACAGTACAGCATTTATCGGTATCCATACTGGACATCTAGGATTCTACGCAGATTGGGTTCCTGAGGAATTGGAGAAACTGCTGCTGCAGATCGCCAATAAACCGTACCATATCGTGGAGTATCCTTTGCTCGATATATCCATTACCCACAAAGATGGAAGGGTGGACGAGCATCTAGCACTGAATGAATGCTCCGTCAAAACACCGGATGGATCAGTTGTACTTGATGTTTCGATAAAGGGAGAGCATTTCGAAACATTCCGAGGAGATGGCCTTGTCATCTCAACGCCTTCGGGCAGTACAGCCTATAACAAGGCGTTGAATGGGGCTATTATTCATCCTTCTTTGGCATCTATACAAGTGACGGAGCTTGCTTCGATTAATAATCGTGTTTTTCGGACGATAGGTTCTCCGCTCATTTTGCCGAGCCATCATCCATGTACACTGAGACCGACCTTGGACAAAAGTTTCCTGATAGCCATTGATCATATGACAGAAAATCATTCAGATATCGAGTCAATCACTTGTTCAGTCGCCAAGCAGCGTGTTCGGTTTGCGCGCTTCCGTCCGTTCCCATTCTGGAAACGTGTGCACGACTCATTCATTGCAGATAAGAGGTAAAAGCTATGAAATTAAGCTGGACCTTGCAGGAGGAAATTGTCATTAAGGATTTCCTTAAACAGCAAGGAGTATCAAGAAGACTATTTAAGACATTCAAGGAGGAGCCGCAGCTGGTAACACTCAATCAGCAGCCGGCGCCTCTTTGGCATATCGGTAAAATAAGTGATTGCTTGGAAGTCGAGCTTCCACAGGAGGAAGCCGGTGCTTACATGGAGGCAGAGCCGCTCGAGCTGCCAATTGTTTTTGAGGACGAGCATGTACTTGTTTTGGATAAGAACCCTGGGGTAGCAGTAATTCCATCAATGAACCAGCCGTCTGGCACAATTGCTAATGGTTTGCTTTGGCATTACCAAAAACAAGGACTCCCCTATACAGTCCATATCTTGACAAGGCTGGATCGCGATACTTCGGGACTGATGCTTGTCGCCAAACATCGCTATGCCCATACGCTTTTGGCTGCTGACCAAAAGCAAGGGAAAATCCAGCGTTCTTATGTTGCACTTGTAGAAGGTCGTATGGCAGAACAGTCAGGTACAATCAGCAAACCAATCGGCAGGAAGGAAGGCTCAATCATCGAACGGGAAGTGCGACCTGATGGCCAGACAGCCATCACTCACTTTCGCTGGCAGACAAGCTACGCTAATCATACGCTGGTTGAAATTAAGCTGGCTACTGGAAGGACACATCAAATCCGTGTACATATGGCATCGCTTGGCCTTCCGCTGGCTGGTGATACACTATATGGTGGTAATAAGGATGTCATCAGCCGTCAGGCACTGCATTCACAGCAGCTGCGCTTTATTCATCCGTTTACGAAGCGCGTTCTGAACTTCCATTCACCGATTCCGGCTGACTTTTTAATCGAATGAACGGAATTTCTCTTCAACGAACGGCTGCTGGGAAGAGACGCTGTGCAAGGACTGTTCTGGAAAGCGGCAGGCGGTTAGCTTATTACCGAACACACAGCCAGTATCGATATTGATTGTATGATGAATGATGCGGGCTTCGAGAACCGGTGTATGACCATAGATGATCCAGTCTTCTCCATGATAATGCTTAGCCCAGTCCAGTCTGACTGGGCGGCCCAGTTCGTCCATTTCACCAGTCGTATCACCATAAAGAACAAAGCTTTTCACTTTTTTTCCTTCTTTGCCGATAAGTGATTCTTTGATACCGGCGTGTGCTGCAACGACGCCTAGTTCGGGAACTTGTTTGTAGAGAGGAGCCTTTTTGTAAAGCTGCATGAACATATTGGATAGCTTCCTGCGCTTATTCGGGTCACAGTTTTGCAATTCTGCTACTGTCGTTTCCAATCCATGCTTCACTTGGACATTGTTGCCGAGCAAATAACGGTAAAGCTTATCGCAATGATTGCCTGGTACGTAAAATCCAAGCTCTTCTTCTACAAGACGATAGACAAGCTCAATCACTCCTAAGGAATCGGGACCGCGGTCCGTTAAATCACCAATGAAAAAGGGCTGGCGGTTTTCTGGATGAATAGGCAGGCCATCACGCATGTCATATCCCAACTTGCTGAAAAGCTCGAGAAGCTCAGGCAAGCAGCCATGCACATCTCCGATAAAATCTAATTTCATATGAATCACTCCTATATACAAAAAGGGAAAGCTTTTAATAGCTTTCCCTTTTTTCATAAGGCTTATTTCTGTGTTTCGAACATGAATGTACGTGTTCGTGAATGAATATTGAGCACGATACCGATCGCAATCATATAGGCGAGTGTCGAACTTCCTCCATAGCTGAGGAATGGCAGCGGAAGTCCGGTAATCGGTACGAGTCCTACCGACATCCCGATGTTCTGGAATATCTGATAAGTAAACATTCCGATGAACCCGGCGGCCAAATAACTGCCGAATGGTTCATTGCTCTCTAGTCCTACTTGAATCATTCGATAGATGAGAATGAAGAATAGGAAGAGCACAATTGCTGATCCAATGAATCCAAATTGTTCAGCGATGGCAGAGAAAATGTAATCCGTATGACGTTCCGGAATGGAGACTTGGAAGTTGGAAGCCCCTTTTCCGAATAGAATTCCTGATCCAATCGCCATTAATCCCAGTCGGTACTGATAACTGGAATCTGGATATTTTTCAGGATAAAGCCAGCCGAGGAAGCGGCTTTCGACGTGCTGGAAAATCGTTTCCTGCAAGAAGGAACCAACCTGGTTAGGGAAAATATACGCCAGAATGGCTACGAATAGAGAAATCCCTAGGATGATACCTAGTATGGTCAGCAGCAGCCGCCAGCTGATTCCGGATACTAAAATAGTAGCGCCAAGGATGGAACATAATACAAGGAAACCGCCAAGGTCAGGTTGTACGGCAATCAGCCCCATCGGTGGCAGAGCTACCGCAAACAGCTTTCCGAGAAGAAACAAATCCGTTTTATTTGTGCGTACTGTATTTTTCTCATTATGAGACATGATGACATGCGCCAATGCGATAACTACAAACACCTTCACAAATTCGGCAGGCTGCATCGAACCGATACCCGGTAAGATGAACCAGCTTGTCGCACCATTTGCTTCATTGATGATGGCTGCTGGGAATTTGAAGAATAGCATCAACAACATAACTATACCGATTCCATAGAAAATCCACACGAGCTGGCGAAGCCGGTCATAATCGAGCAGCATCATAACAGCAATGACAACAGCACCAAGAACGTACCACATAATCTGGCGCGGCATATATTGTGTTTGGGCGGCAAGACCAGATAATGTCGGCTGCAGCTCGAATAATGTGAATGAAGAGACAATACAAAGTAATATCAAGACTAATATAATTGTTAGATCTAACCGGAATTTGTTAGAGTTCATACACAAAACCTTTCTTTCGTTCCTTCCGCATCTCTAGCTGCTATAAAAGCGATTAGATTTTGCAAATGAGTGGAATATAATCTTGTTACAGTTTACAACAAAATGACGGATAAATTAAGTGAACTCTATTAAAGTTTCTTAAACCTTTCACAGAACGGCCGTTTTTACGTTGACAAAAAGCAAGATGTTACTTACTATTGAGTGTTCTTGCAGGCGAGGAGGCAGACGTATGGATCATTTGGAAAACCAAGAAATTTTACTATACCAAAATAAAATCAGGGAAGCACTAGCTAACCAGCAAATTGACCAATTTCGTGCAGAATACCTAGAACTCCACCCGTATGATCAGGCGGCAGTTTTTGAGGAACAGCCCGAAGAGATCCGAAAGCAAATTTATTCTTATCTCTCACCTGATGAAACCGCAGAAATCATGGAAAACGTTAACTGGGAGAATGCCGACGTTTATTTCACGGAGATGTATTCTCGTTATGCAGCGCAGGTGCTCGCTGAGATGTCTGCAGATGATGCAGTGGATATATTAAAGGAAATGGATAAAAACAAAGTTGCTAGTTTTATCACGATTATGGAAAAGGAATCAGCAGATGAAATCAAGCATCTTCTGCATTATGAGGATAAAACGGCCGGAAGTATCATGACAACCGAATTCGTCAGTGTCAGCGCTACAGATACGGTACGGGAAGCGATGCTGCATCTTAGAGCAGAAGCACCTGATGCTGAAACTATCTATTATACCTATGTCGTTGATCAAGACAAGAAGCTGGTCGGAGTCATTTCTTTGCGTAATCTCATCATAGCGGAGAAAGACTGGCTCATTTCCGAAGTGATGAGCGACAGGATTGTCAGTGTCGATGTCGGTGGCGATCAGGAGCATGCTGCGCAAATGATGCGTGATTATGACTTCTTGGCACTGCCAGTAGTCGATTTTCAAAATCATATTCTCGGTATCATCACAGTCGATGATATTCTGGATGTTATGGAAGAAGAAGCAGATGAAGATTACAGCCGTTTAGCAGGTGTCAGCGATACAGAAAAAGGAGAAGACAGTGCTTTCGTGTCTGCTCGCAAACGGCTGCCTTGGCTCGTTGTTCTCCTTTTCCTCGGTATGATTACGGCCAGCATGATCAGTCGTTTCGAAAATACGCTGAGCCAAGTTGCCATACTCGCGAGCTTTATTCCGCTTATCGGCGGGATGGGGGGGAATACCGGCACCCAGGCACTGGCAGTTGCGGTGCGAGGTATGGCTACAGGGGATGTTGCTAAACGCGGGAAAATGCGAATGGTGATGCGGGAAGGGTTGACAGGAATTATCACTGGACTAAGCTGTGGTATCGTCATTACAATAGTCGTGACCATCTGGCAGAAAGACTTCTTCCTAGGCTTACTTGTCGGTTTATCCATTTTTGCGACGTTGATCATTGCGACTCTGGCAGGAGCGATCATTCCGCTGCTCATGCACAAGCTGAACATTGACCCAGCGATTGCTTCGGGTCCATTTATCACTACCATTAATGACATTATATCTATATTGATTTACTTTGGGCTGGCAACAGCCTTCATGGGACTGTTAACACAATAGAAAAAAAGGAGGGTCCAGCATGGAGCATGAATCCATCATATCCTTAGTTGTTGTCATTCTGGCAGCATTTCTTACACCTATACTAATGAATCGTCTTAAGCTCCGTGCGCTCCCTGTTGTTGTAGCGGAAATTATTGTCGGTCTCATTATCGGCCAAAGCGGTTTTGATTTGGTCAACCAAAGTACTTGGCTGGAAACACTGTCTACGCTCGGTTTTATCTTTTTAATGTTCTTGAGCGGACTTGAAATTGATTTCTCGATTTTTGCGGGGAAAAATAAACGAAAGAATGAAAAACAGCCATCTCAATCACCATTCATTATTTCATTAGTTATTTTCCTTGGTATACTCATCTTATCAGTCGGCTTGTCTTACGCTTTCGTTTTGGCGGGCTTCATAGATAATGTCTTTCTCATGACGCTGATCATTTCCACCATTTCACTAGGTGTTGTTGTGCCGACGCTGAAGGAAGCGCAGATGATGAAGTCAACATTCGGCCAAACTATTCTTATGATTGCAGTCATCGCTGATTTGGTGACGATGATTCTGCTTGCAGTATTTGCTACCATTTATGGAGATGAAGGCGGCAATATGTGGCTGCTGCTAATCCTGTTTGCAGTCGGAGTTATTTTGTATTTCGTCGGCAAGATATTTCAAAAGAGATCCTTTATCGAAACGATGTCGAAGGGTACAGTCCAAATAGGGACGCGAGCAGTCTTTACGCTTATAATAGTACTTGTAGCTGTCTCTGAATCAGTCGGTGCTGAAAACATATTAGGAGCATTTTTAGCTGGTACACTCGTTTCCTTGCTGTCACCGAACCAGGAGCTTGTACATCAGCTGGACAGCTTCGGGTATGGATTCCTGATTCCAATTTTCTTCGTGATGGTAGGGGTAGAAATGAATCTGCGCACACTGCTGACAGATCCGCAAATTCTAATACTCATTCCATTGCTGCTGATTGCATTGCTCATTTCGAAGATTGTACCGGTTCTCTACTTACGTCGATGGTATGACTGGCGTTCCGTAATCAGTGCTGGAACTATTCTGACGTCTACGCTTTCCTTAGTCATTGCGGCGGCTGCTATTGGAGAACGCATTGGAGTTATAGATGCTCAGATGGAAGGGGCACTGATCCTTGTAGCTGTTATAAGCTGTATCATTACACCTTGGTTCTTCAAGCGATTTTACGTTCGCTATGCAGAGACCGACAAGAAGAATGATGTTGCCTTTATCGGTGCAAATCAACTTACCATGCCATCTGTACGAAATCTGGATGAACGTTATTATCGAACACATCTGTATCACACAAAATTGGACAAGCTCGATGAAAGCCTTGTGCAATCAGAATTTGATATACAGGAGCTGGATAATTACGAACCTGCCCAGCTGGAGGCTCTTGGTGTATTCAATGTTGATATCCTGGTCGTATCTACCGGAGATGAAGAACAGAACAGCCAAATCTCCCTTTATGCAAAGGAACTAGGGGTAGACCGTGTTATTGCACGAATTGAGCAGCCAGCATTAAGTAACGAATTGAAGGAGAACGATATAGAGGTGTTTTCCGTTCTGCTCTCAACCAATGCATTGCTGAAAGCACTCATAGAAGCGCCTAGTGTTATGAATATTTTGACCAACCAAGATAACGCCCTTTACCAAGTATCGATGCAGAATCCTGCATTTGATGGCGTATCCTTACGTCAATTTCCGTTTCATGGTGACTTGATCATTGTCCGTATTTTTCGTGGTAAAGATTCTATCGTTCCGCATGGCGATACTGTCCTGCGAATGGATGATCGACTCATCGTCACCGGTTCAGGGGAGTATGTAGATGATTTACACGAGTTATTAGAATGAAGACTGTCTATGGACAGTCTTTTTTCTTTTGCTTAAATTGGGCACCCTCATTTTTTAACTGCATATAATGAGTAGGAATCTTAATGCAAAGGAGGACGTTGCGTGTCCAAAGAAAAGGTAAGGCGCCAGCAGCCAGTGCTGTTTATTGCCCAGCCGAAGCTTGATCTTCCGATAGCAGAAATGCAGCAGGCATATCGTACGGCAAAAGGAAAAAAGACTGAAGTAGTAGCAGCAGAAGAAGTAACGGAAGAAGTAAAACCAGAAGCTGTTGTACCCAAAGAAGAAGTATCACCAGCAAAGAAGAAGATAGCTCCGTCCAATAGAAAAGTGAATTTCAAAGATTTACTGACGGCAGAAAAGGTTGATTATCTCCTGAATCTCCCTTCTCAGATTCCGCGTATGAAATGTGAACTTGTTACGACAGAGGGCAGCTTGATCGGTATCATTGCAAGTATAGAAGGAGACCTTATCCAATTTAAATCAATTCGTCGTCCGTTTAAACGTGAAGTGAAACTAGAGGACATCCTGGATATCAAAATACTCGGCTTCTAAGAAAAAAGTTCAATCTTGTAATCAAGATTGAACTTTTCTTGTTAAGACTTAGTTTGTAGGCGGTGTGCCTGTAACGAATGCAGAGATAGCTGGCAAAGTAGTAATATGGGCGAATGCATTTAAATCAACTGTGAAGCAAATTCCTGTAGCTGTTAGGTTAGTAACCTGTTGTTCAGCAATTCCATCAGGAATTAGTATTAGATCTGCTGGGCTGCGAAGCAATTCCAGCACAGCGCTGTTATCGTCGTAGACTGCTTTCACACGGAAGTAGTAGCTTCCAGCTACCGGCCCAAGTGTACCTGGAGTTGCTCCTGGTGCGACTCCATATCCACGGAAAATAGCTCCGAGGTCGTTATATAGGCAGATTGGTACTGTATCGAAACCAGTAGATCCTCCGAAGTTGCCTAGAAGATCATTGATGGATTGTTCCGCACTTGTTGCGCAGCACTCGGAATGGATATCTTTTTGTGCATTGGCAATTTCTCTTACGATATCCACGACGACTGATGAACGGTTTTCTCCGTTGCTCATGATTTTACCCCTCTCGAAATGATAAAGTAATGACGTTTCGTCTTTAATAAGATATGAGGGGCCCTTTGTTATGTGTGGGCACTTAACCGGATTATGCAAGAAGTTGGTAGGTATTTGCAGGTGAGGAAAAAACACATGAATAGGCGTACATAGCACACCTTTCATAGTAGGTCACATAAACTATCAAGACTTAAGTCTAAGGAAAAGGGAGTGAAAGACATGTCTGAGGAAAAAAAGGTCATCCATGTGAAGAACCTCATCATTAAAGCTGATAAAGTTGTGCTGGATGCGGACGATATAGACAAAGGAAAGCACGATCATGACGATAAAAAGCATGATCATGACGATAAAAAGCATGATCATGATGATAAAAAGCATGATCATGATGATAAGAAACATGATCATGATGATAAGAAACATGATCAAGACCATGATTACGATCTGTTCTTCGGTTCCCGCCGAAAGAAAGATGAAGATAAGCATGATGATAAGTCCGATCATGATGATAAACATGAACAAGATAAAAAAGATGATCGGAAGTTTGATTTTGATCCAATCTTTGGATTCCGCCGGAAGAACGATGAGGATCATGAAGATAAACAGAAAGGCGAAGATGACAAAGACAAAAGACCCCGTAATTTTTGGTTCTGATACAAAGCAGCTTCGGCTGCTTTTTTATATGGTTAGACAAGGAGAGAAGCAGGGTAAAGAA
The DNA here is from genome assembly GCF_902497585.1 of Terribacillus sp. AE2B 122. Lineage (NCBI taxonomy): Bacteria > Bacillati > Bacillota > Bacilli > Caryophanales > Bacillaceae > Terribacillus > Terribacillus sp. AE2B 122. The sequence goes on along the minus strand of NZ_LR700946.1, from coordinate 62,875 downwards.
GAATAAGATAATAAAGGAGGGGATTGCATGAGTTGGACCGTACCAGTTTCATCCTATCAGTATATGGATTATCAAAACAGGATCAACAGCCCAAAAAGTGACCGATATGTGATTGAAAGGACCAATCCGATTATGTCTAACAAGACAAAGGATCCGTTCGAACAGCGTGTTCAGGATCGGCTTGACTACCAAGCTGCCGCCATGCCCCGCCAGAAGCGACATCAAGTAACCAAAGAGACACAGTTTGACGGGAAGACATATAGCTTATTAACCGGAAAGGGGCGTTATATTAACACAGTTTGTTAATTTAATATGATCTGGTAAATAGCCCGTCGATGGGCGTCCACTCCGCATATACTACCTCGGAAACACTGCTGAAACCTTGTTTCCTTATTTCATTCTCCAGCCATTCCAAGGTCTGGCCGCTATTAATAATGTTATCCTTTATGATTTCACCGTCTAGTATGAACGAAACAGGGAGAGGGTTGGGCTGTTCCTTTAGATCAAGATCATTTCGTGTAGGATTTTGATAAGCGCTTTTTTTCAAAACGCTCAGACTGCCATCAGCTTCGATGATTGCATAATCTACTTCGGAGAGTGAAAAAATGCTGTTGGATCGTAACTGGTGCATCAGCTGATTGAAATCCATCTTGTTGGCTTTCATATCCTCATACCGAAGTTCGCCTTTGGAGATGATCACAGTAGGTTTCCCTTCCAGAAAACCGCGTGCTCCTTTGAATCGCTGGGTGGTTTTTTCGATGACGACCATCAGTAAGCCCCATGTGATGATTGCGACTGCAATATGCGGAATACCAGCGTCAGGATCAAAAATAGCATTACCGAATAACTCTCCGACAGCAATTGCAGCGATAAAGTCAAAGGCTGTAATCTGATTCATTTGGGTTTTTCCGAGCACCTTTGTTAATACAAACAGCCCAAAAAAACCGAATATTACTTCCACAATGATATGTCCATATTCTCCCACGTGCAACACACCCCTTCTAAGAGAAAGCATGCCCAAAGGAAACTTGACTATACAAAAAAAGAGACTTCCAAAAGGAAGTCTCACAGCTGTTTTGTCATTGTTTTATGCGGAATGCCAGCATCCATAAATTCCTCTGAAACGACTGTGTATCCCAGTCGTTCGTAGAAAGGGATTGCCTGAGTCTGCGCGTTCAGTTTCGCTTTTTGCATACCGCGTTTTTTCGCTTCCTCTTCCATGGCCCACATTAGGTCATTTCCATAATGCTTGCCTCGGAAATCTTTCAGTATGCAAATGCGTTCCATCTTTGCATACTCATCGACCAAACGCATTCTCGCAGCCGCTCCCGGAGTTCCATCCTCGTATCCGACGAAGTGGATACTTTCATTCTCCAGTTCATCAATTTCAAGATCTGCTGGTACTTTTTGTTCCTCAACGAATACTAGTGTTCTTACTTGGAAAGCATCTTGCTGCTGAATACTGTTTTCTGCTACGGTTATTTCCATGTTTATTCCTCACCTAACGTAAAAGTTTCTTTCACAGTCCATTTCCCGTCTTCTTGCTCCTGGAGCAAATGGAACTGTATGGCTTGTTCTTCATATTGGAATTGTTTCAGTTTCAATGTGCCGTGCAAATCAGCATATTCCCCATTCGAAAGGTTTTGCGCAATCGTAATATGCGGAATGAATGCATATGCTTCTTCACCTTCAAAGAAACCATGATATAACTTTTCGTGCAGTGTTTTTAATTCTTCAGAAGGCGTCACCTTGAAATAGAGTGTATTATGAGCAGGTGCAAATGTACTTACTTTCTCAATTTGATAAGAGAATGGAGCTGTCTCGCGTGCAATTCGTTTTAGCTCACTTACAGCATCGATAAGGTCATCTTCTTCATTCAATGGGAATGGCTGTCTTACCTTCATATGCGGTTTGATGAGGGCGTAAGCAGAGTCGTATCGTTTACGATACGAATTGGCTTCTTGCTGCACTTGCTCAGATGGAAAAATTGCTATAGTGTAGTTCATCTCAATACCTCCAATTAAGAATGAATAGCATGCGTACCGTTTGCTTATGCGTCTTATTATACCAAAGATAGGGCGTGCTGTATGCGGACGAAGGTTTATCCGAATACGTCAGTCAGTACCTGTTTCATATCACGCTGCCAATACTTCCATGTATGATCCGCATCTTTTAGTTCCCTATAAGTATAATCAACAGGCTTCGTGCGGAAATATTCTTGTAAGCTGCGATTCGGTTCCACAAAGTCCATCTCTTTCTCGAAGCTAGTAGGAACTTTAGTCTCATTTGTACCAATTGTATGATAAATGGACAAACTATCTAGCTGCTTTGCATCTCTTACTTCCCGCATGACAGCTTCGTCGACTAATGGAGACTGCATCACAACGCCACCAAATGTATGCGGGAAGCGAAGGGCAGCCACAAGGGAGAGGGTACCAGCCAGAGAATCGCCCATCAATGTCCTGGTGGCTCCCATATGTAATGTCGGCAAATCATCCTCCAGAACCGGCAGCACTTCATGCAGGAGGAATTGTAGAAAGGCTTCATGTTTCTTTCCATCAGGATAGTATTTATCGATTCGGTCGTGACGGTCACGGTAATGAATGCCGGCGAAGACCGTATTCTGGATCTCACCGTCACTATGCAGCTGATCACTTAACGTCGCGATGCGCCCCATTTGGAAATAATCGTTACCATCTTGCATAATGCATAGCTGGTACTTATACAAAGGAGAAAATGACTCCGGTTTATACCAGCGTACTTCCAAGCTCTCATCCAAATAGATGCTGTCTATGATGGCACTTTCCATCTTACCATTTCGTTTCATCTGTTAAACCTCGCTTTGTGAAAGGATTGTGATGTCATTTTACCATGAATGGAAGGAAGAGTATGAATAATACAGGTCGTCAAGGTAAACCTTACAGCCTAATAACTGCTCTTACAGTGAAATAAGTTGGTTTATTCTTTGACTCCATAAAAAAGGATCCATCTCAATTAATCGAAATGGATCTATTAGTGCTGTATTTAATCTAGGATAAAGAATCAATCGTTTTTCTCCATAATTGCAAAGTAATTTCCTTCATAATCTGCAAAGTTGAATACTCTTCCAGTTGGCATTGCGACTATTTCTCCGACCGTGACATGATCAGTTAATAAATCATTATGCAGTTTATCGAGATTATCTGAGAAAAACATCAAAGAAGGGGTGCCAAGATTTAGTTCAGGCTCCATTTTGGAAATGAATGCTTTGTTGTGTAGAATGATACTTGTTTCTGCACCTTTTGAAGGTGCGATTTCAATCCATCTCATACCCTGACCATCGTCTTCTTTAGCGAGCACTTGAAACCCCAGTTTTTCTGTCCAAAAGTGGACTGCCTGATCCTGATCGCTTACATATAACATAATTTGACCAATGTGATTAATCAATTTTATTCTCCTTTATTATGGACGTGCCTATACATTCTACAGTCTCGCGGATTTTACCTTCTAGAAGCGCTCAATTAATGAAACAGGCCACGCACTATAAAATATAGAGCGCGGCCGGTCTAAAGGAGGATACGAAGTCTAAGTTCAAGACGTTTTCATCGTCCGATAACGTCGCAACAGTCCATACCTTGGTGAGAAAAACCAAGTCAGCAGAAATAAAATACCTCCCGCGGCACTCATCGATCCAGAGATCGAAGCATCCAGTAACAGCGCGCCATAATAACCGAAGATGGCACTTGCGGCACCAAACAAACAGCTGTAAAGCAGCATTACGGATAACCTATCGGTCATAAGGTAAGCGCAGGAGCCTGGCACGACTAGCATGCTGACAACAAGGACGGCACCAACAGCATCAAAGGAGCCGACAGCTGTAATGGATACAAGACCCATTAATAAGTAATGGATCAAAGCAACCGGAACGCCTAGCGTTACTGCTAGTGCAGCATCGAAACTAGTGAGCTTTAATTCCTTGTAGAACAATAAAATGACGAGCGTTGCGAATAGGCTGATACATAGGAGCATTCCTGTTGCTTTCGGTATTTCAATTCCAAAGACAGTGTACGTATTCCATGGAATAAAGGCGATTTCTCCCATTAAGGCGTGTTCCACATCGAGGTGGACATCTCTGGCGAAAAGCGAAATAAATATGACCCCGATGGCAAAGAAAGTCGTAAACACAATACCGATACTGGCATCTTCTTGAACACCCGAATTATGAAGTGATTGGATAGCAAATGTCGTCACCAATCCGATAACTGTTGCGCCAATTAGCATATAGATGCCGTTCAGACTGTTTGCAACAAGAAATGCGAGTACGATTCCAAGCAATACACTATGACTAATAGCATCAGCGAGCATTGTCATTCGCCGAACAATCAGGAAACAACCTACCATACCACAGCTGATTCCGACGAGACAAGCAGTCAGCAGAATCCAGCCCTCATATGTCATAAACTTTCCTCCTTCAAGCGTTCAGCACTTACGTGATGTGCCATCAGCTTTTGGATGAGACCACGCTTTGGTCCAATAATGAAGGAGACGATAAAACAGCCAGCAGCAGTTACAACGATGAGCGGACCGGTTGCCAAACCGGTGCTGATTGTACTGATTAAAGCACCAACTATCCCAGAACAAGCCCCAATAGCTCCAGCGATGATCACCATCCAGCCAAGCCGATCCGTCCAGTACCTGGCGCTAATAGCTGGGATGATAAGCAATGCAGCCATCAGAATAACGCCAACCGCTTGGATGCCAATTACGACCGTAATTACAAGCAGGGTAGAGAAGAGTGTTTCAAGTAAACCAACTGGCAGCCCGCTGTTTTTGGCAAAGTCAGGATCGAATATAAGCAGCTTCCATTCTTTAAATAGAAGAAAGGCGATGAGAATCAGTCCGCCGGCAGCACCAGCCATTGTATAGACATCGTCCCGAGTCATAGCTGCAGCCTGCCCGAAGATGAAGTGGTCGAGTCCGCTTTTATTTCCTCCTGCCTGCTGCGTAATTCGGCTCAGCAAAACAATTCCTGTACCGAAAAAGACGCTTAATATAAGACAGATGGCAGCATCTTTTTTGATCCTCGTCGTTGTAGTGATAAGCTGGATGAGATAGGTTGCCAGTAGTCCCGTTGCAGTCGCACCGAGCAGTAGGGCAAGCAACTGCTTCTCACCAATAAGGAGGTAAGCAATACATATGCCTGGCAGCGCTGCGTGAGCAACGGCGTCACCAATAAGACTCTGTTTTTTTAAGAGAGCAAAGCTTCCAAGAACTCCGCTGGCAATCCCAAGCAGCATTGTGCTCAGCACAACCCATTGCGTATTCGGCTGATGCAGCAATGCATTCCACATATCCTGTATCATGACATAACTCGCTTATCGCCGGTAGGTGAGAAGAAAGCCAACGTACCGCCATAGGTTTTTTGAAGCAGGTCTTTTGTAAATACTTGCTCGGTGGGCCCGTTAGCTACCACAGTGCGATTTAATAGAAGTGTGTGATCGAAGTATTCCAGCACTGTCTGTAAATCGTGATGCACAACGATGACCGTTTTGCCTTTATGCTTTAATTCCCGTAACAGATCGATAATCGCTTTTTCTGTTTTAGCATCCACTCCGACGAAGGGCTCATCCATGAAATATACTTCCGCATCTTGCACCAATGCGCGTGCCAAAAAGATACGCTGCTGCTGTCCGCCGGAAAGTTGGCGGATCTGCCTATCTGCGTAATCTGTCATTCCGAGCTTGTGTAATGCCTCTTTCGCAAGCATAATATCCTGTTTTGAAGGCCGTTTAAACCAGCCGATATGTCCATACCGACCCATCAATATGACATCAAGTGCATTAGTTGGAAAGTCCCAATCAACTGATCCGCGCTGTGGTACATACCCTACATTACGGTTTTTTGGACTGTAAGGCTTGCCTAGAATGGAAATTTGTCCTGATGAACGCTTCAGCATTCCAAGAATGGCTTTGATTAACGTGGATTTTCCTGCGCCATTTGGTCCGACGATGGCTGTAAGACTTCCTTTCGGTATAGAGAGTTCCACTTGTTTTAGTACAGCTTTTCTATCATATGCAACTTGCAAATCCTTTACATTCAAGGCTTCCATTCGTCATCCTCCTATTTCAAAGCGTCAACGATCGTGTCTACATTGTGACGATACATGCCGATATACGTGCCTTCTTCCGTACCTTCTTCACCCATAGCATCAGAATAAAGTTCGCCACCAATTTCAACTTCGTGTCCAGCTTCCTTGGCTCCATCAATCACAGCATTGATCGACTTTTCGGACACACTCGACTCCACGAATACAGCACCAATTTTACGTTCAGTCAGCGTATCCACCAGTCTCTGGATATCAGCCAGACCGAATTCGGAGTCAGTAGACAACCCCTGCAGTCCCATCACTTCCAAATCGTATGCCTCACCGAAATATTGAAAAGCATCATGCGCTGTAATGAGAACCCGCTGTTCTTCTGGAATGGAGGCTAGCTGTTCTTCGGCATAAGCTTTCAGCTCATCCAGTTCCTTTAAATAAGCAGTTTCGTTTTTTTCATAGTCTGCTTTGTTATCGGGATCTTCTTCGATGAATGTGTCTGTAATACTGCCAATTGCATCTTTCCAGATTGCAACGTCAAACCAGATATGAGGATCGGACAATGTGTTATCCTCCGCATCAGTAAGCAGACCGGAACCGTCGATGTTCTCCCCGATTGCTACTGCAGGTGTCTTATCCTGCATATTTTCGAACACTTCCAGCATCTGGCCTTCCAGATGAAGCCCGTTATAAAGAATGACATCTGCATCCTGAAGCTTTTGCATATCGCTTTGCGTTGCTTTGTACAAATGCGGGTCAATTCCTGGACCCATTAGACTTTCAACTTCCACATGTTCGCCGCCAATCTGTTCAGCAGCATCGGCAATTTGAGCAATAGTCGTCGTCACCTGCAATTTGTTTTCCTCAGAACCCGAAGCAGAATCGGAAGCACCACAGCCAGCAAGTAAGAAAACAGCAAACAAAGGGGAAACAAAGTAAAACAGCTTCTTCACACAAAACACTCCTTTTCAGTAAATTCAATTCTTTAGGCACACGCACTTATTTTGCCTTAGTGCAAAATTATATTATGTACATGGGAAAGTCAAGTGCATGTTTGCAAAAAATAATCAAGCAAGAAAATAAATTTACCTAAGGCAAAAAACGACATGTATTGCATGAAAATTATGGTAATATGATGGGAAGGGGGATGATATCAATGGAACATATGAGAGGAATTATGCAAGTATTGAGACTTGCTGAAAAGCTCAAATTTGAGATGCGACACAGTTGGCTGTCAAACGGCAGACAGGAAAGTGTAGCAGAACATACATGGCGCGTAGGCCTGATGGCAGTGCTTATAGAACCATACATAGAAGAAAAACTAGACATGGCAAAATTGTTGAAGATGATCACGATTCATGATTTAGTCGAAGCAGAGGCAAAGGATGTGCCTGCTTTTGATTCGCTGTTTGATATGGGGAGAAAAGAACAAAAGCAGTTGGCAGAGTCAACAGCAATGGATAATATCAGAGCAATGCTGGAAGAAGAGCCAGGGAAGGAGCTGCAGGCACTTTGGCTTGAATTCGAAGCAAAACAAACATTTGAGGCAAAAGTAGCCAACGCTTTAGATAAGCTGGAAGCACAGTTGCAGCATAATGAAGCTTCGATGGATACATGGCTGGAGATAGAAAAGGAAATGGTTTACTTGCTAAAGCCACATTCGGAATTCCATCCAGTACTGGATGAACTGCGGCAAGTCATTGTTGCCGAGGCGGAAGGAAAAATGGAAGCGCATGGTTCTGTACAAAGCGTGGGACTTTCGGAATGATCAAGGGGATCAGCCATATAACGTTTGTTGTCAGAAATCTCGATCAAACAGCTGCTCTTTTCAAGGAGATTTTAGATGCGGAAGAAGTATACGACAGCGGGAATGAAAGGCATTCATTATATCCGGAGAAGTTTTTTTTGATAGGCGGTCAATGGATTGCTGTCATGCAAGCAGATGAAGTTGTGAACCGGACATATCATCACGTCGCTTTTCAAGTAACAGCAACTGAACTCGACACGTACAGAGATAGGATAGAGAAGGCTGGCTTAGAAATAAGACACTCCCGCTCCCGGATTGTCGGCGAAGGAGAGTCCATCTGTTTCTATGATTTTGATAATAACCTGTTCGAATTGCACACGGGCACGCTGGAGGAACGAGTAAAAGCATACAAAAAAGGATGAAGCTTAAGCCAAGCTTCATCCTTTTTCCTGCTCCTCTAAATAAGGCAATATGATTGATTCAAATGTTTCTGGATTAGTAACAATTCGGTTTAAATAATAGGGGTCATCTTTTACTGTAATCGATTGCGGCGCAAGGATAGCCGCTTGTTCGAAGCCAGCATCTTGCACAACTTGAGCAACCTTATCATTCGTATTTCCATAAGGATAGGCGAAGGTAACAGGATCAATATTCAAATGTTTCTCAATCACGGCTTTACTTTTCTCTAAGTCTTTTGCGAAGGCATCCAGATTATTGTCATCCAGAAACAGTGGCTTGTCTGCTTCAAGCCTGTGCATATCATATGTATGCGAACCGATTGTAGCGAGTCCGCTGTCGGCCATTTCCTGTATCTGCGTCCAGGTAGCCATCTGCAGATTCTGGAAGTCCTTATCACCGACATGCCCAGCAATGACATAAAGGGTAAAAGGTACGTTCTCTTTTTCTAGAAGCGGAAAAGCATTCTCATATACAGTCCGGTCAATATCATCAAAGTTGATCCACACGCAGCGATGTGGAAAAGCGCCTTCTTTCTGGTAGCGATTAATGTCTTCTGGTGTAACAAAGGTAACGTCCATATCTTTTAGTTTCTTGAGCTGTCCCTCGAAATCATCGGTGTAAACACTATAGCGTGTCAGTTCATCCGACCGAGTGAAGAAAGAGACTGTCTTATTAAACACAGTTGGGCGCCTTACCCTATGGTAATTCAATCCGAGGCAGCCATCTTGATTCAAGGCATGATCAACCTTTGTCTCTTCGGCTACGTCTGCCTCAAACAAGTGAATAGCACGAAAAGTGATCAACCCTACTATTACTAAACCAACAAGGATTAAAAGAATTCTTCTCATTTTTCCAAATCACGTACCGGATTTTTTTCGAACTCAATATAATTGCTCGTTTGCAGTTTCTTAATTGTTTCTGCCGGAATGAGCTCCAGCTTTTCCAAGTCGTCCACTGTAACTGGCCTTGGCGGCTTGCGTCTTGTCTTGATTCCAAAACGTTTCTTGTTATACGTTCTCCAGAACAAGAAGTAAAGGAGGAAGAACAGAAATATACATACACCGATCAGCATGAAAGTCCGAACCTCGGCATTTGAAGTCTTGAAAGCTATTTTCAATATACCGCTGTACCGATCATTTGTATCAAATAAAGCAGAGGCAAAAAACCAAACGACAAACAGACTATAAATCCAGATAAGCAGTGTGAATAGCAGGCTCACGATGAAACGCGGCAAAGACTGCTTTTCCAAAATGATCACTTGTTCCTGTTGATCCCGCGGTCTGGGCTTTTCCATGTCGCATAGCCTCCTTTATAACGTGATGCAATGGCACGAGGAAACGCACTCATTACTACACCTGTATTAACGATCCAGTAAAATAGCAGGATACCAGGATGCCCACAGATAAAATCGTTTCACTTTGTCATACTTCGAATCAATATGCAAAGAGATAAAGAGCTGAATCAGACTCATAAATACAAGAGCGAAGGAAGTGAATGTAATCCAGATGAGCATTTCCTGGAAAGTTTCTGCTGTAAGCAAAAGTGACACTGTTACAAACAACCAAGCAAAAGCCCAGATTGTACTAATCCATTGCTCTAAATAAACAACCCAAATGCGGCGCTGATTCCAGCGGAACAGCACACGCCAGTGGCGCAGCATAACTTCCTGCCCTCCTTGTGCCCAGCGAACACGCTGTTTCCAAATTCCTTTCAAACTCTCCGGGACAAGCATCCAGCACAGTGCCCGCGGTTCATATCGTATATCCCAGAAGCGCTGCTGCAGCTTCCAGCTGACAGCGATATCTTCCGTAATCATATCCCGATCCCACAAACCAACATCCAAAAGCGCCCGCTTCCGGAACGCCACGACAACACCGGAAACCGTCATAACTTTTCCGAGAATTCGCTGGGTGCGCTTGATTGCTCCAATGATAGAGGAGTACTCTACGAGCTGCATCCGGCTGAGCAGTGTATTTCGGTTCCGAATTCGCGGGTTCCCGGTAACTGCACCAAGACGCTCACCCTTATGCAGAAAGTGATGAATCAAATAATATGGTGCATCATTATCAAGAATCGCATCTGAATCCAAACAAAGCAGAAATTCACCTCTGGCAGCATGCGCACCAAGATGCAAAGCATTCGCTTTACCTCGGTTCTCGTACGACTGGATAACTCGGATACTCGGATGTTTCTGACTGAGTTTTTTCAGGATAGAGGCAGTATTATCCTTGCTGCCATCATTAATCAAAATGATCTCTTTCTTCGGATAATCCAAACCTAGTAAGTTATCTAATGTCTCTTCAATCGTATCTTCCTCATTATAACAAGGGACCAAAAAACTGATCAGCGGCCAATCGACCTTCTCAAAATCAATTTTTTGGTCTTTATCACGAAACCATATATAGACAAGCGTACCAGCAATCCAAAACAGCGCCATCACAAATGGGTACCAAAAGACGAAACTAGCAATGCCATTCAGCCCTGGTACGAAAATATTATCGAACATATCTTGCCCACCTTTATGTATTACGCAACTGCGCTATCAAAGTATAATAGATTGCCACATAAAAAGCACTAGTAATTTGTATATATATGTAAAATAAAGTAAAAAAATAAAGGATTTTTTGGGCTGTCTATAAGCTACAATTTTTGATTGTTATTTGGATGATTTCTACCATATAATGGAGTTGCTTGATCGGACGATAAATAAATAGAGGTAGACTTAAACTGAGTAAATCCAGGTTTTTACACTTTTAAAATTTTCTGCTTTTCTGTGTTTGCTATATATACTTCTATATGTTATGATGAATTTAGTTATTTTTGTTCGGTGTAAAATTTGCAAGAATGATTTTTATCTTGAGATAGTATGTTTGAACAAGGGTAGTAATACATTTGTGGACAACCCACAACAGGAGGCAATTATTATGGAACAAGGTACAGTAAAATGGTTTAACGCAGACAAAGGTTTCGGTTTCATCGAAGTTGAAGGCGGAGAAGATGTATTCGTACACTTCAGCGCTATCCAAGGCGAAGGCTTCAAATCTTTAGACGAAGGTCAAAAAGTTTCTTTCGATATCGAACAAGGTCAACGTGGAGCACAAGCTGCTAACGTTAACAAAATCTAATTTTGTTAAAAAAGACTCCTTCTGGAGTCTTTTTTTTATGTTTGATTAGTTTAGCAAGTAAATACATACTATATCTACTTTTAAAATCTCGGTATAAAATAACAGAGTTAACAGAAGTTCTTTAGGGAATCATACAAAAGGCAGGCATAAATAATCTAAATTGATACCCGAGAGGATGAGGACTGTGAGCGCAGGAACTTTTCGTAATGGAGAAATAGTAAAAATAAGAGAATCGAATGAATTAGTAACAGTCTTAAAAAGTCATTATGTGAAAAATATGAAAAAATACTCTTATGTAGTCAATAAGTATCCCAGTACTTTTTTCTTTGAAGAAGAATTAATGAAGAATGAAGAATAGTAACTAAGGTTGATAAAATATCCTTTAAATAAAAACAGACTCTGAAAATAGAGTCTGTTTTTATAATGGTCTCTTATGCTTTCCTTATGTTTGTTGCTTAAGGAATTACTCCAGTATACGTTCTTGATAATGGGCAGAATGATTAGTTTTGGAAAGACAAAGCATTTGAAATCGAGAGTTGCTGATCAGTTTTCTAATTAAGGTTGTGTAATTTCTACCAAGTCATTTTCAGGAGTTAAATATTCTTCATCCATGGATAAATATCCGTATCCAAGTTGGATTTTAGCATATTCAAATGTGTTGTCATCTTTCACTACAACAAAGAGCTCTATATCATCCCTTAATGCCATGCCAACTGGATCATGAAACTTCAACCCCAATACATCTTTCATATCTGCTTCCTCAGTATAAGGATGAAACATATAAGCTTTTTGCCAGTCGTATGTAATTAAATCTCCGATATTAATTGTATTGATATCTTCTTCCTTTACTAGTTTATTTAAACTGACTTCCAATTCCTTATCGTGCTTTACTGAAAAGTAGGGTACGGCGAAGTATATTAGAATTCCTAAAATGGCTAAAACACAAAAGATTATAATTGTTACTTTCTTCTTAAAGATAAAAATCGACCTCATTATTTGAATTTATTTCCTATTATAGTCTATTTCGATATATTTAAGTGTATTTTTTCCAATAATGGATAGAAAAAAGCATAAGCCCCCAGATTATACTGAGAGTTTATGCTTAGAGTACTATTCTTTTATTTTTCTGCACCTAAATCTTTCGTTTGTGTACTTCTGCCGTCGGAATTACTTTTCTTTCTCAAGAAGAAAGCCAAAATCAAACCGATTGCCGATAGAATAACAGCTGCGATAAATGCAGCACCCATGCCAGTCACTTGTGCATCAGCAGGATTAGTAAAGTCACCATACTTAATTGTGTTGGTCATGATGGTAATCAGAATCGCCGTTCCAATTGAGCCGCCGACTTGACGGAATGTATTGTTCATTGCTGTCGCGTGTGGAATCAAGTGGTTTGGCAGTGCGTTAATTCCGGCAGTGGTGAGCGGCATCATGACAAGTGCTGTACCAGCCATACGCAATGCGTATATAACGATGATGAACGTAAGGGAAGTATCCAGTTCAAGAAAAGCGAACGGAACAGTCGTCACAGTCATCAGTAGGAACCCAACGATGGCCAGCAATTTCGCGCCAATTTTATCAAAGATAACGCCGACGAATGGAGAAAGAATACCCATTACGATCGCACCTGGTAGCAGCATCAATCCAGAATGGAATGCACTGACGTCACGCAGGTTCTGCGTATACAACGGCAGGATAGTTTCTGTCCCGATCATCAATCCGAAGACGAGCATACCCATAATAGTTGTAATCGTGAAGGTGAAGTTCTTGAACACCCTGAATTCCAGTAATGGTTTTTCCAGCTGCAACTGTCTGACGATGAACAAAATTAATGACAGTGCACCTACGCCGAGTGTCCCCATTACTTCCCAATTCACCCAACCATTCGTACCGGCAGAGCTGAATCCATAAAGGATACCGCCGAAACCGATAGAAGAGAAAATAACAGATAGTACATCAATTTTAGACTCTCGCAACGTTGTTACATTTTTGAGAATGAAAATTGCCAAAATCAAATCAATGACTGCAATCGGCAGAACGATATAGAACAAGTAATGCCATGAGAAACTGTCGACAATCCAGCCACTAAGCGTTGGTCCAATTGCTGGCGCAAACGCGATAACAAGTCCGAACATCCCCATTGCTGTACCACGTTTCTCCGGAGGGAAGATTGTCAGAAAGACAGTCTGCATGAGCGGCATCATAATACCAGCACCGATTGCCTGGATAATACGGGCAACTAGCAAGAGGCTGAAACTAGGCGCAACCGCTGCAATCAGCGTTCCGATGCTGAAAGTAATCATGGCAAACAGGAATAATCTCCGCGTTGAGTATTTTTCGATTAAGAATGCCGTTATCGGAATGAGTATTCCGTTTGTCAGCATAAAAGCCGTAGTCAGCCATTGGCCTTGATCTGCGGTTATATCAAAATCTTGCATGATATGAGGCAGGGCCGTAACTAATAAAGTCTGGTTCAAAATCGTTACGAAAGCACCGATGATGAAAATCGTTACCGTTGCTTTTCGATTTATCTGAGCCGTCTGGTTAGCCAATTGTATTCCTCCTTATAGCAGTAGCCGAATTGCTCGAATACTTTCTTTCAAATTGTTATGTTGATCTAGGTAAGTTAGCAGCGCGTCAATTAGATAGGCAGCAGGCGCTTCTTTAGCTAGTTCTTTCTCCAAATGATCTACAGCTTCTGTCAGCGAACTGTCCTGCAAGTCGTTTGCGGTTATCTCGCGCATTTCCAGCATGATTGTATGAAGCAGTTCCTCTTTTCCAGGAGCATCTGGTAAATCAGCATGAAAATGCAACTGGATATGCTTTTCATTTAAAAGGGGAGGCCGAGTTAACTTGTCCGTGACAATAGCATCCATCACTAGCTTCATCTCATGTGCAACCTCTGCAGGATCCCGTAAGATGGCGCCATCTGCCATCATCTTCAGATAAGGGTTCAGCAGCCCAAGCAGGTTCAGCGTCATATCCCATTTGAATGGTTCTACTTTATCTCCATAAAGATTCAACAGCATGTCCTGATGCCACTTGATAAGAATTGCGCGCACATTGTTCATATGCCGCTGCAGCTCCGACGATTCCTTGAAAGGAGGGGAGAACATCAGCATTTGGATGAGATGTTTGTTTTCTTTAAAAGAATCAATCTCCATCACAATCTTCCGCTCAAATCGCGCCTCGGGCGACAAGCTCTTGTCTTCCTCAATCAAGGTAGCCTTATTCGTCAGCTGCTGATGATTATACTGAATGAGCTCATTCAGCAGCGCTTCCTTAGAATCGAACAGTTTATATATAGAAGCCTTTGATATCTTACAAGCTTCCGCAATCGACTGCATCGACACCTGCTGAAACCCAAACTCGGCAAATTTCTGCTTTGCAGCAAGTATAATTTCTGTTTTCCGATCCATCACATTACCTCACTTAAAACTCATGGGTTTTATAAAAACCAATAGGTCACTTTTGGTACTATACGCTCCTTAAATTGGGAAGTCAATGCATTTGTATATGTTACCCGAAAAGACTTTTCCTAAAAGCGTTGACAAGCTCTAATATCTTTAATAGAATGATACAAGACGTTACATTACATATCGATTCCGTAGCTCAGTTGGGAGAGCATTACCTTGACAGGGTAGGGGTCGCTG
>NZ_LR700946.1:33316-47805 GCF_902497585.1 Terribacillus sp. AE2B 122 | reverse complement strand
CGAGTCCAGTCGGAATCACTACACGCAGTAGCCCGCCATATGGCGGGTTTTTTCGTTGAATTGTAGCGGGACTTTGTACGGTAGGGTAGCAGTGCTAAGGTCCCGTTGGGTAGTGCCTCCGAAATACTTGACGGAGTGATTAGCAATGAACGACGAACCACGCGTAGAACGACGGAAGGGACGTCCGGTAAAGAGTCGCCGAACAGTCGGTAAATCTTCCGCAGATAGCCTCGACTACCTCTTTCGGATGTTCTACGAAATTAAAGTTGCGAAGGGGCGCTCGAAGAATACGCTCGAACAATATCGCAACAACTACGAATTCTTTTCGCGGTACTTGGACGCACGAGGCATGCCGGGACTACATCCGATATATGCGCGAAGAGGTCGTGCGCTGGGAGGATCATAAGTATCGTCCGAAATCGGCACAGACCGTAGGGCTATCGATAGAGACGGTGAATACGCGCCTTAAAACATTGCGGGTATTTTTCAGCTGCCTCGTCGATGAGAGCTATATCTTCGAAAGTCCGATGGATGGCGTTAAAAATCTGCGCAAGGAAGAGTCGAATATCGAAGTCCTAGATGCGGACGAATTACGCCAATTATTAATGATACCGGACCAGTCGTTTTATTCGGAGTTTCGCGATTACGTATTAATGCATCTACTTATCGACGGCATGATGCGGATAAGTGAGGCGCAAGGTCTGCGCGTACAAAACTTCGACTTTAACGGCAACTCCGTAACTATTCCGGCAGCTATCGCAAAAAGCCGCAAAGCGCGTACACTTGCGCTGTAGGCCCGGACAGTTAAGTTAGTGAAGGAATTATATACGGAAAACTCCGTAGATTTCGATACGGACTTCATATTTATAACGAACTATGGCGAGCAGATGGAACGGAATCATTTCCGTAAAAGGCTCATAGCTTATGCGAAAAAAAGGCGGGCATTACAAAGAAAGTGCATCCGCATATATTGCGCCATACAGCTGCGACAATGTTTCTCGAAGATGGCGGGGATATTCGTCACTTGCAGATGTTCCTCGGACATTCCGATATGCGAATGGTACAGCGATATACGCACCCGTCCGAGAAATCAGTAGCGCGTCAGCAATCGGCTCACTCAGCAATAAATAAGGTAATCGGAAAATTAAATAAGCCACGCAAGCAATAGTATTAGCGTCATCCTTTTCGGAGGGTGGCGCTATTTTTATAATGTCGTTATCTTCCGTTTGCTTCCGCTTACACTCCGAAAATGCCATTATATCAATGTTTTAAAGGGGTTTTAGTGCTTTTTGTCAAAGAAGATTATGAGGTGATAAATTATTATGAGGCACAATTATAACTATGATAAATTTGTCCACGAAAGATCGTTAGGGAATCGCGAAGTTAGAGAAGAGGGTAAAGATTTGACAGTAAAATATTCTTTTTCAGAAGCTATCGACGAATTCTTAAATGTGAAAAAGGCTGAAGGATGCCGTAAAAGTACAATCCGAGAATATAATTTGGTATTTGGATATCTAACTCGGTTCCTCTCTGAATACAAGCCAAAAATACGTTATGTTCACGAGCTAACATCGGCAGATGTCCGTGATTGTATAAATTTCCTTCAGTTTGACCGTATTCAATATGAAGGTATTTCTGATAGGGAGAACGGCAAGGTTGGTTTAGCACCAGCTACAATTAACATACGGATCCGCAACCTAAAGACCTTTTATAACTTCTTGAATCGAGAAGGCTATACGGATATAAATCCAATGACGCCGATTAAACAGCTTCGGACAGATACTGAGAAAATACGATACTTTACCGATGATGAGATTAACAAGTTACTCAACGTAATTGATGTTAAGACATATGCGGGTTTCCGGAGCAAAATACTGATTTACTTTTATCTGGACGGTGGTTATAGGGTGGCCGAACCAGTAAATCTCCGAAAGTCGGATTTTGATTTTGAAAAGCGTATCGTCACGTTGCCAGCTAATGAATCAAAGACACGTAATTACCGCGATGTACCTGTATCAAAGTTCGTCCTTGATCTTATCGGCCGACTGATTAAAGAAAATGAGAAATTCTTCGGAGAGAGCGAGTGCATATTTTTATCAGTGTTCGGGGATCCGTTGAAACCAGATGCTATTCGTCGACTATTTCATCGTTATGCCAAACGGACAGGATTGTCGCAGATACAGCCGGGAAGGTTCCGTCATACCTTCGCCATAAAATATCTAAAAAAGGGCGGAGACATAATGACGTTAAGCAAGATAATGGGACATTCATCGATAAAGACAACGGAGAATTATCTGCAGTTTTCGCGAGATGATATTGTATCAGCCCATGAAAAGTTCGCGCCAAGCAAAGACTTTTATAAGCGTAAGTTTGTTAGAAATAGGATTTGATTAATTAAGAAAAAAGGTACAACTTAAGAGGTCGTACCTTCGGTTACTGAACTATCGGGCTTATGATCAAAATTTAACTCTTTTTGTATAGATATCTTAATTTTTTCCTTAATTTCACTGAGTTCTTTTGTTTTATCAGAGAGATTAGTGTAGTATTCGGTGCGTTTACCCTCAAAACCGAATTCAATTCGATTTTGTTCTTCGAGTATCACATCTAAGATTAAATCTAATAAATTCAGAATTAATTTAGATAGATCACTCGGCAAATATAGCTCAGCGCTAAGTAGTTTCATATACACTTCATATCTCTTCTTGTCAGTATTGTGTAACTGTTTTAAATCAAGAGCTTGAGTGTATTTTTTATCACCTTTTTGCTTGTCGAATTTATATTCGGTTATTATATCTTCTATAACATCTTCATGAATCTCCTTACTTACTAAATAATCCCTTATTTTTTGTAAATCAGCTTCTGTATTACTTAAGAACATAAGACGAGTCTTCAGTCGAGAAGTGCTCCTTTGAAAATCAACCATCAAATCATTGATCATCATATATAATTCTGGATAAACTTCATGTATCTTTGAGCTAATCAAACTAAATTGATGAATTCTCTTCTGATAGTCGTGCTCAACATCTCGGGATATAAGTTGTAGGCCGTGCTTGTGTTCTTCGGATATTAGAGATAAATCATGTTTATGATCTGCTAACTCTGTATTGAAATGATGCTTTACTCTTCCGGCTATGTATCTTTTTACTAGGAAGAAGCCTACGGTTCCAATAGCTGTAGTTAACGCTGTATATAGAGAAAAGAACTCGAAAATGTTCAAAAAATAAAAACCCCCATAAATAGTTTAAACCAATTAAATCATATATTGAGCCAAACTTATAGCGAAAATTGACGAAAACTCTATGTAATCCAGACCAGTCCGGCTGCTTATCTCAAGTCACCGCATGGTCAAATTTACTTTATCAATCGTACCACTGACGGAATGAATGCGCTTGTTCTCGTAATACTCTACGGTAACAGGCGCCGTACTTTCGTAAGCTTCACGAACCTTCCTCTGTATCTCTTCCTGTTGGTCTTCCGATAATATCGGCTGATTGACATCATAATGACGTTGTCTTAGCTGCTTTAACTCCTGGATGTGCTCCGGCAACATTAACGATGTCCATTTGATTGATCCGCGTTCGTTCATTTTATATACCTCCGATGCAGAACATTTGTTCCTGGTATGCGATATATAGTACGAATATCAAGTTTCTAGTAGTACACTCCATTAAACTTATGTTCAGTTTTCCCGATAATAGATACGGAGGGATCAAGTATGTTAAGAGAAACAATAAATATCTATATGAAATACAATGCTTTTCACAGAACTCTTTTTAAGATAAGACCTAAGGAAGAGAGGAGAGAGAAGTTTGCTCAAGAATTGCTTAGACAGACAAGATTGGATGTATTCAAAGAGAACCATTTAGACTTATTAATTAATTTATTTGAAGATGAAGTCAAATCGAAGAGTAATAATAAGGCTACTTTTATAACTTCCTTAATAATTGGTTTTTCTACAAGTACACTTACATGGTTGTTCAGAGAAGAGGGTGGTGCAGAAGTTGCCCTCATGCTTATAGCTATTATTTCTTACATTATATTTTTATTTTATTCACTTAAAGGACTTTTTAGTGAGTATACCTACCGTAAAAAATTAGAAAATACGTTGATTTATTTGAAAACACTAAGAATTTATAATGAAATAAATCTTAATTATAAGTATCTTAAAAATTAAAAGCTCTCGACGAATTGCACCGATCAGCTCCCGGCCAAGTACCGTTAGGAATACTCCAGATTACGTCCTAATTACTACTACATTCCGTTTAGCAGAATGAATGTGCTAAATGCCTCCGAAAACGTTGATATACTGCGGGTTGTAGCGCCTTTCCCTTATAGAGAGGTATATAAAAGTGCTAAAAGACAAGCACTGCATATCGGTACAAAAACCGTACCTCATGCCATCTAATTACATCGATAGGGATATTATTCGGAGTAAAGGATTCTGCAGGGCGATTTTTCCTGATTTTTCCCAGCTGAAGACGTTCTTTGTCCGAAAGGGTCGGTAGTGTAGTAGTACATATCGTGGAAAATATTTCCGGTGTAAAGTAGCCATAAGGCGGATCATAGCGTTGGCACTGCCAGCAATACCACGCCACAAACCGCACAACCACGCGCTTTATAGCTTATATCGGAGTGGTCACGGATCCCATCCGTTTCCTTTACTTCGGTTTACGAAAGGCCGAATTATCAGGCGCAGGCTTCACGGGCGCGAGAGCGCTGAAACTCAGGGGCTCACGTTTAAACGAGATAGTCTGCCTTTTAGGAACATCGGCAACCCGGCAGCACTCTACATGATCGGTCGTCACCTATCCGAATGTACGACTTTGTATAAAAAAACATACATTTTAGACCTTGATAATAAAGAGTTTTTATCGTTGATATTAAAGGGATGAGAGTATGAAGGAGAAAGACGTACAGCCTATTCGTTCTAGGGAGAAAATTGTGGATATGAAGTGGGCGCTGCGGCGACATTGTAAAGAGCGAGATTACATTTACTTCTTGATCGGCATTAATACTGGCTTACGTGCAGGTGACTTGGTGAAGTTAAAAACGGATGTCTTCCGGAATAAGAGAAGGATTGTATTAAAAGAGGGTAAGACGAACAAGCAGCGCATTGTCACAATCGGAATGCAGATATATGAGGAAGTTCAGACATGAAATCATTGGATTCGGAATCATAGCTGGGATAAGAAGAAGAGACAAAGATGTTGACTTCTTACAAATTCCTAAAGAAGGTCCAATACTGGCCGTCCTGCCAATACTAGCTATCGGTATTCTTTTTGGACTGGCTATGGATTATCAGGTCTAGTAAGTAGAATGAGAGAAGAATATATGCAGTCGAAAGATCCAACACAAGCAATTCAGGCTGGGTTGAAGCATAGTGGACCTGTTGTATCAGAGGCAGCTTTAATTATGATTGCAGTATTTGCCGGGTGTATTTTTGCTCCGGATACAACCATTAAAGGCATGGGGATTGCACAAGCCTTTGGGGTACTATTCGATGCATTCCTAGTCAGATTAGTAATAGTCCCAAGTGTAATGAAATTAATGGGAAATGCAGCTTGGTATCTGCCGAAGAGGCTTAATAGGATAATTCCGAACGTGGTTATAGAAGGTCATGAACTTGCTAAAGAAATAGATACACAACTAAATAGTAACAAGAAGGAAGAGATTAATTAATCTCTTGCCATAATACCGAAGAAATCAGCCAAAACGTTCTACCTTGGGCTGATTTCTTTTTTAGAGATTAATAGGAGAATAGACATTGAAGCAGACATTTTCGATTAAAATAGATATACTACATTAAGAAAGCGCTTTAATATATATTACAGGGGGCGTTAATTATACTAGGATATGAACAGCTAGATTATCTTCATAATATTCCTATTAACATTTATACACATAAAGTAGCAAATTTCCCTTATCACTGGCATGAGGATATGGAGATTCTTTTTGTACTTTCAGATGATGTAGAAATTCGGGTTAATCAGAATTCGTACAAGTTGAGAGAAGGTGATGTATTCTTAATAAATATGAATGAGCTTCATTTTATAAGCGCCACACCAAAAAACGCACAAATACTTGTATTGCAAATTGATCATGAGTATGTAAAAGGTATGGATATACAAATAGAGGGTAAGAAATTTTATTTAAATTCATCGGATGAGCAGGATAACCATAAAAAACATGTTTTCGAAGATATAAAGCGAACACTTGCTTCCATGATGCAGCACGTGCTAAATAGAATGCCATTTTATAGCATTAAGATTAAGCAGCAACTGCTTCATTTGGTTGCGTTGTTACTTGAACATTTTGAAGTGTCGGTGAAAACTGACCAGTATAATATCGAAGATGATCAAAGGCTGTTGGATATTCTAAAATATATGAACGACCATTGCAAGGATCCTGATATAAGCTTAAATCAGGTTGCGGAAGTTTTTTCGCTTAATCCACAGTATCTGTCTAGGTACTTTAAGTCGAAGGTTGGCATATCTTTTAAGAAGAGATTGGACAGTTTGCGCTTACAAAAGTCACTTTCAGCAGTTATAGCAACAACTAAAAGTATCAATGAGATAGCATTAGAATATGGTTTTCCGGATAGTAAAGCATATTATCGAGTTTTTAAAGAGGTCTTGGGCAGTACACCAAATCAATACCGTCAAAGAGAAACGCAAGTTTTACAAAATGACTTAGGTAATTACCTGAGTATTAACAGCCAAGAATCGCTAAGTAAATTGTTTAAGTACTTAGGTAGACGAGAAGGTTTAGAGCAAATAGTAGAATCTAATCCAGAAACAACTGTCTCAAATCTGTATGGAAAGAGTACAAAATTAAATCCTTCTTTTAGAAAGCTGTTAACAATTGGTTATGCACCGCATATCCTCCGAGAAGATTTTTTAGAACAGCTCAGACAAATTCAAAGGGAGATGCCTTTTGACTACTTACGGTTCCATGGCATTTTTTCGGATGAATTAATGATTTACAATGAAAAATCAGATGGAACTAGTTATTATAATTTCAACCATATGGATACTTTATTAGACAATATCTTATCCAGTGGCATTAAACCATTCATTGAAATTGGTTTCATGCCAAAAGAACTCGCTAAGTCACCCGATAAAATATTCTGGTGGGAAGGTTATGTTTCTCCGCCAAAAGAAATGAATCGCTGGACAGACCTTATAGTACAGTTTATGCGGCATGTAATCAATCGCTATGGAATAGAGGAGGTAAGAAGCTGGTACTTTGAGTTTTGGAATGAACCTGAAGTAGAAGGATTCTTTTGGACTGGATCACGTGAAGAATTTTTTGCTTTCTTTGCGGCGACCTATAAGTGTATAAAATCTATTGATCCATATATAAAGGTCGGGGGCTTCGGTCATATTGATTTTTCCGATCGGCAAGAGTGGCACAAAGAGTTCCAGGAATATGCTTGGAAGAATGGCATAGAATTGGACTTTCATTCTTTCCACGTGTATAACACTTCTAATAACCAAAATGCAGGTCATCAACGTGTTTCCCCAAATAAATGGAGTATTTCAACAGAGAACACAATTCAGGACATTATCGGCCGGACAAGTTTAATTATAGGTGATGAAGATAACTTAACAAATAAAATAGATGCGATAATCAAGAAGCAGCATAGTCTGAAGAGAAGAGATTTCTGGATCACAGAATGGAATTCTAATTTCGATAGCAAAGATTTACTGCATGATACGTGTTACATGGCTGCGTTTATTATTAAATCAGTGCTGGAGAATCATAATAAAGTAAGCGGAATGGGTTATTGGACAAGTACGGATATTTTTGAGGAACAGAAACAAGAAAAACATCTGTTTCATGGCGGTTTCGGTTTGATGACATATAATGGTATCAAGAAACCCGCTTATCATGCAATGTACTTTTTAAGCAAATTAGGTGTTGAAATTATAGATCAAGGTAAGGATTTCATTCTAACTAAAAAAGGCGACTCATATCAGTTACTTTTATTTTACTATGTACATCCTAATTTACTGTACCGCAGTTTTGATTACTCTGAACTCCATTTAACTGACAGAGATCAGGTATTTGAAAAGAAATCAGCTAAATATAGAAAATTCATCATCCAAAACCTGAATGGCAGGTATCGTGTGCATAAACGGTTTGTTAACAAAAAAGCAGGGTCTTCATACGATTCATGGGTTGATATTGGTGCGCCGCTACACATAGAGGAAGAAGGGGTCGCATATCTAAAAAGTAGAGCGGAACCAGGGTATGAAGTAACTGAGTTTGAGACAACAGGAGATTATACAGTGGAGTGTGTACTTCAGCAACACGAAATCCAGTTATTTGAATTTAAAAAGCTATATTAAAAACCTCGTTTTTAAAACGAGGTTTTTTTATTTGGGACGAATGTCATAGTAATAAAGTCAATAAAAGGAAGAGATAAAGTCTTTTTTTGGAATGTCGCCTTAACTTTTCTTCCCTATAATTATGTTGACTTCATAAAGCGCTTTCATTCCGTTACTTCCATATTACTTATTTGGAAACGCTTTAAAAAGCAACGATAAATGATTCCTGATTGTGCTTTTTAATATTCATACACACACTTTTTTAGGGGGGACATCATGTTCGAAAGCTTTAATAAGAGAAAAATTAAGAAAAAAGAAATAACAAAACGTGTAAGGGAAGACAAGGCAAAAAGTAAGGAAAGAAAGCAGGAAATAGCTTCTTTGCCAGAAACAGAACGGAAAGAGATAATAAAGAGTGACAAACGTTTGCAAAAAGAACAGAAACAGCAAAGAAAAAATGAATTAAGGTCCTTCAGTCGTAAAGAGAGAAAAGTAGCAAAAAAAGAAGCGAAAATGTATAAAAAAATAAAAAATAGACCAAGACGGATAACGGGCTGGTCTATTGTAGCACTGCTGTTACTAATTACTGGAGTGACTGTGGGGCCAACAGTTTCAGGTATAGTTGGGAACATAACTGGAAGACATATCACAATTAACACAACAAGTGCAGAAGGTGTCAAGGTCAGAGATGCTGCTGATGTCGTTTCAGAAGATATTGCTGATGAAGGAATAGTTTTATTGAAAAATGATAATAACGCACTTCCATTAACAGATAAAAAGATCAATGTATTTGGTTCAACGGCTTTTAGTTTTAAATATGGCGGGGGAGGTTCGGGTGGTTCAGACCAAAGCCGTGCTATAAATCTGTTCGATGCACTAAAGAATGCAGGAATTGAATATAATCAAGAATTATATGACTACTACGCGGGCATGCCAGAAATAGAAGCAGTAGCAGGTGAGTCTAACACTGGTGTTGTGCAAGTAATTGGGGGCATGTTAGGCAATAATAAGGCAGCTGATGAACCTGAAGTATCAGATGCTGTGCTATCACAAGCGAGAGAGTACTCTGATAATGCGATGATAATCCTTCAAACTGAAGGGGTGGAAGCATCAGATGTAAATACGGAAGACTTAAAGTTAACAGATGAAATGCGTGCCTTAGTGGGAAAAGTTGCTGATAACTTTAGTAATGTTACCATCGTTGTTAATGCTGGTAATACTTTGGAATTAGGATTCGTAGATGATTATCCGAGCATTCAATCAATTCTTTGGGTTGGAACACCTGGACCCTTCGGAACAAATTCGCTTGCAAAGGTATTATCGGGAGAAATAAATCCTTCTGGCCGAATTACTGATACGTATGTCTATGATTATACATCATCACCAGCGAGTGAAAACTTCGGTGACTATCAGTATGAGAATTTAGATAAGGCTTATATTAATTATGAGGAAGGAATTTATGTAGGATATAGATTCTATGAAACTTACTTGAAGGATAATGAGGAAGGATACAGAGAAACAGTGCAATATCCATTTGGTTCCGGTTTAAGCTACACAACTTTTGATTGGAATGTAGTTAATCAACAATTAAATAAAGATTCAATTGAAGTAGAAGTAGAGGTGAAAAATACTGGTGAATTAGCCGGTAAAGATGTAGTTCAAGCGTACTATTCTGCTCCTTATACTCCAGGAGGTATAGAAAAGTCTGCCATCAATTTGGCTGCATTTGCCAAAACAAGCTTACTAGAACCAGGAGAATCTGAAGTAATAACTATTAAGTATGATACCAGAGATATGGCTTCTTACGACATGGAAAACGAGAATTATATTCTAGAAAAAGGAACATACCAAATTAAACTTGCTAAAAATGTTCATGATATTGACAATTCCATAGACTTTGTATTATCTGAAGATATTCTGTACAACGAAGATGCTGATACGGGAACGGAGTACAGAAATCGTTTTAACCAATCAGATAACGAATTAACAGTTCTTTCCCGAAACGATTGGGAAGGAACATACCCATCGGATGAAGATGATTCAAAAGTAGCCTCTGATAAGATAATTGAAAGAGTTCAGCAACATGAGTTCAATGATGATGTTCCGATGCCTACAACAGGCGCGGAAAATGGATTGAAATTAGAGGATTTAAAAGGATTTGAACACGAGGACCCTATGTGGGATCAATTCTTAGACCAATTAACAGTAGATCAAATGATTGAATATGTATCAAATGGCGCTTATCACACGGGTGGAATTGAAGATCTAGGTATTCCGGATACTGTTTTATTGGATGGACCTGCTGGGTTTAATTTCTTCTTCAAGCAATTTGAAGCTGGGGCTTATCCAACAGAAATCGTCGTTGCAGCCACCTGGAATAAAAACCTAGCATATGAGATGGGTGAAACTATCGGAGAAGAAGCAAAAGCTTACGGAATTCATGGATGGTACGCCCCGAATCTAAATATTCATCGCACAGCACAAGGTGGAAGGAACTTTGAGTATATGTCGGAAGATCCTATATTGAACGGCATGATTGGTGCTAATATGGCGAAAGGAGCTCAAGACCAAGATATTACAGTATTCATGAAACACTTTGCTATGAATGAACAAGAAACAAATGCACGTTCAGGAATGCTAGTATGGTCGAATGAACAGGCAATGCGTGAGATTCACTTACGTCCGTTTGAAATGACTGTAAAAGAAGCTGGAGTGACTGGTACAATGTCTAGTTTCTCATACATTGACGGTAAATGGGCAAATCAAGAATTATTAAATGGAATTCTTAGAGACGAATGGGGATTTGAGGGTATGGTATCTTCAGATGCGGTATTCAATTTTATGGAATCGCAAAAAGCCATAACTTCGGGAAACGATTTAATGTTAGATATTATGTCCGTTCCAAAAAACAAAGAACGTTTGAAAGAAGCGTATGACGAGCACCCTGAAGCGATTACAGTTGGACTTCGTAATAGCATGCATAACTCACTATATGCAACACTACAAACATATCTTTTTAATTAAAAATAGATAAAGAAGGTGGACTATGTTCGTCTTCTAATTAGAAAAATGGCGGTGCAGAATGGAACATTACGATTTAATTAAGCAAATGACTTTGGAAGAGAAAGCTTCCCTAATGTCTGGAAAAAACTTTTGGAATACCAAGGCAATTGAACGTCTTGATATTCCTTCCATTATGCTAACAGATGGACCACACGGACTACGTAAACAAGGGGGAAAGGCGGATCATCTAGGTCTCCACAAGAGTTTACCAGCAACATGTTATCCAACTGCAGCAACGTTAGCAAATAGTTGGGATAAATCACTTGTATATGATGTAGGAAAAGATATTGGGAAGGAAGCTCGAAGTGAAAGGGTAAGTGTCTTACTTGGACCAGGGTTAAATATAAAACGGAATCCATTATGTGGGCGTAATTTTGAGTATTTCTCAGAGGATCCGTATCTTACTGGTGTACTCGCTAGTGAAATGGTAAAAGGAATTCAGTCTAATGGAATTTCTGCTTGCCCTAAGCATTACGCTGTAAATAGCCAGGAACATATGCGTATGACAATTGATGAGATTGTAGATGAACGCTCGCTTCGAGAGATTTATTTAACGGGATTTGAAAAAGTTGTAAAAGAAAGTAATCCTCATACGATGATGTCTTCCTATAATAGGGTAAACGGTGAATTCGCAAATGAAAATCAATACCTAGTAAATGACATCTTATACTCGGAATGGGGTTTTGATGGTGTTGTTGTAACTGACTGGGGCGGGAATAATGACCGAGTTGCAGGGTTGAGAGCTCATAATCAGTTAGAAATGCCTTCAACTAATGGAATTACAGACAAGGAAATTGTTGATGCAATAAATGCAGGAACATTAGATGAATCGATATTAGATCAAGCAGTAGATCAATTGTTATCTTTAATATTTAAAGTTCGTTTAGATGATAAACCACCAGTGCAAATAGATTATGACAAACACTATAAAAAGGCAGTTGAAGCTGCACGGCAGTCTATCGTGCTCCTTAAAAATGACTATAACATTCTTCCACTCAAGGCGGGAACAAAAGTTGCAGTTATTGGTGATTTTGCAAAGAACCCAAGATATCAAGGAGCAGGGAGTTCATTAATTAACCCTTATAAATTAAGTGATCCGCTTGCTCATTTACAAAAATCTTCATTAGACATAGTGGGTTACGGTCAAGGATTTAAGCGAATGGGAGGAAAGAGTAGTAAATTAGTACAAGAAGCAATAAGTCTTGCAAAATCCTCTGAAACAGTGCTTTTATTTATTGGACTAGATGAAAGTGCGGAAGCAGAAGGTGTAGATAGAGAAGATTTAAAAATATCTCAAAATCAGTTAGAACTTGTTGAATCTTTAGTTAAGGTAAACGAAAATGTTGTAGTTATACTTTCTGGTGGTGGAGCACTTGAGTTACCATTTGCAGAAAAAGTGCGAGGAATTATACACACTTATCTATCCGGGCAAGGTGGAGGAGAAGCCGTTGTTGATATATTACTTGGTAAGTGCAACCCCAGTGGCAAATTAAATGAAACATTCCCACTAGAATATGCTGATGTCCCCTCCTCCTCGTACTATCCTGGACAACAAGCAACAAGTGAACATAAAGAAGGATTGTTCATTGGATATAGATATTATGAAACTGCCAATGTACCAGTGCTATATCCATTTGGCTACGGGTTGTCTTATACTACATTTGAGTATAGTAATCTTAGGATAGAAAACTTTACTGTAAGTTTTGATCTAACAAACAAAGGTAAAGTAGCTGGGGCAGAGATTGCTCAATTATATATTGAAATGTTAGATTCGAAGATTTTCCGCGCCAATAAAGAGTTGAAAGGCTTTGATAAAGTCTACTTGGAACCCGGTGAAACGAAGCGAATGACACTAGTTTTAACAGAACGAGATTTCTCCTTCTATAATCCAGAAACTAAGTGTTGGGAGATTGAATCGGGGAATTACAAAATTCAAGTAGGCAGTTCAATTCAAGACATTCATTTAGAAGAAACTGTTGAAATGATTGGTGTTAATCCATCTGTATTTTTAAAAAGTGAATTACCACACTATGCAATGGCTGACGTAAAGTATATTCCGGATATAGAATTTGAGAAGATATTAGGACGGAAACTGCCACCTACAATTTGGGATCCTCAAAAGAGCTTAGGAATGAATGACACGATTAATCAAGCACAATACAAAAACTGGGTCGGGAAAGTTCTTTATAAGAGTATTATGTTCTTCCATTATTTCTTTAAATGGATAGGAAGACCATTAACAGCTAATAACGTGTATTTTATAATAAACATGCCATTTAGACAAGTGGACCGCTTTACAGGGGGGAAACTTAGTAGAAAGAATGTTGATAGGCTCTTACGATGGATTAATCGCTAAATAAAACTCTGTATAGCTATTTTAATAAGAATTTATAGAAGAAATAAAGCTAGGTACTATACCTAGCTTTATTTTGATTTAAACAATAGTCATCTAATAGATACCGAAAGTTCCCATCATTTCTAAATCGATGTAAAAGCCATAATATATTGTTTAGCTTTGATATGTGAATGTTTTTTTCCAAAAATCTAAATTGCAGTATTACTAGAGAGCAAATACTTGTAGATGCTCTGAATATATAATAAGAAACTAACGTTCAATAAAGTTACACTTTAATGAACGCTCTTATAAATTTAGTAAGAGCTAAAAGACCGTTCAAAAACCTATGGAAATAGTTTTGAACGGTCTTTTTTACATACATGTTTCAACGTTTGGGCAACTTTGACCATAGTTAAATTTTTACGTAAACGTATACATGATGTGGTTTATAAGCGAACCCCTTATATAAGGATTTCCCATCTATATTTCCCGGACAAACATTTCAAAAAGAAATCACCTCTGGAAAAGCTTCTAATCGCTGTCTATTTGACCAACGCCAAAGCTAGCTTTCATCAAATGCCTATAAAAAGGTGAAAAGGAGAAGGCAGAATAGCCCTTCTCCTTTCTATTAAGAACGATTACGCATCTGCGGGAACAGCAATACGTCCCGGATGGATGGAGCATTTGTTAACAGCATAATCAGGCGGTCGATACCGATACCCAATCCGCCCGTAGGCGGCATACCATACTCAAGGGACTCC
>NZ_LR700946.1:0-33258 GCF_902497585.1 Terribacillus sp. AE2B 122 | reverse complement strand
TTGTTCTTTTTCTTTCATCTGCGCTTCGAAACGCTCACGCTGATCGATCGGATCGTTCAGCTCGGAGAATGCATTTGCATGCTCTCTTCCTACAATAAATACTTCAAAGCGATCCGTGAAGCGCTCGTCTTCCGGATTCTTCTTCGCCAGCGGAGAAATCTCAACTGGATGACCATAAATAAAGGTCGGCTGGATAAGCTTGTCCTCTACACGCTGTTCAAAGAATTCATTCACAATATGACCGTATGTCATTGTATCTTTGATATCAATACCATTTTCCTTCGCCAGATCTTTTGCCTCTTCGTCAGTCATCTGCTTCCAGAAGTCAACACCTGTATATTCTTTGACTGCATCTACCATGTGCAGGCGTTTCCACTTCGGTTCAAGGTTGATTTCATACTCACCATAAGGAATCACAGTTTTACCAAGTACGTCTTTTGCTACATGGGCAATCAGATTCTCTGTCAATTCCATGATTGTATCCATATCACCATACGCTTCGTATAGTTCAAGCATTGTGAACTCAGGGTTATGGCGTATAGATACACCCTCGTTACGGAATACACGTCCGATTTCGTACACTTTCTCTAATCCGCCAACGATAAGACGTTTCAGGTGCAGTTCAATCGCAATACGCATATAAAGCGGTATATCCAATGCATTATGATGGGTAATGAATGGACGAGCTGCCGCTCCACCCGGAATGCTGTGCATTAGTGGTGTTTCCACTTCCAAGTATCCGATATCGTCCAAATAACGGCGGATACTTTGGATAATCTTACTGCGAGCAATGAATGTCTGCTTTGACTCTGGGTTCACAATCAAATCAAGGTGGCGTTGACGATAGCGCTGCTCAATGTCAGTCAAACCATGGAATTTATCAGGAAGCGGACGAAGTGCTTTGGAAAGGATATCAAAAGAAGTCGCCTTAACAGAAAGCTCTCCTACATTCGTTTTGAACATTACACCAGTAACACCAACGATGTCACCTAGATCGGCACTGCTGAATAGCTCATACGCTTCATCACCAACCTGGTCTTTACGAACATAAAGTTGGATCTGGCCACTCAAGTCCTGCAAGTGAGCAAAACCCGCTTTACCTTTTCCGCGTTTTGTCATAAGACGGCCAGCAATCGTTACTTCCGCTTTCTTCTCTTCCAATTCTTCCTTACTGAAAGCATCAAAAGCTGCTACTAGTTCTTCCGTTTGATGTGTGCGCTCGAATCTGGCACCGAACGGATTATAACCTTGGCTCATAAGCTGTTTCAGCTTATCGCGGCGCACCAGCATCTGATCGTTTAATTCTTCACTCATCCTGTCACTCCTATATCTCCTTGGACAATTTTAGTCCTGAATTTCCTATATCCACTAATCAAAACCTTCTTTCTGTGTTATGATTAGTTAGCTTATTAACTATATAACCCTCTTAATTAAAAGAAGAACTAGTAATTATTAGGTTTGGTATATATGCCATCCTAAAGTCATTATGAGTAGCTGTAAAGAGGGCAATATACATGGATATAGTACACATTTTTGTACTTAAGACAGGAGTGGAAAAATTGAAGGTTTGTAATGATGGATTTCACAAAGAATTTATTGAAGAAAAAGAAGATATGTACGCAATAGCATTTACTCAGAATGTCTTATCTGGACGATGGAAGTATTTTATTCTTTGGTACTTAAAAGGAACTACACGGCGTTATTCTGATATCAAAAATTTTTTATGGGACATATCACAAGGTTCCCTTACTAAGCAACTAAGAGAATTGGAGAACGATGGTGTCATAAAACGTGAAGTCTTTCCTGTAGTTCCTCCTAAAGTAGAGTACTCACTCACAGAAAAAGGAATGAAATTAATCCCTGTTCTAGATATGATGGAGGCTTTTGGTAAAGAGTATGGTGAAAAGGCAAAAAGTACAAATGATTAATTGAGTTTGGCCTTAAATTGACTTTAAATACACTCCAAGTTATGGTTAGCTCACTAATAAATTTAGACAGTGGGGTTTATATATATGATTAACGATGAAATAAGAGAGCTTTTAGACAAAATTTCGTCACAAACACGAAGAAAGCACAATCATTTACTACATGATCTTAACCTACATGTTGGACAAGATAATCTCTTATGTAAACTTTGGAGAGAGGATGGTTTAACACAAAGAGAACTTTGTAACAAGTTAAATTGTGAGCCTCCCACAGTTACTAATATGGTTAAAGCTCTTGAGAAGAAAGGGTTAGTTATTCGAAGAAGCGATCGCAACGATAAAAGAATTACCAGGATATTCCTTACTGAGTCCGGAAGAAACCTTGAAACTCCCGTTAATGAAAAATGGAGAAAACAACAAGATAGGCTATTAACAGATATTACTCTGGATGAGAAAATGCTTTTAAGAAGATTGCTAAAGCAAATGGAGACAAATCTCTTCTAGTAAAAGGTACAATTCCTGCTTTGATACCCTCATTTTGCTTACTCGCTAGTCCCCTAGATGAAAAAAGCAATGCCTCTTAAGGTATTGCTTTTTTAATACAAACATATAAATACTGTCTATAAACAACAAAACAATAATATATCCTGCTTCTTTAACAAGAGCCTTTTACCTCACGGTAAATTGTACTCCTCCCTTACAGAACTGCTTTCTGCACCTTTTCAACAAGATTATAGGCCGCCTTTAACATACTTTCGTACTTTCCCTAATTTTTTTAAAGCCCAAAAAGCATCGTTAAAGTAAAGAATTTTCTCAATTATTGAATGGATGGAAGAACTCAGGAAGAAGTTTGATTTCAGCAAAACGAATATCTTCCAGAAAAACACAGAAGCACCTTCAGATTTGAAAGTATATTTTAAGAACCCTGAATAATTTAATCTAAGGAAGGGCACTTTAATAGACTAATTTAACATTAATCGCTCCTAGTTTGTATTTTTGTTAGGGGACTAACTATATCTCAGGCATTCATTTTCTCTTCAACTAATTCTTTTTGAAATCTAAGCCTTCATAAACTCTGCTCCTTCACTTAAGTACAATAACATGTACTATATACATTTATATTGCCCTCTTTGCTATGGTCCATAAGTAATATATGATTATATCAGCAACAAAAAACAGCTTTTGTTTATGCATGAGTATACTGTTTTTTTTAGCTCCATAGTTAGCAAGCTAACTATATGAAAAAAATACAGAAAGGAGATTCCAGTAAGTGAATGCAACAAGTTCAAAACTAAGACTTTCTATTTTGGACTTCATCCATATTTATAAAGAAAGTGATGCCAAAGAAAGTCTTCAAAACACAACAGAAATGGTGCAATTAGCCGATCGGTTGGGATACACCAGATACTGGTTTACTGAGCACCATAATGCACCCAACTTAATGAGCACCTCACCAGATATGTTAAGTATGCATGCAGCAGCACATTCAAAGAGAATTCGTGTAGGATCTGGGGGCATTATGTTACCAAACCATAGTCCTTTAAAAGTTATGGAGAATTTCACTCTCCTCGAGGGTTTATATCCTGGAAGGGTTGACCTTGGAATAGGTAGAGCCTCTGGTGCAGACGGATGGACTATGTGGGCATTGTTAAGGTCGAGAGAATTATTGGCTAAAAATGATTTTCCAGAACAACTGGATGATTTACTTTCTTTCTTTGAGCGTAATTTCAAAGAAACTCATCCGTTTAGTCATATTAATCCTGCAGGCGACACATCAATGATTCCCCAAATGTATATGTTAGGCTCT
Source organism: Terribacillus sp. AE2B 122 (assembly GCF_902497585.1). Taxonomy (NCBI): domain Bacteria; kingdom Bacillati; phylum Bacillota; class Bacilli; order Caryophanales; family Bacillaceae; genus Terribacillus; species Terribacillus sp. AE2B 122. The sequence goes on along the minus strand of NZ_LR700946.1, from coordinate 29,526 downwards.
AGCGAAGGTGGGTTACAATTTGCACTCGAAAAAGGTTTAGGATTTGTATTTGCTGCTCATCTCTCACCACACTTAGCTATTCCAATACTAAGGGCTTATAAATCAGATTTTAAACCTTCGCCTTTCTTAGATGAGCCAAAAAGTATGCTGGCAACAATAGTGATCACGGCTGAAACAGAAGAAGAAGCTAGATATCTAGCCGGACCGGCGGAACTACTATGGGCTCGAATGAGTACAGGCTCTAAGAACCTTACATTTCCTACATTAGAGGAAGCCCAAAATCACTCTTACACTTTAGAAGAAGAGGCAGCTAAGGTAAGAAATAAAGAACGATTTGTTATTGGTAGTACTGAAAAGGTCGCAGATAAACTTTATAAAACTGCCAAAGCTAGTTTGGTCGATGAAATAATCATTGCAGACTTTTATCCTAATCAAGATAGCAGATTGAGAGGCCATGGATTATTGGCAAAGGAATTAGGTTTATACCAGTAGATTAAATGTTAAAGGAAACAGCTGATATTACGTGGAGATTGCACAACGAATATCAAAAATTTTATGTCCGACATAATTAGAAGTAAGAAAAATTACTATACAGATAATAGAAGGAGAAATATAGAAATGAATAATCGAATTACAGAATTATTAGGAATAGAAAAACCAATTATTTCAGCAGCAATGACATGGGTCACTTCAGCAGAGTTTGTAGCAGCAGTATCCAACGCTGGTGGAATGGGCGTCCTTGGACCTAATGCAGGGCAAACCGAAGCAGCATCAAGTCCAGAAGATATGGCCGATAGATTAACAAAAGAGATCCATAAAGTGAGAGAACTAACTAATAAACCATTTGCGGTAAATTACATTTTCCCAATGGGTGGTGCTTCAGAAGATCCGTTTACTAATGCAGTATTTGAAGTACTAATTAAAGAAAATGTGAAAAACGTTATCGCGATCGGAACAGAAGTGGTTGAAAGCGAAATGAGAAGACTGAAAGAACACAATGTAAATGTAGTATACAGAGATCTAAGTCCTACAGTAGAAAAACTTTTAGATGCTGAAAAATCAGGGGTGGATGCACTTATTGTTACAGGTTATGAAGCTGGTGGCCATATGAGTGAATATAAAATTAGTACGCTTTCACTTGTCCCACAAGTAACTTCAAAGGTGAAGATTCCTGTTATTGCTGCAGGTGGAATCATTGATGGCAGGGGAGCAAGAGCAGCATTCTCCATGGGGGCAGAAGGTGTATATATGGGAACTAGATTTATAGCAACTAAGGAGAATCCGGCAAGTATTGAAACCAAAAAAGCCATAATTAATGTAAAGAGTGAGGAGTTTATTGAATTTAAATCAGGACAGGGACATTTGAGAACTATTCCTACAGAAGCAGGTAAAAAAGCTTTAGAACTAATTAACCAAGGTAAAAGTGATGAGGCATACAAATATTATGGAAATGGGTTCAAAATTGGAATGTTAGATGGAGACCTTATAAACGGTACTATTAGCGTATCTGAATCAGCAGGCGGTATTCAACAAATCCTGACGTGCCAAGAGGTAGTTGATGAAATTTTCAACTCCATTAACTAATAGACTTCTTATCAATTGAATCTTTGGCTTTTATCTTCTATCTAAAAGAACATAGTACAATTTATTGTACTATGTTCATCCATATTGCCCTCTATGAAAGGGTCAAATTTAACTATATATTGATGGAGAATGGCCATTTTAGAGGAAGGGAAGGTTGGTTAACAAAAGTATACTAATAATGGTGCCATTGAAGGATAAAAGAAAGCGTTAACATTATCGTGCTAAGGAGCTAAGGGGTTTCCGGAAAGTGCTATAGCTTTGAAACGTGAATTCCAAAAGAAAAAAATGAAAGGCTGTTCTTGATTTAAGTATTCCACACCATTATTACTGGGTACCGGATTTCTTTAAAATGGTACAGGAATGGCACTTAATGTAGGTCAAACATATAGGAGGAAATATAATGAAACTGTTAGAAGGAAAAGTAGCAATTATTACTGGTGGATCGAAAGGTATGGGAGAAGCTCATACAAGAAAATTTATAGATGAGGGAGCTAAAGTTGTAATAGGTGATGTTGATGTTAAAAATGGACAAAAACTAGCAGAAGATTTGGGTGATAACTCTATTTTTATAGAGTTGGATGTAACAAATCCTGAAAGTTGGGATTTGTTAGTTAAGAAGGCCAAAGAAACATTTGGTACCATAGATATTTTAGTTAATAATGCTGGACTTGCAGGTGGAGTGAGTGGACTTCTCGAAATGGAAGCAGACTTATATAAAAAAATAATTGATATTAATCAATTTGGAATTTTCAACGGAATGAGAGCTGTTCTACCTATAATGATCGAAAAAAGTGCGGGAGCTATTATAAATATTTCTTCACTTGCTGGTTTGAGAGCCAGTGCTGAAGTAAATCCAGCTTATACTGCGTCAAAATTTGCGGTGAGGGGCCTTACTAAACAAGCAGCATATGAGTTTGCTGATAAGAACATCCGAATCAATTCTATCCTTCCAGGGGCGATCCTGACACCTATGGCTCAAGAAACACTAACAAGTGAGCAAATTGATGAAGTGTCTCAAATGCTCCCAATGAAACGTTTTGCAAATCCAAATGAAGTTTCTGATGTTTTAGCGTTTTTAGCATCTGAAAAAGCCAGCTATGTAAATGGAACGGACATTATAGTCGATGGAGCAAGGGATACTATTATTAAGTAATTCAAAATCTATAGTGGAAATTTCAGCTATGTATTGGTAGAGGTAATTCACTATTAAAAAGGGGAAAAAATAAATGGGAAGACTGGACAATAAAGTAGCTATTATCACAGGAGCAGCTGCAGGACAAGGGGAAGTTGAGGCTTTCTTGTTTGCTAAAGAAGGAGCAAAAGTTGTTATAACTGACATCCAATATGAAAATGTACAAGCTGTGGCAGACTATATTAACGAGCATTTCCCTGAAAGTGCCATCGCTTTTAAACACGACGTTTCTTCAGAAGAAGATTGGATTGAAGTTTTAGAAAAAAGTATCGAAAATTATGGTAAAGTAGATATCCTAGTTAATAATGCAGGTATTGCAGCTACTAAGTCCTACCAAGATACTTCAATTGACTATTGGCATATGGCACTGGATATCAATGCATGGAGTCAATTTGTCGGAATTAAAACAGTAGTGCCTTATATGAAGAAAAACGGTGGCGGATCTATTGTAAATATTGGCTCGTTGGCAAGTAAGCTTCACTCAGCAGGAGGATTTAATGCTTATACAGCTAGCAAAGGTGCAATCCAATCCTTAACAAGGTCTGCTGCAGTGGAGTTTGCTCCTGATCAAATCCGAATAAATCTTATTCAACCAGGACCTATCCAAACAAATATTGTTACTAGATCTTTGAGCAAAGAACAAATAGACGAACGAGCTCAAGAAGTACCGATACGAAGATTAGGTCAGTCTCAAGAGGTAGCTAATCTGGCTCTCTTCCTTGCGAGTGATGACGCTTCTTATATAACAGGTGCTGATCACATAATCGATGGAGGTCTATCTGTAAAGTAAATTAACAGCAAGGTAATGAGACCACTTATCAAAGGTGGTCTCATTACCTTTTTATTGTTCCTTTCAGTGGATAAGTCAATAAGTTAAACCGTAACAGACATCTAATGAGATTCGGTTTTACTAAGGTATAAAAATAGCCAATACTGTAAGAATAAATTGTTGATATAAAGGGGTTTTTATGCATGAATAAGAAGTTGCGAGTGGGTATTATAGGTGAATCAATTAATAATGGTTGGGCTAAAGGATCCCATTTTCCTGCTATTCAGCACTGATGAAATGGAACTTTCAGCAGTTGGGACAAGCAGTATGGAGAGCGCCCAGAACAAAACGCTGGTTCTTCTTAAATTGACACATTTGTAGTGGTGCTGGGAGGGATGATTGACTCACTTATATCCGATAAAAAAACCCTATTAAGGACATTTCTAAGATGTCACTTCGATAGGGTTTTCTCGCTCATCTACTTGCTTTAATTAATTATATTGAATATCTATTCTCAGGATAAGGTAGTCCCAAATTACCCCGAAGAGTGTCTGATTCATATTCCTTACGAAAGATTCCTTTGTCTTGTAAAATAGGAATAACTAAATCAATAAAGTCATCAAATCCTGAAGGATGCTCCTGTCTTAACAGTAATAAATCCATCGCACCTGACTCGTACCAATGTTGAATTTGTTCCGCTACTTTTTCAGCCGAACCAAAAATTTGTGGTTTTGGTATCCTGTATCCATATGGTAGTAGGCTTTCTAACTCCTTGAATTTTTCTTCAGCTTCTTTGTCTGTCCTTCCTACAATTGGGTTATGTGATACGGTAATTATAAAATCATTAGGCGAACGTCCCTCTAAACTCACTCTTCTTCTTAATTCTTTACTTAATGCCTTGGCATTCTCTATATTATCAGAAGGAATAAATACGCCTTCAGCATGCTTTGAGGCAATGTTCATAAAATCTGGAGAGGTACCAGCTTGGAAAATAACTGGCCTTCCTTGTTTGGACCTACTGATATTTAAAGGACCCTCCACTGAAAAATAGTTTCCTCTATAATTAAGTGTGTGCATTTTTTGTGGATCAAAGAATACTCCCTTTTCTTTATCTCGTATAAAAGCGTCATCCTCATATGAGTCCCAAAGACCTTCGACAATCTCTAAAAACTCTTTTTTCATTGGATATAAATCTGATTTAGATAGATGAGTACGACTATAATTCGCTAATCCTCCTGGATTAGAAGTGACGGCATTCCATCCCGCTCGGCCATTGCTAATTTTATCAAGAGAAGCCATTTGACGAGCAACAGTGAATGGATCTGCATAAGAAGTTGCAATTGTGGCAGTAAGTCCAATAGAATGGGTCACCATGCTTAAGGCAGACAGAATAGTAACACCCTCAAACATACTGAGATAATGAGGTATCATACCGGGTCCAATATGGCTTACGTCAGTTAAAAAGATCGTGTCAAATTTTCCTTCTTCTAATCTTTTAGCTTTTTGTACATAGTAATCAATGCTCTCACTAGCATTAGCTGGCATATCTGAGTGACGCCATCCCATGTAATTCCAGCCAACACCGTCTATAGTTCCAGCAATTTTTAGTTGTCTTTTCTCATTCATTTATTTCACCCTATTTACTTTTGATTTTTGTGAAGTGCAGAAAGTTGAACTTTTAAATATCCGTTGAGTATTGGAATGCTAACGGAGTTAGACTTGTATAATATATTAAAAACTATGTACCAATATAGGAAGTAGGCAATTCAAATTGCTTAAGTACTAATTTCTGTACTATAGAGAAAAGAGCATCTGTTTTAATCCATTCAGCAACTTGCTTTGGAGGTTTTCTCACTAAATCCACAGTGAAATCCTCTGCTACCTTCTGAGGATTGATGAACCCATTAAAGATTGTTCCATCGCAGCAAACACCATAATGGAAGAGTTAGGGAAGAAGTTTGGGAAACAAAAACAAATAGACTAGCTAAAGCAAGCGTATCAAGACTTAGATCAAAAGAAATTTACTTTACGGTACAAAAAAATGTACTATGGCAATTTTTATTGCCCTATTTAAAGATTAAAGTAAAGACATTATTATAGTGTATGAGGAGCTGCTGGGAGTCTAATTTTTAATAAAGGGTTCTATCCTTGTATAAAGTCTATACTTTTTTTCAATCGAGAATGAATTCAGCTCGATTTAATGAATACCTCCTAAGTGAACTTGACCTTTAAAATTTCATTATGATATATTTAGTCTGCTAAATATATTAGTGATGTGGGGGATATCTATGAACGATACTGTTGACTGCGAGATTCGAGAGTCTTTAAATAAAGTATCATCTCAAATCCGTCGAGATTATAGTGAAAGTCTAAGGGAACTTAAGCTTTATGTAGGCCAAGATAATTTACTGTCTCGTTTGTGGCAAGGTGATGGAATAACACAAATGCAACTATGTGAACACTTAAAATGCGAGCCGCCTACGGTAACAAATATGGTTAAGTCACTCGAGCAAAACGGTTTCATATATCGTAAGCGTGATGAGAATGATGCAAGGGTTATGCGGATATATCTAACGGACGAAGGCAAAGAATTAGAGAATCCAGTTGACTTCAAATGGAAGCAGCAGCAAGAAAAATTACTGCATACATTTTCACCAGAAGAACGTTTACTATTAAGGGATTTAATAAAACGAATGGAGAAAAACTTATCTTAAGTTTTCTCTGAGTTAATATTTAGCATGCTAAATAATATGGGGGAAGATGCTATTTCGACCGACACTCTAACGTTTATTCGTTGATAGTAGTTCTAGGAGTAATCCTTAAATCTTCAATTACTCACTGCAAGCCCTCTATATTGAGGACAGATTTATACTAAGGACTAGGAAATCTATCATAATAGAAAGGACATACCAAGAAGAAATTTGTTTGTAGTATAACCATCAGAAATTATTTAGTAAACTAATTAATTTCGATCATTTTAATCCATTAGATCTTTTACTGAAAATATTTGGACACTTAACTTATTAACAAAAAGGAGAAGAATTGAATGAAAAACAAAGAGATGCAACTAGCATTACAAATGGTTTCTGGGTACGGAGCCGAATTCAGCGCTTGGAGAGTGCCTGGTACTGACCCGGCAGCCTACACAAATATAGATAGTTATGTGGAGCGAGCTAAATTGGCTGAAAAAGGGAAATTCCAGATGATTTTCATCGCTGACACTCCGGCATTAACCGTTAACTTAGGTCCTCAATCTCCTAGTTTCCCTATGGATCCAATGTTAGCACTAATGGCTGTAGCCAGAGAAACGAAACATATTGGGCTTGTGGCTACACAATCTACGACATTCAATTATCCATACAACATAGCACGTCAATTCAAAGCGCTCGATGTTATAAGTAATGGTCGTGTTGGATGGAATGCTGTCACCACATCCCAACCAGAAACTGCAGCAAATTTTGGTGCTCAGATTGCCAGTCGCAAAGAACGATATGACAAGGCACATGAAAGCATCCAAATTGTCCAAGCGCTTTGGGGGAGTTGGGAAGCAGACGCTTGGACATTAGATGTAGAAGGAGGGAAATTTGCCGACATGGACAAAATTCGGCCTATAAATCTTCAAGGGCAATATTATGCATCTCGTGGTCCTTTGCCAATCCCACCTTCTGAACAAGGTCAGCCAGTTATTTTCCAAGCAGGCGGAGGGAGTGAAGGATTGGAATTAGCAGGGAGGCACGCTTCTGGTGTCTATGCAAACCCTTATGATATAGAGTCCGCTCGTGAACATAGGCAAGCACTACGACAAAGTGCTGCCAGTTTTGGTCGAAATCCTGATGACATCAAGATGTACACAGGTTTTATGTTTTCCATAGGCGCAACGGAAGAAGAAGGTTTGGAACGGCGAAGACAGCTGATGAGTTTCAATCCTGAGGAGATTCCAAGCAGAGTAAGGTACCTTGGCTCCATGGTTGGTTTACCACTATCGGTGAACACAGTAGATATTGATCAACCTTTAGCCACTGAGATGTTGAAAAAAGCATATGCAAACCCAATGGATCCACGTTCTGCCAGAGCTTTACAGCTGCTAAAACAAGGTCTATCCATTCGTGATGTGCTTGCCCATGGGGTCATTAACTACCATCCGGTAGTTGCGGGTACTCCCGTACAAGTTGCTGACTTCTTAGAAGAATGGTTCTTGGCCGGCGCGTGTGACGGCTTCTCGGTTGTTCCGGACATAGCCTATGATGGAGTTGCTGATTTTGTAAATCTTGTTGTCCCAATCTTACAGGAACGCGGTTTGTTCCATAAAGAATATGAAGGAAATACATTGCGTGAAAATATGGGAGTTCCTTATCAATACGGACGACTTGAAAATTAAAAAAAACAATTGAGGAGAGGTTTCAAATGAACAATACTGTTGAATTACTTCATAATCATACATCTATTCGCTCTTTTACAAATCAACCACTGACCGAGGAACAACGAGATGCGATATTTAAGGCAGCTAATCAGACATCTTCTTTCAGTCTTCTACAGGCAGTTTCTATTATTAGGATTTCAGATCCTAATCTTCGGAAAAAAGTGATGCAGCTGTCTGTTAATCAACCTTATATTGAAGAAGCAGCGGAATTTTGGATTTTTTGTGCAGATTTTAATCGGAACCATCAAATTGCCCCAAAAGTAGACCTAGAGTATATGGAGTATCTTTTGATAGGAACATTTGATGCTGGGTTAATGGCTCAAAATGCATTAACTGCAGCAGAATCAATGGGGTTAGGTGGAGTTTATATCGGCGGAGTAAGAGCTAATATCACAGAATTAACCGAGATACTAAATTTACCGAAGTATGTGATTCCTCTAGTGGGACTATGCATAGGACATCCTGCTGGGGAGAAGCCTGGAATAAAACCACGTTTGCCACAATCAATGGTAATGTTTGATAATCAGTACCAACCACTAGATGAAAAAAAACTAGCAGCTTACGACCAGAAGATGCTTGAGTATTACCGTAATCGTCCTGTTAAAGCACCTTTCACAGTGAAGAAGGTAAAAGGGTGGAAAGATCATATTGAGGACCATCTGGAAAGAAGCAAACTGCCTTTCATGCGTGAGTATTTAAATAAACAAGGATTAGCCAAAAAATAAACAATTATTTTATTACTTAAGACAATTAATGGATAGAAATTAAGAATCAATACAATACGCTTGTTTTCTTGATAGCACTGCTTCTTTTTACGGTTTTGTTGGCATGTTTAGTAAGTACGCTCCCTAAACATAGTAATACTAATCTTTAATGTAATTGTATAAATTTCAGCTTCAACTGCACAGTTGTTACTTTAAGAAACTTGTAACAGAAGTTTTTTAAGAATGAATATATTTCCATACATCTGAAATATAAAATTATAATTTTTTTGGATTGATATATTCTAAAACTATTAGTAAAAGGTTTTTATTTTGTTAAAGTAAATCATTAAAATGAAATTGATTTCTGTATTTTTAAGAATTAATAAGATAAAAGTGATAAGGTGGTTTTATTTATTATGAAAAACTCTTGGAGAATTAGAATATACTTACTCACTCTAATTAGTCTTTTTGTGGGTACATCAGAATTTGTACTTGTAGGTGTTTTGGATAAAGTGGCAGATGATGTAGGGGTTACGGTAGCTGTTGCCGGACAGCTTATAACTATATTTGCCTTTGCTAATGCAATAGGAACACCTCTCGTTATTTTAGCAACATCAAAGCTAGATCAACGAAAGCAATTAATACTGGCTCTGGTCTTCACTGTCCTAGGTAGTTTAATGACTGTCTTGCTTCCCGGATTCACTTTATTAATGTTTTCGCGAATTGTACTTGCCTTAGGTATGGGTATTTTCATTGTTACCGCTTCGTCCTTCGCAACGAAAATAGCTCCTCCTGGTCATCAGGCTAGTGCATTAGCTACTGTGGCAATGGGCTTTAGTGCCTCATTAGTCTTAGGAGTACCTATTGGTCGATTTATTTCTGCTTCATACGATTGGAAAATTATATTTTGGGCAATTGCACTTATTGGTTTAGTCGCAATTTTCGCTATTGTAAAATTAATCCCAGTGACAAAAGGAGAGGTCCCTGTACCAATTAAAAAACAACTTTCCATTTTGAAAAATCCTAAAATTACTGCACTATTTCTTGTGACATTCTTCGTATTTGTTGGATATGGTGTGTTCTACACGTATGTTACACCTTTTTTAAATATTATCTCACCCATGAGTAATACAGCTTTAAGCCTTACTTTACTTGGTTTTGGTCTTGCAACTTTAATTGGGTCTAGGCTAGGTGGATCTATGTCAGATCGTTTGGGTAGTAATTCAACCTTGTTTATAGGTATGACGATTAATCTTCTTGCTCTGATACTACTTGCTACTATAGCTGGTCCTTATACTATAACTATTTTATTACTTTTAATTTGGGGGACTGCGGCTTGGACGTCAGGTCCAACGTTACAGTACAGCCTTGTACAACTTGCCCCTAAAGCCTCTGTCATCATACTTAGCTTATCCAGCTCATTTTTACAATTAGGAATGGCTACTGGTTCCGGTATAGGTGGGATTGCAACTAGTAATTTAGAAATTCAATCTATAAATTGGATAGGAGCGACAGCTATTTTAATTGGAATAATTATTTTAGCCATCTCATTAAAATTGCCCCTATTTAATAATATTCATTCGGATAGAACTAGCACGAACAACTGATTAGCTTTACCTTTTAATGGGAGATAAATAACTAGATTGCACCTCAGAATCTATTTCAAAGAAAATAAACATAATCTAGGCTTCAATTTTTTACTATAGCTCTAATGATACGAAATAATTTACTATATTCAGCGATATAGCCCTAAATAAATAGGGCTATATCAACTATATATTGTAAATGAGATCTCAGTTAAGATAATTGGTGTATTATATGAGTCTTCAAATTTCTTTAGCTACTCAAGATTTTAAAGAAGCGAGTTGTATTTTGCAAAAACTTTCGAGAAGGGATTGGCACAGCAAAAAAGTATACTTGGGTTTGGTCACCAATAATCTCATTTAGTATCTTGAATTTTGCCACACCAGCTTTTAATGTGCTTGGCCCCTTAATTATGGCTTAAAGTCCAACTCAATGGGGGATGGTACTGACGGCTAGCTCAGTAGGAGGATTGTTAGGCGGACCCGGTAACTGTGGAAAGAAATTATTCGACATTTTCAGAAATATCAAATCGTTGTGAGAGGATAAAAAAATATGAGTGACATTGTTATTATTTCCGGTAGTCCTTCTGATAACTCAAAAACCAAGAAGGTTCTTAACTATTTGGGGACACTTTTAGAGCAGGAAGGTTTTTCAATAAGACAGATATCTATTAAGGACGTATCAAAAGATGTTCTGTTTGAAGGAAAATATGATAGTCCTGAAATTCATCATATCGCCAAATTACTTCAAGAATCAAAAGGTGTCATTATCGGATCGCCAGTATACAAAGGTGCATATTCAGGGGTACTAAAAACGCTTATTGACTTGCTTCCTCAAGATGTTTTAAAACACAAACCAGTGCTTCCATTAATGACTGGTGGTAGTCCGGCGCATCTCCTGGCATTAGAATACGCATTAAAGCCAGTCTTGGCTTCGTTAAAAGCTCACAATTTAAAAGGCTTATATTTTGTAGACACACAGATTGATAAACTGGTAGAAATTCCAATAACTGATGAGGACACCTTAGAGCGTACGAAAAAGCAACTCTATTATTTTACCAAGTTAGCAAAATAATCAGGTTCAAGCTGGAAGGAAAAAAATATATATAAATATACGTGTAGTAGTAATGAGTGGGAAATAGTTTGTCCAAACTATTTCTCGCTCATATTAAATAACATAGTTCAAAAAAAGTACACTTTTATGGGGAATTACTTATGATACGGAGAACCGTACCATAAGTAAATGAGGTTTTTGTCTTGAAGAATAAGAGGAGCAGCTAGAGGCGAAGCACAGTTATGAAATTATAGAGTAGCAGACCTAATATGAAAATAACTATTCTTATTGGTCTTTTAAACAAGCGTGGACATACTTCCCGAAAATTAAATTAAAATAACAGCAGAAACACTAGTTTCAGGCTGTTATTTTTTATTTTTCTGAAAATATAGTGTTCTACTTTAGGAGGAACTACAGGAAACACATAAGAATAAAGTACTTCAATCTACCTGATAAGACATTTTGAGTAAATGCTATTGCGTACATATTTTCTTTTTCATCTATAAACCCTCTTAGAAAACTATCTTTAAAACCCTCATTTTGTTTTACTCCTATCCAAAAGTACAATAATATGTACTATATACATTTATATTGCCCTCTTTCCAACTAGATATCATGACTATATAATTGTAACCAAAATACACAATTACCTTAATCCTTAACAAAGGAATGTAGACAATTTTGTGTTGTATGTTGAGGAGATTGGAATAGTTCCATAACTGATCGAGAACAATAAACGAACAAATTATATTTAGGAGGAACAAGAATGAGATTTGGAATTATAGGTGCAGGAGCAATTGGGACAAATATTTCTAAAAAATTAGTTAAGAATGGACATGATGTCAAAATTGCAGAAACCCGAGGAATTGATCGTTTAGAAGGAAGAGAGCTTGATGCAACGCCTGTGAATTTAGAAGATGTAATAACAAATATTGATGTTCTTATAATATCTCTACCTTCTATTGTTATGCCAAGCATTCGTAACATAGTAGATAAAGTTGGAGAGGAGGTAATCGTTGTAGACACTTCAAATTATTATCCTTTTAGAGACAATAAGATTGAAGAGATAGAAAACGGGATGGTTGAAAGTGTATGGGTTTCAAAGCAATTAGGTAGACCTGTCATTAAAGCTTTCAACAACCAATTAGCTTATACATTGGAAAATAAAGGAACCCTCGAAGGTGCTAGTGGTCGCATTGCCTATGCGATTGCCGGTAATGACCAAGCACATAAACAAGTAATTATGGACGTGGCAAACGAACTAGGCTTTGATGCAGTGGATAGTGGATCTTTAAGTGACTCATGGAGACAACAACCAGGAAATCCTGCATACTGCACAGAATTAACAAAAGAGGAACTAATGGAAGGGCTCAAAAAGGCAGATAAAGAAAAAGCTCCACTCCTACGCGATAAGGCATTAGAGAAGCTTTCAGCAGAATTATCTCATGAAGATATTGTAAATATAAACAGAGAAACATATAATTCATAATTTAAGAAACCCATATTTCTAGTATTTGATTTTAAATTGTATAGGAAGCAATGGAAATTTGGAATCGAGTAGGAGGGGATAAATAAACCCCGACCTCTTACACAACGTACGGTTCCTTTATGGCGGTTCAATAGCTTGAGTGTGCTTTCCCGAGGATTTGGTTTAAGTTTTTAAGACCAACTTTCTCGGGGATTTTTATTATTATGGCTTCATGGAGGAAATAAGGAAGAAATTCTTAAGAATGAATGAAATTCGTGAAAGAATTCACTTCAACAAACGGAGCATTTATTGAATATAGGTTTAATCGTATACCATTATATTTAATTCACTTAGGTAGAGAATGCTTCGTCTGCTTTGTGCAATAACATTGGTGAAATGTACATATCCAAAACGCCCCACTATATTCTAATAGGGGGGAGCGTAATGTATCTAGTTGAATCAGGAAAATATGAGTACAAATGCTAGTCGAACTAGGTGTTACTAGAACTCTGTTAATATAATAGAATGAGGTGTAATGCCTTTATCATAGGCGGTTTCTTTGTGCGCCACTAATTACAATAGTGGTAATCAATGCTACAACTATTTTTCTTCTCCATTATAGCAAGGGCGATTTTATTATAGTGGTTTGCTTCCTCAAAATTTGAAATACTTTCATAATAATTGGCCAACAATTTAGCGTAAACTGGAATATCATGATCCTTTTCTTTATCCAGGAAGTAATGAACCGCTTGAGATAGTGTTTCCTCAAATTCACCAACTTCAAAGTGTGTGACTAATAATACGTTATAACGATGAATGAAGTCTTGATTTTGTAGCTTTGTAGCCAACTGAAGACCCTCAGCTACATGATTGCTCAGACTTCCTGGATCTCCAACGGTGGTTTATGGATAGGTCGTAAGTATTGCGTTAATATGTGATAATATCCCCAAAAGAGTCATGGACAACGTTTTCAATTTAGTGCTATGATTAAGAAAATACTTGGATTGTTACTGATTCGATCAGGCATAACCAATTATAATTGTTGAAATCTTCCCCTCAGAGGATTTCGACTTTTATAATTGGTTTTTTATTTTATCTTTAAGATAGAGGGATTCCTATGAGATTAAAACAACCATTCAATAATAACGTGGTATTAGCTGTGGACAATAGTGGAAATGAAGTTATCGCGATGGGGAAAGGAGTGGGGTTTAATAAGAAGAAATATGAAATGATAAATGAATCCGCAATCGACAAAATATACACTTTAAATTCAAACGAAGCAAATTACTCCTTCAATATACTCGATCAGATTCCAGGTGAATATATCCTCGCTACAAACAGTATTATTGAAGCTGGGGAAAGAATGTTGGATATGAAATTCAGTGACGCATTGTTAATCACCTTGGCAGATCATATCCAATTTGCAATAGAAAGGCATAACAAAGATATTCTAGTTAAGAACCCACTACATTGGGAAGTAAAAAAGCTTTATACAAGGGAGTATGCAGTTGGTCAAGAAGCATTGGAAATCATAAATAGAATCACTAAGATAAAGCTGCCCGATTACGAAGCTAGAACTTAAACTAACCTGATTCTTTACTTAGAATAGAGAGGTCCTTAATCTTTATTGAACATAAGCATCCTTTAGTTGAAGAAGAAATAAGTGATCTATATTTAACACTCAGGCCGTTTGCTGTAGACCGTTCTGCACATCTATGCTTTTCGGATAATCCTATTCTACCTTGTTCTCCTTCACTAAATTTAAAATAGAGGCCTTGCATAAATAAATTAATTCAATTAAGCCATAGCCATTCCCACAACCAGAGTGTCTCATCCAACTTCCGAATCTTTGAGTGGGAAATTAAAAAAACATTACCTAAAACGTCGATTTTGTCCCCCTTTACACGTACAGCACAATCTTTGTTCGAAGCATAAATATCTATTTCTTCAGATAGGAGAGATAGTTCACTTTGAACCAGTGCAATGTTATTTTCGAGATCAAAATGAGAAAGGACGGAAAATTTGTCAAGACCAATTCCGTCGTAAACAGAGTTCATTTCAACTTTATATCCAAAGTTTTTCGAGCATAACCATTTTGCAGACATATTGATTGCACCAGCACTTGCTCCCATCACAAAGCCGCTGCTTTTTTTAATCGAATCCGATAATTCATATTCTATCAAAAAATCATTTTGTTTAAGTGTGTCCCCCCCTAATAAGAAAATGACTGAAGCATTTTGAATTATCGTTTGGGCATCTTCCTTTTGTACGTGATAATTTATTAAATAATATTCATCAAACATAATGCCAGCCTGGTCAAGCCACGAGCGTTCAGTAGCACCATTATCTTCAAAAATAGATGGGTTTGAACTAATCATAGCAAGTGATTTTCTATCAGTTATATCTGTCCGTAACACATTTCCCAGATTCTCTGGAAAAAAATTATTAAACCAACCTAAATAATAATGAGTTTTCATAAATATCCCCATAGCAAAGTGTAAGTGAGATTTATTCCTTGCATCATCATTCCGTTTTCCTGTCAACAAAAAAACTCTCAATATGAACCCATTGTTGGATAAGGTTAAACAACACTATTCACTTAACCTGCTTCATTAGTTAAACAAGATTGTTATTTCCATTCTAATTTTGATATAAGCTCTTAGAGCTTGCCGGTTTAATTCGATTTAGTATCCTTCTAGGGTAGATAAACAAATATTACCATAGTTTATCGTTACGAAAGTGGCTATCAATTTAAATATTATAAGGGAGGGTGTAGTTACTGCTCACAGTACCGAACAAAAAATAACAGAACTGCTCGAATTACCGAGATATCACACTATGTTAGACCCTTATCGAAATTCGGCTGAAATCATTGAAGCCTCTGACCTTAATTATACAATTTTAAGACCTGGTTGGTTTACCAATAAGGATGAAATAGATTATGAGATTACTCAAAAAGGCGAACCATTTAAAGGACATGATATATCCCGAAAAAGTCTAGCACACTTGATTGTTAAATTAGCTGTAACGGATGGATTGGAAGTTCGACACAGCATAGGGGTAAGTAATCCTAATACATGAAGTGTTTTATCCTGCCACAGTAGTATATACAGAGGCACCATAACTCGAATCTCATCCGCCCACACTTACTATGAAGAATGCAAAGTCTTAACAGAAAAAAATTGGTGTTAATTTTTCTGGTATTTAAATTTAGATTAATTGTTAATCTGAGAACATCAAATCGAAAGTAGGTATATATAAATGAGAAAAAATAGATATACTGAATTTAAAGAGCTGCACTATCAAACTGATGTATTGTATCTTTTTAATTGTTGGGACGTAATGTCTGCAAAAATTATCGAGAATAAGGGTGCTAAGGCATTAGCAACCAGTAGTTATGCTGTTTCAGATGCCAATGGATATACAGACGGGGAATACTTGCCTTTTGAAAATCTATTGCAGCTTTCTGAGAAACTTGTTCAAAATTCAAATGTGCCCGTTTCCATTGATGCAGAGGGATTCTATGCACAGTCTTCAGAGTTACTTCATCAAAATGCACAAAAACTTTTTGGGACAGGAATTACAGGTGTTAATTTCGAAGATCAAAAACCACAATCAAAAGAGTATGCGTTATGGAGTGTTGACGAGCAATCAGAAAGGATAAGAATCCTAAAAAGTGCTGCTGAAGATGTAGATACAGAAATTTTTATTAATGCCAGGACAGATGTTTTCTTCAAAAATAAGAATCATTCAGTTGAACTAGTTAATGAAGCTTTGAATAGAGCGGAAAGTTATGCATTGGCTGGAGCTGATTGTATCTTCATTCCAGGTCTAACTGAGATAAGTTTGATTAAGGAATTCACTAAACATTCTCCACTGCCAGTTAACATTATGTTGAATTCTTTTAATAGCAGCAGTATCGATTGGAGATCATTAGGGGTTAATCGAGTGAGCTATGGACCGCATTCATATTTCCAAATGAAGGAAACGCTGTTAAGTAATCTTGTATTTAAAGTCTAGCAGAGAGAGTGTAAAGCCATGATTAATGATCCATCAAAAATTGATTTTTATTATAAGTTGTTAGTAGAGAAAAACTCAGCGTATGAAGGTACTTTTTATGTTGGCGTTAAAACAACAGGAGTATTTTGTAGACCTACTTGTCCAGCAAAGAAACCCAAAAAAGAAAACTGTGAATTCTTCAGTACAGCAAAAGAAGCTGCGTTAGCATCATATAGACCATGCAAGAGATGTCAGCCGCTTAGCTTGCCTAGTGTATTGTCACTAGAAGTTAAGAAGTTGGTTATAGCAATCGAAGAAAATCCTCAAAAAAAGTGGACGGATAAGGATTTCGATAATCTTTCTATAAGTGCTAATACAGCAAGAAGACAATTTAAAAAGCAGTTTGGTATGACTTTCATAGAATATGCGCGATCTCGCCGTCTTGGAATCGCTTTTAATCATATACGAAATGGTAAATCTTTAATTGATAGTCAACTGGACAGTGGATTTGATTCTGGAAATGGATTTAGGGATGCTTTTTATCGAATAATGGGTCACGTACCCAAAAGAACGAAAGATGTAAGACTTTTAAAATCTAAGTGGATTGAAACAAAGTTGGGATCAATGGTTGCTATCGCAGATGATAATGCATTATTCCTTTTAGAATTTGTCGATAGAAGAGGACTGGAGAGTGAAATAAATAATTTGAGAGCCAAGCTTTCAATTGCCATTGTACCTGGGACAAATAGCATCTTAGAAAAACTCGAACTCGAATTAAGCGAATACTTCGATGGTGCAATAAATTCTTTTACCACACCAGTCTCTGATGAAATAGGAACAAGTTTTCAAAGGAAAGTTTGGGAAGCATTAAAAAATATCCCCCGGGGTCGTACCATAAGCTATAAAGAATTGGCAGTTCTTGTAGGCAGCCCAACAGCATATCGTGCTGTAGCGAGAGCCAATGGAGCTAATCAGATATCATTAATCATTCCTTGTCACAGAGTGATTAATGCCAATGGAAACTACGGGGGTTATGGAGGGGGAATTCAAAGAAAAGCCTGGTTACTTGATTTAGAGAAAAACAACGTTGTTTTGCAATAGGATAACTTTTAATATCATTCAATATAGTATAAATCAATTAGCCCTCTTCTTTGGTGGAAGAGGTTTTTTTATATAATAGATCAAATAAAAAAACAATAGGAGGACTTATGTTAGCTATAACATATCGCAACAGGTGCCAGCCAGCTTGGCTTTTATTCATTATTCGTTCTCGTTAGTTCAATTATCATTCTATCTATAGGTGTAATTTTAAGCCTTCATGAGATGCCTTAAATCCTAACTTTTCATAGAATTGAAGTGCTACGGGTCTATTTTTATCTGTTGTAAGTTGAACTATATGACATCCGCGTTTTTTAGCACGTTGAATTGCCCAATTAATTAACTTGGATCCTATGCCTTTTCCGCGTTCTGAGGATTTAGTACGAACACCTTCAATTGTGGCCCTCCATCCTCCCTGATAAGTAATGTACGGAGTAAATGTAATCTGCTGAACGCCTATTATCTCTACGCCATCTAACAATGAAGGGATTCTAAGATGCTGAAAGAATAATTAGGTATTAACAGCAAAGTGATGATTAAATATTACACAATAAAGATTATAGAAAGGAAAGATGCAACTGTGAAAGTTGAAAGGAAATTGGCCAGGTCTTCGATCGATCGAGTGAGTTTTGGTGTGTTAGGCGGTATAGCTCAATTTTTTGGTTGGAATGCTAGGTTGCTGCGGATAATATTTTTATGTATAACGCTCTTTACATTCAATTTCTATTTAGTTGGTTTGTATATTGTAGCAATTATATTGATGCCTGATGAAAGACATTAGAAAAGAATCCTGTTGGTTTTTTAAAGATTGGGCTTTCTAAATAAATGAATACTTGTGTCACAATTACATTATACAAATATTTACATACATCAGAAAGTGTTATTGGTTGAAAAGCTACCTCTACTTGAAAAATAGATTACTTCATTCAAGGATACAGAAAGGGATATTTAATATGATGATAGGTATTATTGCATTAACAGCTATAGCTATATCGATTGCGCAGTCCTATGAACTATTAAAATCATTAAAAAAGCAGAGTGGACGAAAAATAGTGATTCTAACATCTGTTGGTACCATATTAACAGGGGTGTTTTGGGCTAAAGATTCCACATTCAAGGCATATTGAACGATTAAGAGGCTACACAATTTTGAAAATATAAGAATTGAATTGGTTCGTAGATAGAAATGAGGATTTTTGTTGCAAATGCAACAAAAATCCTTTACTATTTATAAAACGAAATATAAATGGAGTTGTATATATGAAGGAGATTCTACGTGAAATAGGAATGATCGCCAGGGCATTGGATTCTATAAGCAATATAGAATTTAAAGAATATGATCTAGCTAAGGGACAGTATTTATATCTTGTCCGGATTGTTGAAAACCCAGGGATCATTCAAGAAAAACTGGCCGAAATAATAAAAGTGGATCGAACAACTGCAGCGCGTGCTATTAAAAAACTTGAGATCAATGGTTTTATCGAAAAGAGAGATGATAAACATAATCAAAAAATCAAGAAACTGTTCCCGACTGAAAAAGGGGAACATGTTTATAAATTCATAAGCAGAGAAAATGATCATTCCGATAAGGTAGCACTAGCTGGGCTGTCCGAAAGGGAAGTAGAAACCATCTACAAACTTCTTCAAAAAGTCAGAAAGAATATTGAAACTGACTGGGAATATGTGAAAAAAGGGAACAAGCGAAACTATTGAATATGAGGGAGCTACACATTACTATGACATCTATCAATATTAGAAAATGCAGCATGGAGGATCTACCGATACTTCAAGAAGTTAGCATCGAAACTTTCAGCGATACTTTTAAGGACCAAAACTCACCTGAAAATATGAAGGCTTACTTGGAAAAAGCATATAACACGAAAAAGCTGGACATGGAATTGTCGAATACCTCTTCGCAATTCTTTTTCATTTATTTGAAAGAAGAACTTGCTGGATACCTTAAGGTAAACACAGATGATGCGCAATCTGAGGAAATGGACGACGAGTCACTTGAGATTGAAAGGATATACGTAAGAAGCAAATTTCAAAAACAAGGTCTAGGTAAGTTCCTGATGAACAAGGCAATAGAAATAGCGGCTGAATTGAATAAGAAGGTCATATGGCTTGGAGTATGGGAAAAAAATCAAAACGCAATAGCTTTTTATAGCAAGAATGGTTTTGTTAAAACTGGAGCTCATTCGTTTTATATGGGTGACGAAGAACAAGTGGATTACATCTTGGCTAAAACACTTGAATGATACGGTTCTATACATGATGTAAAAAAGAACAACAAGTACTCAGCTTGTTGTTCTTTTAATTACAGCCTTATTTGTAGTTTCGTTAGTTAGGAAGGTTAGATTTGCTGCTATTGTTTCTATTAGAGTTTATATAGCGTGCTGCATCTCTTTTGGCTTTTTGAGCAACGGCTGCAGAGATTTCATCTGGAGAATGAAAAAGATCTTTAGGAGTGGTGACAGTTATAATGACTACAACAAGCATGCCGATCAAGAGCAATAACATCTTACGTCTCCTTTTGTTTTTTCTAATTATTCTCATTATAAAATCCCCTTGTGTACATTATGTGTTGTCTTGCATTTCTTTTTGAATAAAAATTATTGACATGAGATCGATTCCAGAATGTATGCTTCAGTCGTATTTATTACAAGTGAAGGAGATCTGATATATGTAAAACTGGTCGTAATGGAATAGGACGCAAAGAGGGGAGCTTCGCTAAAAAAGCTTTCTGTTGAAACACATAAAGAAAATTGTGTACTGCTTATAATTCAAAATGAAATAAGATACATTTTATACACTATTAAATTAATAAGTATTGGCAAAAGGAGCGTCTCACAATGAAAATTGAGCATATTGCAATCTGGGTGAAAGATATCGAGCGAATGAAGAACTTTTATATGCGATATTTTGGAGCAGAGAGTAACAGTTTGTATGTGAATGAAAAGAAAGGATTTGCTTCTTATTTTCTAACTTTTTCGAGTGGATCTAGATTGGAATTAATGAAGAAAGTGGGGGTCAATAAGGAAATGCTGCCTAATCAATTGGGTTGGGCGCATGTGGCTTTTTCTGTTGGAAGTAAAGACGAGGTTGATACGTTAACCAAAATGATTAGGGAGGACGGTTACACGATCAAAGGTAATCCTCGCACTACAGGTGATGGCTACTATGAGAGCGTTATAGAAGATCCTGAAGGAAATACTGTAGAAATTACTATATAGGAGGGATGAGCAAGGGATGTTTCTAACGGGAAAAGAGAAAATAGTAGCGCGTGATTGTATCTTCAGCAAACAAAAGAATTAGTAATGAATAGATATTTTTCGGATAACAACTATCTGATTTCAAACTTGAAGGCGGTTTTATTGTCTCCTGATTATGGGGATTAATCCTTATTGGTAAGCCTTTCAGGAGTAACAGTTACTTTTCGAAATTTATAAAAACACACTTACATACGGGGGAAAAGTCCCTGGGTGTGAGTGTGTTTATTTTTGCAGGCAGTCATTCTGCCTCTTGCATATCTTTAAGCGTATTTAAATATTCTACTCCCCATGAATCCATTACGGAAATGATCGGGCGTAATGAATTTCCTAATTCACTAAGTTCATATTCCACTCTAGGCGGCACTTCTGCATATGCATACCGAACTAATATTCCATCTGCCTCCATTGCTCGAAGGTTCTGGGTCAAAACCTTTTGGCTGATACCGTCTATGCTTCTGCGGAGTTCATTGAATCTTTTCTTCCCTTTAAAAGCTGCTGTAAAATAAGTAATTTCCACTTACTTCCTATTAAGCCAACTGTCGTAGCTACCGGGCAGACTGGGAGATCTTTTTTTGCTATCAAACCGATATACCTCCATTAGTTTCAAATGGGCTGTTAGTTTAATTAATATCCTTGCAGTCTTATTGTAACTTTGCGGATAGAGGGGCTGCAACTACAAAAAACTCACTAAAGTAACGCTGCGAAATAATAGTCTTTGTTGAATTAAAAAGTATTAACTTCAAGATTTTAAAGGAAACGACCATTTCTATCTAGTATATATAAGAGGATTGAGGATTTCTTAAAAATAGAATTACATGGTTTTATTCTAATTTTGTAAGGGGTTATTTAAGGTGAATTTTGTTGTGAGTAAGGAATGGCTAGAGGAACATTTAAATAATGACCAGATTAAGATAGTGGATTGTCGTTTTGACTTAGGGAATCCGGAAAAAGGAGCCATGCTTTATAAAGAAAGTCATATTCCTGAAGCAGTCTATTTTGATTTAGAGAAACAGTTATCCGCTCCTGTTTCAAAGCATGGGGGAAGGCATCCGCTGCCTGACATAGCTCAGTTTAAATCTGACATAGAGAAAGCCGGAATCGACAATGCAAAAACGGTAATTGCCTATGACGGTGGAGAAGGATCATATGCTTCTCGATTTTGGTGGCTGCTTCAATATTTAGGCCATGAAAAAGTATTTGTATTGAACGAGGGCTTCAAAGGTTGGGATGAGGCAGGCTACGTGACGACAAAAGATATACCTGACTATGAAACAGCCGAATTTGAAGTGAACATTAGAAATGAGATGATGGCTTCTTATGGGGAAGTAAAAGAAGTTGTCGAACAAGAGAAAAAGTCTCCAATGTTGATAGATTCAAGAGAGGGACGACGCTACATAGGCGAAGTGGAACCAATTGATAGAATACCAGGCCATATCCCTGGCGCCATCAATAAATTTTGGGCGGAAGGATTGGAACAAGGGTCATTTAAAGATAGCAAGGAACAGAAGAAAAGATTTGCTGAGCTGGATTTTAAAGATCAAATTATCGTGTATTGCGGATCAGGCGTAACAGCTGCTTCCAACTACATTGCTTTGAAAATGGCTGGGTTTGATAATGTAAAGTTATACGCGGGCAGTTATAGCGACTGGGTTTCGTATGAGCAAAATCCCGTAGCGAAGGGGAAAAATCAATAACCAAGAAAAACCCTAATATATTATAGATTGGAGATCTTAATATGGACTATCAATACCTTGGTAAATCTGGTTTGAAAGTAAGCAGACTTTGTTTAGGTACGATGAATTTTGGTACTACTACGGAAGAAAAGGATGCATTTCGAATTATGGATGCAGCACTTGATAGCGGTATTAATTTCTTTGATACAGCGAATGTATACGGTGCAGAAAATCGAGGCCTTACAGAATCAATTATCGGAAGATGGTTCAAGCAAGGCGGAGGTCGAAGAGAGAAAGTGGTCTTAGGTACAAAAGTATACGGAAGCATGCATAATGCTGCCGATGGTCCAAATGATGAGGCGGGGTTGTCATCGTATAAGATTCGGCGACATCTTGAAGATTCTTTAAAGCGCTTGCAAACGGATCACATTGAGCTGTATCAAATGCATCATATTGATCCTGCCGTTACTTGGGAAGAGCTTTGGGGAGCCTTTGAATTAGGAATAAACCAAGGAAAGATAGGTTATGTCGGCTCCAGTAACTTTGCTGCATGGCAGCTTGCCATGGCTCAAGGTGCAGCCAAAAACCGTCACTTCTTAGGGCTGGTATCGGAGCAGCATAAATACAACCTGAACTGTCGATATGCTGAGTTAGAAGTACTTCCAGCAGCAAAGCATCTTGGCATTGGAATGATCACTTGGAGCCCTCTGGATGGAGGTTTGCTCGGCCGCAATGCACTCAAAAAATTGCCAGGAAGCCGAAGTGATAAGATTGGTGATAAAATCAATGCGCAGCGTGATCAATTGGAACAGTTCGGTCAACTGTGTGAAGAATTAGGAGAAACACAGGATAATATTGCCTTAGCATGGCAGCTTGCAAATCCCGCAGTAACAGCGCCAATTATCGGGCCACGTACGATTGAACAATTCGAGAGTACGTTAGATGTACTTGAAATCAATCTCGATGAATCTGTTTTAAAACGACTGGATGAGATCTTCCCAGGTCCAGGTGGTTCGGCACCATATGCATATGCATGGTAAAAGGAAAACTCCTGAATCCACTATGGATTCAGGAGTTTTTTTTACTGCCGAAGAGCTGCATCCGCAAGCGAATAAACTACCGCATCATCAGTAGGCGGATTATGTAATCCAGCCCTTACATCACGAAAGTGGCGCTGCAGAGGATTGTTGGCAGACAAACTTCTGGCTCCGACTATACGCATGCAGAGATCCACAACTTCATTAGCTTTATTGGTGACAATATGCTTAGCAGCAGCTAAATCCGGACTCATCTCAGTTCTCTTTTCAGGATGCTCAACCCACTTTCTAGCTGTAGCGTAAAGCACTTCTCTGGCGTTAAAGAGAGCGAGCTCTATTTCACCAATTTTTCTTCTAACCTCTGGGACATCCTTAATTGGACCCGGCAAGGAAACAGGATGAAATTTTGACGCAAATTGAATAGTATAATCTCTTGCGGCAACAGCTATACCAAGGTAAACAGCAGCGATCTGTAAGTACCAGCCTCTTGGAGTGGAGGTGCCTTTGTTTTCTTCTACAAGCAACGCATCCTGATCAACTAGTACATCTTCTAAAATTAAATCATCACTTCTTGTTCCTCTCATTGCGATGCTATCCCATGTTTCTACTACAGATACTCCTTCCAAGGAGTGATCAATTATAAAGAAGCCTTTGTTTCCGGAAGGAAGTATAGTCGCTGTGGCAATGCTGTAGTCTAAAGCAGCAGCCATGGAAGCAAAGGATTTACGGCCGTTAATTCTCCATTTCGAACCTTCCAGTTTTGCAGTTGTCCTTGGAGCAGCTCCTCTTGAAGGACTTCCAGTGGCGTTTTCTGTTTGAACCAAGTTAAGAAGAATTTTATCATGTATGATTTTGTTGCTAAGATCCTGAAAACTTTGTTCATCCCATTTTCTGCTTTCGGCATTTTCCAGTACAACACCAAGCTGCCAGCCAAATGATAGAGCAGTAGGAGCATCACCTTGGGCAAGTATCTCTTGAACTTGTAAGTACTCTACAAGATTTAATCCTTTGCCTCCATATTCCGTCGGCACAGTCAGCAACAAAAAGTCATTATCTTTTAACGCTTGAAAGTTTTCATAAGGAAATTCACCGCTGGCATCGATATGAGCTGCACGTTGTTTGAATTCTTCAGAAAGGCTCTTTGCTTGCTGTATCACTTGATCAAACTCTTTTGATTTCTCTTCGGTTTCTCGCATGAACATTCTCCTTATCCAATAAATTAAAAAACCTCTTTCGTGAGAAAGAGGTTACGTTTATGTATGTATCTCTCTCATCTCTCAGACATCTCTGTCTGCTGGAATTAGCACCTTACTTCAAACAAGCGGTTGCTGCAGGGTCGTTGGACCAGTTCCTACCCTGACTCTAGATAAGTGTGTTTATTCAGTTGTCGGCATAAATATATGCCATATACGGAATATTGTCAATTATATATTTAATTTAGAAAACTTGATTGACAGGCAATGGACGGTCCTGTATATTGAGCTTTAATTCAATAAGCATTTCTTATCCAGAGAGGTGGAGGGACTGGCCCTTTGAAGCCTCGGCAACAGACTGCTGCAGTACTGTGCCAATTCCAGCAAGCTACTAGCTTGAAAGATGAGAAGAGAGTGGACGTTGTACGCCTGCGTCGACTAAGTAAGACCTCTTCTTAATCTGAGAAGGGGTCTTTTATTTTGTATAAAACGGAGGGGTAAAAGTGGGAAAACAAATCATTCTGAATGCATTCGATATGAATAGTGCGATGCACAATTCGCATGGGTTGTGGAAGCACCCAGAGAGTAAGCGGCATCGGCAATATAAGGATTTGGATTATTGGATTGATCTTGCGAAGCTATTGGAACGCGGCAGGTTCGATGCGATTTTCTTCGCCGATGTGCTGGGTGTGTATGATGTTTACCGCAATAGTAAAGCGCCTTCCATCCGTGACGGCCTGCAGGTTCCCTTGAATGATCCAGCTTTATTAGTTTCAGCAATGGCCAGTGTTACAGAAAATTTAGGGTTCGCGGTCACGGTGAGTACTACATATGAACCGCCATTTGGGAATGCACGACGTTTTTCCACGCTGGATCATTTGACGAAGGGGAGAGTGGCTTGGAATGTCGTGACTTCATACCTTCCGAATGCTGCCCGTAATTTTGGCTTGACCGATATGATCAAGCACGATGAGCGGTATAAGATTGCCGATGAATTTTTAGAGGTTTCTTATAAGCTTTGGGAAAGCAGCTGGGAGGAGGATGCGGTTGTTGAAGATCCGCAAAACCAAGTTCTAGTAAAGCCTGAAAAAGTGCATGAAATCAATCATGAAGGTCATTATTTCCAGGTTGAGGGACCGCATTTGAGTGAGCCTTCTCCGCAGAGAACTCCTGTTATTTATCAAGCAGGTACGTCTGAAAAGGGACGGGAATTTGCTTCTAAACATGCGGAATGTGTATTTGTTGGAGGACCTACGCCTGAACGTATCCGTTATTATGCAGAGGATATAAGGGAGAGAGCTGCCAAGCATGGTAGAAATCCAGATCATATTAAGATTTTCTCTTTCCTAAGCGTTATTGTAGCGAAAACAACGGAAGAGGCACACCAAAAGTATCAGGAATACACGAGTCATTGGAGCTCAGATGCAGCTAAGGCGCAATTTGGTGCAAGCGGCTATGACATTTCCGAATATGAGGAACTAGATCCTGACGAGCCGTTTATATACGGCAAAACAACCGAAGGAGGTCACTATAAAGCAGCCTCGTTGACAAAGGATGCAGCCAAGCAGCTGACAGTAGGCGAAGCATTGAAGCGGTTTGATACCCCTGACAAAAGTTTGATAGTGGGGAATCCAGAAGAGGTAGCTGATGCTATCCAGCTTCAATTCGAGGAATCTGGAGTGGACGGGTTTAATTTGAACCACCTTGTTACTCCTGGAGATCTGGAATCTTTTATTGATCTGGTTATCCCAATTCTTCAAGAACGCGGACTTTATAAACAATCCTATAAAACAGGAACATTGAGAGAGAAATTGTTTGACTATGAATCAGGCAGACTGCCATCTGGGCATCCTGCAAGTGACTATCGATCGCCCGAAAATACCAACAGGAGAGGGAGATGAAAGGTGATAAAACTGGAAAACATCACAAAGAAGTACAGCAGCAAAGGAAAGGAAATCGTTGGCGTTGACGATGTGACACTAGCCGTTGAAGCTGGGGAAGTATTTGGAATTGTTGGGTACAGCGGAGCAGGTAAGAGTACGTTGCTGCGGTGTATTAATTTATTGGAAAAGCCGACGTCTGGGAAAGTCTTTGTTGATGGAGTTAATTTGCATGAGCTGTCTCCAAAGGAATTACGAAAAGCAAGACAGTCAATTGGCATGATCTTCCAAGGTTTTCATCTGGTCTCCTCTAAAACGGTATTTGAAAATGTAGCATTTGCATTAAGAGCTGCCGGAGCAGACAAAAAACAGATCAAGCAGCGAGTAGAGGAGCTGCTTGCCCTCGTTGGATTGGAGGATCGAAAGGATCAGTATCCAGCACAGCTTAGCGGCGGTCAGAAGCAGCGGGTCAGTATTGCTCGGGCGCTTGCGAATCAGCCGAAGATCCTTTTATGTGATGAAGCTACATCTGCACTGGATCCTGGAACAACTAAATCAATTCTCTCACTTCTCAAGAAAATAAATAAAGAACTAGGTCTGACCATCGTTGTCATCACGCATGAGATGGAAGTAGTAAAGGAAATCTGCAGCCGTTGTGCTGTAATGCAGGATGGGAAGGTGGTCGAGCAAGGTTCAACCTATGATATCTTCTCCGATCCTTCTAACCCGTTAACAGTATCCTTTATCCAGACTGTACTTAATTTTGATCTTCCAGAAGAGCTATTGGGAGAGATAAATGGAAAGCTGATCAGGCTGCAATTCAAAGGCAGCATTGCTGCAGAAGCAGTTGTATCGGATATGCTTCAGGCTTTTCAGGTACGCGGCAATATTTTGCACGGAAAAGTAGAGTACATCCAAAGCATGCCGTTGGGAATTTTTATCATGGAATTAAGCGGAAATGAAACGGAAGTGAATAAAGCAATTGCTTATCTTAGAGACAAAGTAAGTAAGGTGGAGGTGTTTGATGATGGATCGCGTAATCGCCATCTTGCCTGAATTGAATCAAGCATTTCTCGAAACACTCTTAATGGTCTCCATTGCCTTGGCTGTGGCCATCTTGATCGGATTACCCTTTGGAATACTATTATTTGTAACAGATCGCGGATTATTTCTAGAAAACGTAGTAGTGAAAAGAGTGGCTGGGCTGGTTATCAATCTCATTCGATCCGTTCCTTTCGTCATTCTGCTTGTCTTCTTACTGCCGTTTACACAATTTCTCCTTAATACGACCATTGGACCTTTAGCGGCTTCTGTATCTCTATCTGTTGCGGCTATCCCGTTTTATGCAAGAATCGTAGAGTCCTCAGCAAGAGACATTGATAAAGGTGTGATAGAAGCGGCTATTGCGGTAGGTGCTTCTCCGTGGATGATTATCAAAAGTATCATTCTTCCAGAAGTAAAGCCTGGCTTAATAACAGGACTAACCATTACTGCCATCAGTCTGATTGGGTATTCTGCCATGGCCGGCACAATAGGCGGAGGCGGAATCGGCGATTTGGCAATACGGTATGGATACTACAGATACGATAATACGATCATGTTCACCACAGTTATCGTGCTGATTGTACTCGTTCAGGTTGTTCAATACCTTGGCGATCTTATAGCAAGAGTCGTATCAAAAAGATGAACTCTAAGGGGGAACAAAAATGAAAAAAGCTATCTTATTGTTATTTGCCGCAGTGTTCACAGCAGTCTTAGCAGGCTGTGGTTCTGGAGAAAGCAGTGCCTCATCCGATAAAAAGATCGTTTTAGGTGCAACAATTCCTTATAGCGACATGCTTGAAAAAGGCGTAAAACCGTATTTAGAGGATAAAGGTTATTCAGTCGAAGTAAAGGAGTTCAATGATTATGTACAGCCGAATAAATCATTGGCAACTGGTTCACTGGATGCCAATCTATTTCAGCATAAAGTATATATGGACGCCTTCGCTGAGGAAAATAATATGGAGCTGACTAGTATTATCACAGTTCCAACAGCTCCTATCGGAATCTATTCAAATGAATTCAAGTCACTTGATGAAATAAAAGAAGGAAGCACAGTTGCATTAGCTAATGATCCGACTAATCTGGGACGCGGCCTGACTGTGCTAAGAGATAATGGGCTAATAGAAATCGATGAAAATGCCGATCCATTACGAGTCACCGAAAAAGACGTCACAAGCAATCCGAAAAATCTAAAATTCGAACCAGTTGAAGCAGCCCAGCTCCCGCGTACATTAGAGTCTGTTGACCTGGCGGCTATTAACGGGAACTTCGCTATATCAGCTGGCATCGATTTAGCAACAGCACTCGCACTCGATGAGTTGCCAGAGGATATCCAGAACCGAGTGGTTGTCTCAACCGAAAACAAGGATGAACAATTTGTTCAGGATATAAAGGAAGCAGTGGAGTCGGAGGAGTTTGCCAAAGTGATTGAAGAAGAGTTTAAAGAGTTTCATAAGCCGGATTGGATGAAATAACAAAAAAGAGAAGGGGAAGGGACTGACCCCCGTTTTTGAGACAGAGATCAAAACACCTTCAAACAGCCAATTGCCGATATT
>NZ_LR700945.1:241958-300844 GCF_902497585.1 Terribacillus sp. AE2B 122 | reverse complement strand
TCATTTGGCGACTAGAACATCATACCATGTTTTAACTTTCGTTGTCAACATGTTTTTTTGTTTCTTGTTTGTCAGCCGTTGTTGCTCCCTGGCGACGCATATAAATATAACATGTACTCTAAATCATCGTCAACAGTTTTTTATAAAAACCTCAATTTCATTCCGATATGCTGAACACAGCCAGATTAGCTTACCATAGCAGCTGTCCTAATACCACATCAACATTGGTATTTTTGAGAGGAAAGCATGAATTTTACCAGCAGCCGTCCTCTCACATGTTTTATCATAATTCTTTAATTCTATACTCCCGATGATATAAAGCCTTGCCTTTTGTTTCTGTCAGCACCGCTTCAATGATCTCTTTCTCCTCCAAATAATTGAGAAGCGCACTCAAATCAGCCGCATATGCTTCCACTTCCGGCCTGTTTTTCAATTCCCCGAAGGTCCAGGCTCCATCCTTTATACGCATGACACGGAGAAGATGCTCAGCAGCAGAATGCGATCTGGCGTTAATAGCGACATTGACTGCGAGGAGCATAAGCTGCACACGCTGATCTGTTTCTTCCTTACTTTGAATGAATTCCTCACAAAGTTTATATACTTCCGAATCTATTCTACGCACCTGATTCCAAACGGTGACTTCCGGATGATGTCCTTTTTCAATTATAGACAGCCGAGCCAAGTAATGCAGACAGCGTACCATCCGCGTATAGGCATCAAGATACTGCCCGCTGTCATGGAGATCCTTCGTTTCTGCATAAGACCGAATAAGCTTCGCAAATTCAATTGTCATTTTCAGCTTGCGCTTTTCATAAGGAAAACTCGCCAATTCAATTTTCAGTTTCTCGATATACTCATTCCGATCAAAGACCACTTTCCCCTCGAAGATCCATTCGACTGCCCGCCGATATGTACTAGTATCAATCCAATAATGAAGGAGCGTCTCTTCGACAATATGCATTGCTGCTATTTTCCCTTCATAACTATAGTGTTTCGTAAACCATGGTTCTTCAGAGTGTTTGACAATTACTAACAGAATCATATCGAAGTTATCTGTTGTCGGGCTCACCGGCCTCGTCTTTTCCACTAAGATGATACCCAATGTATTCGGCATACTTGCACGTTCCTGATAAATCGGACGAAGAATGTTCTCCAAGGCGATCCCTCCGCAATGTAATTCTATATATTTTAGTAGTTATTCAACATATTTCTTCAAAATCCTTTTTTACCTGACAAAAGAAAAACCTTCATCACAGTGTGATAAAGGCTTTGCTATCTATAGAAGAATTCCGCTGAGGTTAATGCTTGGTTGTTTGCTGACAATCCGGGCACGTCCCGTATAATTCCAAACGATGATGGGTCACATCGAAGTTTGTAACCTGGGCAGCGAGCTTCTCTACTTCATAAAGGCTTGGGTAATGGAAATCGACAATCTTGCCACATTGATCGCAAATCAAGTGGTAATGTTCTTCTGTCTCACAATCGAATCGGCTGGAAGAATCTCCATAGGTCAACTCCCGCACCAACCCGTTTTCACGGAACACACGAAGATTATTATAGACCGTCGCTACGCTCATATTCGGAAACTTATCCTCTAGCGCTCGATATATATCATCAGCGGTAGGATGGATCTTGGAATTCAGCAAGAACTCAAGCACCGCATGACGCTGTGGTGTTATTCTGACGCCAGATTCTTTTAATCGCTCCACTGCTGCTTGTAATCTCTGTTCAGACACCGTCATGCACCTCGCTTTCACTTGTAAATAAAACATTTGTCTAAACGATGACTATTATTACATTATACTTCTTCTAAATTGTAAAGGGGTCTCCCTTATGTTGTCAATAAAAAACCATCGTTTCCTTCAAATATCCGGGACGAGCAGTACCTCTTCTGTCTCATGAAGAAGATTTGCATATCTAGCTGCAACGAAAAGATAGTCCGACAAGCGATTGATAAACCGCAATACTTCATCGTTGCGATTACCCTCCGCCATGGAAACAATCAATCTTTCGGACCGTCGCACGATTGTCCGTGCCTGATGCAAGGCAGCTGCACTGGGACAGCCTCCTGGCAGAATAAATTGCTTCAGCAGCGGAAGCTCTGATGTCCACCGATCAATCTCAGCCTCTATATCATTTGTGTGCTTCGGCTTTAATTTCCATTGCACTTCCTTTTCAGCTGGGGTCGCGAGTTCAGCTCCTGCATGAAACAGCAGCGCCTGTACACGTTGCAATGATTCTTTAAAAGCATTGTTTTCTGCAGTAAAAAGACTAACAGCTGTCCCGATTGCTGCATTAGCTTCATCCAAAGTGCCATAAGCTTCGACCCGGGGGTGGTCTTTCGGGACTCGTGATCCATAAATAAGAGAAGTCTCTCCCTTATCTCCGGTTTTGGTATAAATCTTCATTAGTATCCTCTGTCTAAATCGATTTTATTTATATACTGCTTCTCAGCTTCTTCATTTGTGTATATATCTAAGTTCTTTTCAAAAACATCCATTGCTCGTTCTGTGTAATAAGGAGTTTTACCGGCCATATGCGGAGTAAGTATGACTCGTTCATGATCCCAGAATGGGTGATCTTCCGAAAGCGGCTCTTCCTCGAAGACATCCAATACTGCTGCTTTTATTTTCTCTTTATTCAATGCATCCAGCAAAACATCCATAGCTACCGCATCTCCGCGTCCCATGTTAAGGAACACTGCATGCTTTGGCATAAGATCAAAATGATTCTCTTTATAGAAGTACTTCGTTTCTTTCGTACTTGGAAGAATGGAAATCAGGTAATCCGCATGAGGCAAAACTGTTTCGATATCAGTCTGTTTATACACTTCATCAAAATGGTCTTTTGGAGATCCGCTGCGGCTTACACCGATTGTATGCATACGGAACGCTTTCCCTAAACGCGCCACTTCCTGGCCAATCGCACCAGCTCCGACGACGACTAGTTTTTTCGCTGTGATTTCGTCTATCATTATATCCTTATCCCATACATGCTCTTCCTGCTTCTTCAGAAAAGCGCGTTCGTTACGGGCAACTGCAAGGATGGACGAAATCGCATATTCCGCCATCTGGATACGATGGATACCATTTGCGTTTGTCAGCATGATACCTTTCTCAGCGATAATATCCAGCGGCAGGTAATCGACTCCTGCTGAAATTACCATGATCCACTTCAATTTATCTGCTGTACGGAGTGATGCTTCATCTGCTCCATTTCCGCCAGTAACCAAAACTTCTGCATCCTTCACCAGCTTCTCTGTTTCTTCCTTTGAGGAACTGAAGTGGAATGTCACATCTGGATAAGAGCTTTCGAAATGCTGTTTCATTTTTTGATCTAATTTCACCGCAACTAATACTTGCATATGTATCCCCTCCAAGAAAGTTTGTTTGCCTTCTTCTACTATAACCCTTTTCCATTCCGCACGAAAAGCGACATCCTTCATAAAAAAAGCCCAGACGATAAACGTCTGAGCCAATTTTCATGTAGGGGAGGTTTCATAATGTACTATATGCGCACGATCCTCCTCCGGTATATGCGCTT
The DNA here is from genome assembly GCF_902497585.1 of Terribacillus sp. AE2B 122. Classification (NCBI taxonomy): domain Bacteria; kingdom Bacillati; phylum Bacillota; class Bacilli; order Caryophanales; family Bacillaceae; genus Terribacillus; species Terribacillus sp. AE2B 122. Next base: position 297,301 of record NZ_LR700945.1, on the reverse strand, counting down.
GTCACGGATTGAGTCCTTTCAGTTCTTCCAGCACAAATAATCCGTCCTTCCGGATAAGTACATCATCAAAATAAATCTCTCCGCCGCCGTATTCCGGGCGCTGAATAAGTACCATATCCCAGTGGACAGAAGAGCTGTTTCCGTTTTCGGTCTCATCATAGGAATCCCCTGGTGTGAAATGCAGACTTCCAGAGATCTTTTCATCGAAGAGGATATTTCCCATTGGCTCCTTGATGACAGGATTCAAACCTAAGGCGAACTCACCAATGTAACGAGCTCCTTCATCTGTATCCAGCACTTCATTCAGTTTGTCCGTTTGATCGGAAACGGCCTTGATAATTCTTCCATTTTTAAATGTCAGGGATACATTCTGGTGAACAACACCCTGGTAAGGGCTTGGGGTATTATATGTAATCGTACCATTCACACTGTCTTTGACAGGCGCAGTGTATACTTCTCCATCCGGTACATTATGCGTACCTGCACAAATGACCGCAGGAATGTCTTTTATAGAAAATACAATATCTGTTCCTGGACCGACAATACGAACCCGATCTGTCCGCTCCATCAAATTCTTTAATGGCTGCTGGGCTTGATGCATTGCATCATAGTCGACCGTGCTTACATCGAGTACATAATCGTAAAATTGATCAAAATTCATTTTTGCCTTCTGCGCTGCTCCTGGTGTTGGATATTCGAATAGGACCCATTTGAGGTTTTCGTATAGATAATCATCAGAAGTCTTCATCAGTTTCCCATGCTTGACGAACTGGTCACTCGGGACGCTGCCAAACTCCGCATCATTTTCTTCTCCCTGGATGGAAAGAAAAGCATCGGCATTCTTAAACAGTTCTAGGAACCATTTATCCTGTAAGCGGAACTGTTCATCAGGAGCACGCTCCAACATTATCCGGTTTGTCTCTTCCTCTTGCCATACAATAAACGGAATGATCCCCAACGCATATGCCTCTTTCATAATTTCCTTCACAAGCGGTTTACTGGATGGAACAGCACTAATGATTACCTTCTCTTTTTCACTAAGCTTTAAACTATGAGATAAAAGCAGCTTAGCCAGCTTATTCAGACGTGGATCTCTCAAACAGAATCATCTCCCTTTATTTTCCACAATAACAAAAAAACGACCCAATGTATGTACATTGGATCGCAGATTTTATTATAGATTTTCCCGGATGAACTCCAGCGCTTCTTCTGTATGGCCATCCACTTTCACTTTACGGAATTCCTTCTGGAGATTTCCTTCTTTATCAATAATGAAAGTAGAGCGTTCAATTCCGTAATACTCTTTACCAAAGTTCTTTTTCAACTTCCAGCATTCGTAATCTTCTGCCACAGCATGGTCTACGTCAGCAAGTAAAAGAAATGGCAGATCGAATTTATTCATGAATTTCTCATGGCTTTCAACCGGATCCGGACTAACACCGATGATGACTGCATTCAAGTCAGTGAACTTATCATGGTTATCACGGAAGCTGCATGCTTCTGTAGTACAGCCAGGTGTATTATCTTTTGGATAGAAATAAAGTACGATGTTTTTCCCTTTGAAGTCCTGCAGTGATACGATTTCACCGTTAGTTGCAGGTAAGGTGAAGATAGGTGCTGCTTTGCCAATTTCAGTTGTCATAAATAGGCCTCCTCTAGTTTCTGATATATTCTTAGCCTATCCGATTTAAGCAAAGAGCACAACTAATCTCCTTCCCCCTTCATCTTCTGCCTTACAACCGTGTGCTGCCATACTTTCAATACAAGTCCCGAAGGCAGAAGGTATCCGATCAATGCTTCAATCAACGCTAGGAAACGTCCCACTCCTACAGGCAGAATATCCCCGTAGCCGACAGTGAGTAACGTGACGCCGCTGAAATAGATGGCGTGCATCAAGGAACCCGCAAGAGACGAATCAATCAAGTCGCCTCCTTCCGCAAGCACGATGCCCTCGATTGACAGAATGAAATAAATCAAGCCGAAAGCGAGCATGACACTTATATATAGAAATAACAAAGATAAGAACAAGTCCACGGAAAATATGGAGGAGCCTCTTACCTCATGTTTGAAAAAGGAATACATACAGCCGATCAGGGCAAAAAATATCACTATCACTAAAACAAACACCATGTACATCCCTCCGGTCCAGCTGCAAAAGCCAGAAACTAGGGGATAAGCAAGAGCGGGAAGGACACCCACTCCAGGCTTCCTTTCTTATCCTTACGTTCCTAAACGGCTTTCTCCACTTTCCTAATTATTATTAGTTTACGAGTGGCATGTCCCGACTATGTGCACCAAGACGCTTTTTTCGATGGCTGGAAGCGCATATGCTATACTTGATAAGAGAAATTTACGGAGGTTTACCTATTATGAATAAGACTAAATCAGAGCAATTACATAAAGAAGCACAGGAGCATATCGTCGGGGGAGTGAATTCCCCATCCCGTTCTTTTAAAGCAGTCGGGGGCGGTTCGCCAGTTTATATGGAAAAAGCAGAAGGAGCTTATTTCTGGGATGTAGATGGTAACAAGTACATTGACTTTTTGGCTGCATATGGCCCGATCATCACTGGACACGCACATCCGCATATTACAGAGGCCATTACAAAGGCTGCCCAAAACGGTGTATTATATGGAACACCGACGCGACTGGAAAACCAATTTGCCCAAATGCTGAAGGAAGCTATTCCTTCCTTGCATAAAGTTCGTTTCACTAACTCTGGTACAGAGGCAGTCATGACGACTATCCGAGTTGCTCGTGCTTATACCGGCCGCAATAAACTGATCAAGTTTGCCGGCTGCTATCATGGCCACTCCGATCCAGTACTAGTAGAAGCAGGATCAGGTCCATCTACATTAGGTACACCGGACTCCGCTGGCGTTCCAGCGTCAATCGCAGCAGATATGATCACTGTTCCATTCAATGACCCGCAAGCATTGTACGATGCTTTGGAAAAATGGGGCGACCAAATTGCCGGTATCCTCGTTGAACCGATCGTCGGAAACTTCGGTATCGTAACACCGGAGCCAGGGTTCCTCGAGACAGTGAATGAATATGCGCATGCGAAAGGCGCCCTTGTGATTTATGATGAAGTTATCACAGCCTTCCGTTTCACATACGGCAGCGCCCAGCAGCTTCTCGGTGTTGAACCGGATTTGACAGCGATGGGTAAAATCATCGGCGGCGGTCTGCCGATCGGTGCATACGGCGGTAAGAAAGAAATCATGGATCAGGTAGCTCCACTAGGTCCTGCTTATCAAGCTGGGACTATGGCCGGAAACCCTGCCAGTATGGCAGCAGGTATCGCTTGCCTAGAAGTGCTGCAGCAGCCAGGAGTGTATGACCGCTTCGAAGAGCTCGGCGCAAAATTGGAAGCTGGTATCTTACAGCATGCTAAAGACGCAGGCGTAACAATTACTGTCAATCGTTTGAAGGGTGCGCTTGCCGTATACTTCACCGATGAGAAAGTAAAAAATTATGTACAAGCTTCTGCCTCCGACAGCGAAAAGTTTGCTCAATTCTTCCAGCTTATGCTGGAACAGGGTATCAACTTGGCTCCATCCAAATATGAAGCATGGTTTATCACGACAGCTCATACAGAAGAAGACATCGATCGCACACTGGAAGCTGTGAAAACAAGCTTCGAAAAGATGAAATAAGGGTATGCTTAAAGGCATCAGCACTTTCGCTGATGCCTTTTTTTGGTCTGAAATTTTTCTTCAGTAAATACTTTATTATCTAGGAGCATTCGTGTAACATCATATAGAATAGTTTTTCAAGGAAAGAACGGAGGATCCAAGACTATGAAACTTGGTGCCAGAATGTTAAAAACTGGCGTGGCAATCACACTTGCCTTATATGCAGCAACATTACTTGGCTTAGCGCCGGTATTCGCTGCAATCGGAGCTGCCTTTTCAATGCGGCAGTCCGTTTATCAATCCTATATCGGACTCATGGATCAGGTGAAAGGAAATGTAGTTGGTCTGGTTGTTGCCATTACAATGTTCTATACATTCGGAACCGAACCGATCATCATTGGCGTTTCCGCCATCCTGACAATTGGACTATGTGTAAGCCTGAAAATACGGGAAAGCGTTATTGCGATCGTATCACTCGTTTCAGTAATGGAGAATACGAGCGATATGGATTTCCTTCCTTTCGCACTGCTGCGATTCTCGACACTGACATTAGGTATTCTGTCCGCTTTCTTCGTGAATCTGGTTTTTCTACCTCCTAAGTATGAAGTCGTTCTGCTGCAGAAAATCGATCAATTTAGTACCGAAATTCTGCAATGGCTTCGAGTTGCGACCCGCAGTTGGTCCGATCAGCCGGCACTGAAGGACGAAATAGCCAGGATCGAATCGGAAATCCAGAAAATAGACGATATCTATACCCGTTTCACGGAAGAAAGAACATACACGAAAAAACAAAAACTCGTGAAGGCTCGGAAGCTAGTCGTCTTTCGTCAGCTGATCACAACCTTGAAGCAGTCACACGGTATTTTGCAAGAAGTTTATGACCTTGGCGATAAGATGACTGAGCTTCCGACACGCTCAAGTGATACATTCGTCGAAGAACTCGATAAAGCAATCATGTCGCATGAAAAACTAATCTTAAGCGCAATGGGACGCATCAAGCACCAGCAGGAAGATAGCAATTTCCGCGAAACGCTCGATCCGGACATCCCGGCACTCGTCGACCTGCTTATCCACGTCTTCGAAAACAAGGAAATTGAAGAGAAGATGCTCTTCCTTCCACTCGCTTCTCGTCTGATGGAATATCACAGAGAACTAGACAGACTGAAGCGACTATTAAACAGCTACCTAAAATACCACAACGAAGATTCTACGGTAGTCATGCCGAAGGAATAAAGTACATCACTCCTGTGAGTGATGTACTTTTTTATATGCGTGATAGTATAGAAGTATAGAGCTTATAGTTAGGAGGGATTCAAGCTGCGAACCGAGAAAGATATGATGAATGTAATAAAAACGGTAGCGCTGAATGAGGAAGGAATCCGGGCAGTATACATGAATGGATCCAGGACGAATCCACGAGCACCTAAAGATATTTTTCAGGACTATGACATTGTTTATGTGGTAACAGATCTAGCACCCTATCTCAATAATCCGCAATGGATTGATATTTTTGGAGAACGACTGATGATACAGGAACCCGATAAGTTGGATAAACAAAGAGGTTTTCCTGTCAATCCAAATAGTTATGGATATCTTATGCTTTTCCAAGATGGCAATCGGATTGATTTGCGTTTACAAACGATTGAAGAAATGCGTCATACATACAAAGCAGACAGCCTTACCATACCAGTTTTAGATAAAGATCATATTTTACCGACTATTCCTGCCGCCTCCGATAAAGATTACCACGTCCGTCAGCCAACAGAAGCAGGTTATTACGCCTGCACCAATAATTTTTGGTGGTGTCTTCAAAATGTCGCTAAAGGGATATGGCGGGCTGAACTGCCGTATGCCAAGCAAATGTTCGAACTAGTCATACGTCCTTGCTTGGACCAAATGGTAGATTGGTGGATAGGGTGTCAGCATGATTTTCAAGCAGCTCCCGGAAAGATGGGAAAATACTTCAGCATCTATCTCCCTTCTGACTATTGGCAGCTTTACAAAGCAACCTATTCCGGCAGTTCGAACCAAGAGTTCTGGGATAGTATCTTCACCGTGTGCAAATTGTTCCGATTGCTGGCCCTGAACGTAGCAACCCAATTAGGATTCACTTATGCAGAAGAGGAAGAAACAGCCATGCTTCATTACCTATATGCTGTAAAAGAGCTTCCAGCTGATGCTGAAGCCATTCTATAACATAGCCTTCGATCCTAATGTATAAAGGAGCCTGTTGAGTTTTATTCCTCAACAGGCTTCTTTTGTATTTTATCCAATTTATCCTGTCTTCTTTTAATAATTTCTTTGTAATTAAAATAAGAACTGTCATAAGTTCTTTTAAACATACGTTGCGCCTGTAGAGCGGAAACAAGTGCAACGCCTGTAAGCCAATAAGATGAGCTGAAAATTCCTGCCGCTAACAACACCGCACTTATAAAAATCCATAACTGAATAGAGTATTTCATATCTACTCTTCCAAATTATAGGCATGAACTTCTTTTGAGCGCTTTGAAATATTTAATGCTTCAAATAATAGGGCTTTAGAGGCAACATATGCATTATATTCAATTCGCTCAAGCACATCATAAGCCTTCCGAAGTGTTTTATCTACAACAAGTATACCGTGTTTATTCAACAGCATTGCTTTAGGTAGTGTTTCATCCGGACAATCACTTAAATGTTCTTTTACGATAGCTGCTAGTTCTTTAGAAGTAGCAGGTGCAAATGGCAATGTCGGAATTTTCCCGAGTTTTTGAGTAGCCTCTGTTAAGTTAGGTAGCTCCATACCTAATGTGGCAAATACCATAGATTCCTTAGGGTGTGCATGTAAGACGCAACCAATATCCGGCTGTTGTTTATAACAAGCCATATGCATGTTTATCTCACGTGTTATATTTCCTTCACCTTCTATTTTCTGCTCATTCATATCTACTACTAATATTTCGTATGGTTTTAAATCACAGAACTTTTCTTGGGCCATTAAAGTGGGCGTCATAACGATGTGGTCATCACTCATGCGCACGCTCACGTTTCCACCAGCAGCATTTGTCTCGAAGCGATCAAACATTATCTTTACAACTTTACATAAGTCCTCGCGTTCTCTACGATATAGCATCTGATTTTCCCTCCAATTTTTTAATTTTTATCATCGGTAGCATCTGTTCTGCTTGCATTAAATCAAAATCGGTGCAATTTCGTTTTGTTACTTTTGATGCGGAACAAACTGTAGCGTATGCTATCGCTGTTTCCAACTTTGCTTTTTGTGCTAATTGTGCAAGAAAACTCCCAACAAATACATCCCCTGCTCCTGTATCGTTTACTTCTCTAATCATAGGTGGGATCACTCGATAGATTTCACCAGTATGAGCAACATAACTGCCTTCTTTCCCCAAGGATGCAACCACATATGGGATCTTTTCATTTAAAGCTAATAAACGATTTTTTATAGAGTTCTTTTCTGGAGGAAGTAATTCTTCTAGTTCAAACTGATTTGGCTTAATAAAATTCACCTGCATTTTTACAGCTAATTTAAGCGCGTCTCCAGAAAGATCACATGCAATGAAGCTTCCAGCAACTTTACCAACATCAATAATTTCTTCTAGTTGTTTCAATGTATAATTAGGAGGCAAAGAGCCTGCTAAAACGAGCATATCATCTTGTTGCAATAATTTTTTCAGTTGAGAAATTAACTTCTCATGATTATCTCTTGAAACTTGAAAGCCATTTCCCGTAACCATTGTACTTCCTTGGCTCTCCTCATCAATTAACACAATACACTCCCTAGTAAATGCATATTTTTCGACTATCAATTGATGAGTCACTTTTTTCTCCTGTAAAATCTCCTCCATTTGCTGTTGGTTCTCTGAACCAATAAATCCTAACGCAATATTTTCCATACCAAGTTTGCTTAACGTATATGAAACGTGGAATCCTTTTCCGCCCAAATCATATTCTATTGTCTTCACTCGATTGGTTCTTTTTTTCATCAATAATCCGTTTGTTTGGATAAGCCGATCAATTGCCGGATTAAGCGTAACAGTATAAATCATTATTTTTAGCCTCCTTATGCTACTTCTTCCTCCTTCTTTAATGCTGCCGTACGCTTTTTCATCATTCTGTAGTAAACAACCAGTAAAACAATCCATACAATTCCAAAGAGAATTCCAAGTATGCTGCCGTTTGACGCCTTTGCAAATATATAACGGAAAACAGGATACTCAAGTGTACTCCAGGACAAGAGCTGACCGTCTGCAATATTTACAGTATTTGTATCTCGAGCAAGCTGTGTCATTGTAGGTGCGAATCCTGTAGCAATATATAAAAATACTGGAGTTGTTACGATACCAAGTAAAATCATCCTTAGTAAGTTTCCTCCCGTGATGATCAAAGCCGGAACTGCTAAAGACGTATTGATAATCCCTGCAAAAGGGAGAACATTGTTACCAGGCAGGATGATCGCATAAATAAGAGTAATCGGAACAAGTATAATCATCGCGACCCATACCTCGTTACTCCCTGCCAAAATTGGCCAATCAAGACCGATAAACAATTGTCGGTTCTGAAATTTCTTTCTCATAAATTCAGAGACAGCTTCTGATAAAGGAGATAATGCTTGCATAAACAACTTTGCTACCATTGGGAACAGCGTTAGCGCCGTCGCTGCCTGAACCGCAAGCATCAAGGTCTCTTGTGCGGAATAACCTGCAACAATCCCTAATAATAGACCTATGATAAAACCCATTACATGATTTTCCGCAAAGATACCAATTTTCTCTTTCAATGTATCTGCATCTACATGCTTATCAAGAAATGGCACTTTACTAATTAGCCAGTTAAATGGAAGCAGAAAGACCCCAAATATCATCATGCTGTGCGACACCGTAACTCCAGGGATTCCGGTAATTTTTTCGATTTGCTTTTGATTTACATCTCCTAAGAGCAGTTCAATGACCATTTGTAAAGCTGCTACTAAAAATGCAAGAATGACATTTCCACTTACCCCAATAACAAGTACTGCCGTAAGGATTTTTCCCCACACATTCCACAAGTCCACGTTTAGGGTTTGGGTCTTGTTGATAATCAACATGACTGCATTAACAGCCATTTGCATTGGAAACATAAGGAAGGCTAAAGGCCATGCCCAGGCTAAGGTTGCCAAAGAAGTCCAGCCACCATCAATGATATTGAGCTCAATACCAGTACGTTCCACAAGTCCTTGCGCTGCAGGCGTTAGCGCATTGAGCATAAAGCTGATAACAATATTCATTCCAATAAAAGCTACACCAAGAATGACAGCTGCACTAAATGCTTCTTTCCATTTCATTTTTGCTGCTACCCCTACAAATAACATCAGTAACGGTACAAAAACGGCCGCCCCCAGATCTAATACATATTGAAAAATTTGTTGTAAAAGATCCATCCCTCTTCACCTCCTACGATTTTAAAAGCGAGATTAATTTTTCTGTTTCTTCCTTAATACCCATTCCTGTTAAAAAGGCAATTCCATTTAAAGTAGGGATATCATATTGTTTCTTGGCTTTGGTGATTGCGATATATACATGGCTGGTCTTGATATAATGATCTAATGATTTAATATCAACTGCCTCCACGTTAGCTTTCACACCATTTTCATTCAGAATCTTTTTTACTTTGGAAGCTACCGTCTGACTGGTGGCTACACCGGAACCACACGCAACAATAACAGTTTTCATCTTGCTCACTCCTCAAATTTATTTTTGATAAAGGAAAACAACGAACGCTGTTCTTGACTAGACTGAAGTCCTTGAATAAACTCGAAACTCGAAAACATTTCCATTAATAACTGAAGGAGTTTTACTTGGTCTTCAGGATTTTTTATACCAAGGACAAAAAAATAATCAATTAAAATTTGCTGATTATCCGTACCCATATGAATGAAAGGAATCTTATATTTATTTTTTACCACTGCTACAAAACCTGTATTTACGTGAATCGGATCCGTATGTGGGATACCTATGTTAATTCGCTCAAGAGCCAAACCTGTTGGGTACCGTGCTTCCCGCTCTGTTATCGCACGTGTAAAGGTCGATTTTACATACCCTCTCTTTTCCAGCTCCTTGCCAATAAATAAGAAAAGATCTTCAGCATTTCTTGCATCAACGTCCAGAAACACGAGTTCTTCATGTAGCAAGTCAGCTTCATTCATGTGAATCACCCCCTATTTCCTTCTTCAATAATTTTCAATACATCCTCTTTATGTGAAGCGCTTACAATTTTGTTCAATTTATCTTCTTCCAAAAATATTTCATTTAAATGTAATAGTGTAGGAACATGAAGGTGATAATCACTTGGAGCTAAGACAACAATTATTTTAGCTAAATTAGTATCCGGCATTTGAATTAGATTCCTGCAAATAAGTATGGAGAAATCCTGCTTCTGTACCCCATCAGACGGTTTAGCATGGGGGAGATAAACCTGTGGTCCAAGCATCATTCTGTCACTTTCCCGTCCGAATATCTCATACATCTTTTGTGAGTAGTTTTCAGTTATGGAGCCTCTTGCCAATAAAGGTTTAATAGCATACGCTAGTGCATCCTTCCATTGAATTGTTTCATCCAGAAATAGAATATGTTCTTTTTTAAAAGAGAAAATATCTGAGTTAGTACTGCCTTCTGCTTCTAATTTTGGAGTTTCACTAAAAAAGTCTACAATCTTATCATGTACGATCTGATAATTTTCTTCGGTGATATGTTCTTTCAGATAGTAAGTTAATTCCCTGGCTCTCTTATCAGCATTGTGATTAATATGTTTATTGATTGCATTTCGAATCTCTAATCTAGCAGCTCGATTTAAGAAGGGTTTAACTATAAATGTTTTTTTAGGTGTATTAAGAGGAACTGTTGAAAAAATAAAATCTACTTCTTGTTCATACTCTTTGAAGTTCCTCTCTGCATACGCTCCGATAAATTGAATATGACTAAACATATCCTTTAACGTTTCTAATAAAAGCTTAGAGACAGAAGTTCCATTTCTGCATACCACTAATGCTTGAAACGCGTACTCTTGCTTTTCCTCAGCACGATAAATCCATGCTTGAATAATCATAGCCAGATAAACCAGTTCTTCCTTAGAAATAGATGCTCCGATACACTTTTCGATAGGATAGACTGATTTAGAAACAATAGCAAACATAGCAGGAAATTCTGCAATAAATTGATCAGTTAAAGGATTTTGAATCGGCAGATGGAATCTCATCCTATATATTGCTGGTCTAAGATGCAGCAATATTTTAGTCATAAGTTCGGTTTTATCCAGTAGGTTAGTGGCAAGTTGTATATCTATCATGTCGATTGCAGTTCGGACGGCCAAGGATAATTCATTGCTCGATGATATGGCCAATACAGATTCAAGCATATTAGATGACAAAATTTGTAAAGCCAAATATGTTTTATCTTTATCATCCAAATGACTATCCCAGAACATATGCTTTAAGGTTTGAATTTCATCTGATTGTTCTATATCAGCTAAATCAAATTCTGTCTGCCAAGATGCAGTTGAATGTTTCATTCTCTGAATAAGAAAGTACAAGACAACTGGTAAATCATCTATCTGCTCATCGGTTAAAGCTATTGACAACTTTTTTTCCATGTTAATCAATCGCTGTCGTAAGAAAAAGATTTCCTGTCCGTTAAGAAACTCAAGACGGCATAGGATGGAGAAACCAAATTGTGTTGCTAAAACCCGTTTGATTTCTTCAATAAATAGCTTTCGTATCTTGCACTCTTCTCCACTGACACTATATCCATTTTTTCTGGTGTAGTTTAACTCAATCAACTTTTCAGAAAGTACTTCCCTTATTCGTTTTAAGTCTTGGAGGGCCGTATTTTTGCTTACTTGAACGAAGTCTGCTAAGTCCTGAAGTGTAGGATTTTCATCTGTAATGCAGAGCTTGATGAACAACAAACTTTCGCGCATCTCCGGAGCTATATAATCCAGATTTATCATATTGCCATGTTTTAAAATATAATATAAGCCTTCCCTAGTACTATCATTGATTGTAATACTTCCTTTCTTTGTATCTATCAAAATAACTTCTCTGTCCTCTTTTTTTAGGTACTGATTCACATCGTCTACACAGGCCTGAAGGCTAAGCTTATTTCTCAATACTTCTTTTTCAACTGCTGTTATTGACGATGAGTGATGCTCAAGAAAATACATTACTAAATCACTCACTTCCTTTTTCATTTTTTCACTCCCTTCTTAACTCTTTCTACTCTCATTATATTCGACGAAAGATCGTGTGAAGGTCGATGTATCACAACCTTAGTAAGCGCTTTCATTTAAAATTGTGATGAAGGATAATACTAAATGAATAAGTTATTGCTTCGCCCTTTAGTATCATTTCCCTCCCCTATCCCCTTGACTGAGCAGAGAAAATGGAATTTTTCGCTTCTAAGCTTCTATAAACATAAGATTCTATATTCATGAAACCAATAGATGCGTTTTCTATATATATATTCATCATCAAATAAATAAAAAAAGGATAGATGGCATGACCATCTATCCTTTCTCAGTTGTACGTAAAGTACCTGAATCCTCATCCAGATGCTGTATCTGGTAAAGGTTAAAGTAATTACCTTTAAGTGTCATCAGATCAACATGCGATCCTTGCTCTACAATCTGTCCATCCTGTACGACGACGATTCGGTCTGCATGTGTAATTGTTGCCAGCCGATGGGCAACGATAAAGGTAGTCCGATCTGATGCGAGCTTTTCCAGCGCTTCCTGGATCAGATGTTCGCTCTCTAGATCAAGTGCAGATGTCGCTTCATCAAGGATGAGTATCGGCGGATTCTTTAAGAAGATACGCGCGATAGCAATTCTTTGTTTTTGTCCTCCAGATAGCTTAACGCCGCGCTCTCCTACAAGTGTTTCGTATCCTTCGGTTAGATGCTCGATAAAGTCATGGGCATTGGCTGCTTTAGCAGCAGCAACAACTTCTTCATGTGTTGCTTCAGGTCTTCCTAGTTTGATATTCATCTCGACCGACTCACTGAACAAGATATTATCCTGCAGCACCATACCAATTTTATCCCGTAAGGAACGTGACTGGACATCCCGGATATCTGTCCCGTCAATGGTTATTCGTCCGTCCGTCACATCATAAAACCGAGGAATTAGACTGACGATTGTTGATTTACCGCCTCCGCTCATTCCGACAAAGGCGATTGTCTCACCTTGTTTCACATCTAGTGAGATATCCTTAAGCACAAGCTCTTCACCTTCACCATAACGAAAGGAAACATTTTCAAAAGACACATGTCCATCAACCTTAGTCAGCTTCGCTGCTGCTGGCTTATCTTCAATATCATATTTCTCATCAATAAATTCGAAGACCCGATCCATTGATGCGACTGCTTGCGTCAGTGTTGTAGAAGAGTTCACTAGTCGACGGAGCGGGCTGTAAACACGGTCCATGAAGCCTGCAAAAGCAACCATCGTTCCTAATGTCAAATTACCCTGGATAACTTCATATGCAGCATATCCAATAACGAGCAGCGGCGCCAAGTCCGTAATCGTATTTGTTACCGCAAAAGTTTTGGCGTTCCAGGTCGTATGCTGAATAGCGCTCTCTAGAAAATTACGGTTCTGTGTATCAAACTGCTTTTGTTCATAATCCTCAAGCGCAAAGCTTCGTGTAACAGGAATACCCTGTACCCGTTCATGCAGATGCCCCTGCACTTCTGCCAAAGCTTGCGAACGCTGCCTTGTCAGACTGCGGAGACGCTCATAGAAATACTTGATCGCGACACCATATACAGGGAACAAGACAATTGCGACCAATGTGAGTGACACATCCATCGTGAACATGATACCAACTGCAATGACAATCGTAGCCAAATCAAGCCATACATTCATCAGGCCTGTCATAATGAAGTTTTTTGTCTGTTCAACGTCATTGATGACACGAGAAATAATTTCCCCGGTTTTTGTTTGGGAATAATAGCGCAGACTCAAGCGCTGGATGTGATCAAAAAGCTGATTCCGGATATCATAGAGGACCCGGTTCCCTGTCCATTGTGCCAGATATTGCCGATAGTACTCAATCGGCGGACGCACGATGAGAAAGACAATCAAGGAACCGCCAAGCAACCATATCAACCGATTCACTTTATCAGATGTAGATAAATCTGCATTAACAACATGATCGACTACATACCCTAAAATCAATGGAATCAATAAAGGTATTGCGAACTTAACGATACCAATCAGAATCGTAAAAATAATTTTCCATTTATACGGCTTTACAAATTGTAAATACCGTCTTGTACTGCTCAACACATATCACCTCTCTGTTGTGCACAATGATAAATCCCTGCCGCTTCCGGCAAGGATTCATAGCTTATGTTATTTATCTGTAGGTTAGGAACAGCTCATACCATGTATCGATGAAATCGGGTGAAAACGGTCCTTTTCCTTGCCTGATCCAGCTGATCAGAATATCGACCTGGTTCCACAGGATTCGTTCGATTTCGGGTGGATAATTCATTTGGCGCTTGTGTACATTGAATTCATCTTCATCAAGCAGCGTAAATGTCATATCAGGGTAGATTTTGATATCCAGATCATAATCGATATACTTTAGCGCTTCCCCATCATAAACATACGGGGAGCTGATATTACAATAATAATAAATGCCGTCTGTACGCAGCATACCGATAATATTGAACCAGTACTTCGCATGAAAATAAACAATGGCTGGTTCGCGCGTGATCCACGTCCGTCCGTCGCTTTCCGTGACCATCGTCCGATCATTGGCACCAATCAGGATATCTGCCGTACTCTTCAATACTGTGCTGCTTTCCCATACCCGATGGAGCTGGCCATTATGCTTAAAGCTGTGTATCTGAATTTTCGTTCCTGCCTCTGGGCCAGCCATGCGAATCTTCCTTCCTTTGTTATTGTCCTATGTAAGATGGTTTCTTTATATTATAAAGATATTTCAGACACAATGGAAATGAAAAACGCTGATAGTTGTCCAAGCAAAGATAAAAGAGCCCTTCAGCGAGTGCTGAAGGGCTCGGTTCATACGAAAGTAACAGTTCGGACGATGTCCGTCTTTTTACTTGCGGGACTGTCTGTTTTGCTGCTGAACTTGCTGTACGTCTGTCTCAGAAGCAAACTCAGTACCGTATTGTTGGCTGGAACCGCCAGTTGCTTTCTGACGAGACTGCTGGTTCTGTTGTTGAACCTGCTGTACGTCTGTTTCAGAAGCAAACTCAGTACCGTATTGTTGGCTGGAACCGCCTTGACGGGACTTCTGGTTTTGTTGTTTTACGTGGTTTACTTCAGTACCAGATTGTGTCTTTTTGTTCATCGTTATCACCTCCGCCACATTACTTTCTCCAGAATGTGACGTTGTTATCCAAAAAAGACAAAAAAGAAATTGGTTTATTCTGGTATGCGAATTTGCTGCAGAATTTTCTGATGCGGAACCGGAAATGGATAATCATCTATATCAGACAGCGCAACAAATCTGCCCTGCTCGGGTACTTTGTCTTTTGTTGTTGCACGCAAGACAATCACTTCCCAAATGATGTGGGAAAAGATGTGCCGGACAGGCTGCAAAGTCTCCTCTAGCTTGATAGCGATTCCATATTCAAGCCCGAACCAATACGCAAGCTGCTCCATGGAAACTTCCGTTGCATCTGCCATCGGAAATTGCCACAGATTCGCTAATAAGCCCTCCTCAGGCCTTTTTTCAATAAGTACCTCTCCTTGCTCGTTTTCCACAACAACAGAAAGGTATGGCATCGTCTTCTGCTTCTTGCCTTTTGATTTAATCGGAAGCTCCTCCTGCAATCCTTGCTTGAATGCTGTACAATGCGACTGCACCGGACATAATAAACATGCAGGTTTTTTTGGTGTACAGATCAGTGCACCGAGTTCCATCAATCCTTGGTTGAATGCAGAAGGATTACTATGTGAAATCATTTCTTCGACTGCAGCCTCAAAAATCTTTCTTGCTTTCGGCTTGGCGATATCTTCGGTTATCAATAGAATTCTGGATAAAACCCGCATTACATTCCCATCTACTGCTGGCTGCGGAATTCCGTATGCGATGCTAAGTATGGCACCCTTTGTATACGGTCCAACGCCCTTGAGCTTACCAAGCTCTTCCACGTTGTCTGGTACTTTACCGCCGTATATCTCAGACACCTCACGTACAGCAGTTTGAAGATTCCGAGCTCGGGAATAGTATCCTAAGCCTTCCCACGCTTTTAGAACGTCCTGCTCCTCCGCTTCGGCCAATGCTTGTATTGTCGGAAATCGTTCCATAAAACGATGAAAGTAGGGTATTACCGTATCCACCTTCGTCTGCTGAAGCATGATTTCCGATACCCAGATCCGGTAGGGGTCCTGATTTTCGCGCCAAGGCAGTGCACGTTTTTCCTGCTGGAACCAATTAATTAAATCATCTTGAAATAAATTTATAGAAAAATGTTGAAACTTAACATGTAGATCGTCTAATTGCAAATTAACTCACGCTCCGTGTTACAATATTAAAAGTATTAGGTGGTTTGGTTTCATCAGAAGGAGGACATTAAGATGGACACTGGTACCCATATCGTAATGGGAATAGCCCTAGGCGGGCTTGCCACACTCGATCCTGCTGTTCACCAAGATCCTGTATTGTTCAATGCAGTACTTGCTGGCACGATCCTTGGTTCACAGGCACCCGACTTTGATACAGTACTGAAATTACGCAACAATGCTTCTTATTTACGAAACCACCGGGGAATTACGCATAGCATGCCCGCTGTCATATTGTGGGGACTTGCGATTTCCCTGCTGCTGTACGTGTTAGTACCAGAAATCAACTTCCTGCATCTATGGCTTTGGACATTCGGAGCTGTTGTGCTGCACGTATTTGTCGATGTATTCAACGCTTACGGCACACAGGCATACAGGCCGTTCACCCGGCGCTGGGTCGCTTACGGCTTCATTAACACATTCGATCCTTTCATCTTCACGATGCATGTGATCGGTATCGTTCTTTGGCTGATCGGCATGGAGCCTGGTCTTACTTTCGCCGTTATCTACGCGATCCTTGTCCTGTACTATGTGAAGCGTTACTTGGATAAGCGACGAATTATCAAACAAGTGAAAGAAAAAATACCTGATGCTCAAATCATCGCTACTTCACCGACAATGAAACAAGCATTTTGGCGTGTTGCCATTACTGCCCCTGATCGTTTTTATGTTGGGAAAGTAGAGAATTGGCAGCTTCGCATCATTGATGAATTCGAACGGAAGCCCTTGCCAGATAATGAACTGATAGAAGTTGCCAGAGAGGACAAGAATATTGCAGCCTTTCTCAGCTTCTCCCCCGTTTTCACATGGGAAGTAAACATGTATGATGATTTCACCGAATTACGGCTGATTGACCTTCGCTACCATAATAGCGCACAGCATTATCCATTCAAAGCAGTCGTTCAAATCGATGATAATAATCAAGTGATGAGCTCCTATACCGGGTGGATTTTCTCCGAACAAAAGCTGCAGCGAAAACTGATTACAGATGACAATCCGTCTGCATTATAAAACCTGGAGATTTTTTCTCCAGGTTTTTTTATTGTTGTCTTCGTTCCATGAATAGATGATGGTACTTCGGATTACTGTCGAGGAACTCATCTAGTCTTGGGCCATAATGCTGGATCCACTGACGCACAATTGCCTCTGTCATTTCCTGTCCTTGATACTTACGACCGGCCTTTGCACGTGTTGCTTCGAAATCCTCCCAAAGAATCTCAACCCATGTCCGAGCCTCATCTATTGTCAATCGTTCGTTCTGCTGCTGCAAAAGTGCAGCAAGCTCACGGAATTTATTTTCCATTCATCTTTCTTCCCTTCCATCAAAATCCCAACATATTCGTGAAAATTTAGCACAAGCTAGAAGTACTGCGGGGCATCCAACCCTTGCTCGAGGAGGCAGATAAAATGTCCAAGTTTGATCGTTTTTCTAAAACAGGCACCATCAATTCCGTTATTCAGTCCCCTCGCACTACAGCGAAACATGCGAATAACCAGGTGAATGGAGAAACACAGCAAACACAGACTGATATCATTATCCGTACTCAAGCAGTAAAGAAAAACCGCAGATAAAATATACCTCGGCTTTCCAGCCGAGGCAATTACATAGTCACCCTGCCGAGCACACTGATCGGCAAGGCTTCCAGCTCTTGTCCTTTTTCACTGCCCTGGCGACGATAGCCCCAGGCAAAAACTCCGTTTAGATAATCAATCGTAAAAACATGCGACCTATCACCCTTGATTTGGTATGTCGCACCTGGCTTGAACTCATCCGGATTCATCGTATAAGCTTTGGCCATCTGCCGTTTTCGCTCCAAAATTTGATATTCACTGAAGTTCCCCATTTGCTCTGCCTTCTGCTGCTGAATCTTCAGCTGTTTCATTTCTTCCTTCAATTGCTCCACTGTCAAATCACTATAACGTAATTGCATTTTCGCACCTGCTTTCCGTTAGTAAAGGTCTTTTTCTTTAGCTTCCTCAATATACTTCTGAATCAGTTCCATCGGGAAGCCCTTTCGATAAAGTGCCATCTTAATTTTCTGATTAAGCTCATAGCCTTCCGCTTTTTGCGCATATTTGCGCAAAAGCTTGTCTCCCTGATATCGGACTGCTTCAAGCTCTGCATCTGTATCCTGATCGGAATCCGAGAGTACCAAGGACACCGCTTCCTTGGCAGCAGCACTTGAAAAGCCTTTCGAAAGCAGCTGCTGCTGTGCAAGCTGGATTTTCTCTTGATGAGATTTCTTTGCTTTTGTCTGCAGCTTCGAACCGGCAAGCTTGACAGCTTTCTCCAGCTCTTTTTCGAATGTGTAAAATGTCATCGCTTGATCTGCCGCTGCCCCGGTAATACCTTTTTCCTGCAATTCCTTCCGGATGACGAGCGGACCTTTGCTTGTCGTATTTACCTTCGTCCGAACAAAAGCGCCGGCAAAAGAGGCATCATCGGTGTATCCCTGTTCCTCTAGCCTAGTCAGCGTCTCTTCGACATGTGTCGGATTCTGCTCTTTCTTCATCAAATACGTTTTTATTTCTTTTTTGGAACGCATCCGGTAGCTTAAATATTGTAAAGCAAGGGTAAAACACTTATGTGCAGCATCTTTTTCGATAATGGACTGCAAAGCTTCCTCGGAGATCTCCTGTCCTTTAGTGATACCGCTTGTGATCAGGACATCTTCATCGAGACCGAAGCCAAACTTTTCGCCTTTACCGTTGTCGAGAAAGATATTATAGCGCCCGATATTGTTTTTTTGGGTCGTGATTTTCGTGATTTTAACCATATTCGACACCTCTGTGTCTCTATTTTAACACGAAATGACACCATACAAAATTGTAAGCTTACCTAATATAAAAGGAGGAATCAATCATGAATATCGTCATTAGCGGCGGAACAGGTTTCGTCGGAAAGCAGCTGGCAGAGACACTGATTGAGAAGGGACATCATGTGTATATCCTTACTCGTTCACCAGAGAAGAAACTGGATACGAAACAAGTCACGTATATTGGATGGCTGAAAAAAGGATTTGACCCGCTTTCTGAGCTTCCGGAGATTGATGCAGTCGTCAACCTGGCCGGAACCAGCCTATTCGGCAAGTGGACGAAGGAAAAAAAGGAAGATATCAGAAGCAGCCGTATGGAAGCTACGGAAACACTTGTTGATATGATCGGGAAAATGTCGAAGAAGCCAAAAGTCTTTGTTAGCGGTTCTGCTGTCGGCTATTACGGTACAAGCGAACAAGACGCTTTCACCGAAGATACAACAAAGCGTGGACAGGATTTTCTGGCAGACGTGACATATGAGTGGGAAGAAACCGCTAAGCAAGCAAAAAGGCTCGGAATCCGGACAGTCCTTGCACGCTTTGGCATTGTTTTGGGTGATAAAGGAGCACTTCCGCTCATGCAGCTGCCTTTCCGTTATTTCGCAGGCGGGAAGATAGGCAGCGGCGAGCAATGGCTTTCCTGGATACATGTCCAAGATGCAGCAGGGTTGATTGCTTATGCAATCGAACAGGATTCCATCAAAGGACCGCTCAATGTCACTGCACCCTCTCCGCGGCGGAATA
This sequence comes from Terribacillus sp. AE2B 122, assembly GCF_902497585.1. Taxonomy (NCBI): domain Bacteria; kingdom Bacillati; phylum Bacillota; class Bacilli; order Caryophanales; family Bacillaceae; genus Terribacillus; species Terribacillus sp. AE2B 122. The sequence goes on along the minus strand of NZ_LR700945.1, from coordinate 277,533 downwards.
GGGATTTCAGCAAGGCACTAGCCAAGACTCTGCATCGCCCTTATTGGACTGCAGCACCAGCTCCAGTCATACAGAAAGCTTTGGGTGAAATGAGCACGTTAGTTCTCGAAGGACAATGTGTCTATCCAAAAAAAGCGCTCGATAGCGGATACCAATTCCGATTCCCTGCCTTATCCGAAGCGCTGGAACAAGCTTTATAATCATCTGCATGATGTATACTGACATTATGTCAGTACCAACTGACTTGTGCACAATTATCCAACTTAAGGTTGTGGATAATGTGCATAAGTCTATTTTTAGTTTAATTCACAAAGATGTTACTGTTGATAATGTTGTTGATAATTTACCCAATTAAATTATTAACACTTAATCTTGCTTTACATCGAGTACTTAAGTAGATTAATTCTGTACATAAGATTAAAATAAACATAACGGTTATTCGCCTTTATATTAGGCTATAATGATAGAACGATAGAAGGAACGATAGAATTACGGAACAGCAGGCCAAAGAGGAGAGGATTGCCATGCCAGACTTACAACGTACCAAACCGGGGAAATTCAGCAAATTTTTCCTAAATAATAAATTTGTCATCGCGATGCTGATTCTTTTCATCATCGGGCTGAATGTACTCATCTATTCACGAGTATCATTTATTTTCACGCCAATTGTCGTCATCGTGAAAACAATTATATTGCCCATCATATTATCAGGTATTGTCTATTATTTGACAGTGCCGATCGTCAATTACCTAGAGAAAAAGCGTGTTAAACGCATTTATTCCATCATCGTCCTCTACCTTGTAATTATTGGACTACTGACAATTCTTATCAGCTTAGTTATTCCTGTACTGAAGGAACAGACATTAAGCTTGATTGAAAATAGTACCGACTATTTTGAGCAAGGCATTGACGTGGTCCAATCTATAACAGGCAGCAATATCGTCAATCAGATTCAGCAATCAGGCAATTTTGATTTCAATCAGATTCTGAATGAGTTACAGACTCGCGGAACAAGCATGCTGAATAATTTGTTCACTAACTTGACGAGCTTTGTCGGCGCAGTAACAGAAGTAATCATAGCTATTGTAACAGTGCCTTTCATCCTCTTCTATTTACTGAAGGATGGCAAGAAACTGCCAGTCTATATTTTAAAATTGCTTCCAGTACGCTTTCGCAGCCAAACTTACGAAGTAATGTCCGAGATGAACCATCAGATCAGTTCCTACATACGCGGTCAGATAATTGTCAGCTTTGTCATTGGTATCCTGCTGTATATCGGTTATATGATTATTGGTCTTGATTACGCACCAGTACTTGCCGTCATCGCGGCGTTCACTAGTGTAGTTCCTTATCTTGGCCCAGCGATAGCCATTACACCTGCGATCATTATTGCGATTGTTACATCGCCGTTCATGCTTCTGAAGCTGATTATTGTCTGGACGATCGTTCAGTTAGTAGAAGGGAAGCTGATTACTCCGCAGATTATGGGACGAAACATTCGCGTACACCCTATTACGATCATATTCGTTATCCTAACTGCCGGAAATCTATTCGGTGTAGTTGGCGTTATCTTAGCCGTTCCAGGATATGCGATTCTGAAGGTCATCGTCACGCATTCCTTCCATTGGTTCAAAAAGAGATCACACCTATATGAAGAAACTACCAAAACAAACTAAAACAGGAGCTGCATCTCGCAGCTCCTGTTTTTTTATGGCTTCAATAGTACTTTGATGTTATTATCCGACTTTTCGTCGAATATTTTGTACGCTTCTTTTGCTTCACTAATTTTCATTGTGTGTGTGATGATATCCGTAGGATCGAATACCCCTTCCTCTACCATCTGATATAGCTTCGGCATCAGATGGATAACCGGAGCCTGTCCCATTGTAAGAGTCACGTTCCGCGTGAAGAAATCACCAATTGGGAATCCATTTGCTTCTGTTCCGTATACGCCAGTCAGTTGAACAGTTCCGAATTTACCGACCGCTTCACTAGCTGTAATGATTGGCTGAATTGTTCCGAACTGGTTGTCATGCTCAGAACCGAATGTTACACCTTCCGGGACTGTTCCATCCATACCGACACAATCAATTACAACATCAGCTCCGCCATTTGTATCGCTATGAAGCAAGGAACCGATTTCAGGATTATTGGTAAAGTCATAAGTTTCTACATTATTCATCCGTTTAGCATGCGCCAGTCGATGCGGTACATTATCTACTGCAATAACGCGCTCTGCACCTTTCAGCCAAGCAAACTTCTGCGCCATCTGGCCAATTGGACCTGCACCCAAGATGATGACAGTATCCCCTTTTTTGACTCCGCTGTTTTCTACACTCCAATAAGCTGTTGGAATAACATCGGATAGGAATACAACACTTTCATCCTTCAGTTCACTTGATTCAGGTACTTTGAAGGAGGTGAAATCAGCAAATGGTACACGCAGATACTCCGCTTGCCCTCCAGGATAGTCACCGAACTGATCTGCAAACCCGAATAATCCTCCAGCATCAGTATGCGGATTGCCATTCGAGTTATCACATTGACTTTCCATCTGGTGGTTACAATAATAGCATTCGCCGCAGCCAATATTGAATGGGATGACAACACGGTCTCCTTTTTTCAGGTTTTTTACATCAGGTCCCACTTCTTCTACAATACCCATCGGTTCGTGACCAATGATATAATCCTTCTCCGGCGTAATTCCACCATGATACAAATGCAGATCAGAACCGCAGATACCAGTAGCTGTAATACGTACGATCATATCGGTCGATTTCTCGATCGAAGGAGCTTCTACTGACTTGACTTCGATATTTTCCTTACCTTGGAACGTGACTGCTTGCATGGTACCAATCTCCTTTATCTTGTTAGTTGAAAGACTATACCTTTTGCCTGTTGAACCTAAACCTCTCGAAACTTTTCTTAAAAAAAATGAAACCATTTCATATTGGCGCACGTCTATATAACTGAGAACGATAAAATATGTTTCTAACAGCATTACCTCCCACATATTTCGTTCGTCTCACCACACTTATTTCTAACAACAACAGAAAAGCAGGCAGCCCCCGCTGCCTGCTTTTCCCCATTTTTGAGTTCTCGCTTCCTCTCTCTGCTTACTTTCTTTATAATAGATAGGTGAACTATTTTTTAATTTCATTTTTAAAAAACATCATCTTGAGTCATCTGAGCTGGAAAAACCTGATACCTCAGCTCTTTCTGCCAGCGGCCAAATGGTGCTGTCAGCATTCGAAAGGAGAGCACTATGTTTAAAGTCATTGCAATCGACTCAAACCAAGTGAAGCTTGAATTCGTCGGAAAGGACGGAGAAGTATACACTTTTGACACATATGAAGAAGCAGAATCCTTCATGCAGCATGTGAAGGCAAAAGATACGCTGCCGGAACGATACCGGGTGCTCGTGAAAAAAATTGACTGAAGCCCCTTCCTTGCATGACAGGGAATTGTTCCTCATAATAGAAACTAGAAGCAGACAAGGAGGCACACCTTATGAAATGGAACCTAAAACAGCTCCTGGAGAAACGGCATGCTTATACTCCAAAGGCAAAAGCATTGCTACAGGATAAGGAAAAATCGAAGGAGCTCCTTGCAAATGTATCAACTAAAGCAACGGATAATAAAGGTAAACTCGCGGAGATCTGGTCAGATTTGCAGTTGATGGTGGACATGCTTCGCGACTGGCGCAAAGGTGCGTACACCCACCTGCCTAAAAAATCGCTGCTGATGATTGCAGCAACCTTCCTCTATTTCCTTAGTCCAATTGATTTTGTACCTGATTTTATTCCAGGAGGACTGCTTGATGACGTTGCGCTCATCGCCTTCACCTTTAAGCAGATCCAACAGGATGTAGCGGCATATAAGCAATGGAAACATCAGCAGCCGATTGAAACCCAGACAACGGGTGCAGCAGGTGCATTGTAAAAAGAGTGCAAATTGCACTCTTTTTTTTCGGGATAAATTTCCCATTTTGCTTTTTCGTAGGAATCTGTTATATTTATAGATTATGAGCCCAATTTTGTTTTGGGACTTAGTTGTTTTTTAGATTATAAATTGATAGAATCTATGTCGTTGTTCAACTCAATATGACGCCTGATAAGAAAATGAAGAGGTGAAAGATAATGAAGAAGCTCCTGGCTTCAAAGAAAGGATTTTTTGCGCTGGCCGTTATTTTCTTATGGGCCAAGACGTATTTTTCCTATAAACAGGAATTTAACCTGGACATAACAAATGGCATGCAGGAATTCCTGCTAGTAATAAACCCGCTTAGTGCGAGTATTGTATTTCTGGGACTTGCATTCCTAGCAAAAGGCAGACGAATGGGGATTTGGCTTTTAGTCATTGATTTCATCATGAGCTTCTTGCTTTACGCCAATGTTCTGTACTACCGATTCTTTAATGATTTCATTACCCTGCCAACATTAAAACAAACAGATAATTTAAGTTCCGGTATGGGCGGCAGTATCTTTGGACTGATGCAAGGTTATGACTTCATCTACTTCCTAGACATCATCTTGCTGATCGTCTTGTATATTTACACAAGAAAGAACTGGAATATCGAGCGTCTTGCTTTCCGGAAGACAGCCATGGTCATCATCTCCGGTGTGGCTCTATTCGCAGTCAACCTTGGACTAGCTGAAGTCGATCGCCCGCAGCTTCTGCAGCGCACATTCGACCGCACGTACTTGGTGAAATATCTTGGACCTTACAACTATACAATTTATGATGCGATACAAAATGCGAAGACTTCTACTCAACGAGTTATGGCAAGTCCAAGTGATTTATCCGAAGTGACAGAATTCACTGAGGCAAACTATGCTGAACCGAATGCGAAATACTTCGGAAAAGCAGAAGGCATGAACGTTATTAAAATTCATTTGGAAAGCTTCCAAAGCTTCCTGATCAATTACAAATTGAATGGCGAAGAAGTTACACCATTCCTGAATTCACTTGTGAATGATAAGCAAATAACTTATTTCGATAACTTCTTTCACCAAACAGAACAAGGTAAAACCGCAGACGCAGAGCTGTTAATGGATAACTCTTTATACGGACTTCCGCAAGGATCTGCTTTCTCTGTAAAAGGTACTAACACTTATCAAGCAGCGCCTGCCATCCTAAACCAGGAGCAAGGCTATACGAGCGCTGTATTACACGGTGACGAGAAGACATTCTGGAACCGTGATGAAATTTACAAGCAATTCGGAGTCGATCATTTCTTCGATTCCACTTATTACAATATGGAAAACTCGATCAACTACGGTCTGAAGGATAAACCGTTCTTCGAGGAGTCCATGCCGTTGCTCGAATCACTTGATCAGCCATTCTATGCACATTTGATCACACTGACGAACCATTATCCGTTCACACTTGATCCAGAAGACGCTACGATCGATAAAGCAACAACCGGAGACTCTACTGTCGATAACTACTTCCAGACAGCACGCTATCTGGATGAAGCATTGGAACAATTCTTCATCGACCTGAAGGAATCCGGAATGTATGATAACTCTGTTATCCTGCTTTACGGAGACCACTATGGTATCTCTACGAACCACAATCGTGCTATGGAAGAGATTACTGGAAAAGAAATGACGGATTATCAAAATGCTCAAATGCAGCGTGTACCGCTCATGATCAAGGCTCCAGGTCTTGAAGGCGGTGTAAACCATACGTACGGCGGCGAGCTTGATGTCCTTCCGACACTTGAGCATTTGCTCGGTATTGATTCATCTAAGTATATCCAGTTCGGTACAGATCTACTGTCCGAGGAGCATAACGATGTAGTAGGCCTACGTAATGGTGATTTCATCAGCAAGGATTACACCGTACTTGGCGACACGTATTACGATACTGCGACTGGAGAAATAGTCGAAGATGAAGCCAAGATTGAAGAAATCAAAAAAGAAAAAGAGGAATTAGCTAAGATGCTAAGTCTCAACGATAAAATCCTTTATGGTGACCTGCTGCGCTTCTATGATCCGGAAGGCTGGACGCCAGTAAAGGCAAGTGATTATGATTATAATAATCGTTCGGAGACAGAGGAAGAATGATTGTGGAACACCTGCCTAATATGGCAGGTGTTTTTTTATACAAGCCTAATTCACCAATTTCTTTAGACAATACCCTGCAATATCGATACAATTATGAATGCTGTATATAATAGAAAACAGGGAATACATCATGTAGCATCTTGCTAAAAGGAGGAACGGCCTTATCGGAAGTTTCATCTATGCCATATCCATCATTCTGATCGGACTTATCATCGGCAGGGTCATCCGGATAATCGCCGAGAAATATCGGCTTCCGGAATGGTTCTCGCTTAATTATTTCATGAATGCGCTGATTCGGGTCGTCCTGCTCGTCCTGAATCCAATTATCTTAATTAGTGCCTTCTGGTCAGCTGACCTTACTAATGTCAAACTGATCTACTTACCTATCTTCGGGATTATAACGATATTCCTAGGTGCAGGTCTGGCCTTGCTCTTCTCTAAATGGCAGAAGCTGCCGAGAGACCAGATTGGATCCATGTTCGTTTCTGGAGCATTCCTCAACCTTGGAAGCTTCGGATTGCTTTTCTGTGTGCTGTTCATTGGCGAGCAAGCAGTCGCATATGCTGCCATGTTCCGTCTGCTTGAAGAATTCACATACTATACAATCATCTACCCAATCGCAAAATCATACGGAACAATTGAAGATAATGCCTCAGGGTCACGTGTGATGCGGATCATAAAAGATCCATTCATTATGATTACCTTCTGCTCTATCGTCGTTGGTGCTGCGCTGAACCTATCGCCAATAGATAGATTTGAATGGCTGAGCGCAAGCAATTCAACCCTTGTTGCATTAGCATCCATCCTGCTCCTAATCCCGATCGGCTTCAGTATGCGAATTGCATCGGTGAAGAAATACTGGAATTTGAGCATTTGGCTGATTCCGATCAAGTTTCTGGCTGTGCCGCTTGTCATCACCGGTGGTGCCTATTTACTCGGACTTGGCAACTTATATGACGGTATATTATTACAGGTGTTACTCATAATGTCCGCTATGCCGCCTGCAGTAGCATCTCTCGTACCGCCGAGGCTTTACAATCTTGATATGGAGCTGGCCAACTCAAATTGGATCGTTGCGACATCTTCGCTTATTGTTGTCTTACCAATCTTATTCGTCCTCGTCAATTGGATGAATTGAAAAAAGCTGCTGCCTCACATTTAGAGGCAGCAGCTTTTTTAGTCTTCCTTAGCAGAAATATATTCGTTTTCCGCTTGGCCTGGTCCATTGACATTATTCTTGAACTGGCTCAATCGGCCATTCCGTTTTTCGCCATGATTCTTGTTTTCCTTGAATTGATGATCATTATTGGGCTTTTTCTTCGGCATGATAGAACCCCCTTTTCGCCTAGTATGCGAAGAAAGGTTCGATTTATTCCATTTTACCCGCAAGCAGCTGCTGTTGGGATGCGAATTCCCGGTATAGATTATGACTCTCAAACAACTCTTCGTGTGTTCCGATGCCAGTAATACGTCCTTTTTCGATAAATACGATTTGATCAGCATCTACAATTGTCGACAGTCGGTGAGCTATTACGAAGGTAGTTCTATTTTGCATTAAATTCTGTAATGCCTGCTGAACATATATCTCTGAACTGCTATCAAGACTCGAAGTCGCCTCATCCAGCATGAGGATCTGCGGATCACGTAAAAGCGCCCTTGCAATCGCAATACGCTGCCGTTGCCCGCCTGATAGCTTCACTCCCCGCTCGCCAACCTTTGTTTCATAGCTATCAGGAAGCTCTTCTATGAACTGCTTGGCATAAGCCATTTCTGATACGCGTTCCAGCTCTTCCTGAGATATTTCCCTTTCCAAACCATAACAGATATTTTCACGTATAGTACCGGATAACAGCGCCGTCTCTTGTGCCACATATCCGATTTGGCGCCGCCAATCATGCAGTTTGAAATCCTGTATAGGAGTGTTATCAAGTTGGATTGTACCGCTAGTTGGCTCGTAATAGCGCTCTAGTAAACCAAATAGTGTGGATTTTCCCCCACCGCTTGGGCCGGCAATCGCGGTCACCTTCCCAGCAGGAGCTGTAAAACTGAGATCATGCAAGACCTGTTCCGCTTGATAAGCAAAACTTACATGGTTGATATGCAAATCTCCATCTACGCGATGTATCGGTTCTCCTTTATCACTATCCTCTGTATCTTCTCCAAGTACATCATAAATACGTTCCGTTGCCCCCATTGCCTTCTGAAGATGGGTAAAGAACATGGATAGCTGCGTCATTGGCATGATGATCTGGAACAAATACAAGATGAACGCTACCATGTCACCTGCGGATAATGCTCCGGATGCAACACGGACACCACCGTAACCGATAATGGTTACAAGTAGCAGCATCATGATGAAGAGCATGAGCGGCGACAATAACGCTTGAATCTTTGCTTCTTTCAAGCCGTACGTAAATAAAGAGCGTATACCTTTGTTACCGCGTTCCATTTCTACATGTTCTGCATTCGAGGCTTTGACAAGCTTCATTTCCGGCAGCACCTGGTTCAGGACTGCTGTGAACTTCGCTGTCTCCTCCTGCATTATTTTTGATACCCGATACATCTTGCGGCCAAGTATCATGATGATCCCAATTGCGATCGGAACTGCAAGCAGCATGACAATCGTCATCTTCCAGTCAAGAACTAACAGAATAATAATCGCCCCGACTATGGAAATAATACCTGTAACGAAACTAGTCAGATGATCCGTGATTAGCTCTTTTACAACCGCTGTGTCATTCGTCACTCGGCTGAGCGTCTCTCCTGTCTCATTATCATGATGGAACCTGATTGGCAGATGCAATAGCTTGTCCCATAGTCTCTCGCGCAGCTTCGCCACGACATGATGGCCGATTTTCGCTAGCAAGTAGATGGACAATCCACTAGCTAATGCCTGCAGCACAAAAGCGATAACCAATATTGCAATTTGCACGCCAGTAATGGATTGCCCGGAGAAACCATCCACTAAATTCTTTGTGAACAACGGTACTGTGAATCCTACCCCTGTCGTCAATAAACTCATGACCAACGCGACAATGACAATCACCTTAGGCGGTTTAGTACCTTTGACCAACGCCAGAAATAAGCGCCAATCAAATTTCTTCGTTTCTATTTGATTCTGCTCCATAATGTTCCCCCAAGTTCTATTAATTGTTTATCATCTGCAAAAAGCATTGCATATCCTTCATGAGCATTCGTCACGAAATATTCTTCTTCCTTCCTCATAAAAGACAGATCCTCTGGAAGTTCTGGCTGCTGCCAATAGAAAAGATTTTCCGCTGCCTGCATTATCAACTGCTTAGATTCCGGACAAATACGGTAATAATAATTCGGTACAGATACATTAGCACCGAAAAGGTTAGCTCTTGTAGCGTTATCATGGACAATTTCCTGGAAATACGGCTCCAGTTCTTGCAGCAGCCGATGCAGCGTTTCCTTTTGCCCCATCATCTTCTTAGGAAGCACGGCAAAACTGACTGTATCACAACTATCAAATAATCTATCCAGCAATTGTATATACGCCTCTTTAGTCAGATCGGTTTCCTTTAATTCATACATCGTGTCCCCTCCATAAAAAGAGGAGTTCTCGTACCGAGAACTCCTTACACCAATGATAGGAATTTTTCTTCTGAGATGATCCGCAGCGGACGTCCATACTCAATCATCCGCTCCGCTTGAATGAGTTTACTCGTTTTCTTGCCGGCAGCGAATTTTTCATAATCTCTAGCTCCGACAACAAGATAGCGGGTAGACGTGTCCATTTTATCTGTGTGCACGCCGCCTACATTGACTAGTCTTTGGATGGCATCCTTTCGCTTCAAACTCTTCATCGTCCCCGTGAACATTACCTGTTTCCGATAGAACGGGTGGGCTGGATCAAATTGATCTGTCTGTGGCTTGATATCCCCGTATCTTGATCTGCTGCCAGATGAGCTTGTATCATGAATGCTTTTCCGATTGACCTTCAACACATTGGTCAGTTCCTCTATACTCTGTACTCCAGAATCCGCCATCGCATGCAGAAAGATATTTGCGGCAACTCGCGCATCCTCCATGGCATTATGGTGCTCGAACGTGATCTCCTTGCTGGCAGCTAACGTATTCAGCCGATGGTTCTCCATATCCGGCCACACCTTCTTGCCGATAATCCGCGTACATAGATAATCAAAATCCGGCATTTCCAATCCGTAACGTGCCACCGCTTTTCGAATGACACCCATATCGAAACTCGCGTTATGCGCGATGACAACATTACCTGCCAGATAACTGCTTAACTTCGGCCAAATTTCCTTGAACGTCGGCGCATCTTCCACATCTCGCGGAAGGATCCCATGCACGTGGATATTCTGTTCTTCGAATTCCATCAATGGATTGATCAAGGTATACCATTCATCAATCACACCCGTCTCATCCGCTACAGCAACACCTACCGAACAAGCACTTGACCAATATCGATTCGCCGTCTCAAAATCTATACTCACAAACCGCACTGCATCGTCCTCCAAATCGACTTTTGTTAAATAGATTATATCATAGCAGCCGGTAGAGTCCGATAATCGTGCTTATGAAAAAATGTTGCCAGTAAAGGAAAGAAGCGCTATAATACTTTTGTGACGATAAATCAAATACGGGGCATTAGCTCAGCTGGGAGAGCGCTTCGCTGGCAGCGAAGAGGTCAGCGGTTCGAGCCCGCTATGCTCCATCTTTCAAAAACCCTTATTTTTAAGGGTTTTTTCTTATTGCATTTTTAAGCTCGTGCCTCAGACTTAACTATAAGGTTCCTCTAACCTCATTTCCTTCCTTCTATCTACCTTTTACACTTCTATACTTATTCATTTATAAGAAATCTAGCATAAGAACCTACGTTTCTAGTTACCCTTTGCTTTACGTCTCCATAATTCCTGTAGAAAGCCCCCCTGTAAACGTACATGGACGGTGCCTTCCATTTCTCTTTCTAGACAAATCACTCTAGCAGACAAACATACATTTCGACAATTTAGGTATAAAAATCTAGTCCTTCTATCCGAATTTGAATATACATGTAAAAAACAGGTCGGGGGAGGTTCAAACTTCCGATAAAAAAAGGAAGGAGAAAGGAGTTGTGCAAGATGACATTAGAAATAGGAATTACCGTATTCACATTCCTAGCTACTATGCTGGTCATCTTTTGGAGGCCGCGGGGACTTAATGAAGCTGTCCCAGCAGCAGTAGGTGCTGCGATAATTTTATTGACAGGAATAGTTTCAGGTCCTGATGCGGCAGATATAATGGATAAGATTGGAGGCGCCGCTATTACGATCATGGCCACAATCGTCATGGCGGTTATATTGGAGAGTTTCGGTTTCTTTCACTGGGTTGCTGCAAAGTTAGCTAATTTAGCTCGAGGTTCAGGGTATCGGTTATATTGGTACATTCAACTCTTATGCTTCTTAATGACACTCTTATTCAATAACGATGGAAGTATCTTAATTACAACACCAATCCTAATTTTACTACTTAGGAATCTCCGCTTACCGACACATCAGCAAATTCCATATTTATTGAGTGGTGCCCTTATCGCTACAGCCTCAAGTGCACCGATTGGAGTGAGCAACCTCGTTAATTTGATTGCCCTGGAAATAATTGATATGTCACTTTACATGCACACTGCTATGATGTTTGTTCCGGCGACACTAGCATTACTGTTCATGTCTTGGCTAATGTTCATCGTTGTGAAGAAAAGATTGCCTAAATTATTACCGGAATCTGTAAAGGATATCGAGGAAAACTTTTTCACACAACACTTCAAACCGATAAAAGGCAGAAAGATATTTACAGACACTAAACAAAAACGATCAAGATTCATGCTTATATTGTTGTTGTTTGTGTTCTTGATGCGATGCCTACTATTTGTTGCCTCTTATCTGGCCATCCCAATTTCAATCGTAGCAGTTCTCGGTTCGCTTGCGTTGCTTGCATGGCGCTGGTATTACTTGCGTACAAACCCAATCGACATTATCAAAAAAACACCATGGCATATACTCGTTTTCGCCTTTTCCATGTACGTCATCATTTACGGATTGCATAACATCGGACTAACAGAACTGCTTGTTAAATATAGTGAACCGATTGTCGGCCAAGGATTGATGTATGCAAGCTTTGCCATGGGTGGTCTGGTTTCCATTCTATCTAACTTCTTTAATAATCATCCAGCCTTGATGATCGGAACATTTACGATGACTGAAATGGGACTTGACCCAATCACTTTAAAGACAATTTATCTAGCAAGTATCATCGGCAGCGACATTGGGTCTCTACTGTTGCCAATCGGAACGCTGGCTTCACTGATCTGGTTATACATCCTGAATCAACATGATATTAAATTGAAGTGGATGGACTATCTCAAAGTATCGGTTATTGTCATCCCTATTTCCACCATAGTTGCTTTGTTCCTACTCTATTACTGGGTCAAAATAGTTTTTAGTTAGGGGCAAGGATGTAATGGCATATACTCTCCGATTTAGAAATGAGATAAGGGATTCACAATCAGATTCATTCTCAAGAATCCCTTATCATGAACATAGGTAAATACTTAGGTTCATTTTTACTTTATGCAATAGGAGGAATAGTGAACTAAGTAAAACACCTAAATAGATATCGTCGATCAAGTGCGCTCACTGTTACTGCTGTGATACATCAATGACTTTCATTTTACCCCTGCATATATTGTCATGAAAATTAACAACAGCAGACACTTTCATAAGAAGGTGTCTTTTTATTACACTCTTGGACTACAATGGGGCCTATCTTATTCAGCTATACAATATTAATTGTATAACTGGTGCTCCTTAATATACTGGTAACAGCTCTCCGGCAGCAAATATCTCGGCTCCCCTCCAACAGCAAATTCATCACGGATATAAGTAGAGCTGATCTCCATCGCCAGTCCTTTATCAATCAGATGGAAGGTTTGACCGTCATCGTGATTGCGCAGCAATGGCGAATGGCTGATTACCTTCAGCATATCAATATCGTTGCGGGCCATCACTATAAACCGGTTATCTCGTACAAGTGCTTCACTGTTGCCCCATTTTCCAGCTCCAATATCCTCTAATAAATCAGCTCCCATGATGAAATAGACCTCATCATCGGGATAAACTTCCTTGAAATGAGTTAACGTCTGTTCCGTGTAAACATTCCAAGCTTCCTGCTTCATCTCATAATCATCGGCAACATAACAGTCATTGTCTTGTATAGCCATCTGCACCATCTGCCAGCGATGCTCGTCAGTCGTATGAAGCTGTTTGTCCTTTCGTTTGCTGGAGCAAGGCAGAAAAATGACTTTATCCAGCTTGCACCGATGGGCGACCGTGCCGGCCGTCCATAAATGGACATTTGTGACCGGATCAAATGAGGAGCCATAGATTCCGATTTTCCCCATGCTATTTCTCCTCCAGCTGTGATTTGATGCGCTCGATCAATTCCATTTTATTATTCCAACAGGCTGTACTTAGATCGACAGGGTATGCTTCTGGATTATGTGTCCTTTTATATTCATCCCACAGGAAGGTGAGGCTATGTGTGACATAGTTTCGTGTTTCATCCAAGGTTGGTAGCTTGTAGACGAGTTCGCCCTTTTGAAAAACTGGCTGCTGCAGCTCCTTCGCTTCAAAATCCGTTACAAATTTACTAATGTACGGATAAGTTGGGTGGAACATTTTGAGTCGTTCTTCTTCCTCCGGGTTCTCATTGGCTAGCGCAATGTAATCTCCTTCTGATTTCTGACTAGCTCGGTTGATGATCCGATAAACGCGTTTAAGTCCTGGTGTAGAAACTTTTTCAGGATTGGCACTGATTTTAATTGTATCGGCCATATCTCCATTATCATCCTCAATGGAAACTATTTTATATACCGCTCCTAATGCTGGCTGATCATATGCTGTAATAAGTTTTGTTCCGATACCCCAATTGTCGATTTTCGCTCCTTGAGCTTTCAGAGCACCAATAGTTTCTTCATCCAAATCATTGGATGCGGTGATCTTCGTTTCTGTAAATCCTGCTTCATCGAGCATCTCCCGTGCTCGCTTGGATAAGTAGGCCAAATCTCCGCTGTCCAGACGAATGGCATTGAACCGTATTTTATCGCCCATTTCTTTAGCTACTCTAATCGCATTTGGCACGCCGGACTTCAGTGTATCGTACGTATCAACAAGAAATGTGCAATTCATATGAGTTTCTGCATATTTCCGAAATGCTTCATACTCATCACGATAGGCTTGCACTAGCGCATGCGCATGTGTCCCAGCTACCGGTATGCCGAACTTTTTGCCTGCCCGAACATTGGACGTGGCATGAAAGCCGCCGATAAATGCCGCTCTTGTTCCCCAAATAGCTGCATCCATCTCCTGTGCCCGTCTGGAGCCGAATTCCATTGCTGTATCTCCTTCATCTAATACATGCATGATACGAGCTGCTTTCGTAGCGATGAGCGTTTGATAATTCACGATATTAAGCAAAGCCGTTTCTATCAGCTGCGCTTCAGCAAGTGGCGCTTCCACCCGGATGATCGGCTCGGTTCCGAAAACAAGTTCCCCTTCCTGCATGCTGTATAAATCTCCAGTAAAGCGCAGGTCTCGTAAGTAGGTGATGAACTCCTTCTCATATCCAAGCTCCTGCTCCAGATAGCCTAAATCAGAATCCGAGAAACGGAACTCTTTCAAATAATCAATAACTCGTTCCAAGCCAGCGAAAACAGCAAACCCATTACCGAATGGCTGTTTGCGGAAAAACAGTTCGAATACAGCTTTGCGATTATGCTTTCCATCCTTCCAATACGTCTGGGCCATATTGATTTGATAAAGATCCGTGTGCAATGCCGTGCTATCATCCTGATAATGTGTCATCGTTCCGCTCCTCCTTCTGTAATCTCTGCTCCTAAGGCGCTTTTAAAGTGATGCAGGGCGTATGCATGCCCCTCTTGATTGAAACTTGCAACAGCATCTGAGTGAACAACGATTTTGAATCCATAATTATAGGCATCCACCAGTGTATGGAAAACACAAATATCTGTCGCTACACCAACAGCATGAATCTCCTTGATACCCCTCTCATTCAGCCGCTGCAGCAAATCGGTCCCTGCAAAAGCACTGTATCTTGTTTTATCCATATAATAGACATTCAATTCATGCTTGGCAGACTCATATGCATCCGACAGCTTGCCATAAAGTGCACGACCCTCTGTCCCATCTATATTGTGCGGCGGATACAGCTTAGTTTCTGGATGATAGGCATCCTTTTCCTCATGCTTATCGATCGCAAAAACAACATAGTCACCGTTCTCAATGAATTCAGATGTAATCGCTGTAAGTCGTTCCTCGATTTCCTGTCCTGGCACTCCGCAAGTCAGTGCCCCATCTTCTGCTACAAAATCATTCGTATAATCGATATTTATTAATGCTTTCATCTTTCATCCTCCTCTGGATTAATGACGAGCTGTATAAATCGATTGTTTCACTTCTGCATCAATGAACCGATAAAGCTGAGTTGGCAGCTTGGATGTTCGTTGTGTCTTCTGCCCTTCAACTGCTTCGATGAAAGGCAATGTTTTAATTTTTCGTGCAAAAGCTTGCTCATTTTGAATTGATTTGTCATCCGTTATGGTCAGCAGAACTGCCTGCAATTCCGAGTAAGTGAACAGCTCTGGCAAGAATTGCTTTGCTACTGTAGTTTGCAGTAAATCTCGTGTTATATGAGTTATAGCATGGCGGATGATACTGGCATGATCGAATGCTAAAAGATGCTGCTCTAGATCTTGTACAGGGAACAATTCCACTTCTGCGGCATCATCATGCGCTTTTCTCTCAAATAATCTGTGTTCCGGGACAATGGCATAATGTGCATTCGAGACGATCCACCCACGTGGATCACGTCCTGGCTCATCGTATACACCAAAGTGTTTCAGATGTATTCCTGCTATTCCCGTCTCCTCTTCCAATTCTCGACTGGCAGCCTCCTTAGCTGTTTCTTCCGGTGTTACAAATCCTCCTGGCAATGCCCATTTACCTGGTTCGATGTTCAAATTTCCTTCGGTATCCTGCTCGGCACGCTTAATTAGCATTAACTTAAGCTCCATTTTTGGCGGTGCATATGCTTTGGTCTTTTCAGAAGTAATGGTGAATACAGCTATATCCGATGTATAACCATCAGGGGTACGATATCGACTAACATCATAAGGTTTCTCTTCTTTATTCGACTTCAATATGTTAATCTCCTTTTAATTAACATTATGTTAATTGTTAATTGTATTATATGTAAAATACACTCTCCCTGTCAATGATAAACAAAAAAGTCTTCTCCTATAAGGAGAAGACTTTTAAGTCTGTGTAAAGAACATGACAGTTGCACTTGCTGCAATAACGAAGACAATCAAATAAACTCCTGTCATCAGCTTTTTCTTATTTAAAATAGACTCAATTGAGAATAATAGAAACATAATAGACAAAAGCGGCAGCATTAGCTGAGGATTCACTTCATAATCCTGGTCGATATATCGATAGATGCCGAGTGCAATGACTATGATCGCGAGCAGAGCGTTTATTTTCCGTAACATTTGCTTTCTTCCCTTCCAAGTCGCATGATACCATAGACAGTATAACAGGACATAGCTTCTTGTTGAATAGAAAGGTTGTATGAATTATGCCAACTTATGATGAATGGCAAGTGACATATAAAGAAACTGCCCTCCGAGAGATCCAGAAATACTTCCGAATTTATCAAATTGGAAACATTTCCGAAGGAGTTTTGGAAGCAGGATCTACCCGAATAGCTCAGCAAGCTGAGCGTATCGATGATCACACATTTGCTTCCTTGCTGGAACAAATCAGCCGCAGTCTAGCCGCTAATGAGATACAGGATGTGAGAAATAAATATTACGAATTGGAACAGCTGCCTATCTAGCCAGCTTGCGAAAGTAAGCTCCAACACGGCTCAGATACTTTTTCTGTTTTCCGTTCTTTTTCTCCATGCCGCCGAATTCGAAGATTTTCACTTTACTGATTCCTACAAATTTAAACAACGCTCGTTTCATCAATATCTTATGTGCATTTCCTAAATAGAATCGACTGTAAAACCCAGGGCCTTTCATTGTGGAAACACAAACTGCCTGCTTGCCTTTCAGCAATCCCTCCGGCAGCAGACCTTCGTGCCGATAAGCAAAGTTGGCTGAGAAATTCTGATCGATGAATCCAAGCAGCATAGCCGGCGGCCTTCCCCAGAAGATAGGATAAATGAACACAAGCAAATCAGCTCGCTTAATTTTCTCGCGATACATTTCATAATCCGGATCAATATGCATATCTCGGCGGCGCTTTTTTTCATGGAAAACCAAAGCTGGATTGAAGTCCTCTTCATACAGATCAATTGTGTCCACTTCATTGATGGCAGGATTATGTTTGATACCTTCCTGCACTGCCTCAAAAAAGGCATAGTTAAGTGATGCATGGTTCGGATGGGCATATATTAACAATGCGTTCATCAATTTCCTCCTGAAAGTAAGATACCTGTTATACGGCGAGGAATTGAATAAAGTTACAAAAAAGAATGCAGCGATATGCTGCATTCTTTTTGCTTCTGTTCAGGCAGTCAGGAGAAGAATAAGTATAGCTACTATCTGATAGCCGGCTCCGATGACACTGGTAACCAGGCCCCCTACTGCCATTTTACGTCCGGTCTCTGGATTAGTGTCTTTTCTAATTATTTGTATGGCAAGGACAAACCCGATGATACCAAAAAAGATTCCATACAAGGAAAAGAACAGGCTGATAGTACCGAATACAAGAGATAGCAAGGATCTATTTTTCATACCAACATCTCCTTGTCAAAAATTAGCTTACGTCTATTGTAGTCCTTTTCCATATACCGAATCCAATTACTTAACTATTTTAAGTGTTTGGAAGTTAGATATAAGAAAAAACAGCCCTTTCATGATGGGCTGTTTATCTTCATTCGGTTGATTCACCTTTTTTAGGCCAAGCGTCAATATTGCGAAGACCCTCAATGCTATCTGCATAGAATACTGGATCTTTACCTTCTTTACGCTGACGCTTATAGTCGCGTAAAGCCTTAACAGCAGTATTACTCAAGAGTGCAATAACAATCAAGTTCAAAATAGCCATCAAGCCCATGAATAAATCAGCTAGTGTCCAAACAAAATCCAGGCTAGCTAGTGAACCGAATGCTACCATTGCAACAACTGCCAAGCGATAAATAAATATCCAAACTTTACTACGTTTGATAAATTCGATATTCGATTCCCCATAATAATAGTTACTAATAACAGAACTGAATGCGAATAACAGAACGATAACAGCTAGGAATGTACCTGCCCATTGACCAACACTGGACTGAAGCGCTTCCTGAGTTAATACGATTCCATCACTTTCAGAGGACTTATACAAACCTGAAAGCAAAATGATAAATGCAGTGGAACTACAGATCATCAGCGTATCGACGAATACCCCCATTGCCTGTATTAATCCTTGTTTTGCTGGGTGTGAGACAGTGGCAGATGCAGCTGCATTAGGTGCACTACCCATACCTGCTTCATTGGAGTATAAGCCTCGCTTAATCCCTTGCAGCATGGCAGCACCTATAGCTCCTCCTGCCAACTGTTTCGTTCCGTCCCAAGCATCTGTGAAAATGAGTGCAAACACATCTGGAAGTTCTTTTATATTCATTATTATAACGACAAGCGCAATCAAAATATAAGCTCCAGCCATAACAGGAACAATAATTTCTGATAATCTAGCGACTAATTTGACGCCGCCAAATATAATGACTGCTGTTATGAGACACAAAATAATTGTCATTATGTTTTTATTTAGTCCAAAGGAACTTTCGAATGCATTTGTGATTGTATTCGCCTGAACAGAATTGAATGCAAGACCGAATGTAATCGTAATAAGAACCGCAAAAATGATGCCTAACCAACGCGCACGCAATGCTTTCTGCATATAATAAGCTGGACCGCCTCGAAAAGTACTGCCTTCTTTTGTTTTATAAATCTGTGCAAGCGTACTTTCCACAAATGCAGAAGCAGAACCAATTAAAGCAATCAGCCACATCCAAAAGACCGCTCCCGGTCCTCCCAAAGTGATTGCAAGTGCTACACCAGCCAGGTTACCTGTACCAACCCTCGCTGCCGTACTAATACAAAAAGCCTGAAAGGAACTTACCCCTGTCTTTCTACCTTTACCACTTTCACCAAGCAGACGGATCATTTCCGGTATCATCCGGAATTGCACAAAACCAAGTCGGATTGTAAAGTAGATTCCGAGACCGATTAATAGAATAATAAGTAGACTTGACCATAATAAATCACTAGAAGTTGTCACGATTTTAGTGATTCCATCACCAATCGTGCTCATAAAATCGTTTAAACCCTGCATATTGAACCTCCATTACTTCAGTATACACATACAGTTTAATGTAACAAAATCTCACATGATACGCAATGTTTATTCCTTCCAAAGTCAGCCATCATCCATGCTATACTTGTATTACAAAGACAAGGTGGGATATGAATTGAAGCAATCTAAAGATAAGAAACCTTTCCGTTATCTATTGGCATTTACAGTAGGCATCATCACTGCCATTCTTTTTGGAATCGCTTTTCAGAGCCCTACTGTTGGACTGGCTGTAGGATGTATGTTGGGCATTGTCTTCGGCACTATGCCAAAAGGGACGAAAAAGGAGGAAGAATGATGGTGACGATACGCCCATACGAGACAGAAGATTTGGCTGCAATCACCGACTTGCTGAAAGATGAGAGCTGGACTACCCTTGCAGCTGATCCTTCTCGTTTCGATCAAGCTATGAAAGGATCGTCCCCTGCTCTTGTTGCATTGCATAACGGTGAAATATGCGGCTATATTCGTTGTATCACAGACCAAGTCATCACCCTTCTCGTTGCTGAGCTGCTCGTCGATGGAAAGCTGCGCGGACAAGGGGTTGGCGGCAAGCTGCTTCAAGCTGCACATGATCTCTTCCCTTCGACGCGAATGGAGATGCTGGCGACAAGTACATCGAAATCGTATTATGAACAGAAGAAATTCCGTCCATTTTATGGTTTCCGAAAGACATATGCGGAGTAATATCTTCTTAATCTAGTACATATGATATATTTTATCGATATATTGTTTGTCAATGTGCAAATTGGGAATACATTACTAACTCAACAAGAGGAGGTAATGAAAATGGCACATGAAGATCGCGCACAGAATGCTGTGGAAAACCTATCCCAAGAAGATAAGAACGATATTCTGAACAATTTCCAGAACTTCCAAGATTATCTAGGAAATAAAGTGAAACAAGGTGAACGCCTCGGCCTAAGTGAAGAAGCTTTGACAAAAGCCGCTCAGCGTGTAGCTGATTATTTAGCGGATAAAGAGGAACCTCGCAACCGTGAGGAGTATTTACTCAAACAGCTGTGGCTAGCTGCTGATGAAGAAAACAAGAGACCGCTTGCGAACACACTCGTGAAGCTTGCAGATCAAACAAACTAATACGAAAAAGCGGATCCAAATTGGATTCGCTTTTTTATTTTTTACGGAAGATTGGATTAGGCTTCTCGCTGCTAATCTGACAGGAAAGTCCATTCGTTTCAATACTGATTGTGCCGCCCTTAGCTGTTGCATAAAGCACAGCTCCTGCTTTTTGCAGATTACGTACGACCTCTTTCGTCGGATGCCCTAATTGATTATCTCTTCCATAGGAAACAACTGCATAATCAGGCTTCACTTTCTTCAGGAAAGCGAATGTGTTGCTTGTCCGGGAACCATGATGTGCTACCTTATAGACCTCCGATTCCACTTCATAATTATGTTTCATCGTATACTCCTGCTGTGATTCAGCGTCACTCATAAGCAGAAAATCGACCGTACGATATGTCAGCCGCAAAACGATCGAGGCCTGATTGTTCGTTGCTTTTGGATGATTAGCATTTAATACTTGAATAGACAGAAGCGGGTCAACCGTTATATAGGAACCTTCCTTGGCGATGGTAACCGGGATTTCTTTTTCCGCCAGAATCTCGGTATAGCGCTGATACGTCCTCGTTGTATACAGCTTACCGCTATCCAGTACTTGCTTCACCTTGAATTTCTCCAGTACCGGCAGAAGTCCCCCGATATGGTCGATATCCGGATGAGTAGCTACTAACAGATCCAATTTCTCTACTCCCCTGGCAGAAAGCTCCGATATCACCTTCTCCCCTGACTCTCCGTCTCCTCCGTCTACGAGAATATTATAATGTGATGGTGTTTGTATTAGCATGCTGTCACCTTGACCGACATCAAGAAAATGCACCTGCAGCTTCCCTGCTTCGTCGGTCTGCGAAAAAATATAGTCCCAAATGCCGCTTTCGCTTTCAGCTGCTGTATGCATCGGGAAGCAAAGCATCAGGCAAATACATATAAAAATCATGTGTTTCTTCATTGCGTTCCGCCCCCTTTTTCATAGGATGCAGTCCGCTTACAGTTCGTATGCACCAATACTTGTCTCCTAATTTTAACAATCGATCGGACATGCTATACTAATATCAATTGAAAGGAGCGACGAATCATGTTTACACATCGCATTGACTCAGCCACTTATTTGAAGCTTTTGGAACCACAGGACAGCGACAAGCTGTATCAGCTGATCGACAGTTCCCGTGAGCACTTGCGGCAATGGCTGCCTTGGGTAGATCAGAACACGTCCGTCGAGCACAGCAGACAATTCATCCAGCATACGCTGGATCAGTTCGCATCAAATAACGGATTTACAGCAGGCATCTGGTATCAGGGCGCTTTAGCCGGAGTAATCGGCTTTCATAAGATTGACTGGCAGAATCGATCTACTAGCTTAGGGTATTGGCTCGGAGAAGAGTACACTGGTCTTGGCCTGATGCAAAAAGCAGTAAGTAAATCCTTGGACTATGCCTTCCTTGAACTTCGATTGAACCGGGTGGAAATCCGTTCAGCCATCGGAAATGTACGAAGCAGAAGAATTCCGGAAAAACTCAACTTCACTCTTGAAGGAACAATTCGTCAAGCAGAAAAGCTTGTTTATGGTTATGTGAATCACAATGTTTACGGCATGCTTTTGGAAGATTGGGAAGCGAAAGAAAACAGCAAGAAAAATGATGATGAGGCCAAAGAATAATTATTTCATATCAAATTAATTACAATTGCATTACATGTGTTTAGTCTCATCTCCAACCGGCTATATATGCAGTAAGGAGATGAGAAGAACAATGGAGAAGAAAATGCATATTGTATCATCGACAGATGACAACTACGCACAGCACTTGGGTATGACATTGAGTTCTTTACTTGAAAACACTTCAAACCCTAAGGATTTTGTTATTTCAATCATCGATGGAGGAATTAGCCAAGAGAAGAAACAGCTGCTGAAGGAAACTGCAGCTGCCTACAATACACCGCTTGATTTCCTAGATGTAAATTTGGATGCTTACGGAGGTGCAATTGCCAGCCGCCATATTTCAAAAGCGGCTTACTATCGTATATCCATACCTGAAATGATGGATCCAGCTATTGAACGGACGCTGTATGTTGATTGCGATATGCTGGTACTGGATGATGTCAAAAAACTTTTCGAGACCGATATGGAAGGCAATATTGTTGCAGCTGTCGGAGACTATGGGGAACACCGCCGACTGGAGAAAATGGGAATCACAAAAGAAGATCGTTATTTTAACTCCGGTCTGATCCTAATTGATATGAAGGCTTGGCGTGACAGTAATATTACGAATAAGGTGCTGACATTCATCAACGAAAACCCGGATAAGCTAGCTTGGCATGATCAGGATGCCCTAAACGCCATCCTATGGAATGATTGGCTCATGCTTCATCCGAAATGGAATGCCCAGACACATGTCATCCTGAAAGAATATAAAGCGAAATCACTCAAGGAAGAACGAGTGCTTCGGACAGTAAGGGAAACACCATCGATTGTCCATTTCTGCGGAGAAGAAAAACCTTGGCAGGAAGGTTCCATCCATCCTTACACAGATGGCTACTATAACTATTTGGCAAAGACAGCATTTGCCGCTAAATCCAAAAATTCCTTATCAGTATAAACTGTTTGTAAAACCGGAGTTAAGATAACTCCGGTTTTTTCTATGTGCTCTTCGCATATGTTACACTAGTACAAAAGGAGGTGCTTTCCCTGAAAGCTAGACGCACGCTCTTAGCCGTGCTGCTGCCGATAGGTATCGCTATAATCGCCCTATTCATTTTTCGCTCTTATTTTTATTTCCCTAGTACCGTCTATGGTGAATCAATGGCTCCAACTTTAGAAGATCAAAACAAGATCCTCATTAGCCGCGTCGGTAACATCGATCGTTTCGATGAAGTTGTTTTCCACGCTCCAGATCAGGATGCAAGCTATGTAAAGCGGGTAATCGGGGTTCCCGGAGACAAGATCGAATACAAAAATGATGTCCTTTATGTAAATGGCAAGAAACATGCAGAACCCTACCTAAAAGAAATGAAAAACGCTATGCAGGAAGATGCGTTATTTACGAATAACTTCAAGCTTCGTGATGTTATAGGAGAAGATACTATTCCGGATGGGTACCTGTTCGTCATGGGAGATAATCGCAGAAACAGCAAGGACAGCAGGATGTTCGGCTTAATCCCGCAAAGCTCAGTCATCGGAGAAGTAAAGTTCCGCTATTATCCATTTCCTCAAATGGGATTGACCAATTAAATAAGTTGAGTTGACGAACAGTGCAGGTATTTGCACTGTTTTTTTATTTTCTCCAAATTCTGGTTGACTTCCCTTTCCCTTGGTTATATAGTTAGTTACATGAGTAATGAACCAACTACCCTAGAACTTTAAAGGAGCATATGTATGCTTGATGATTCGAAGCCGATCTTTATCCAGATCAAAGAACAACTAGAAGACGCCATCCTCAACGGCTCCATTCAAATTGGAGAACGGGTGCCCTCCACCAATGAATTTGCTCAACACCACAAGATAAATCCGGCCACAGCAGGAAAAGGAATCAATCAGCTTGTAGACGAAGGTATATTATTCAAGAAAAGAGGCGTCGGTATGTTCGTCACAGAAACAGCTCATGACATTCTGCTTGAAAAGAGGAAACAGCAGTTTTTCAATGCATATATCGTTCCAATGAAACAAGAAGCTAGTAAGCTCCATATCCCCAAGGAAGAAATTATCCGTATGCTCAAGGAGGAAGAGTAAAAATGACGATTGTAGCTGATAAACTGATTAAAGAATACAAAACTGCCACAGCTTTGAAAGGAATCGACCTTCAAATTACAGAGCCAAAAATCTATGGCCTGCTTGGCAGAAACGGTGCTGGTAAAACTACCTTCATGCAGCTTCTAGCTGGTTACGACAAGCCGTCTGGCGGAGAATTACACGTAAATGGTATGAAACCTTTCGATAACCGCGCTGTTACAGAAAATATCTGTTTGATCAAAGAAGCAGATAACTTCAAAAAGGATTTAACTGTTCACCAAGTGCTGAAATTCGCATCAATGCTCTATTCCAATTGGGATAAGGATCTCGCTGCTGACCTTCTGGATGGATTCGACCTAAATAAAAAACTCCGCGTAAAAAGCCTCTCAAAGGGCATGGAATCTGCTCTCGGTATCATTGTCGGACTGGCAAGCAAAGCACCTGTTACGATGCTGGATGAACCTTATATTGGACTGGATGCAGCATCTCGCGCTTATTTCTACGAAGTACTGCTCGAAGAATTCCAGAGCGACCCTAGAATCATCATACTATCCACTCATTTAATTGATGAAGTCAGTAATTTATTTGAAGAAGTAATCATCTTTGATAAAGGCAGTATCCTCCTGCATAAAAGTGCAGACGAACTTAGAGCTCAAAGTTTTTGCATCTCTGGGCCAGCAGCACAGGTCAAAACTTTTACAAACGGTAAACAAGTCATCAAAGAAACAAGTTTTGCGGGAACGTCACAAGCATACTTTCTATCTACAGAAGCACCTGCCTTAACTGGGGACCTGGCAGTTTCGGGAGTCCCGCTGCAAGATATGATGGTTCATCTAACAGAAAAAAGAGGTGCTCGCGCATGATGAAACAAATACAGGCTTTACTCTATTTCTTTGTTGTCGATAGCAGACGTACAGTTACCATTTTTTGCTCTATCCTGCTGTTCAGCATCACTATTTTATCCATTCTTGCTTTTGCCGTCGCGGATAAGATGTATATTACCATTACAGTACCAGCTTATATCTTCATGATCATCTTCGGCTTCAAAACAATTCAAGAAAGCCTCCCATTCGCTATAAAAAGAGGTATCACCAGAAAAAGTTATCATACGGCTGTCGGTATCTATATATTATTAATCAGTTCCGTCATGGTCATTTTCCTTGTCGCTGTGCAATTGGTATTCAACGCTGTAATTCAGGCAGCCAATATAACGAATATCCAAATCCTCCGCCCGATCGGTGCGAGCACCGAGCTGAAAAGTATTCTGTATAGTTTACCGCTAGATTTTGCTTTCCTATTATCTTTCTTTGCTGCTGGACTTTTACTGGGGATCGTCGTATATAAATTTGGATTTCTTGGAGGGGCGATACTAGGAGGCATTGTTTTAATCGGAGTAACTATTACTCTAGCCAGCCGTGAGCGTCTAATCGACTTGCTCTCATGGATGCAGGACTTAGCTGTACTACCAGCATTCGGATTGATATGCGCAATCGCGATCATTACCTATATAATAAGCTGGCTTTTCATCCGTACTAGCAGTTCCCAGCATACTGCATAAAAAAAGAGACTCATGCCCAAGAGCATGAGTCTCTTTTCTAATTATTTACTTACTACAGTAATTTGTTCGTCAACCAAATCTACTACCATACTACTTACATTCTCTTCCTCAAGGATATAATCAGTGATTTTATCCTCTACTTGATCTTGGATGACACGGCGCAATGGACGTGCACCAAATCGAGGATCATATCCTTTTTTCGCAAGGAAGTGCTTCGCAGCTTCTGTTACTTCAAGCTGGTAGCCTTCTTCTTCCATGTTTTTCGTCAAATCAGTAAGCATAAGCTCAACGATTTGTACCAAGTCTTCCTCTTTCAATGCATCAAAGCTTATGATAGAGTCAAAACGGTTCAAGAATTCTGGTTTGAAGTAAGCGCCTAGCTTTTCAATAACGGATACAGCTTCATTGCTGGAATTCGTAAAGCCGACAGAAATCTGTTTATCTCCTGTTCCAGCGTTACTTGTCATGATAATGACGGTTTCCTTAAAGCTTACTTTACGGCCTTGGCTGTCAGTCAAATGACCGTCTTCCATAATTTGCAGGAACATATGCTGTACATCCGGATGTGCTTTCTCAATTTCATCCAATAGGACGATCGTATAAGGATTACGGCGTACACGCTCTGTAAGCTGACCTGCTTCTTCGTGTCCAACGTATCCTGGAGGAGAACCGATCAGTTTCGCAACAGAATGACGTTCCATGTACTCACTCATATCCAAACGGATGAAGGATTCGCGTGTGCCGAACATTTCTTCCGCCAACGCACGGGTAAGTTCGGTCTTACCAACACCAGTCGGTCCGACGAAGAGGAAGGAACCAATTGGGCGCTGTTTGGATTTTAATCCAGCTCTGCTGCGGCGGATGGCTTTGGCAACCCGATCAACTGCCTGTTGTTGTCCGATAACCTTGTTGGACAGGTTAGCTGCTAAGTTTTTCATCTTATTCTGTTCCTCAGATTGAATCTTCGTCACAGGAATCCCCGTTTTCTCTTCCACAATCTGCTGAATGACCTCAACCGTCACTTTGGCTTTATCTTCGTTTTTTGGTTCCTCGAGCTTTTGTTCCAACTGTATTTCTTCCTGACGAAGGTATGCAGCACGTTCATAATCCTCACGTCCTGCTGCCTCTTCTTTCTCTTTCGCAATTTGGGCAAGACGAGTTTGAATTGCATCTTCATCAGTCGTTACCGTAAGCAGGTTGATACGGGATCCAGCTTCATCGAGCAAATCAATCGCCTTATCCGGCAAGAAGCGGTCCTGAATATAACGTTGAGACAAGCTCACGCTCGCTGTGACGGCATCTTCTGTATAAGAGACTTGATGATACGCTTCGTATCTCTCCTGCAATCCTTTTAAGATATCCAATGCCTGCTCTGCTGTCGGTTCTTTTACGATAACCGGCTGGAAACGGCGTTCAAGTGCAGCGTCTTTCTCGATTTGACGGTACTCTTTCAAGGTTGTTGCACCAATCAGCTGCACCTCACCGCGAGCAAGTGCAGGTTTCAAGATATTACCTGCATCCATTTGGGAACCTTCCGCAGTACCAGCACCGACTAGTAAATGAATCTCATCCACGAACAGAATGACATTCTTACGCTGCTGCAATTCGGAAATAAGCTGTTTCATCTTTTCCTCGAACTGACCGCGCACACCAGTGTTCGCAACTAGTGAAGCAACATCAAGCAAGTAAATTTCTTTGTTTTGCAGCTTCACAGGAACATTGCCTTCGACAATCTGTAAAGCTAGACCCTCTGCAATTGCTGTTTTACCTACCCCTGGTTCCCCGATTAGAACTGGGTTATTCTTATTGCGTCGGTTCAGCGTCTCAATGACACGTTTGACCTCTTGTTCACGGCCAATGACTGGATCAATTAGACCAGCACGCGCGCCATCTGTCAGATTCTTACCAAGTGAGTCAAGCAATCCTCCGCGTCCTCGGCCATTGCCGCCAGCCTGTGCTTGGTTGTTTGCACCCGCCTGGAAGCCGGATTGTGCTCCGCCGAACATATTTTTAAAGAAGTCATCCATCGTTCCGCCATTGGAAGCGAAACCGGCAGGTTTTTTTGACATATTTTTCATTTCATTATAGCAAGTATGGCAGAGCTGTAATTGCTGTTTTTGGTTATTGAATTGCATTAACAAGTTCACGTTAGCTTCTCGTTCACCACAATGTTGGCATTTCATAATACAATTACCTCCCCAATAGGTTAGATTAGTTTATTTGGTCAAGCGTCACATTTTGACTTTGACTATCTTTGACCTTGTGACTTTATTATAGTCTGACCTTCTTTGACTTTCAAGTGTTATGCTTTCATTTCTTATTTTTTTTTAGAAAAGGTATTAAAACTAATAAGAAAGAAAAACAAAAGAAGCATCGCCTTAATTAAGGCGATGCTTCTAATTATTTTGCATTTCGTTTTTCTTGATTACGCAGTTCGACACGTCTGATCTTACCGGAAGAAGTCTTCGGCAAATCTTTGACGAACTCAATCTTACGAGGATACTTGTAAGGCGCAGTTGTGTTCTTTACATGCGTCTGCAATTCCTTCACAAGATTTGGTTCGTTCTCATCTACACCTTCACGCAGGATGACGAATGCTTTAACAACATTACCGCGGATTTCATCCGGGCTTGCTACAACAGCACATTCTGCTACAGCCGGATGTTTTACGAGAGCATCCTCTACTTCGAATGGCCCGATTGTATAACCAGAGCTGATAATGATATCATCACTGCGGCCTTCGAACCAGAAGTAGCCATCTTCATCAACAGAAGCTTGGTCACCAGTAACAAAGTAGCCGTTGCGTTCGGCTTGCTGACGGCGTTCAGGTTCACGGAAATATGTCTTAAACAATGCAGGACTGTCGAGTTTCAAAGCGATGTCACCAACTTCGCCTGTTTTAACGCGATTACCATCCTCATCAATTACAACCACTTCATTACCTGGAGTCGGTTTTCCCATAGAACCTGGTCTTGGCTCCATACCTTTCATGATACCAAGCAGCAATGTGCTCTCTGTCTGTCCATAGCCATCACGTACAATGATATTGAAATGTTTCTGGAAGACATCAATTACTTCACGGTTCAATGGTTCACCGGCTGATACTGCACTATGCAAAGCACTCAGGTTGTAGCTTCCAAGATCAGTTACTTTTGCCATGAGACGATATTCTGTCGGGGTACAGCAAAGTACATTAATCTTATAATCCTCTAGTAGAGAAAGATAAGTTTTAGCATCAAATCGACCCATATATACGAAGCCTGTTGCACCAGTTCCTAAAACAGAAAGGAATGGACTCCATACCCATTTCTGCCAGCCTGGTGCAGCTGTTGCCCATACGATATCTCCTTTGGAAGCAGACAGCCAGTTTTCTGCAGCTGTCCGTAGGTGTGCATATCCCCAGCCATGTGTGTGGACTACACCTTTCGGATTACCTGTCGTACCACTTGTATAGGACATTAATGCAATATCTTCTCTAGATGTCTCTACTGTTTCCAGTTCAGCTGAAGCTGTCTCTTTGAGCTCCCCGAGATCTTTCCAGCCCTCGACCGTACCACCAACTGCAAGTTTGATTAAGCTATCTTGATTCTCAATCTCTTCGAATTGCTCAGTAAATTTATAGAAACTGATAATACTCTTTACTTTTCCGTGATCGATACGGTATTGCAAATCCTTCGTCTTCAGCATTTCGGAGCTAGGGATGATCACAAGTCCAAGCTTCAAGGCTGCTGCATAGATATGATACGCCTCAACGACACGCGGTACCATTACAAGTATTGCATCTCCTTTTTCCAAGCCCAGTTCTTTCAGAACATTACCTGTGCGGTTTACATCCTGAAATAACGTTTTATACGTTACTTCCTTCTTATTACCCGCCTCGTCCATCCAAATGAGCGCTTTACGTTCTTCATCTGTAACATAACGCTCCATTTCATCAACGATATTGTACTGCTCTGGTGCAATCAAATCTTTTCTTTCCATACTTACGCCTCCTAAATGGCTGCCTGTTTTAACTAATGCACTAATTATAGCAGACGAAAGCACGACTTCCCAGCAATAATTGTTACCAAATTATAAAACTTGATATTAGTATCAGGTCTCAATACTTCTCCAAAGCGTCATAGTCGCATAACTGCGGTAAGGAGCCCATCCTTCTCCCCGCGTATGTATTGCTGATGGCGTAGGCTTTTCTGCGAGTTCGTCATAGAATTTCAACGCATTTTGTACCCCGATATCAGCAGCTGGTAATAAATCAGCACGTCCCAATCCAAACAACATCCAGTTTTGCGCAGACCAGCTTCCAAGCCCCCGAATCTTCGTTAGCTCTGCAGCTATTTCCTCATTAGATAAAGCAGCAAGCTGTGCGAGATCTAGCTTTCCTTCTATCATAAGGCGGCTTGTATCAATGACATATTCAGCTTTTCTCTGCGAAAACTGCATCTTTCTTAAGTCGTCATACTCGAGGGAAGCAATTCTCTCCGGTGAGGGATAAAACCAGATATCATCCTCTTTAGTTCCGAATGCTTCCACGAAACGATTCGTTAGTGTGTAAGCAAACTTTAAATTCAGTTGCTGATGGATGATTGTTTTCATCAAACAATAATATAAATCAGTATCTTTTACGATAGGCGTTCCTGCATGTGCATAAAAAAGCCGCTCCAAATCAGAACCGACAAAATGGGCTGCTACCCCTGCAAGATCAATATCCCATTGGAGCCAGTTTTCCACCCAAGTTAGTATGTCCTCCTGCCTTGAAGAATCTGCAGAAGACACTTTAACAACAGGGGATGTGATTTTTCCGCTGAACTGGAGCACGACAATATGCTGCGAACCATCCCCTAATACAACAGGAAGCTTCATCAAATGCTCTTCTGTATCAACAACATTCAGCTGATCCATACTCCATCTTTTCATCAAATAATGATAATCGTATGTATGTGTTCCTGTAAGCTGTTTTTCCCACATCAGTAGCATCTCCTATCCTATTTGTTTTATTGCAAAATCAATTACATCATGCATCACTTTCGACAAGCGCTTATTCTTATGCCAAAGGAGCTTCGTAGTAGGCTGGGTGATCGGTTCATCCAGATGTACAGCGCTCAATTCACCTGTTTGCAATTCTTTCTCCACTGTCATGAGAGGCAAATACGATAAACCTAAACCAGCCATTACGCATTGTTTGATGGCTTCTATACTGCCGAATTCAATTATATTTTCTGGATGCAAACTCTGATTTTGTAATGCCTGTTCCAATTCCGTTCGATAAGCACAGCCTTTCTCCGTCAAGATCAAAGGATGCTGCATCACCTCCGCCAGGCTATTGGAAGGGTGAACTGCAAGCGAATGGCTTGGGGAGCTTATCAGAACGATTTTCTCTTGAAATAGAGAGACTGCCTCCAATAAACCATTATGCTGGTCGTCCCGCTCCATAATAAAGGCTAAATCCAACTCACCTTCTTGGAGCATCTTTTCCGAGGTTTTACTAGATGGAACAGGTTTCAGTATGACCTGTACCTGCGGATACTGATTGCGTATAAAGCGAAGGAGCTCAGGCAATCGGTAGATGCATTGACTCTCACATGCGCCGATTAGAATTGTACCTTTCTCCTCTTGCTCCTCTTCAAATTCCTGTCGCATTTCCTCATGCAAAGCCAGCATTCTCTTAGCATAGCTCTGCATTTTCATTCCCGCTTCGGTCAAATAAATCCTCTTTCCAAGACGCTGAAATAAGTCTACACCATATTCCTTTTCCAGCGCTTTAATTTGTGCGGTCACACTCGACTGAGCGTAATCGAGCAGTTGAGCTGTCTTGGTGAAATTAAGTGTTTCTGCCGCTACAGCAAAGGTCTTCAAATAGTTTATTTGCAAAGCATACACTCCCTAAATCGCTTTTTCCGATCATAATAATCAAATTATTCA
This sequence comes from Terribacillus sp. AE2B 122, assembly GCF_902497585.1. Taxonomy (NCBI): domain Bacteria; kingdom Bacillati; phylum Bacillota; class Bacilli; order Caryophanales; family Bacillaceae; genus Terribacillus; species Terribacillus sp. AE2B 122. Next base: position 245,739 of record NZ_LR700945.1, on the reverse strand, counting down.
GCTTTTCCTATGTATGAGTGCAGTATACACTTTTTATATAAATATTGGAAAGGACGTGGTTGCTTGTCCATCGGATTGATACTTGGCAGTAGCCGTACAAAAAGCAACAGCAGAATACTTGCTGACATACTTATAAAAGGTACGGCACACAAAATACTTGATATTACAGAATTATCTCTGACAGACTTTGAAGATTTCCGTCATGAGCCTATACCAGCATCGCTTGATGAGAGTACACAGATCTTACTGGATTTTCTGCTAGAGCACGATGTAATCGTTATTGCTGCACCGATTTATTGGTTCGGTATACCAGGAAAGCTAAAAGTGCTTCTCGATCGACTTAGTCATGTTTTCAGACAGCCTGCTTTCATAAATCAAAAACCAAGGGAAGCAATCATATTAGCAGTCGGCGGTGATCGACCACGCATCAAAGGCTTACCTTTGATCTTACAGTTTCATCAGATATTCGACTTTCTTGGCATTCCTTTTCAACATTATGTCTTGGCAGAAGGTAACAAACCCGGTGATGTACGCTTTGACCAAAAAGCCTTAGCTGAAGTGGCATGGCTGCGCAGTTATTTACAGAAAGGGGAAAACGATGAAGGACACATCTAAAAAAACATGGCATGACTACTTCATGGAAATTGTTCATGCTATCATCCAAACAAAATAAAAAAGCTGATCCTAATTAGATCAGCTTAAAATTGCGTAATGGCTTTCGGTAGGATATCTTGTTTGACCAAGTCATCCAGCGTACGGAAGGAGTACCCTTGCTTCTTCAATTCAATGATCAATTTTTCCAATGCAATAGCATTATCCTCGGATACAGAATGCAATAAGACAACTGCTCCTGGATGCATTTGGGCCATCACTTGATCATATGCGTACTGCCAGCCTTTCTGTTCGCCAGTTTTCCAATCTGCATAGGCAAGTGACCAGAATACATTTGTATAGCCAAGATCTTCAGACCATTTCAGTGAACGGGCACTAAAAGTACCGCGGGGTGCCCGCAAATAGTGCATATCGTCCTGATCCGTCAAATCCGCCACAGCACCCTCAAGCATCTCAAGCTCCCGCTGCATCTTTTCTTTAGAAACCTTCGTCAGATCTGGGTGATGATATGAGTGATTACCGACAATATGTCCTTCGTCGACCATCCTTTTAACCAGATCAGGCGCTGATGATACATAGTGACCTGTAATAAAGAAAGCAGCTGGGACATCGTGCTTCTTCAATACATCCAGGATATCTCCTGTATAACCTTGTTCATAGCCGTTATCAAATGTGATATATACTGTTTTCTCACCAGAATCATCTAGATAATAGCTGTGATATTCATTCAAAAGCTGCCCGTATTTGCCGATTTCAGGTATACTGCCATCCTTGCTCTTAACAAATCCCCACCCATAGCTGACGGGGCTTTCTGCAGATGCAAACGATGGTGTGACCAGCAGCAGACATAACAGCAGCATTATTGATTTCCATCGCATATGACACACTCTCCTTAAAGATAGATTGTGCCAAATCAGCTTCTGCTATGCGGTGTAAAAATTAGAAAAGACCGTGCTTCAGCACGGTCTTATTTTAGTTTATTTTCCATTTCATCGAGCATCCGGAGCATTTCATCGATTTCCTCTAAGGAAGTCTCTTCCGGTTCGATACTATCCAAATAATCCATGAATGCAGACAGACGCTGCTTCAAATCGTCAACTTTACTCGTTGCCAAAGATAAAACCCCTTTACCGCATTATCTGGCTCCAGTATACCACAGCACTGTTCGTTATTGTACGTTGAAGGTGAAAGACAGATGATCTTGAATCGGAATCCAAGCTCCAATTCCCTGTTTGGTAACATTTTTAACAACAATCTGCTTTCTTGATCCTTTTAACTCAAGATAAACTTCCCCGAAAGTGATTGTACCTTTTTCATTAACTGCCGGTGCGTACGCAGTAAGAATACCGGATTTATTCAAAGGCACACCGTATGCATTTTCCTTATTCGTGCCTTTTCCTATTACTGTTTGGAAGGAAAGCGGAAGCTTTGTGTTCTTCTGAGCCTGCTGCAGCATCATCAGCTTGATATCTCTAGGGTTATCGATTTCAGCTGTAAGCCCGCCTTTCACGTAGCGCTCTTCCTGCTGTTCATAATTCATTTGTTTCGCCGATTCTCCACCTGCATTGCTTAGCTGGTTCGTATTCACTTTTTGATACTGCCAGTTGATATTTGTTTCTGCAGACTGGTATTCGAGCGGCCAATGCCCCATATAAATCATGCCTCGGTACCCAATCGCAAGTGGAGATGGTTTCAGCGTCGATTCATTGAGTATTCGAATCAGTTCTGGATTCTGGATGACAATAGCACTGTCTTCCGTTAGTTCTCTGACAAGCTCACTAGGTTCTAGTACAATTTGATCCTTGTTTGAGTTCGGATAAGTATTTTCCTTCGAAATATTCAATACATGATTTGGTATTTCCATATCTTTCTTCTGTACATTCTCAGCTTTCCCGGCTATGGAGAAAGGAAGAGTCAGCAAAGCCAGTGCCATGATTGCTATGAGGATTCTAGCATATTTCATAAAGAAAAGCCCCGCCTTTCAGATTTTTTCCTAGTATCTGAAGTCAGGGGCTATCCTATACATTTAATAATGGTTCAAATGAATTACTTCCAATCTTTCTTCGATCTCGATACAATCCTTGACCGTTTGCACCATTGAACAGTTTTTGTGTGCAAGCTGGAGGTTCTTCTCCAATTGCCCTTTGTCCAGATGAAAACCGCGTACAACGAAAGTCAGTGTAATCTTAGAAATACGGTTTGCAGCCAGTTCATCCCGTTCCACCTCTGCTGACACTTCCATATCGTCAATCTCCAGCCGCTGTTTCTCCATGATTTTACGGAAGACAGACGCACTGCAGCCTGCTATCGAGGAAACCATTAGCTGATAAGGCCGGATACCGAAAAGCTCATTTCCGTCTATATCCAAAGTTTGATGTGGTAGTTCGATACGGAATCCATGCTGTTTCATTGTCAGCTTCAATTCCCTCACCTCTCCTTGCAAATTCTTTATGCATTATATTCCCTCTTGGATGATTTTCTAACCTCCTGCCGCCCGATTGACCAAATCCAGGAAAAACTATACAGTAGGATTGGGAAATCATCTTACATACAGGGGTAATAGACATATGAGAAATGCGTACAGTTTTTGGATTTTAGTCAGTATTGTCGCAGTCTCCGGTTTTAGCCAAGGGCTGCTGCTTCCGCTGATTGCCATCATATTCGAACAGGATGGCCTTTCCTCATCTATGAATGGTCTTAATGCAGTTGCCATCTACATCGGTATCTTACTTGTATCGCCATTCATGGAAGCTCCGTTGCGTAAATTCGGTTATCGGCCAGTCATTATGGCAGGTGGGCTAATCGTCGTCGTAGCACTTCTCGCTTTTCCATTATGGAAATCATTTTGGTTCTGGTTTGTTCTGCGTCTGTTGATTGGTATTGGTGACAATGCCCTTCATTTCGGCACACAGACATGGATTACATCATCATCGCCTGAAAAAGTACGAGGTCGGAATATTTCGATTTATGGACTTTTCTTTGGAATTGGCTTTGCTGTCGGTCCGCTTATGACTTCACTTGTTAAAGTTTCAGAATCTTTGCCATTCATTTTATCTGGTGCTCTTTGTTTGATCGCTTGGTTCACTCTTTTCCAGCTGCGGAATGAGTTTCCAACGGAAGAAAACACACAATCCGCAAAGCAGCAAGGACTTCTGAAGCGGTTCGGCTC
>NZ_LR700945.1:223297-241948 GCF_902497585.1 Terribacillus sp. AE2B 122 | reverse complement strand
TCGACCTTGAAATATGCATGGGTCGCTTTCCTGCCGCCGCTTGGCTATGGCTTCTTGGAATCTTCCTTGAACGGAAGCTTTCCTATCTATGGCTTACGCCAGGACATCGGTGTGTCGGAAGTATCCATCTTGCTTACTGGATTCGCGATTGGCGGAATCGTTTTTCAGATACCGCTTGGTATGCTCAGCGATAAATTTGGACGGAAGTACACACTTTTGACGGTAATACTTCTTGGGACAGTCTTTTTTGGAACTGCTGCATTTACAGAACAGCATTATATTGCCCTGTTCATCTGTTTATTTGCAGCTGGTATGTCCTTAGGGTCCACCTTTTCGCTTGGGATAAGCTATATGACAGATTTAACTCCAAGGCATTTGCTTCCGACAGGCAATCTGCTTTGCAGTATAACCTTTAGTATCGGGAGTCTTGGCGGACCTTACATCAGTGGGGTATTTATCGAGAAAATGCCACATCTCAGTTTCTTTTTCATCATGACGGTCATTTTCGCCGGTATCTTTGCAACACTGCTCGTTCACGCGATTTTCACCAAACATGCTGTTGTAGCGGAACAGTAAAAAGGGATGCGCCCACTGGGCACATCCCTTTTTAATTGATATATCGAGAGAATCGCTTCTCCAGACGTTCCTGGAAATAAGAAATAATAATACAAAGCGGCCAATATACAAGCGCCACCGTAATGTACATTGTCATGGAGTCAAAAGTACGGCCAGCTACAATTTGCGCCTTTTGGAACATTTCCGGCACCGTAATGACTGCTGCCAGACTCGTTGCTTTCACCAAATCAAGGAATACATTTGTAAGCGGCGGCATCGCTACTCGCGCTGCTTGCGGGACTATGACCCGCGTCAATGTCTGCCAGTAGTTAAGACCGAGCGCATAGGAGGACTCCCATTGGCCATAAGCAATACTGTTCAGTGCTCCTCTGTTTACCTCAGCAATATAAGCCGCACTATTCAATCCGAAAGCAAGAACAGCACAGGTAAAAGCATCCAGCCTGATTTGTACAACTGGCAATCCTTGATACAGGATGAACAAAAACACCAATATCGGCGTACCGCGCATAAAGGAAATATAAAACCGCGCAGGCCATCGAAGGAAAAAGAATCTGGAACTTCGCCCAATCGCAAGGAAAAACCCGAGAAGTAGTCCCATAGCCATACCAGCGAAAGCAACTGCTATCGTCATTGGCAATCCTTCAAGTATGAAAGGAAGGTTCTCCCAAGCTAATTCCGTATCAAAAAATTTGCCGATACCCACCAGCTCAAATGGTATCATTTCTCTTCTTCCTGCTGTTGTTTCAATACCTCATCCACTGTTGGAATATCCTCATCCGGCTGCTTTGAAACATCTGCACCACCGAAGAATTCCTCGGATAGCTTCGTCAACGTACCGTCTTCCTTCATTTCACTCAGAACCTTGTCCACTTGTTTCTTTAACTCCGTTGCTTCCTTCGGCATAATTGCAGCATTGGCTGTTTCATCGAATTTAAAATCAGGATGGATCGTTATATTAAAGTCCGAGAATGCTTGCAGCGCCAAGGATTGAAGATAATAATCATTGATGATTAAATCTGTACGTCCATTATCGACATCACGTAAATAAACATCATTTGTTGTATTCCCATACGCTACTACTTCAGCACCTAATTCCTCAGCAATTTCACTATAGCCAGTCGTTGCCTCACCGCCAGCCTTTTTACCTTTCAAATCCTCTAATGAATTGATGCCGGAAAGGTCATCTTTACGGACAATCATTGTTGTGTAGGAATACTTGTACGGTTCACTATACGCGAATTTTCCCTTCCGCTCATCCGTCACACCAATATCATTGGCAGCAAGATCAACTCGTCCGTTTTGGACCGAAGCGAGCATGTTATTAAAATCAGAAGTCTTGAATTCCACTTCCAAATCCAGACGTTTCGCGATTTCTTTGATTACCTCTACATCATATCCAGTAATGTCATCCGAACCTTCCGGATAATAGCTTGCCGGATACAAAGTTCCAGACGTTCCAACTGTAATTTTTCCGGAGTCTTGAATAGCTTCCCATACTTTATCTTCCGATGCTTGCTCAGCACTATCATCGTTAGAAGAACCGCAAGCACTTAAAACAAGCACAGCCAGCAAGCTGCAAAATACAAGTAATCGTTTCTTCATTATAATGTTTCTCCTTTTTCGAATCACTTATTGCCTTCTTGTTCCAGCAATTCATCTACTGTTGGTAATTCTTCATCTGGCTTCTGTGAAACATCCGCTCCGCCATAGAATTCCTCTGACAACTTAGACAATGTACCATCTTCCCGCATTTCGTCAAGAGCCTTGTCCATTTGTTTTTTAAGCTCTGGGGCGTCTTTCGAAAGAATCGCACCTTGTTCAATTTGGTCAAATTTGAAATCCGGGTGAATCATGATGTTGAAATCAGGAAAAGCCTGCAATGCCAAAGACTGCAAATAAAAGTCATTAATGATTAGGTCTGTCCGTCCATTATCCACATCACGTAAGTACACATCATTTGTTGCATTGCTATATGTCACAACCTCTGCTCCAAGCTGCTCTGCAACCTTACTGTGATTTGTTGAAGCTTCTCCTCCAGCACGTTTTCCTTTTAAATCCGTCAAGCTGTGGATACCAGACAAATCATCTTTCCGTACGATCATGGATGTATAGGAATACTTATACGGCTCCGAGAAAGCGAATTGCTCTTTTCTTTCATCGGTAATCTCAATATCATTTGCTGCTACATCAATTCTGCCGTTTTGTACAGAAGCAAGCATGTTATTGAAGTCGGAAGTCTTAAATTCCACTTCCAAATCCAGACGCTTTGCAATTTCCCTAATCACTTCCACGTCATATCCTGTAAGCTCATCAGAACCATCAGGATAATAAGAAGCTGCAAATAATGTACCAGATGTACCAACAACGAGTTTACCTGACTCCTGAATCTTTTCCCACGTCTTATCATTGCCAGCGCTTTCAGAGTTGCTGTCACCATTTGTTCCACAAGCTCCCAAAAGAAGCACAATTACAAATAAACTACATATAATACCTAATCTTTTCTTCACGAAGTCACACACTCTCCCCTTGTTTTATTTTCATATATCCTAAAAGATAACAGGTAATCTCCACTATTTCAATATTTTTCTGAACTGTTTCACTTTTAATTCTAAACTGTTATATATCTATATAAAATTTATTATTTTTTTATATTGATTTTAATCTAGCAATGGAATATAGTGAAATTACTATTAAATTATAATAATTATAAACAAGCTACATATATATTTCTAGGGAGGGTATAAACATATGAAAAAACATTTAGAACTAATTGCTGCTTTAGTTAGTGGTGCCCTTATTCTCATCACCTATTTCACTTTCCACGGAACAGAAGCTGCACCTTTTCTTTATACTGCAGCATATCTCATCGGAGGATTCTTTAAAGCGAAGGAAGGTATTACAGAAACTATTACGGAACGGAAACTTAATGTAGAGATGCTGATGATTTTCGCGGCTATAGGGGCAAGCTTTATCGGCCATTGGCTGGAAGGTGCCTTGCTTATTTTCATTTTCGCCCTTTCTGGTGCTTTAGAAACTTATACAGAGAATAGAAGTAGTCAGGAATTACGTGCACTGCTAACCCTACAGCCAGATGAAGCAACCAGATTAATCGCTGGTAGGAAAGAGAGAATTTCTATTGATCAGCTTCAAGTCGATGATCGTATACTCGTACTGCCTGGACAACGTATTCCGGCTGATGGAATCATTTTAAAAGGAACGACGAGCATTGACGAAAGTGCCATTACCGGAGAAGGTATACCAGTAACAAAAACAGAAGGACATGAAGTTTTCGCCAGCACTGTCAATAGCAGTGCAGTATTGGAAATACGTGTCACAAAGCCCTCAGATGAAACATTGTTCCAACGCATCATCACGATGGTGCAAACGGCTCAGGAACAAAAATCACCCGCACAGCATTTCATAGAGCGATTCGAAGGCCCCTATGTCAAAACTGTTCTGCTGTTAGTTCTGCTCGTCATCCTGGTTCCACCTTTTATAACAAATTGGTCATTTACCGAGTCATTTTACCGTGCCATGATCCTGCTTGTCGTCGCCTCTCCATGTGCACTGGTAGCATCGGTCATGCCAGCAACCTTATCAGCTATCTCGAAAGGAGCAAGAAACGGGATATTAGTCAAAGGTGGTTCGCATCTGGAAACACTCGGACGAGTAAAAGCTGTAGCATTCGATAAAACAGGCAGTTTAACAGTCGGGAAGCCATCTGTCACAGATTTTCTTGTCAGCAAAACTGCTGAAGCATCCCTTGTGCTTAAAGCAGCTTATGCTATACAATCTCAGTCCTCACATCCTCTAGCTAAAGCTGTTGCTGCTTATGCACATGCTGATAATATCAACCAAGCGGAGCAAGTAACCGATACTGCCGGGCAAGGAATGCATGGGATATGGCAGGGACAGAAATGGCGAATCGGAAAAATTTCTTATATGCAGAATCCAGCTGATCAAGATTTAACCGATCAAGCTAATGCATTGGCCGCTGCCGGCAAATCCCTTGTTTATATCGAGAACGAATACGGATTAGCCGGTGTATTTGCTCTGCAGGATACGATAAGACCAGAGGCAAAAGCAGCTATCCGTTCCTTATCCAAGCTTGGCATTTCCACTATCATGCTTACAGGTGATAACGACCAGACTGCAAAAGCCATTGCCAAAGAAGCAGGTATTACAATGTATCGCGCCAACTGCCTGCCTGATGAAAAGGTTGCGGAAATCAAGAAACTGGAAAGCAGCTACGGTACAATAGCCATGGTAGGCGATGGAGTTAATGATGCCCCTGCCCTTGCTACTGCTCAAGTCGGAATTGCCATGGGCAATGGAACCGACGCTGCACTGGAGACAGCTGATATGGTCCTGATTAAAAATGATTTAGGTAAGCTAGCCGATGCCGTCAAGCTTTCAAAGCGCATGCGGAAAATCATCAAGCAAAATGTCATCTTCTCCGTTTCCGTCATTTTATTACTTATACTGGCTAATATCAGTCAATATCTCGGTTTACCACTCGGTGTGGTCGGGCATGAAGGCAGTACAATCCTCGTCATATTGAATGGACTCCGACTCTTAAGGTAAAAAAAACGGCTCCCTTATCAGGAAGCCGTTTTCGCTTTCTTCCGCTCATCCAGCATGGCGTTGATCTCACCGCCAGTGATGATGATAATGCCAGAAAGATAAAACCAGATCATCAGGACGATGACTGCCCCAAGAGAACCGTATGTCGCGGAATAATTGCCAAAGTTATCAACATAGAAGGAGAATAACAGGGATGCAAGCATCCAGCCAATTGACGCGACGGCTGCTCCAACCATCGATTCTTTGATCGAGATTTTCTTACTTGGCGCTAGTACATATAATGCAAGCAATACAATGAAGAATATTACAAAAGAAATCACCCAGCGCAAAGCACCCCATACAGTTAGGAAACCATCATCCAATCCGAAGAATGAAAAGATGTAAATACCGATTGATTTACCGAAGATTGGCAGTAAGAATGCTACCGCGATGACGAGTACCATAGCGATTGTAAGTACTACAGCTACTCCTCTGGCTACGATGAAGGATCTATCTTCATTGACGTCATATGCCTTATTCAAAGCACGTATGATGGCATTGACACCATTTGATGCCGACCAGAGTGTTGCTAAGATACCAATGGACAATAGACCGCCGTTCCGATCATTGACCAGACCCGTTATATTTTCTTCCAGCAAATCCATGGTCGAATCAGGTGCGAATGTTGATAATGTATTCATGATATCTTGTTGACTGACCGGCAAGAATGCGATCAAGGATACAAGAAAAATGATAAACGGAAATAGTGATAGTAATAAAAAATAAGCCAGCTGGGCAGACAATCCAGTAACTTCATCATTACCGATTCGCTGCCCAAGCTGTTTTAAAAAGCTCCCCATGGTTTCTCCTCCTTCTCTCTCTAAAGACGCCTTTTCTTTATCTGGCTGCTACTGTATTGCCACCGCTTGCCAATTGTTTCGGAGGCTGTCCGGCTGGCAGTTCGATCTGATCGTCGAGCTTACTTACCTTCTGCAGTGCATGCTGGACTTCCTCCAGCCCTCTCAAGCCTTTATCAGCTGAAGTGGATACACTGGTCGCCACTCGAGCGTAGGAAGTTTTAACATCCTCCACGAAAACACCTGGATTACGAAGGTAGAACACCGCTTCAGAACCTGCACGCATCAAATTGCCGCGTACATGCTCCCTAGTCTGTGCATCACATAACGAAATCAAGCCGCCGACTGTAGCACCAATCGTTAAACCTAACGTGAATTTACTTTTCATCAAACCGGCTCCTTCCATTCTGTCTGTTGTTTTATTGTCTCGCACAATTCCGCACACCCAGCCTCGAGCATCTCATACACAGCTTCAAATTCATCAGTGAAGAATGGGTCATCGACATCCTCTCCAGCACGCTCCGGAAGAAGATCTGAAAAAAGCTGATAACGCGACGTATGAGCAGGAGCTATAGCAGATATATCCTGCAAATTAAGCTGATCCATCACAATGATGTAATCGTAGGCTTCCAAGTCCTCTGCCAGGATTTGCTTTGCCTGATGGTTAACTATCGAAATGCCCTTTTGTCCGAGAAGCTCACGAGCAGAAGGATGCATTTCCTTTCCTTCATGCCAGTGACCGATACCAGCTGAGTCGACTGTAACAAATTCAGATAGACCTGCTTCCTCTATCCGTTTGCGGAAAATCGCCTCAGCCATCGGCGAGCGACAGATATTGCCCAAAGAAATAAACAACACATTTATCATTCACTCAACTCCCTCGTTTTATAAATGTGAAAATGTGCGAATGTCTGGTATTCCATTCCCCCTAGAACAACGGTTCAAACGACAGTGTCCATGCTATAATATGGAAAAGGAAAGGGTGATAGTAGTGTCGACCATTTATCCAAGCGCTTTAACTCTTAACTCCACCTTCGCAATTACCGCTCCATCCAGCGGAGTTCCTGCTCCATTGCATTACAAAATACATAAAGCTAAAAGTCAGCTGGAAAAACTCTGTGCCCATGTAGTCATTGGAGAAACTGTCTGGAAACAGCAAGCGGCAAGAAGCAGTTCTGCTGAAACTAGAGCAAACGAGCTGATGACCTATCTGACCGATCCCGCAATTGATGCCATTATGCCGCCATGGGGCGGAGAGCTGCTTGTACAAGTATTGCCTAGGCTGGATTGGGACAAGCTATCCAAGAGCAAACCGACATGGCTGATTGGTTATTCTGACACAAGCACACTTTTATGCAGCTATACACTCCAGACGAATATTGCATCTGCCCATGCGACTAATTTCTTTGATTTGAATATGGAAGCACTCGATGAAACGACAAAGCAATGGCATAAGATATTATCGGCACCATCCCGCAAACACGTTGTTCAGCACTCCTCCCCTATGTATCAATCTTCATGGGACGCGCTTTTTGAACTAGATAATCCTTCGGGTTTCGATTTGGATAGCAGTACAGAATGGAAATCCACGACAAATGAAGCTGTATCCTTTACTGGTCGCTTAATTGGCGGCTGTCTGAATACATTGACGACCATAGCCGGGACAAAGTTTGCACCAATCAAGGAGTGGCGAAAATCTTTTAAAGAAGACACAATCGTCTACTTGGAATGGTTGGATTGGGATACAGCAGAAGCTTACCGGAATCTTTGGCATCTGAAGGAGCACGACTGGTTCGATGGAGCAAGTGGCTTACTAATCGGCAGGCCTTCTCGGAGCAATCCTTCAGAGGATTATACAGATAAACAGATGATCCATGAATTTGCAGATGAAATTGGCCTGCCCATTATCTTTGATGCTGATATCGGGCATATGCCCCCGCAGTTCACAATGATTAATGGTGCACTTGCAACAGTTTCCTTTCAGAATAAAAGCGGAACCCTGACTTATTTGGAATAAAAAAGAGGCTGGGAGAATAGTATTTTGGCCAAACAAAAATCCGAACGAAGCAGTGAATTTGCTTAGGTTCGGATTTTTTCACTTAAATTGCGAGACCCCGGAGTGCGTTAGCACGAGGAGCATCTCCAGCCGCCCGCGGAAAGCGCAGTGTATTTCCGGAGCGGCAATTCAACCCTTCCAACCTAGAAATTGTTCGCCTTTAGGGATGAGCTATCTAGTTTTGTCCCAGCCTCTTTCCTTGTTTTGCAGGATGTGCCGCAGCTAGATGCGGGTGTCCGTACAATTTCTCCCTGAATGTTCCATCTGCATAATCCTTCTTATATAATCCTCGCTCCTGCAAGATAGGTACAACTAATTCGACAAAGTCATGCAGATCTTTTGGTGTAATGTAATGTGTCAGATTGAAGCCATCTACTCCGCTTCGCACAAAAAAATCCTCGATTTTGTCCGCAACTTGCTCAGGACTGCCGATAATGATATCCATTTCAGCAGGTTGGCTAAATTTTTCCTGTATCTCTTTGACTGTAAATGGCTTGGCAGCATCCTTTGTCAGATAAGCAGCTCGCGATTGACCTTGTTCTGTGTGCTTGTATGTGAACAGCTCTTCTTCATTTTCATAAGAAGCCAAATCATAACCAGTAGAGCCGCCATATTGGGCCTTGGCAGCATCTGCGCTCCAATAATGTTTAACTTCATCATATTTTGCAAGAGCTTTCTCCTCCGTTTCAGCCACTACGACATGCAGGAAAGTAAACGCCTTAATTTCATCGCGGCTTCTGCCATACGCCTCCGCCCGCGCTTTAATATCTTCGATGTAATAGTTGATTTTTTCTGGTGTAGGTCCTCCGACAAAAACACATTCAGCATGTCTTGCTGCGAAATCCCTGCCTTTTTCCGAAGTACCTGCTTGGTAAAGCACAGGTGTACGCTGCGGAGATGGCTCACTCACATGCGGCCCTTCTACTGAGAAATAGGTACCCTTATGTTTTATACGGTGAACTTTTTCCGGATCCACTAGAACCCCTGTTTCCGGATCCGAGATAACACCATCCTCTTCCCAGCTATCCTCTAGCAGCTTATAAGAAACCTCTAGGAATTCATCAGCTATTCTGTAACGTTCATCATGCTTAACCATCTTATCCATCCCAAAATTCTGAGCAGCATTCGGTAAATAGGATGTAACGATATTCCAAGCAACACGCCCATTTGTCAGGTGATCAAGCGTCGAAAATTTACGCGCATTATGAAATGGCTGTTCATAAGATGTACTGACAGTGACAGCGAAGGACAAATGCTTCGTCACAGCTGCCATGGCCGGGATAACGAAGGCTGGATCATTAAGCGGCACTTGCACTCCGTCACGCAGCGCTGCCTTTTCATCCCCTCCATATACGTCATAAACACCAAGTACATCTGCAAAGAAAATCGCATCAAACTTTCCTTTTTCCAAAAGGCGTGCAAGCTCTATCCAGTAATCCAGCGACTTATATTCCCGATGCCTTCTGTTCTCCGGATGCTTCCATAAGCCATGGGCGTTATGATTGGCGGCTGTCATATCAAATGCTTGCAGGATAATTTGTTTCGTCATTGTTCTCCACTCCTCTAATTATGTAAAAAAAGCCTCTTCCGTTTTACAGAAGAGGCTCCTTATCCAAGGTAAAATGCTCCTCTTATCTGTCAGACTTGTCGTCTGCTGGAATTGGCACAGTACATTACTGCCTGCTGCCGAGGCTTCAAAGGGCCAGTCCCTCCACCTCTCGTGATAAGAAAATATTATTTAGTTAGGTTAGTTTATGTTCGATTTGTTCCCGATATTGACTGAGAGTGTCTGGCGAATTTCGCTTAAGCTTCTGAAGCAGTGCTTCGTATTGGATCTCTTTCTCGCTGATCCGCTTTCGGTAACACGCTCGTTCAGTGTCGTTCGTACAAACGTGAAGTAAATCGCGCAGTGCTACAATCTCTTTTTGCAGCTCCATTTCAGGCGGAATATATCCAGCATTCTTGAGAATTTTGTAGCTCATCCGCATATCCTCCGGTACACCTGATAAGTCCTCCAGCTCCAAAGGTTTTCCTGCTCCTGGAAGGTTACGGAACTCTCCATTGGCTTCAGCCTGCTTGATTCGTTCTTCCGCAAGCAGCGAAATCAGATCCATATAATCACTCCCTATATACAAGAAAAGCAACCGATTATAATCGGTTGCTTTTCATTATACAATAATCTGAATTATTTACCAATGAATTGTTGTGTCCAGTAGTTACCGTTTTCTACATAACCTACACCGATATTAGTGTAATCAGGGTTAAGGATATTCTCACGGTGACCTTGGCTGTTCATCCATGCTTCAACGACTTCTTCTGGAGTCTTTTGTCCTTGAGCGATGTTTTCACCTGCAGTTTTATAAGAAATACCGAAAGATTTCATCATATCGAACGGAGAACCGTAAGTTGGGCTGTTGTGATCGAAGTAACCATTGTCAGCCATATCTTTGGATTTCGCACGAGCTACTTTGCTTAGTTCAGTATCAGCTTTTAAAGCTTTAAGACCAGCTTTTTCACGCTCTTTGTTAGTCAAGTCCACTACTTGCTGTTCGAATGCACTTAGACCTTCAGTAGCTTGTTTTTCTTCTGTTTGCTTGTTATCAGAAGCAGTTTCTTGTTTTTGTGCTGGAGCTTGAGCTTTTTGTTCAGTTGCTTGCTCTTCAGCTTTTTCTTCTTTTTTAGGAGCTGCTTTTTGCTCTTCTTTATTAGAAGCAGGTGCTTTCGCTTCCTCTTGCTTAGGTGCTTGAGTCTGCGCTTTCTCCTGTTGAGCTGGCTGCTGTACATTGTACTTCGCTAGCAAGCTATCAGTATTAATGTGAATGTTATAAGCTGATAGATATTCATTCACCCATTTATTCAAATCTTCGATAGAAGAGAAAGATCCGCTTTTCACTACTTGTGCTACGTGCACTTGAGCTTCTTCTTTAGTTGGTTGAGCTGGTGCAGCATTTGCTGTTCCTGCCAAAGCGCCACCTGCTAGGATAGCTGTAGATAGTGTTGTTACTAATACTTTCTTAAACATGATGTTGCTCCTTTCGAGATGTGTGTTTTCTGTTGCAGCAACATCATAGCATGGGTTTTTGTGTAATATTGCAGCCTAGAATTTCCAATAGGCATACAAGCGTAAACAGCTTCGTGAAAAGTCAGTTCTTATGCGAAATCTTACCCATTTTATCGACTACGAAACTAGCAATAAACAGCGTCCTTTCTATTTATTGGATGTAATTTAGGATTGACACCCTTTTTTACTCCTAGATTTTGTAACAATACCTCAGTTTTTGTAATCAATCTGTAAATTGACTTACGCTTACTACTCTCATATAATCCTTTTCTCCTAAACTTATTAGTTTAATCTCCCAAATTAGGATAAAGGTATCTCTTTATCACCTCTATACCAGGTGATAGAATAAATTATGTCGAATCTTAGCGGCTTTTTAGCTCTTTGACAGATCTACCCCCATAAAGCTTTATACGGGGGAGAATAAATATAGTAGAAATATGTCATTATTGGAGGAAATATAATGTTTTCTAATCCCGAAATCGGAATAGACCTTGGCACTGCAAATATACTTGTGTATACAAAACAAAAAGGAATCGTATTGAATGAACCTTCTGTGGTTGCGATTGATATGGAAACAAAAAACGTTGTTGCTGTTGGAGCAGAAGCGAAAGAAATGGTCGGTAAAACACCTAAGAATATCGTACCAATTCGTCCATTAAAAGATGGCGTAATCGCTGACTATGATGTAACAGCTCAATTATTGAAAGAAATCCTGAAAAAAGTGAGCAAAGTGATGGGCTCTTCCCTTCGCAAACCAACCATCGTTGTCTGCACACCGTCTGGAAGTACTTCCGTAGAAAGACGCGCTATACATAATGCGGTCAAATCGTATGGTGCTAAACATGTTCACTTGATTGAAGAACCAATAGCTGCAGCAATTGGAGCTGACCTGCCTGTAGATGAGCCAGTTGCGAATGTAATTGTCGATATCGGCGGCGGTACAAGTGAAGTTGGTATTATCTCATTCGGCGGCGTTGTTTCTTGCCGTTCTGTCCGCATCGGCGGGGATTCAATGGATGAGGAGATCATTCAATATATCCGCAAGCAGTACAATATCCTCATTGGAGAAAGAACTGCAGAGCAAATTAAAATGGAAATCGGCTATGCTTTGATTGACCATGATGAATTGATGATGGATGTCCGCGGCCGTGATATGGTAACAGGATTACCGAAGACTGTCGGGATTTCTTCTAAGGAAGTACAAGTAGCTCTTAAGGAATCATTGGAGCAGATCCTCGAAACAATTCGTATGACATTAGAAGATTGCCCGCCAGAACTAAGCGGAGATATCGTTGACCACGGTGTCATCTTGACTGGCGGAGGCGCATTGCTAAAAGGAATGCAGCAATGGCTTGCATCTGAAATCTCAGTTCCTGTTCATTTGGCTCCGAATCCACTGGAATCTGTTGCAATCGGTACAGGTCGTGCCCTGCAGATGATTACTAAACTGCAAAAAGCAGCAAAATAAAAAAAACAGGCATATCAGTCAGCTGATACGCCTGTTTTTTTATGGAAAAGCGGAAAAGACCGCTTAGAAACGAAGGAATAAGTGAGAAAGCCTGGAGTGAGGTGCCTTTTCCTCGCACAAGGATTTATCGCTTAAGCCGCTATTTCTGGTCTTTGGATCTGGACTGCACAAGTCCGATACCGATTCCGACCGGGTCAACCAGATAAGCGAGATAGAAAGAATCAAAATCCATCTTTTCTCTTACAACAACTGCTCCTTCTTCTTTTGCAGCTTGAATGGCTTTATCCAAGTCTTCCACTTCAATCTGGATTCTTGTCCCATGCGGAAAGTCATGTGGGCCTTTACTGATTCCGCCATCAATTGCTCCAGCTGTCTCCACCTCATGATAACCCCAATTTGGAGCACCGACCTTCCAGCCAAAAACATTAGCGTAGAAGCTCGCCGCCTTATCCGGATCTTGGCTGTTCAATTCAAACCCGATTACTTTACCGTTGACCTTTTCCATTACATCTCTCCTTATCTGTTCAAAAGTTCGCGAATCTTATAGGCATGCTCTTCAATTACCGGTCGCAGGCCCGGATTATAAAAAACGGACGCTGGATGGTAAGTCGGGAAGATACGATATACCTTCTCGGAAAGGATGAAAGAATCCTCCTCCAAGCTCTTTAATTGCTGAATCGGCTGTTCTATCAGCCTTCCAGCAACTTCTGTAATTTTCTCCTTCGAACCAGTTATCCGTTCCCAGCCTATTCTCCCCAGAGTCACGAGAACTTCAGGTTCCGCTTGGGCAATTTCATAATCGAGAACGGGCGCATGCGCAAGAACTTCAGCCTTAGTTGGTGTTCGATTATATTTCTTCGTGATGGTCTCACCGCGTATTTGCTTCGTCTTATATTGATAAGGTCTGCTTCTGACTGCGCTTGAAATAAAAATCTCTGATCTCTCTACAGCAGCTCGCTCCAGAAACAGATCCAGCTCCTTGCCAGCTCGTCCGCTGAATGGCACCAGGCTATGTATCTCCGTTTCCCCTGGCGCTTCTCCGACAAAGAAAAGAACCGGATGCTTCGGCCCTCTTCCAGGCAGGAAACCTTCACACGGATAAGGAGCCATTCTTTCTTTGGCTAACTGAACCAACTTCTCCGGCAGCATGTCAGTCCTGCTCCTGCAATAAAGTGCGCAATGTCCTGACTTCTTCAACAGACAATGTGATACCTTTTCCCATCTTCTCATGCTCCGGCGCCCAGTCCCGGATATCATACTTCGGCTCCCGCCCATTCCAGCTGATCAAATTGAGTTCCTTCTGCCATCCTTTAGGTGATACAGATAGCACTCCGAGTTCTTTCACTATCTCATAAGATAATTCTGCCATCGTTACTCCCACCTTTTTTCCTTTTCTAAAGTCTAGCAGAACTTTCTGCTATAATGAAACGAAAATAAGCCAACGGAGGGAAAACACGTGCAAAACCCAATCCAATTAAACGACACCCAGCGCAATGAAATGATAAGTTCCCTGCAGACGTATTTCGAACAAGAAAAAGACGAGCAGCTAGGCGACCTGGCCGCAGGTCTGCTGCTCGACTTTATCATTAAAGAACTAGGTCCTATTTTTTATAATGCTGGTATCGAAGCATCCTATCAGTTTATGAATGAAAAGATGGAGGATCTTTTTGGGATTCAGGTGAGGGAGCGATGATTGCTCTCTCAACCATCTAATATATCATCCATTTCCTTTTTCACAATTGTAGCTTGTGATCCTATGATTATTTGCAAATTATGATCATCCACTTCTACGATTCCATGCACTCCCATTTGCTTGATTTTAGAATGATTCACTGCTTTCATGTCCTTTATTTCCAGTCGCAGTCGCGTCATGCAATTATCGTTAACGAGTATGTTCTGTTTTCCACCTAGATTTTCAATCATTTTTTGTGCCATGTATCTGTGATTATTGTGGGTTAGTTCTAAATCCTTTTCCTCTTCCCCCGCTGCTGCCTCATATACCTTATCTTCTATTTGCCCAATTACGGCTACTTGACGTTTTTTGATGACATAATAGAAAGTGAAGTAATACAGCAAAAAGAATACAATTCCAACCGGTAGGATAAGAAGTCCCCCATCGCTCAATCCCAAGTTCACAATGTAATCAATCAATCCAGCTCCCCATGAAAAGCCATGCCTTATATGCAGGAGGTACAGTACTGCACCAGCTAATCCTGTATATACAGAATGAAGGAAATACAATAGAGGCGAAGTAAACAAGAATGTAAATTCAATTGGTTCCGTAATACCTGTTATGACTGAGGTAGCTGCACCTGATGACATCAATGTTTTAGTTTCCTGTTTCTTGTATCTAGCAGCTTTCGTTATAGCCAGAGCAATGGCCGGTACCCCAAATAGCATAGTGATATAGAATCCTCCTATAAAGAATCCCGCCATAGGATCCCCGCTCAAGAACCTAGTTATTTCGCCAGTGACCACTTCACCTGATGATGTCGTGTATTCACCAAGACCAAAATAAACATACGTATTTAATACGTGATGCAATCCGAATGGCAGCAGGAACCGGTTGAGGAAGCCAAATATGAAGACACCTACAGCTCCTAGATCCATCAATGTCCTACTGAATGCATCAATCCCCATTTGAGCAAAAGGCCATAACAAACTCATCAATCCTGCAACCAGAACCATCGTGAAAATGATGACGGTAATAGGGAATTTCTCTCCACTAAAGAAAGCAAACATATTCGGTAGTTTCGTATCTTTGAATTTATTATAGACAAAAGCCGCTATTAAGCCGGCGAGCACCCCTCCAAAAACACTCATATTCAATTCAGGATTCATAAGCGCGAGTCCTTCTTTGAGTACGATAATGGCAAGGAATCCGGTCAGTGCCGGTATTCCTTTATCCTTTGTTTTCGAAAGTCCCATTGCAATACCTATGGCAATCAGCGCATCCATCTGGGTCAATATGACACCTGCCGCTTGGAAAAGGGGGATATCCAGCAAATCTTCAGCAGTAAGTCTGTAAAGAATTCCAGCAATCGGTAAAGCTACAATCGGAATGAGCAATGATTTCCCTAACTTCTGAAAGAAATTGCGCAAGCTTTCTCATCTCCCCGTATTATAGACTTTTGAAAGTTACAAGCTCCACGTCCTCACAATTCCTTAAGACCTGATCGACTCTATTCGACGTTAATAACTCCAGTTCATCCAATCTTGGATAAGTGTAGGAAGATCCTTCAACCACGGCCTTATCCAAGTAGCCTGGATGACACATTACTTCAACCGTGTCCGCTTTACTAAAAGCCTCCCTCAAACTATCCTCATCGCTCAGTATCTGCTCTACATAGTATTCGAATTGGTCTGGATGCCGCAGATGGCTCGGTAATTCCATATTTTTTCTAACTGGCAAATTGTACTCTTTAGCTAGCTGACAGAAAATATCGCGTATTCCTTTATAGGTGTTGATATGATGATGACTGTCAAGATGAGTCGGCTTAAGGCCATATGATAAAAACCTGTCTATTTGTGCCTTCCACTCGCTATAGACTTCATCCAAATCAATATTAAAAGCGCTCTCATAAAATGCCAGCCTTCTAAACTTTCCACTCACATCTACAATTGTCTTATGATTTTGAAGGATAGGTTCTCCGCACGTCAAAACAAGATGTACCCCAACTCCTAACCCTGGATTTTGTTTTGCTAGATCAGCAGCTTGATCCGCTCCAGGCATGTTTGCCATAAATGTCGCTGAACTTAGAACACCATGTTGAAAGCAATCAATAATCCCATAATTTATCGCTCTAGAGTAACCGAAATCATCTGCATTGATAATTAGCTTCTTCATTTGATTTCCTCCTAATAAAAAGATGGCCAATACTCTTGATTTGCTTTTTGTAAATCATCCAAGATACGTTTTGCTTTATCTGCATCAACTACCGTGCGATTCAGTGTCATTGCTTGTAGCAATTTCTTATAGTCTTTTTCGAAATAGGCTTCACAAACAAGTCGCTCATACGCATACTGCCCTTCTATCAATCCCTTATGAAAGACGGGAATCTCTCCTACGTTAAACGCATGTATGCCATTTGCAGTGAGTAAAGCAGGTACTTCCACGATGGCATCGGAGGGCAGGTTTGGAATAATTCCGTTATTCTCAACCATCACGATGTATCGGTCTTTTAGATTGTATGCAAGCGAAGCAGCAGCCCTGATGATGAATATGCCATGAATGTCCGCTTTTAAATCTTCTGCTGCAGCAGAACCAGCAGCGACTATCCGTTTACACATATCATGTACACGCTTTTGTCTTCCTTCAATGACCTGCCGAGCTCTCGTAGAAGTCGGGTTTGACTTTTCCACTATCTTGTCTGGGTAAAGATAGTATTGCAAATAAGTATTTGGTAAGTATTCCGGGAAATCTAGTAGCGTCTGGCGAGCTTGCGCAAAAGTCTCCTGCCAGGAAACATCATTGGCTATTTCCTCATCTTCTGGTCTAAATCCTTCTTCAATAATTCGCTCTTTTAAACGTTCTGTATAATCAGTTCCGTCCTTATGCTCTATTTTGGTAAACCAGCCGAAATGATTCAAACCAAAATAATCCGCCGTCAAGTCCCAGATATCTACTCCCAATAATTTCGCATAACTGACCATTATGGCAATCGGCATATCACAGATGTTCAAAATTCTATTGTCGTCAGGGAACTGCTGTTTTAGTGCATAAGCTACAATGGCTGCTGGATTCGTATAATTCAGTATCCATGCATCTTTTGATATAGCCCGGATATTTTTGACCAAGTCTATCATATCTTTTATGGAACGGATGCCGTAAGCCATTCCTCCTGGTCCGCAGGTTTCTTGACCAACTACACCATGAGACAAGGGGATTTGCTCATCTAATTCTCGCATCTCCAAACCGCCTGTGCGTATTTGGACAAATACAGAGTCAGCATCTTTACACGCTGTTTCCAAATTTGTGGTACTTGTGAAGATTAGATTTTCGCCATATTGCTCTTTGAGTAAAATGGCAGCCGCATCTGCGATGATTTTTTGTCTTTCTTCATCCTGATCAAATAACACTAGTTCTTTTAAAGGAAAAGATTCTTTTTCGGCAATTAGACTTTTAATTAATCCCAACGTGTACGTACTTCCTCCGCCAACGATCGCAATTTTCAGTTTTCTTTGCACTTATCTCCCTCCTTAATTAATACAACTATAATACAAATTTGAAAACCAATCAATATAATGTATTATAGTTGTGTGTGTTTTTATGATTCATTACAATACAAAATAGAGATATAAAATGAGAGGTGATATCGGGACTATGAAAAGTACGCCCCTCTATCGTCAGATAGCGAATGAAATAAAAAAAGATATTGCCAAAGGTAGCATAAAAAAAGATGAGGCCATTCCTACTGAAATGGAACTGGCTGCTTCATTCCAGGCAAGCAGAGTAACCGTGAGACAAGCAATACAGCTATTAGTAGAAGAAAATCTGCTGTATAAAGTGCATGGCAGCGGTACTTATGTGAAGCAGCAGAAGATAGAGCATGATATTTATCGGTTACAGAGCTTTACAGAGGAAATTATTAAACTTGGAAAAGTACCTACCAATAAATTACTGACTTTTACTATCATGCAGCCTGAAGACGAAATAAGACATCGTTTACAACTACCGCCTGAGGCTCAAGTCTTTTACGTGAAACGACTTCGATGTGCAGATGATGTTCCGATTATCTTAGAAGAGACTTTCATGCCAATTGCTATGTTCCCTGACCTTACAGAAGAGATCATGTTGAATTCTAAATACGCATATTTAGAAAGCAAAGGATTTCTTATTAAAGAAAGGTTAGGAGAGATTATTCCGGCAATGCCGTCTGATGATCTCATGACACTGCTCCAAATCAAGGATGCCACCCCTATATTATCGATGAACCTTTGGGCCTATCTGGATAACGATATTCCATTTGAATATACAAAGTTGTACTATCGCAGTGATCGTTATACGTTTAAATTCAGTTCCAAACGGTATTGAAAGAAGAGGCTGGGACAAAAGTGTTTTAGCCATATT
>NZ_LR700945.1:129120-223150 GCF_902497585.1 Terribacillus sp. AE2B 122 | reverse complement strand
CGTGCCCGTGGAAAGCGGAGTGTTCTGCCGAAGCGGCGCTCAAGAATAATATTCGGTTTTAAGTAATGGGAATTTAGTTATGTCCCAGCCTCTTCTTATTCAAACAATATTCCACTAAACATCTTCTTGATAATTTTTTCCTACTCCTTCATCTTTACCATAGTACTGCTTCAACCGGTGTCTATCCAATTTCAAGAAAATAAAAACCGAGCAATATCTGCTCGGTCCAGAGTTAATTCGGGATATATTCTGTACTAGACTCTGATTCCAGTTCGTCTAGTATCTTCAATTCTTCTGTCAGCTGCAGGAACCAGTCCTTATCGCCGGAAATAAGAGATAGATCAATAAGATTCAAAAGATGCGCCTTGCTCGGATCCACTGTTGGCGGAAAATACTTGATCTTGCTTTGGAAGGTTTCGATCGTTTTGCCGATCGTATTTTTATGGTCACTTTCTGTAACGTATACTTTCACCGTGTTCAGTTTCGCATTCACTGCTTCCACGAATCCGGTAAATAATTCATCATTTATCGAATGTCCTGTTACCCAGTCACCAACAGTTACAAAGCTTTTATTTTCAGACATATCGTCGTCCTCCTTCAGCTTAACCGGCTGGCTAAGCAATGGTGATTGTTGTAGGTTGTTGAATACTATAAAAGATTCACTCCAAAAGCGCAATACTTTTGCGTATAAAATTTTAAAATATTCAGACAAATGGCATTTCAGCAATTTCACAACAGTTACAATGCTTGGCTGTATATTCATTTTATACCCCATAGCCCTTTTCTTTAATCACACTGCTTGTCGTTTTCTCTCTGCCTCCGAATACGTTATAATGTGGCTATATATTGCAGGAGGTTGTACCATGATACGCAGCATAGCGATAACACGTGACAAAAAAATACTTAAAGATCTGCCGTATCAGGAACTAAACAGTCCTGAAATACTCTGGTATTGGGTTGATTTTAGTGTACCTACAGAGGCCGAATCAGATAAACTCGGAGAGATCTTCCACTTTCACCCATTGGCAATCGAGGATTGCTTTCATTTCCTTCAGCGGCCAAAGCTCGATGAATATGACGGGTACCACTTCCTCGTTCTTCACGAACTGAATCACGAGTCTTTCGTGTCGGATGAATTGGATATCTTTATTTCTGAACGTTATGTGGTCACCTTTCATCTCGAAGAATCAATGGCAGCGGACCACGTTTGGCAGCGAGTTATGGAAGAAGGTCCATCAGAGCATTCTCCATCAAAAATTGTCTATCATCTGATAGATAAATTAGTCGATGATTATTTCCCACCATTATATAAAATGGAAGATCGGCTTAATGAGATCGAGGATGAAGAAAGCCATAAATCACCGCAAACTGTAATAAATGAGGTATTTGATATCCGCAGTGATCTGCTTAGAACCCGGCGTACGATTGCACCAATGCGAGATTTGATCTACCGCCTGCTCAGCATTCAGAAATTCGATTTTGTTCAAAACCAAAAGGCCTATTTTAATGATATTTATGACCATTTGCTGAAACTTACTGAAATCGTTGATTCCAATAGGGAGCTCACATCGGATATGCGGGACAGCTATGAGTCGATCAATAGCAATCGAATGAATGCAATCATGATGACTCTGACAATTGTTTCTACTATTTTTATTCCATTAACCTTTATCGCCGGGGTATACGGGATGAACTTTGCTTATATGCCGGAGCTGCAATGGAAATATGGGTATCCGGTTGCAATGCTGCTGATGGCTGTTATTGCGGTAGTAATGCTATGGCGCTTCAAACGAAAAGGCTGGTTCAATATTTTTAAATGACAAAATGCGTGCAGAATCATCTGCACGCATTTTTCATTGGTCGTCCACTACTTCTTTTAATAATGACATAGCTTTCAGCGAAGGTGGGAACCCATTCAACAATGCACAATGTTGGATTGCCTCCATCATCTCTTGGACAGAAATGCCGGACAGAAGAGCAGCTTCGAATTGCTGCCGAAGTGCACGCTCGTCTCCGTTTGTCACGAAAACAGCTATGCTTAGCAATGCTAGGAATTTACCGTTAAGCCCGGTATATCCATTCTCTCCACTCTCAACAGCAAGGTTCTCTTCTTCCTTCATCAGCTTAGCCACCAACGCCCAACCTTGATCTTTTGCTTCCTTCATCGGGAACCCTCCGGTTAATCCTTGGGCAAACCTAGACCTATTTTCCTAGCTGCACATCTCTATTATCGGTAGAATCCATAAGTTATGAACAATTCAGAAGAAAAAATTTCATATTTCTAAACAAAGAAACAAAGATTAAGGTCTGGCACTCCATGGCTCAACTGTTCCGACAATATAGCGATGCTCCCGCAGTTTAACTGCTTCTCTTACTCCATTCGCTATTTCCTCATTTGTAAGCCACCTGGAAGCGCCTCCGGTTAGCTGGAAACCTAGAATGATTTCATGATAATCGATAGTATCAGAATAGTTAGGTGTATAGTTCTGTCGTGGATCATGCGCACTGCTTCCTTTTATATGAAACAGTTCTACCCTCTTTGCTAAAATGCCATAAATACTGCTCAAAGCCTGTATTGCATTGTTTCCACTGCGATGAATCCAACTGACAATGATATCCGGCGCTGGCATATCTTCAAGCTTTTTTTGAAAGCTTTCTAGCTGATGGTAATCTGCTTGTACAGTTCGGAGAAGCTCTGGATAGGCAGCGCATTTGGATAAACGTCGGAGTTTTTCCTCCGTTCGAGCAACGACTGTCACCTTATGCCCCTCCTGATTCCAATCAAGGACAGCTGCTTGGAGCATGCCAGTTCCTCCGATCACTAGATAATGTTTCATAATAATCTCCTTCACAGAATAGGAGCCCGCCAATGGCAGACTCCCATCAAAATCATTTCCACGATTCAGGGTAAACGTTCAAATCAAGGCCCCATAGAGGACCGACAAGCGCAAAGACTCCAAGTATCACTAGTATCAGGGTGAAGATGTTTAGCACAAAACCTGTCCTGACCATTTCTGCTATTGTAATTTTACCAGATGCAAATATGATAGCATTCGGCGGTGTTCCGACCGGCAGCATGAAGGCACAGTTAGCAGCCATTGCTGCAGGAACCATGATAGCATACGGATGAACGTCCAAAGCCAAAGCCAATGAAGCCATTACAGGCAAGATCATAGTGGCAGTTGCTGTATTGGATGTAATCTCAGTCAAGAACAATACTAGTGTCGTCGAAATAATGATAATCACAAATATATTAAGTCCTTCCAAGACTGTGAGCTGATCGCCCATCCATTGGGAAAGCCCGGAGCTAGTGAAGCCAGCTGCGATTGCCAATCCTCCTCCGAAAAGAAGCAGAACCCCCCACGGCAGCTCTTTCGAAACGTCCCAATCAAGAATTCTTTGCCCTTTTTTATTCATACTGGGAATTAAGAATAATATTACACCTGCTAAGACTGCAATTGTCGTATCACTGATACCCGGAATAGCGATAATCTCCAAGAGAGCATCCTCTTGCCAAAGAAAAGTACGGCTTACCCACATGAAAGCTGCGAAAGTGAATACAGCTAGTACAGCCTTTTCCTCGAAGGACATTTTACCGAGATCTCGTTTTTCCTTTAGGATTAGATCCTTACCGCCTGGCAGTTCCTTCATTTTTATTCGGAAAACCACTCTTGTAAGGTAGATCCATGTCGAAAATAGAAGAATGATAACAATCGGTACTGCAATCAGCATCCAGCCTCCGAAGGAAATTTCTACCCCGAACAAACTGCTTGCCATCGCTGCCAGGATAATATTCGGAGGTGTCCCGATCAGCGTACCAAGGCCGCCAATCGTACCCGCATATCCAATCGCGAAGACAAGGGATTTTTCGAATTTCTTATTGTCTTCCCTAATATTCTGTTTACTGGATTTGGCAGCTTGACTAGCTTGGTAGATAATAGCTGTCCCAATTGGAAGCATCATCATGACAGCTGCTGTATTAGATACCCACATGGAGAGGAAACCAGTCGCAATCATGAATCCAAGTACAATACGTGACGTACTCGTTCCGACAACACTGATGATATTTAATGCAATCCGTTTATGCAAATTCCATTTCTCCATTGCCATAGCAATCAAGAAGCCGCCAAGGAAAAGGAATACAATCGGATCTCCGTAACTTGAAGCAGCAGTGTCTCCATCAAGACCTTGTGTTATTGGCAGGAGAATAAGCGGCAGTAAAGAAGTGGCAGGTATCGGAATGGCTTCCGTGATCCACCATGTCGCTACCCACAATGTTGTAGCCAACACCATACGTCCTTCATAGCTCAATCCTTCGGGGTAATAAAACAAAATAACAGAGAAAAACAATAGAGGACCTAAAAACAATCCAACTAACTGAGGGAGTTTGTACGGTCGAGGTGCTTTACCAGAAGTTCCTGTTGTTTCAGAGGGCTGCTTTGAAGCTGCACTCCTTGAGGTTGGTACTGCGAACAGCAACAGTCGCTTGGTTCTGTCATGTGCATTCCATAATCCATTCCATACCGACAGCATACTAGATTTCATCCAATCGCCTCCTTTTTGTTAAGCGCTTACATAATGATGTAAGCAAATAAAAAAAAATACATGTTAAGCCTATTCGACTCAAGGTTGTTCTGTCAAATATTTGTACACAAAAACAGCGGGCGTTTGCCCGCTGTTTTGCTGCTAGCTTGGAATGCCTGCATGGATGGAAAGCTGCTTCTTCAGCTCTCCGCCCTGCATGACTGTCTTTATATTATTCGTATCAGCCATGGAAGCGATATTTTCCAAAGGATTGTCCTGAACGATCACCAAGTCTGCTAGCTTTCCTTCGGCTATTGTTCCAATTCTCTCTTCCCAGCCCAAGCATTCAGCAGCTATTTTAGTAGATGCAAGAATCGCCTCCATCGGACTCATGCCGATATCACACATCAGTGCCAGCTCACGCAGATTCGTGCCATGTGCCATTACACCTGCATCGGTACCCATTGCAATTTTGACACCGGCCTCATATGCTCTCGCTACGCTCTGCTGATGAATTTCCATTACTTCTTTCGCTTTATCAACTGCATACGCAGGCATGCTCTCATTCGCTTCACTTGCTTCCACGACACTGACAGGGGCAAGTAGCGTTGGAACAAGGTACGTACCATGCTCCAGCATAAGCTCGATTGCCTCGTCATCAAGGAAGATACCATGCTCGATAGAATGGATGCCAGCCCGGACCGCTTGCTTCACACCTTCTGCTCCTTGGGCGTGCGCCATCACTTTACGCCCTTTCCGATAAGCGGCTTCCTCTACAATGATGCGCAGCTCTTCCATAGAGAATTGGGTGAATTCTGGATGATCTGTCGGACTCATGACACCTCCGGTCGCATGTACTTTAATGATATCCGCACCTGCCCGCAGCATTTCCCGGACTTTCTGGCGTACCTGCTCCGGACCGTCGCAAATTCCAGATGGAAAGCCTGGATAAGCTTTATTAGTCAGATCCATATCGGATACCATCCAATTGTCACCGTGGCCTCCTGTGATCGTCAGTGGATTGACACTGATTTGCATACGCGGTCCGCTAATCAGGCCATTTTCGATAGCCTGCTTTACGCCTAGGTCAGCATAACCAGCATCTCTTACTGTTGTGATACCAGCATCAAGTGTTCGCTTCATGTACGTTAACGCTTCATAGAAACGCATGGAGAAAGGGGTGATAAGTGATTCTCGTACGTCCTTAATCTCCATCATCATATGCACATGCGTATCGATCAAACCTGGTAGGATGTAGCCACCTTGCGCGTCGATGACTTCTTTGGCATCGATACCTACGAAATCAGTAGCAGGTCCAATTGCAGTAATACGATCTCCCTTGATTGCAATGACAGCATCCTCTATCACCTTTCCAGTTCCATCAATTACAACACCATTGCGAATAAGCTTGTCCATTTTACAGCCTCCTTAAAGTGTTTGTACTAAAATACTAGCTATGACTACTGAACCGATGGAGACAGAAGCAAATCCACCCATTAGCATCGGCGGCAGCAGCTGATTCAAAATCATCGCTTCTTCTTCCTTGTTTCTGCCGACACTCCTACTTACTTCCTGAGTAATTAAGTAATCACCTGGGAATCCATACATCGCAGTCAGTACAACTGGAACTCCTTTGTTGTAATCCCACTTGAACAACTTGGAACCTAGAAACCCACCTAACAGCAAACCGAAAGTACCAATGATGAGAATGGCAGAAACAGCCGGCAATACAGCCAGAATATCGGCTACAGTCACATCAACGAGTGATTCCATCACGACAAAGATCAGTCCGACCATAGCGATACTGAAACCGTTGGAGCGTTCCAAAGCCTTATCTGGGAAGAAACCGATGGCTGAACCAATAATCCCGATTGCTAGACCGAATAAGCTGTAACTAATACTTGTAAGCTCACCCAGCCAGACAGCCAATGCCGACCCGATGAAAATTAAGAATAAGACAAAGAAATGACTTTCCATGAGTTTTTCGGGAAAGAGGCTTTTTCGCTTTTCAGGAGCTGTTTCATCATCTGTCTCTTCTTCTATTGTTGCTGCTACAAAAGCTTTGTTTTCGTCCATGTCTTTTAGAAGCTTCAAGCCGTGGCGGCGAAGCATCCAAGAGCTGAGCGGCATGCCGATCAGTTGCTGCAGCGAAAGAATGATGGCAGGAATCGCAATCAATGCTGTCAACCCCTGGGCCTGCAAACCTTCGGCTGTAACAAGATAGGCAATGATACCGCCAGTTAGCGGCCCTGCACCAGCGACGGCTGTTTCATAATCGAAAAAGATTGGCACTGCAACAAGCATCAGACCACAGGAGATAGTGATTCCGATTAAGGTGATAATGACAGCTTTATATTGCTGCTTCATTACCTTCAAAGGAATCAGCGTCCCCATATGTACAAGAATGGCCGGTTGCAATACGGCTCCTACTACTGTAAAAGTAGACGCTGCCAGAATATCTTTCGGCAATACGCCGGTCTGTAATAAGGTAAAGAATACGACCACCACAACAAGCAAGGTCGGAATCTTTGCCCGGGATATAATTGAAAAAACTTCCCCTAGAGCGATGATTGCTAATATGATCAGTGTCGCTGTAACAGCACTCATGTTAGTTTCCCCCTATTCCAGCACCAAGTCTTCAGCAATAGCAAGGAACATGTTCGCCCCATCCGCCAACGCTGCTTCGTCGATAAGGAATTTTGGATGATGATGTGGAGCTGGTGTCTGATTATCCGGAGAACAAGCGCCAACGAACACGAAACAGCCAGGAACAACGTTTGAAAAAGCTGAGAAATCTTCGCCTCCCATGATTGCTTCTCCTTCTACATACGCTCCTTCACCAAGTTTGCGACGGATAGCATCAACAGCAATAGCAGTAGCTTCCGTATCATTCACAACGGAGTCATAGCCATACGTATAGTTCAGTTCATACTGACAGCCATTCGCTTCGGAAACACCTTTAATGATCTGTTCAATCGCCTCAACTGCCCTTTTTCGGACATCCTGACTAAAGGAGCGAACGGACGCACCAATTTTCACTTGCTCTGGAATAACATTGACAGCATCTCCTGCTTGTAATGTCGTGACTGACACAACCAATTCATCCTTCGGACTTGTGATACGCGAAACGACAGTCTGCAGGCTCGTGATGATCTGTGCGCTGGTTACAACCGGATCTATTGTGTTTTCTGGCTGAGATGAATGACCGCCTTTTCCTTTAATTGTGACGTGGAACATGTCCGAATTGGAAGTAGCCGCTCCCGGTGTAATCGTCAGCTGACCTAATGGAGTAAGAGAGGAAAGATGCAAACCGAACACATAATCCACGCCTTCTGTCACCCCAGCTGCAACCATCTCTCTGGCGCCTCCTGGTAACTGCTCTTCTGCATGCTGGAAGTAGAAACGAATCTCGCCATGGATTTTCTCCTGTTTTGCACTCAATGCTTTCGCGACACCAAGCAAGATGGCAGTATGACCATCATGTCCGCAAGCATGCATGATACCATCGTTTTCGGAAGCATATGGAAGACCGGTTTCTTCTTGTATCGGCAAGGCATCCATATCAGCTCGGAAGCCGATTGTCTTACCAGGATACGCACCCTTCAGTACTGCCAATACACTTGTTTCTGTAGGTCTTGTCACTTCAAGATTAGGAAAAGTGCTCAATGTTTCATAAAGAAAGGCTGAAGTCTTATACTCTTGAAAAGATAGCTCTGGATGCTGATGCAAGTACCTTCTCCAGTTGACTATCTCTTCTACCTGTTCATTGGACAATTCAATTTCGGTCTGTTTTGTTAGCATAAGATCTCTCCTCCAATAATTAAATAGTAAAATATTTCAGAAAATTTATATGCTAACTATCATAGCACTCCTGCGTTTTGCTTAAAAGACCTAAGATGAATATCAATTCAATAATTCTAATAAAAACACAGTTTTTAACTAGCTATAAAATGTTTTTATGTCAGAAACAGGTTACAAAAGGTCAATGCGCTTCAATAGCAGCAGACAGCATGGCTCCCTCAAAGTCAGGCCAATATGCCTTTATAAAAACTAGTCTAGCATTAGCTGCCTGCATTAATAGAAAATTACTAAGTCGCTGTTCTCCGCTTGTACGAATCAGCACATCCACATCAGGCATCCCCTTTGTCCAGAAAAACTGCTGCAGTTCTTCATAATCCTGTATTCCTTGTCTATTTGATTGCATCATTTCCTTTATTCCGTAGATGATCTCATCCTTGCTTCCGTAGTTCAACGCAATGCGAAGGATTAGTTTCTCATTATATATAGTTTCCTGCATCGTACGTTCGACTACATCCAACGTCTTCTTCGGCAATACCTGCAGATTTCCAAAGAACTCCACCCTTACCCCAGCTTTATTCAGAGCTTTAATTTCAGTTTTATAAAAGATACTAGGCAGCTGCATGATATAATCCACTTCCTGCTTTGGCCTCTTCCAGTTTTCCGACGAAAAAGCATACAGTGTCAGATTTGATATACCCAGCTGGACAGCAGCTTCTACAGTTCGCCTTACCGCAAGCATACCTGCATAATGCCCGGCACTGCGTGGTTTCCCTTTCTCTGTAGCCCATCTTCCATTCCCATCCATCATAATTGCTACATGGTTCCGTGCCTTGTTCATATCCATCCCTCCTGCATCGAAGCTTACGAGAAAATACAATAAATGTAAACAAAAAGAGGAGTCCAATGACTCCTCTTTAGAAAACAAGTTCCTCTGCAATGCCTAGAAAGAATTGCACACCATCCTGCATTGCTTCTTCCTCAATTCGAAATTGCGGATGATGATGAGGTGCAGGAGATGGATTTCCCTCTTCCTTAGCACCAACAAAAACAAAGCATCCAGGAACGGCATTAGCAAAGGCAGCAAAGTCCTCGCCTCCCATGATTGCACTGCCATGAAGTACTGCTTCCTCTCCAAGCTTTCGCTTGAGTGCACGTTCTACAATTGCAGTAGCTTCCTTTTCATTGATGACAGAATCATATCCATACGTAACTTCCAGCTCATATGCAGCATCATTTGCTTCCGTTATACCTTTCACCATTCGCTCAATAGCCGTTATCGCATTCTTCCGCACATCTTGCTTGAGCGAACGCAGTGATGCTCCTATATGCACTTCATTCGGAATAACATTTACTGCATCTCCAGCTTGCAAAGTGGTGATAGAAACAACTAACTCTTCATATGGACTAGTCATACGTGAGACAACTGATTGCAAATTAGTGATGATCTGCCCACTGATAACAATTGGATCTACCGTCTTATCCGGCTGCGAAGAATGCCCGCCTCTTCCCTTTACAGTCAAATGGAACTGATCGGAATTTGACGTGGCTGGTCCATAAATGACACCAACCTTACCTCGCGGCAATTGAGAAGCAACATGCAGCCCAAACACCATATCCACTCCATCGGTAACGCCGGCTTCTACCATTTCCTTCGCACCGCCAGGAAACAGCTCTTCTGCGTGCTGGAAGAAGAAGCGGATTTCTCCTCTTACGTCTTGTTGCTTGCTGCTAAGTATTTCTGCTGCTGTAAGTAAGATGCTAGTATGCGCATCATGACCGCATGCGTGCATCACACCATCCACCTTGGAAGCGAAAGGCAGGTTCGTTTCTTCCTGTATCGGCAGGGCATCCATGTCTGCGCGGAAGCCAATTACTTTACCAGGTTTTGCTCCCTTCAGCTTAGCCATGACACTTGTCTTTGTTGGTCTGCTTAGTTCCAGATTCCCAAACCCAGCCAATGTATCGTAAACGAACTGTGATGTGTGCTCTTCCTGAAAAGAAAGCTCCGGGTTCTCATGCAAGTGTCTTCTCCATTCC
The DNA here is from genome assembly GCF_902497585.1 of Terribacillus sp. AE2B 122. Lineage (NCBI taxonomy): Bacteria > Bacillati > Bacillota > Bacilli > Caryophanales > Bacillaceae > Terribacillus > Terribacillus sp. AE2B 122. The sequence goes on along the minus strand of NZ_LR700945.1, from coordinate 212,788 downwards.
AATAGATGTTGTTTGTGTACGTCAGTTGCATCTAATATAACTTTATTTAATTCCACAATTATCCCTCCATACTCTGTCTTTCAAATACTTTATATAAATGAATTATTCAATTGTATGAATTATGATGGAATGCTACAAGAGACAAAGGATCGAGTACTGACGCCTAGGTTTTTTTCCATTAATTTCTTTATAACACCTTATGATTCTCCCCCATAACTAAGAAATGTCCCCTCTAAATATGAGCTAGGATACAGTAGAATCTATTTATGTAAGCGTTAACAATAAATGTGCTACAGTCGGAGTTGACTCCTCTCGTGCACGGAAAGGAGTGCCTTACAGTATTATCATCAACCACTATAAAGGAGGAATCGTATGCAGACCCGGTTTTATCGTCGTGTTGTGTTGGTTACCTCACTGCTCCTAGTCCTAACCTCGTTTCTACCCTTTGTTTCCAGTCCTGTAGATGCCAAGAAACAGAAAGTCGAAGTTATTAATCTTTTAACAGATTTCAGTTCAACACCGCTTGGTTTGGACAATCCAAACCCTACCTTCAGCTGGCAAATGAAAGCTGATCATCAAGGGGCAAAACAAAAAGCCTATCAGATTGTAGTGAAGGATCCAGAAGGAAAAACGTTTTGGAATACAAAGAAAAAGCATTCTGATAAGTCTGTCGCCCTCCAATATGATGGAAAAGAACTAAAACCTGCTACTCGTTATGAATGGTCAGTGTCCGTGTGGAACGAAAACGGTAAGAAGTCAACAGCAGACAGCTGGTTTGAAACAGGACTATTGAATACAGATATTTCTGCTTGGGACGGCGCTGAATGGATCGGTACCGAAGCAGAAGATATGGTGCTCCAAGCGCACTATTTCAATGTGTATAAAGTACATTACAGCTTACAGCTGGATAAGAAGACAAATACTGAAAAAGCCAGCTTCATCCTCGGTGCCAATGATCCGAGACTGATGGATAAAAATAAAAATATGTACAATCTCGAAAATGATGTGAATGATAGCTATGTAGAATTCGAGCTGGATGTTTCAGATGTAAAGAAAAATTCCGGAAATGCTAAGCTGCTCATATACCGTGCAGGTTATGAACCAAAAGATGATCCAGATAAAGCCATTACAGAACTCGTCATCTCCCGGGATATAATCAATCAAACAAATAAGTATCAAAACCACGACATTTCCATTTGGGGAAATTCAGGTGTCTTCCATCTATTCATAGATGGGGAAAACAGAATCACTCCTGCGAATGGCTTTAATGTGAACCCTGTCGGCTCAGGCGGTAATTATATCGCTTTTCCTATGCTGTCTGAAATTGGATTTTCAGTTGATAAAAAGCAGGAGGCAAGTTTCACTAATCTGAGCGTAACGAACTATCGCAAACCATCCAATATTCTCTTTGAAGAAAATACAGAAGCGAAGAATTATAAAGGTATCTTTGCCAAATCAAAAGGAGTAACTGTTAAATCTGGTGCATACAACGTTTCTGGCGGCAGCAAAGGCGTCTTTGCTGTTGCAGACCCGAGTGAACATTCTACTCCGCTGCTAAGAACCGAATTCAAAACAGATAAGAAAAAAATCCAAGATGCCAGGCTATATGCAACAGCGCGAGGGATATATGAACTCTATCTGAACGGGGAACGCGTCGGGGAAGATTACTTCAATCCAGGTTTGACTCAATACAACAAAACACAGATGTACCAAACTTATGATGTGACAGATCAGCTTAAGTCTGGTAAAGACAATGCGTTCGGAGCCATGCTGGGAGAGGGATGGTGGAGCGGCGCGAGCACCTTCACGACGGATAACTGGAACTATTTCGGCGATCGTAATTCCCTTTTGGCAAAGCTCGTCATCACCTATGAAGACGGTACGACCGACACTATCACGACGAACCCTGACTGGGAGTACACGACAGACGGTCCGCTAGTTTACGGCAGCTTCTTTCAAGGTGAAGTGTATGATGCAAATAAGGAAATGAAGAATTGGAGTAAGGTAAGCTTCAAGCCTAAGGATTGGAAACAGGCTGTCGAAGTGCCGTTAGATGAAACGACAACCGCAGGAAATCTGGATTACAGTGATATGCAGATTACAGGTCAAGTCGGAGAAAACGCTCAGATTGTCGAGACATTGACAGCAAAAAGCATGGAAGAAGTTCGGCCAGGCGTGTATGTCTATGATATGGGGCAAAACATGGTTGGGGTGCCGCAAGTCAAGCTGAAGAAACAGAACGCTGATGAAGAGATCACCCTTCGCTATGCTGAAATGCTTTATCCAGACAATGAAGACTCTGGTGAGAATACCGGTATGCTCATGCAGGAAAATCTGCGTGCTGCTTTGGTTCAAGATACGTATGTAACGAAAAAAGGTAATCAGACGATACAGCCTCGTTTCACTTTTCATGGTTATCGCTATATCGAGATTACCGGTGTAGAAAAAGCACCTGCTCTCAAGGATGTGAAAGGATTGGTGATCAGCTCCATTCATGATATTGATTCGAGCTACGAGACCTCCAATTCAACTGTGAATAAGCTGTGGGAAAACATTACATGGAGCATGCGAGGTAACTTCCTCTCTATCCCGACTGACACTCCGGCTCGTAATGAACGAATGGGTTGGAATGGCGATATTTCCGTCTTCTCGGAAACTGCCACCTATATGGATAACGTGAACCAGTTCCTGCGCAGACATAATCTAGCTAACCGTGATCTGCAGCGTGCTGACGGACGCTATTCAGACGTTACGCCAATTGGACCTGGCTTTGGCGGTATCCTGTGGGGAAGCGCCGGACTAACTGTACCATGGCATGCTTACCAGCAATATGGAGACGAAACTGTCCTCCAGGAACACTATGCTAGCATGAAGCAATATGTCGATTACTTGGATACAAAAGTGAATTCTACAACAGGACTGATAAATGAAGGACCTTTAGGAGACTGGCTGAGCCCTGAAAACAGTAAGACAGAAAATGTTTTCCTATGGGCAGCGTATCATGTGTATGATTTGGAACTCATGGCCAAGACAGCAGAGATTCTCGGTAATGATGACGATGCAGCATATTACTGGAAACGTTATGAAGAACGTAAGCAATTCTTCAATGAAAAGTTCATCGATCCGGAAACGAAAAAAACATTGAAATCCGATGGTACTGTTTCTGATAGTCAAGCTTCTTATAGCGTACCTTTGGCTCTTAACGTATTAAATGAAACCAATGCAGCTGCTGCAGCTGATCATCTAGTAGCTGCGGTTCAGAGGAAGAATACGGATGACTTAGGTAAGGAGCGTCCAGAGTACTCTCTAATGACAGGATTCATTGGAACGGCAGCAATCAGCCAAGCACTTTCTGACCATGGTCACGATGACATCGCTTATCGCCTGCTCCAGCAGACCTCCTATCCATCCTGGTTGTATTCGGTGGAGAATGGTGCAACAACAATTTGGGAGCGCCTTAACTCATATACAGAAGAAGACGGTTTTGGCGGCAATAACAGCATGAATTCCTTCAACCACTATTCGTTCGGTGCCGTTGGAGCATGGATGTATAAAGAATCATTAGGAATCAAACGAGATCCAGATCACCCAGGCTTCAAGCACTTCCTGCTCGAGCCGACGTCGGATCCGGATCAGGTAATGACATGGGCAAAGGGACATGTCGATTCCATGTATGGCCGTATTGAAAGCAGCTGGAAAGTGGAAGATCAAACCTTCAGTTACGAGGCTGTCATTCCATCTAATACGACAGCAACAATCACAATCCCAGCAAAAGATACGAAATCGGTTCGAATTAATGGAAAACCTATTCATAAAGCAGCTGGCGTCACCTTCAAAGAACATAAAAACGGAGAGATTTCCTTCGAAGCAGAATCAGGCAGCTATACATTCGAATCCATTTTGCCATAACTACCGGAAGGCCCCCGACTGGGAGCCTTCTTTTTTATGCTATCGTCTTAACTGATGTACGAATGCGAGTAGCGAGCATTCTCGTCCACTCACGTTCTAATATTCCGAATCCATTCAATTTTTCATAAGGAGCAAAAGCTTCTTTGCTATACATCAATGCTTTGTCTCCATCCTGCCTGGACCAAGCCACCATCGCTTGCATCCGACTATAAGTGCCATCACTTAAACTTGAGACCCCTGCCACATATTCGCTTAGTTTCTGATTATCCAATGTGCCGCATAAGGCATCTGCCAGCATGCGCCATTCCAGGAATGGACCATAATAAATAGCAGACTTCTTATCTGGTTTTATCCGGAAATGATTGATTTGCCGATCAATTGCCGGCATAATTCCATCCCTATCCGCTTCCACGTAAAAGACAAACATTGCTTCAATAAATACTTCCTTTACATCAGTTGCTCTATCCATTTTCTCCTGACATGCTTTGTACATACTGGACGACCACTGTAAAGGACGCTTCGCTCCGTACATTTCGCCAGTTAAAAGAGCAGACTGAATCTTACTTTTTGCTTCATTGGTACGTTTAATCAAATGAAAGAAAGCAGTTCCGTCAGTCTGAAATTGTCCATTTGGCAGCGGCAGGATCGTAGCAAACAGGATCACTCCATGAAACATACTGCATATGGCGAAAAATTCTATTCCACTCGTGTACCAGACTGCCAGCATCAGCAACCCTAAAGCAAAGCTTGTGAGAGGCCCGCTTATCGTCATGACAGCTAAATCCTTCCGAAGCCTGTCTTCGAACCTTCCTTCTGCAGGAAGCATCAAGGCAACTCCGCCGATGAGTCCCCAGTTGCGGTTTTCTCTTATTCTAATCCCTTTTCTCCCCTTCTCGATATGAAAAGGACCAGCTACAAAATAACCAAATTGCATTCCCATGACTTTGCCGCCGATGACATGGCCTGCTTCATGCAGTGTGATTGCCAGCAAACCTGCCACACCGAATATGGAAAATAAACTGACTATCGGTTGCAGATTGGGCAGTAAGAAATAGACACCCACCAGAAAAAGCCCTAGTATCACGAATCCGAATAAAGGTCTTCTTTGCATTAGTCCTCTCCCTTTCGTATCAGCTTGAGCGAACGATAATAAAATGTTGCTGTCGTCCAAATACTCAAGACAGCAAGAATGAATAACAGTAAACAAACAATCGCTGCAATCCAGCTATCTGTCACGTAGTAAATCCAAAAGCTGATTAAAGTCAGAACAGTACTCACTAAAGCTAGCTTCGGTATAAAGGAAGCTGAACGCTTCAGTTTATCCTGCTTCGTATCTACATCCGTATAGATCGGAGCTGCATCGATAGGAGCCTCAAATATATACATCCCATAAGAACCACACACAAATGTCCAGCCGGCATGCTCGAACATATCCAAATACTCTTGTTCCTCTGCTTCATCTAGCGTGCGGTAATCGATCATGTATTGCACCTGCTTCGGCTCTCCCCGTACAAGCCTGTAACCCATAAACGCAAAATCCCGCAGATGCCAACCCTTGGCTGCCTGCTTGGCAAGCTTTTGCATATCCTTTTTTTCGGAAAAAGCCAGTCCGCCTGAAGACATATACTTCTTGTGTCTCATTGTCCCTTCCTCCCCCTCGTCTGTAATACAATTGTCGCAAGATCGACCATTCTGCTCCGTCTTTCGACTTCCTCTTCCAGTTTGGAAATGCCATAGTTAGTTGCAACATAGGTTTTCCGCCGTGGATCGCTGTCAGGTTCAGCTTCTATTAAGCCAGAATCCAGCAATTTTTTAATAATGGTATACAGCGTTGCGGGTCCTATCTTAAATGTCCCTTCCGTTTCTTCTTCAACATATTGCATAATGGCATACCCATGTCTCGGTTCCACTAATGCGACAAGAATATAAAAAACCGGATCCGTCAGTTCATCCAGCGATTTTCCTTTTGCCATAGTCGTTCTCCTTTATATCCATATTTGATATATCACTTATGGATATAGTATTGTACATGGAAGCATGTGGCAATAGGTATAGATTTTTTTATAGAAAAAAAGCAGAGCATATCTGCTCTGCTTTACAAGTTATCTTGATTTAGATGTAAAAAGCTTCGGAATATCCGATACAAACCTTAGTGGCATGCCATTGACAGGATGTTTGAAGTTCAGCTTCCGTGCATGCAGGCAAAGACGTTTGATGGAACGATCTTCCGCTCCGTACTTTTTGTCCCCTGCAATCGGATGCCCGATGTCTTGCATGTGGACACGAATTTGGTTTTTTCGTCCTGTTTCCAAGCTGATTTCCATTAACGTAAAGTCCTTGTTCCCTTGAAGTACTTGGTAGTGCGTCACTGCCTTCAATCCGTCGTTCTCGTACTTACTGGAATACATCTTATGTGTACTGGTTTCCTTCAGCCAGGAAGTAATGGTTCCTTCTGACTTTGAAACATCGCCTTCAACGAGCGCAACATAAGCTCGTTCCTTCGTTGTTTGCCATGATTCCTGCATTATCTTTTTAATTTTCTCTGATCTAGCGAACACCATCAAACCGGATGTATCGCGGTCAAGACGGTGGACGACAAATATCTTATTATCACTATGTTGCGCTTTTACATAATCAGATAGCTGTCTGTAAGCTGTATTCTCTTTTTCATTATTGGAAGCGATTGACAACAGCCCAGAAGCTTTCTCGATAACAATGAGGGTATCATCTTCATACATGATTGTAATGCCCTGCAGCGGTGCTGCTTCTGTTACCATATCTGTTCGGATGGTAACTTCCTGACCTGGTTGCAGTTTGTCATTAAATTGCGTGGAAACACGCCCATTAATAGAAACCTGACCACGGGCCAAGATAGATTTCACTGAATTACGGCTTTTGCCTACAACCTCCAACAGGAAAGGTAATAGTTCTGCTTCTTCTGTAACGTTATATACTTTCGGCTTCGCAGGCTGGAACCCACGAGAGCGTGGACGTTTATTTTTCATAATTAAATCCTTTCTATGCCATTCGTTATGGCGTCATTGGTGCATCCTTTCATCTTAATTGTTCTCGATTGGAAATACAAGCACTGCTCTTGAAGATAAAGGAATTTTATACAGTTTCCTATACATTTTGCCCAAAAAAATATAATATGAACAGTATAGAACAGCAGGAGTGAAGGATAATGAACATTGACGGATTGGAGTCGTTTCTTTCAGTTGTCTCCAATAAAAGTATATCCAAAGCATCAAAAGCCTTACATATTACACAGCCTACATTGAGTACACGAATTCGAAAACTGGAGGAAGAACTTGACTTCGTCTTATTGAAACGGAGCTGGGACGGAATCGAACTGACCGAAGAAGGTTATTTTTTCCTTCCCTATGCGATTGAGCTTCTCGGGGAACTGCAGGATGCATCGTTTGCACTTACTGGTGATAATAAAATAAGCTATCAGTTGCTGAGCAGTATTACAGCAGGCAAAGATGAATTGCGGATTGGAATCAACATTTGGCTTGCACCGGTATTCAACCACATTATCATCCCCTACATGCAGGAACACTTTCCGCACATTCCATTCAAGTTCATTACAAGACCGACTAATGTCTTGAAGAAGCTTTTGGAATATGGCAGCATCCAGTTTTCCATCCATTATGAAAACAAAGCAAAGACTCCGTTTCTCTGTGAGCCGCTGCTCCAGGACGAGTTAGTTTTCCTTTGTCATAAGGATGATGTTACAATTTTGGACGGCAAGCTCGCAAATTCAGTCAAACTCGATAAGAAATTGATTGTCTTCGAGCACGCAGCATTGACGAATAATTTGGATAAGATCAGCTCTCTTTTAAGGTTGGTACAGGCCAAAGATTATCAAATGGTCGATGATGTTCAGAACATGCTTGCTTTCGTGGAAGGCGGTCATGGATTTACAGTACTGCCGCGGTCAATTTTGTATCATATAAGTGAGCAGAGAATGTCCAATATCGTTATTCTGCCGATTGACGATTTGAATTATAGGGCTTCAGTAGCTCTTGAATACCGGGAAAATCCCCGATTCCAAGAGCCAATCAGCGGATTGACAGAAGAATTGAAACGATTCGTCCAGGTTATGTATAAGGAAAAAGAGCTAAGCGAATGATTCGCTTAGCTCTTCTCTTTTAATATAAGTATTCCGACCGGAACGTTTCGCTTCGTATAAAGCTTCGTCCGCTTGTCCGAGGAAATACGATAACTGTATACCTTTTGATATAGCAGCACTATATGCACCGATACTTACAGTCACCTTATCTGAGACCGGTGAAAATGCATGGTCAATACGGAGCTCCTGCACTGCCTGCCGGATTGATTCAGCCAGCTCGTCCAACTCTTCAGAAGACTGATCAAAAACAGCCAAAACGAATTCCTCTCCGCCATACCTTGCCCAGCCCGCTGTCGGAATCGCTGTAGTTTGATAGACACACTGCGCCACAAGACGAAGCACTTCATCTCCTCGCAAATGCCCGTAATGATCGTTATAGCTTTTAAAGGCATCGACATCGAGCAGGAATAAAGAGAGACGTCGTTTCGACTCATTAGCCAATGCAGAATGAATATAATCCTGGAAGCCCCTCCTATTCGGTACACCGGTCAGCTCATCCAGCATTGCTTGTTTCTTGAGTTGCTCGTTCATCACTTCATTTTGGGCAATCTGCGCTTCTAATTCTTCATTAATCTCTGTCAGCAAAAGCTTATTGAAAAAGTTTGCAGCGAACCCCTTATACAGCAGCTGTGACGCCAGCCAGCAAAAGAAAATGAATACTGTAAGGTTCGTATAATGACCTGACAGCATATTCGCTGATTGCTGGTAGAAAGGCAAACCGACATAAAGAAAAACAACGTTTGGAAGAGCAAACAACAGATAATGCTTACCATTTGCGAGAAACAATGTCGATACACACATATAATTAACCACAAATGCCATGACGTGGCCATAATGCAACTGATCCAATAGTGTAACCGTCGTCCCCCAAGCCAGGAACAGAAATACAAAGAAATGAACCATAAACATTCTGTATCCAGTAGGTATCTTCTTTTTTCCCATTATGTATATACAAAGCAAGTAGATAGCTGCTGCACTGAACAATCCAAGATACAGCCCTACATATAAATCAATTCCTCCTGGAAGCTGCCTCACAATCAAGATAGCCTCAAAGAACAATATGATGATAGCGAACAGTTTCGTTCTTTTCCAATTCTCCTCTAAGACAACTTCCTTAAGCTTCTGCTTGTTTTCCTTAGGGACAGACGGCAGTGTAAAGGCATGTAATATACCCATCCTTCTCCTCGTTTCTCCATTGAATGAGATTAGTATACAGAAAATAAGACTTTTAGCCTAGCAGATTTTTCGCTTTAATTGATTAGTATGTTGACAATTTTCTGAATATAGTTTAGTTTTTATTAATATTCTTACATAGAAAATGGAGGAGGATGTACATGTGGAGTGAACTCAGTAGCAACCCTGTCATGATCACCCTTTTATTGATTGCTGTGTTAGGTTTAGGAGAACTCATCTCCATCTGGACGAAAGCACGCATTCCAATGCTGCTGGCAGCTTTGCTGCTATACGTTGGCCTCCTTTGGGCAGGAATCATCCCAAATGGACTAATGTCTGATTCAGTAATTACGGCTTTCGGATCCCTGATTGTTGCACCATTCATTGTCCACCTTGGTACACTTGTTCCGTTCTCCTTGATCAAAGGACAGTTGAAACCTATCTTGATCGCTTTGATTGGTTCCCTTACTGCAGTAGCACTAGTACTAGCAATTGTTCCGATATTCTTTGATTATGAGACTGCAGTAGCAGGTGCAGGTCCAGTCGTCGGCGGAATTGTAGCATATCTCGTTACGAGTGAAAAACTGACCGAGTTAGGATTATCCAGCCTTGTCATCATCCCAGCATTAGTACTAAGCATTCATAAGCTATTCGGCATCCCACTTGCTTCCTTCTTCTTAAAAAGGCATGCCCTTGTTGTGAAACAGCAAGTACAGGCGCGCCTGCACAGCGGTGCAGCTTTGGAAAAAGAGGAAGTTTCAGAACGGCCAAATAAAGTAGTCAAAGCCCAGAACGAACGCAAATTACTTTTACCGGAAAAATATCAGACATCCCTTATTTTCATTCTTCAGCTTTATTTGGGCAGCGGTATCGCTGTTATCCTTGATGCTGTCACCGGCGTCAACTACACTATCTTCTGTTTAATCATCGGGGTAATTGGTGCCTATATCGGCTTCTATCCTGCCAAGACAATGGAAAAAGCGAACGCAACCGGAATTGCCATGATTGCTGTCATCTTCATCGTTATTTCTTCAATGGATGATGTGACACCAGCTGCTTTGGCCAGCTATATTCCAGAAATTCTATTGATATGTTTGCTTGGTACGGCAGGTGTAACAATAGGAGGATTGCTCGCTTCCAAGCTTCTCGGTGTCGGAAAGTATCTTGGTATGCCTGTTGCATTGACAGCACTTTTCGGTTTCCCTGCAGACTATATCCTTTGTGAGGAAATCAGCCGTGAAGTCGGAGAAACAGAAGAGGAAAGAGAAGCCATCATGAATGAGATTGTGACACCCATGCTTATGGGCGGTTTCACAACTGTGACGACTTGTTCAATCTTGATTGCCACAGTTCTGATTGGAACATTGAATTAAGAAATAAAGGAGAATTATATGAACTCATCTGCATTAAAGGATTATATACAAACAAATAAACAAGACTTCCTGGACCAGCTATTCACCTTGCTGCGCCAGCGAAGCATCAGTACGCAGAATGACGGAATGGAGGAATGCGCTGAACTATTGAAAGGAATGATGGAGGAACTCGGAATAGAGACAAAAATCATTCCGACGGCCGGTCATCCTGTCGTATATGGAGAATTGATCAAGGATCCGGAAGCTTTCACTTTGCTTATCTATGGACACTACGATGTACAGCCTCCTGAGCCTTACGATGCGTGGGAATCTCCTCCATTCGAACCCCAAATCCGCAACGGCAAAATCTATGCCCGCGGTGTAGGCGATAACAAAGGTCAGCTGATGGCTCAGTTGTTCGGCGTCAAAAGCTACTTGAATACAGTCGGCGATTTGCCTATCAACATTAAATTCGTCTTCGAAGGTGAAGAAGAAAAAGGCAGTACAAATCTTGCAGCATTTGTGAAAGAGCACAAAGATCTGCTGCAAGCCGATCTTGTTTACACATCTGATGGCCCGTCTCATAACAGCTCTTCCCCACTCGTGCTGCTTGGTGTACGCGGAATGCTTTCCATTCAATTCGATAGCAAAGGAGCAGATCGGGATAACCATTCTGGCAACACTGGAAATATTGTTCCTAACCCTGCCTGGAAACTGATCGAGCTAATGCATACAATGCGAGACTCTGACGGTCATGTCAAAATAGAAGGCTTCTATGATAGCATCCGTCCGTTCACCGCTTATGAGGAGCAGCTGCTTACGAAGCTACCTTATGACAAGAAGTCATTAGGTGAAAAGATCGGCTATCCGGACCTATCCATGGATGGTCCTTCCTACTATCAGAAGATGACTGGCGAGCCTACCTTTAATATCTTTGGTATGGAAAGCGGCTATACAGGAGAAGGAACGAAAACGATCATCCCTTCCACTGCTCGTCTCAAAATGGATATTCGGCTCGTTGTGGATCAGGATCCAAACGATATCTTTGAAAAGATCCAAAAGCATGTTCAAGCCTATGCCCCTGACGTAGAGGTTACATACTTGGGCAGCATGCAGCCCTCACGCACAAGAGCGGAGCTGCCGATTGTTCAGAAAGTAATCAGCGCAGTCGAGAATGCTTACCAAACAGACCCGCTCATTCAGCCGAGTATGGGTGGCTCCCTTCCGGATTATGTGTGGACAGGTATACTAGGCTTGCCATCTATCATCGTTCCTTATGCGAATTTTGATCAGCATAACCATTCGCCGAACGAGAATCTTGATGTGGATTATTTCCTGAACGGCATCAATTGTACAGCTCATGTGATTCATACATTAGGGACTGCTAAATAATAATTTAACTGATGAGCCATGCCTATTTGGGCATGGCTTTTAAGATATTTACAACCATATTTGAGAATGCCCTGCCTTGTCTAATAAGAATTAACCTTCCTCCTGCATTAAAATGAAAGCGCTTCAACAAATAAGGAGAGGAATGGTTATATTGAAAAAATGTCTGCTTTTGCTGCTCGTCCTGCTTCTGACATTCGCAATCCCCTTCTCTGCCGATGCCAAGAAACTGCCTAAAAGGCAAATGGAATATTTGGAACGTGGCGCTGTTGCCGTCCAGACAGAGGATGGTGTCTTCTTAAGCTGGAGATTCCTCGGGAACGATACGAAAAAAACCTCCTTTCATGTATATCGCGACGGTAAGAAAATCACTCGGAAACCTGTGAAACACAGCACAAATTTCCTGGATAAAGATGGTACTGTAAATAGTGTATATCGTGTAGAAGCAATCGGAAAAGGCGTAGATCAGGATAAGATCAAAGTATGGCAAAACAGTCAGCTGCATATCCCCCTCCAAAAGCCAGCTGATGGTAAAACACCGGATGGGAAGTCCTATACTTATAATGCCAATGATGCCAGCGTCGGAGATCTGGATGGTGACGGAGAATGGGAAATCATTTTGAAATGGGATCCATCCAATGCACAGGATAATTCCCGCTCAGGCTACACAGGCAATGTTTTAATCGATGCTTATGAAATGGATGGGACGCATAAATGGCGAATTGATCTTGGCCATAATATCCGTGCAGGTGCCCATTACACACAAATGCTCGTTTACGATTTTGATGGTAACGGAAAATCTGAGCTTGTCGTCAAAACAGCTGACGGAACAACAGATTCAAAAGGAAAAGTTATCGGCGATCCTGACGCGGATCATCGCAATGCATCAGGCTATATACTCGAAGGGCCAGAATATTTGACTGTATTCGAAGGCAACACGGGTAAGATCAAGCAGACAGTCGACTATGAACCAGCCCGGGGGGATATTTGTGATTGGGGTGACTGTTACGGGAACCGAGGGGACCGCTTCCTTGCCGGAGTCGCCTATCTGGATGGCAAAACACCGAGTATCATTGAAGCAAGAGGCTACTATGAAAAGACAGTAATTGCGGCCTATACCTATAAAGATGGCAAACTGAAAAAGCAATGGATGTTCAATAGTGAAACACCTGGAAACGAAGCTTATGCACAGCAAGGTAATCATAATTTGAGTATCGGAGACGTGGATGAAGACGGCAAAGATGAAATCATCTATGGCGCGATGGCATTGGACGACGATGGCACTGGTCTTTATTCGACTGGTCTTGGTCACGGTGATGCAATGCATCTTAGCGATTTAGACCCAAGCAGACCAGGGCTTGAAGTATTCCAAGTACATGAATCATATCCAAATGAAGCAGGATTAGAGTTCCGCGATGCCCGTACAGGAGAACTAATTTGGGGGATCCCTACAAATATAGATGTAGGGCGCGGTCTTGCATCTGACATTGACCCTCGCTATCCAGGAGCAGAAATGTGGGCAATTGACGGTGCATGGAACAGCCCGACAGGCGGACTTTACGCTGCTTCAGGGGAGAAAATATCCACAAATATCCCTCCTGCCAATTTTGCTATCTGGTGGGACGGCGACTTGACACGTGAAATACTTGATCATACTTTCGATGAAAGCATCCAGACTGGTACTGGCCTTATCGGAAAATGGAACCCGGAAACAGAAAAATTGGAAACATTACTCGATGCCGAAGGAACTTACTCCAACAATGGAACAAAAGGAAACCCTGCCCTGCAGGCTGATTTATTCGGTGACTGGCGTGAGGAAGCCATCTGGCGTACAGAAGACAGCAGCGCTCTCGTCCTTTATACGACAACAGACATAACCGAAGAAAAACTCCCTACCTTAATGCACGACCCTGTTTACCGCTTAGGCGTTGCTTGGCAGAATGTTGCTTATAACCAGCCACCTCATACAAGTTATTTCTTGGGAAATGATATGAAACAGCCGGAGATGCCACGGATTGACGTAATCAAAGCTAAATGATCGTTTTTCAGGGTACAGGAAAACCTCCTGTACTCTTTCTTTTGCTTTAAACCACCAAGAACTCTCAGTGAGCAATAGCATAGGATACGATATAACTGCATCAAAGGAGAAGGAAAAATGTACCCTCGATATCCGCACTATCACTTGCCCCCGAGTCCAAATGACTGGCGCAATTATCAGTGGCAGCAGCAAATACACGATCACGGAAATTCACCATATGTTGTCGACATCGAACAAGCTACAGAAAATAATCGATTCTTCCGGACAGCTATCTGGACCGGAAAACATCTTCAAGTGACATTGATGAGTATCCGACCAGGAGAAGATATCGGTTTGGAGAGGCATCCGAATGTTGATCAGTTCCTACGCATTGAATCCGGGCATGGACTAGTCCAAATGGGCCCTAGGAAAGACAACTTACAATATCAGCAATATGTCCAAGATGATTATGCCATCTTTGTCCCTGCTGGAACATGGCATAATGTGATAAATACCGGTCGTACACCTTTGAAGCTTTATACTATTTATGCACCGCCTGAACATCCATATGGCACAGTTCATCGAACCAAACAGGATGCCATGGCTGCAGAGTAGCTGCACATAAAAAAAGCCCCACAGCCTTATGAGCTGTGGGGCTTCTATCATTAGCTATACGGATATTGTCTGCGATTGTGCTGAATGCTTATCCATTTTGTTGTTGTGAATGCATCAAGGCTCCAATCGCCATTCAGGCGGCCAAGGCCGGAATTCTTCACCCCGCCAAATGCAACAGTAGGTTCATCATTGATTGTACCGTCGTTGATGTGGATCATACCCGTATCCATTTGTTTTGCAAGCTCTGCACCGCGCTCCACATCTCTTGTATGGATAGCACCGCTCAAGCCATAATCGCTGTTATTTGCAAAGGCAAGCACTTCTTCATCGCTCTTCACTTTCAAAATGCTGACGACTGGGGCAAATAGTTCTTCGTTTGCAAGTGTCATATCTGGCGTTACATCGCCGAATACTACTGGCTCAACAATGTTACCTTCCACTTTACCTTTGATTAGCGGTGTTGCACCTTCTTCGATACCTTTTTCAATCAACGCTACAGTCGTTTTCACTTGCTGTTCGTTAATAAGCGGTCCGATGATTGTGCTTGGATCTTTCGGGTCACCGCAAGTAAGCGTGGAAACCTTCGCCAAGTATTTTTCAACGAATTCATCATACACATCTTCATGCACAATCAGACGATTGGCAGACATACAGATCTGACCTTGGTGAGTGAAACGGCTGAATACTGCTGCACTAACCGCAAGCTCCATATCTGCATCCTCTAAAACTACCAATGCACTGTTACCGCCAAGCTCCAAATGCGCCTCTTTCAAATTCTTACCGGCTACCATTCCGATATGTTTACCGACTTTAGTAGACCCTGTGAAGGAAACAGCACGCGGAATTGGATGCTCTACGAAGTTATCACCAATTTCACTGATTTCTGTCACAATGACATTGAGCAAGCCCTTTGGAAGACCCGCTTCCTCGAATAGCTTCGCAATCATCGTACCACCAGTAATTGCAGTATGTTCATGCGGTTTCAATACAACACCATTTCCAGCTGCCAATGCAGTAGCAACAGACTTCATGGATAGGAAAAATGGGAAGTTGAATGGGCTGATAACGCCCACCACTCCAACAGGAACACGATAAACACGGTTTTCCTTGCCATCAATCGGGGACGGCAGGATTTGGCCGTTCATTCGGAATGGGAATGTTGAGGCTTCCTTGATGATATTTGTAACGAGACCGATCTCGAATTCAGCTTTTAATCTTGTACCGCCAATTTCCTCGATGATAGTCTCAACAAATGCTTCATGGTTTGCTTCGAGATAAGCAACAGCTTTTTCGAAGACAGCACGTTGTGCTACCGGGTTTGTTTTCGCCCATTCTTTCTGCACACGGGCAGATGCTTCATATGCTTCGTTTAAATCATCTAAGCTTGCAGCTTGATAGGTAGCAATTAGCTCACCGTTATATGGATTGCGATTCTCCATTTTTACACTGCTCTGACCCTCACGCCATTCTCCATTAATATACTGACTGTTCAAATGCTTGAAATTTTCCATGTCGGTCACCTCTATTAGTCTTTGATTGAGATATTCTCTTTTGCTAGATTTGCTAGAGTTTGTACATTAGCGTTAATCTCTTCCATCGTCGCTGTCAGCTCTTCGATGGCAGCTGATTGTGTGTCTGATTCTGCATTTGCTTCTTGAATTGAATTGCTCAGCTTGCCGATAACAGTCTTGATTTTCTCGGTAATCTGATGGATTTCTGTTACCTGATCCTTGGAGCCAGTTGCCATCTTGCGGATTTCATCTGCAACCACACTGAATCCGCGTCCCTGTTCTCCAGCACGCGCAGCTTCAATAGCAGCATTGAGACCAAGCAAGTTGCTCTGATCCGCAATACCCTTAACGACGTTGGATACTTCCTCAATCGTATCCACGCTATCTGTTACCTCTGAAGCTTTCTTTGATATGTAATTCATGCCTTCTGCCAAACCAGAGATGGATTGCGCCATATCCTGAATTGTTGCAGTCACGTCGCCAATAACATCAGAAAGATTAGAAGCAATGGAGGACAATTGGTTCGCACTTTCGATGCTCAAACCGACTCCGATACCGCCTATTACATTTCCTGCTTCATCGTGAAGCGGAATGGCACGGGCGATAATACTGATTCCGAAAAGCTCCTCCGGTACGACTGCATATTGATTTTTGTTCTGGCGAATAGCCGCTGTTACGATATCCCCATCCATTAATGGGTCTCCAGGTGTAACATTCAATGAAAAGGTCTTGGCAGGGAAATTGATAATCAACTTCTCCGTATTATAGATACCAATCGTGACATCTTCATTGATTAGATCCTGCAAGAACGGCCCTACCTTTACAAAGGCGTCCAACATCGGATGTATTGCCTGTTCCGTCTGCTCATGTACTTGCACACTCATTACATCAAGCCCCTATTCATAAAATTTCACTCTATTACTATATATCGGCAATATTCCACATTTGTAAAGTAATTTGGTAAAAATGGAATATTAATAAATAATATAATTCAAGGTATTATTCCCTATTAAATCAACAAGACATACAAATATTCAATATTTTATAGACTTAATGGACTAGCTTAATAGGGAAGATTCGCATATGGATCTGTGTTCATATGGGCAGACAGCAAACAATGAATGTAGGAATTCTGCGGATAAAGGCTTATTGGCTTTCGCTTATAGGGAATCATTTGTGGACTCGCTTGTTCTGTATCAGAAGAGATTGTTTCTTGCGTGTCTTTATTAAAAAAGGTATGCAACAAAGTTTCCAGCCAAGATTCTTCTGCTACTGGCATTTCAGCCGGTATTGCGTTTTGGAAATCTTCTGTTGAATATTTTCCGTTAGTCTCTTGATAGACTGGATCTGAACTGCAAATAATAATGTCTGCTCTTTTGTTATTTATTGATACAGATGAGTTAGGATCTAATGAGGCTTCAACCGCATGACAACAGAGGAAGATACAGCAGCATGTAAGAGTGATCGCAATAGAGGATGACTTGCTCTTCATTATTGGTAACACTCCTTTTCACTGGATAACATTAGCATAGCAGAACAGCAGGCAGACCTAGCGTAAATTTTAGATAAAAAAAGCCAGCTGATTGAGTTTCCCCACCAGCTGACTTCTTTATCTTCTTTTCATTCCTCTTTTGCGAGCTTTTATGATACGCCAATATCCGATTTGGAAAAGTACTATCCCTATAACAATAATTACTATACCACTAATAATCGCAACCATATCGTCAACTCGCCAGAACAATATCAATAGAATACCGATGATTTCCACCAATACCCCAGCTATAAGTAGCCATTTGTTCATCTATCTTCCCTCTCCTTCAAATGAGGTCCCGAGGGTTAATGATAGCAAGAGTTTGATGATCCTGCCACTTTCCATTGATTTTGACGTTCTGTTTTGCGATACCTTCCTTATGGAAGCCTGCCTTTAGCAGCACCTTGATAGAGCCGATATTATGCGGCATGACACCTGCCTCTAACCGATGAAATTCCAATTCATCAAAAGCAATAGCCACTACCTGACGGACTGCCTCTGTCATATACCCTTTTCCGTTTTGATCCTTATCAAGAAAATAGCCTATCCAGCAGCTCTGAAGATTCCAGCGCACTACCTCTGACAGCATGACAATACCGATTATATTTTCATCCATAAGAATGACAAAATAATAACCAGTATCATCAGCAGCAGAAGCAATTGCCCGATCAATACGCTCCTTTTGACCATCCAGTGTATAAAAGCGCTCTTCACGCTTCCCCGTATAAAGCGGGAAGAATTCCTTATTTCGCAGCTCCAGAGATAAGAGATCTGCTGCATCCTGTTCTTTGACTAATCTTACTTCAATCATTTCTGCTTCTCCCTTCCTAACACGGCACCCCAGTCTTCCCCCGCTTCGCGGAATCCTAATGTCCGATAAAGTGATCTGGCGCGATAATTCTGCTTGGTTACAACTAGATAAAGAACTTCATAGCCTAGCCGAGCTAAGGCCTGCTCACTAGACTGTATCAAACTAGTGGCAACGCCCTTTCCCTGCCATTCCGGAGCAGTGACTACATAAGCAAGCAAAGGAACAGAACGGAAGAGCGTTACCATCGTAACACCGTTTATCCCCTCAGAAGTTTGTGAGAAATAAGAACAGGAAGGCAGGAATAGACCGTACTTCCCATTCAACACATCCTGTATTTCACCGAAATAGCCATTCTTGCTATCGTATTCTTCATCTATCGTATCCCTAAACCCCTTGTAAAATAAAGCAGCTAACGCTGTTTTGCCCCGCTCATCAAATGGATGGAGATCCGTCTGCATCCATTCGGCAGACATAATGTCTTTACGCATAATCACCCGTCGCAAAACTTTATATCCGCTTTTCGTAATAAACCAATGTAGCCCGCTCATTCAACGTTTGTAACTTGCCAGTCAGTTTATATCCTATTTTTTCATACAAATGACAGTTGCCCTTTTCTTCCCGCAAGGTGGCCAATCGCCAAATCCTAGCATCCGAAAACATGTTTTCTGCCAGCTTTAGAACCTGCTGAGCGATTCCCTTCCCCTGGTGAGAAGGATGAATGAAGATTGGACTGATCCAATAAACATCAGGTTCTTTCGAAAAAAGGCAAATGCCGCCCGTAAGTTGTCCCTCTGTCAGTATCTTGTAAAATCCTCCGTCTGTTCTGTTAATGCGTTCAATTGTACGTGATAACGGCTCATTGGCAGGGTTTGAGTCCAAGTCCTGATACTTATCAAGTAGCGGCTGAAAAGCTGCGACCTGGTATTCATGAATCAGCTCCGCATCTGCCTCTGTTGCTTTATGTAATATGATATGCATTCTCTTACCTCCATCTGAGATAATGCGATCAACTAAGATTAGAGCTCTTTCAGGCTATCAGTTCTCTGATTTTGATTGTTTCAAGATGGCTACAGTCTTAAATCCCATCAAGAAAGCCCATACACTGTATACAATCAAAACTCCCCATTCCAACCATTTCATATGACTTAAATCTATACTTGTCATAAACACGATGAAGGTGAGCAATATAATGGCATCCGTATAGTCAAATGGTTTCATCCCTTGTTACCTCCTCTTACTAATACCCTTTCTTCCGCCCGAAGCGAAGTACATATGCAGTTAGTGAAAGTACAATAGCCGCACAAATAAGCAGATCCGGTATCAAGAGTACATATCCGTCGAGATTGGGACGGATCCCGATCAAATAGATGCAAGCAAACACCCAAAAGCCTAGTTCCTTCAACACTTGGATCGTCCGCAACTTGCAACTCCTCCTAAAATATTGTACCTACTATTACGGAGATAATATAGAAATAGTTTCAATAATTACTCTATTCTGATCAGCTATTCCGCTTATCCACCATATGAGATACTAGGAAAGCAAGAAAGGAGATATTCTATGTACGCTTATTTCAATTTTGCTGATGTAAATGGACAAACACAGCATCGGCGTTTCACAGAGCAGCATACACTGCTGACCGCATACACAATAGATGAAGTCATTCCCTGCCTGGAGCAGGTGCAAGTATATACAGAAAAGGGATATTATGCTGCCGGCTACCTTTCCTATGAAGCTGCTGGAGCATTCGATCCAAGCTATGTCACTGCTGCTGGATCAAAGCTGCCCCTTTTACAATTTGGTATTTACAAGACCTTTAGTAAAGAGCAGCCAGAATCAATTAGTGAAGCACCAATTAAGCTGAACTGGCAGCCAGCAATCTCAAAAACAACATATGCCCAAGCTATTCAGACTATTAAAGAGGAAATTGCTGCTGGCAATACATATCAGACGAATTATACAATGCGTTTGCGCACAGCCTTTGCTGGTGATTCTGCTGCTCTTTTCCACCAAATGCAGCGAGCACAGCGTGCCGATTATACTGCCTATTTGGCGTGGCAAGATAATGCTATTTTATCCGCTTCTCCTGAATTATTTTTCCGCTGGGATGGAGAACGTATTATTACAAAACCGATGAAAGGTACAATCAAGCGTGGACTTACATACACGCAGGACCTTGAACAGCTGGAAACCTTAGCTGCATCTGTCAAAGACCGCGCGGAGAATGTCATGATTGTCGATTTGCTGCGCAATGATATCAGCAGGGTTGCCAAGCTTGGTACTGTGCATGTTCCAGCGTTATATACAATTGAAAAATACCCGACAGTTTACCAGATGACTTCAACTGTTGAAGCAGAAACAGTCCCAGGCACAACAATTATCGATATCATGCGGGCCCTCTTTCCATGCGGATCGATCACAGGAGCTCCTAAAGCGAGCACAATGAAAGTAATTACGGACCTCGAACCTGAACCGCGCGAGGTTTACTGTGGTGCCATCGGCTATATCGAACCAGGCGGCGAAGCTGTCTTCAATGTGCCAATCCGTACTGCAATTGTCGACAAGGCAGAAAAGCAGGCTACCTACAGTGTCGGCGGAGGTATCACTTGGGATTCTACTTCTGAGGGAGAGTATGAGGAAGCAATCGCCAAATCCTCTGTACTGCAGGAGCAGCTTCCTGATTTCGAGCTATTGGAAACGATTGCGTATTCAAGTGGTGTTTTCCTATTGGAGGATAGACATATACGCCGTCTGCTGCAGTCTGCAGATTATTTCAGCATTCCGATTAAAGAAGCAGCTGTCCGTAAGCTTCTGCATCAACACCAAAACGAGCACCCTGGACAATCTCACCGGATACGCCTTTTAGCTGATCAGAGCGGACAGCTTGAGCTCTTTTATAGTGAAATGCCAGCATCGATAAAAAATAAACAGAAATTCACTTTGGCTGCCACACCAATTGACAATAGAAGCCGATATTATTATCACAAGACGACTTATCGCAAAGTATACGAAGATTATAAGATAGAGAAGTCAGGTGTGTTTGATACGCTGCTTTGGAATGATGCTGGCGAGCTGACTGAATTCACGATTGGCAATCTTGTCATCGAGCAGGATGGCAAGCTGCTGACGCCTCCTGTTTCCAGCGGCCTGCTGCCTGGCACACTGCGAGAAGAATTATTGGAAAAAGAGACGATTCAAGAAGCTGTATTGACGAAGGCTGACATCCAAACTGCTTCTCGCATCTGGCTGATCAACAGCGTTCGAGGCTGGGTAGAAATGGAGCCCGTCCATTAAGGACGGGCTGTTTTTCTCGCCTTCAAAATAATGAATGATGGTCGGCGCAGCTCATGGTCTATCCGCGGCAGCTGAGCAATTGCCGCTTCACTTGGCATTGGCTCTGTTACTTCTTGGAGACTGAAACCATTCCGTATAAGTCCGTTGCATAGCGCAGCGAACGACCGATGGTAGTAAACTACTCCATTTACATACCATTTAACTTCACGTCTGCCTTGCTCCTGGTAGTTATCCACCGCGAAATGAATCCGGTTCCCTTCTTCATCTGTAATCCATTTGTCGCCTTCTTTTCTGGCAGTTACGATTGGATGCTCGGTGGAGAACAAAAGGATACCGTCTTCTTTCAATGATGCATGGATAGACTGGATAACTGCATCGTAGTCTGCAACATAATGCATTACGAGTGAACTGACAGCAATGTCGTAGCTCTCTTTTTTCAGCACTGCATCCTCTAATGCTGTTTGAACAAATTCAATTGCTGGATGACCATTTCTGAGTTTTGCTTCCTGCAGCATTTTGCTGGATGGATCAATAGCAGTGACACGCTCAGCTCCATGTTCCGCACAATACCTGGCCAAGTCCCCCATGCCACAGCCAATATCCAAAACATGCTTGCCATTTAAGTCAGGCAGCATTCGTTTTATCTCAGGCTGTTCCAGAAGTTCATTGTAATTCACCGGATCTTCTCGCAGAGCCTTGTAATTCTCAAAAAATACTTCATTGTCATAAATATTCTGCTTCATAATAACGCCTCCTAATCTATAATCGAATACAACTTCATTTTGGCATCAATTAAAAATAATACTAGACTTATTTTTTGGAATTTTGTATCATTTAGATTGAGGCATATCTTCTTTAAGGTAATAAAAACATCACATAGTGACCTAATTAATTTTTCTCTTTTAGTTTCTCCAGCTCTTTTTTCATCTGCTTTTTCATCTGCTTTTTCATCTGTTTGAACAGCTTTTCCCGTTCTTTCTTCACTGCTTTTTTCACTGCACGTGAGACAAGCTTCTCCAGTTCCTCCGCAGTTACGTTCATTATTTTCTCTGTTTCTGACTTCTTCTCCATAGACTTGTTATGCCCGGTCAGCTTCTGAATT
Source organism: Terribacillus sp. AE2B 122 (assembly GCF_902497585.1). Taxonomy (NCBI): domain Bacteria; kingdom Bacillati; phylum Bacillota; class Bacilli; order Caryophanales; family Bacillaceae; genus Terribacillus; species Terribacillus sp. AE2B 122. The sequence goes on along the minus strand of NZ_LR700945.1, from coordinate 189,951 downwards.
GCATCCGCAAAAGTCATTTTTTCTCCAAGTAATTTCTTTAACTCTTCAAATGTAGTGATATCCTGTTTTGTATATATCCGCTGTCCTTTTTCGTTCCGCTGAAACGGATAACGAGCACTTTCCAATGCAATCGCCCATCTTCGAAGCGTCGAGGTTGTCACATCCAATGAAGCAGCCAAATCCTTTGCCGTATACTGCATTTCTTGTTCAGACAAATCCATTCCCCCTTGCTTTATGTATAATTGGAAACACTTTCCTAAAGTATACTATAGGAAAGTTAGAATCCAAAGCACATATAAGCTGATCGCGATTTAATCTAGTAATCCGATATATTGCCGGACTGCCCAGGCTTGGTGCTGATGAAATAATCTGCTCGCTGCTTCTTCAGGAGTCAGCCAAATCAATTCATGATCCTCTTCCATTGGTTCTTTCTCTTTAACTCCCAGTGTACAGCTGTAGAAACTCCCAATATTTTGTATATAGTGACTAGCATCTCTGGACTGGAAGTATTGTGTTCCTTGACATAGAAATGCTGGCTCGTTTATTGTGTAGCCAGTTTCCTCCACGACCTCTCTTTCCAGACATTCTAATTCATTCTCACCGTTCTCTATTCCACCTCCAGGCAACATAAATAATTGATCGTTTCTTTTACGAATCACGCCTATTTTTCCGGATAAGCCCCGTGCAGAATCCCGTATACAGCCCGTCTCTCTACATAGTTTTTTCCTTGCTCTTTATTACCGAACGCACGCATATGTATCCTCCTTTGCTTTTGTAAACGAAAGTATACAGTAAAAAAGAAAAGCCCACAAAGGGGCTTTTCTCATGATTTGGATATACGAATTGTCTTTATTTCATATGGAGTGAAAGATAATTCTATCCTTCCTTCCTGAGGGCTTTGGTCTACTTTTCTTTCCCTCAAATCACATTCTTCCCAAAAGGTATAGTTGAACTCTGGCTGTATCGTCACCTGCTGTGTACCACCGGTATATTCATGCAAGCGGATGATGATGTCTTCATTATCTTCTGCTTTCTTAATTGCATCCAGTTGCACATGCGGATTATCTATAGAAAATAGTTTTGCTCCGTCTTTGTCATTTACTCCGCTGTATACTTGGAACGGCTGATTCAGCTTCCATGCCTCTTGTACCGTATTGGCCTCTACCCAACCCTTTTCATGCGGGTAAAGGGAATACGAAAATAAGTGGTGACCTTGGTCTTGTTCGATATCCGGTGCAATTGCGGATTTGATCAAAGACAGACGTATTGTATGATCTTTGATGTCATGTCCGTACTTGCAATCATTAAGCAGACTGACGCCGTAATTTTGCTCCGAGAAATCGACCCATTGATGCGCAACAGATTCGAACCTGGCTATATCCCACGATGTATTCCAATGCGTCGGTCGTTTGACATTGCCGTATTGGATATCGTAAGTTGCTTCTGTAGCCCGAATTTGGACAGGAAAGGCCACTTTTAATAATTGCTGACGCTCATGCCAATCTACTTCTGTTGTAAAATCAATTACTTTCCGATTGCGATAGAAGATAATGTCTTGATGAATAGTCGAATTACCGTACTGCCAGCACGCTTCTATCACCAGCTGCAGTGGACCTGCTTCTTTCAGGGTAAAATCGAGCAGGTTTGTGACTTCCTTCTTTTTCTCCTGATAAAATAAATCGATATCCCAAGCATCGTAATCCAGTGGCTTATCCTCAAACACCTGAAACACATTTGCATTCTCCGACTCAGCTATTATATGACGCTTTGCTTTCCTGTCATATAGAGACTGGAGTTGACCGTATTCATTAAACCTAGCTTCATAAAATGGAGTTACAAGCTCTCGGTTCTTCAGCTGGAACCACTCATTATCCTGTTCTGAATCTTTTTTGTCGGTCTTTAAATGAACCTGCTTACTTCCTGTTCCCTGTACAGCCGGCACTTCGACCAGCCAGCCGCCTTTGTGTTTTTGAGCTGCCAAAGGGCTGCCGTTTTCATCCTCCCATACACCGTCATCCTCTGTCTCTATCTTGACAATACCATCCAATTGCCACGATGAAGAATTCACAATGCTCCATGTATGCTTCTTTTCATCTGTAATCAAATCGGCTGCGGCATCATTCTGAAGCGCTTGAAGTTTTGCATACCCATCCTCGTACTCCTTCTCACTATCTTCATATACTTCCCGAATCGAAGATCCCGGAATAATGTCGTGGAATTGATTACGCAATACTGTCCGCCATACCTCTTCTAACGTTGAAGATGGATACTTCAAAAAGTCATCTATCTTAATTGCTTTCCATACATGTAAAAATTCCGTTTCACGCAGTTCAAGTTCCATCCTGCGGTTCATTTTCTTATTGTAGGCCTGACTTGTATACGTTCCGCGGTGATATTCCAAATAAAGCTCTCCATCCCAAACTGGCATGAACTCTGATGTATTCTGGGTTTGATCATGCAGCGATTCGAAATAACTTTTAACATCACCTGTTTTGACGTTAGGCAGCCCTGGCATACGATCCAGTCTTCTTCGCATTTCGAGCATGGTCCTGTTTACGCCGCCTCCCCCATCTCCGTAACCATAGGAGAGAAGCAGTTCCTTCGTAAGTGCTTTATTTTTATAGTTATCCCATGTACCCGTTACGGTATCTGGCAGGATTTGACCATTATAAGTAGCGAACCATGTATTTTCCCTTGGGGATGGATCTGGTGTCGTGATGAATTGGGTCAGCACTTCACTTCCATCTAACCCTTTCCATGTAAATGTGTCATTTGGCATCCGATTGAATTGGTTCCAGCTAATCTTGGACGTTAAGAATGTATTGATCCCTGCCTTGCTGAGAATCTGAGGCAATGCCCATGAATATCCGAACACATCTGGCAGCCAGAGGTAGTTCACATCTTTTCCGAATTCCTCCTGGATGAACTTGGCACCCTGTAAGATCTGACGCACCAATGATTCACCAGAAGGTAAATTACAATCAGCCTCCAGCCACATCGCACCGTCCACTTCCCACTGACCACCATCAATTCTCTCCTTAATCTGAGCGTACAGTTCCGGGAAGTCTTGTTTTACATAGCTATAAAGCTGCGGCTGTGTTTGCAGAAACTTATAGTCAGGATATTTTTCCATCAGACGTAAAACAGTCGAGAAGGAGCGGCCTGCTTTTTCTCTCGTATGTTTCAAACGCCACAGCCAAGCTACATCAATATGAGTGTGACCGATACAACGAATTGTGATTGGAGAATCGCTGTCCAGATTATCCAATTCTCTTTGGAGATAGTCGTTTGCCTCATAAATAGAATGATAGAATATATCACTTCCTGGGGAGCTCCAATCAATTAACCGGATAGTCTGGTCTAACAGCGATAATAACTGGACCCGCTCCGCGGCATTCTCGTCTAGTACACGTATTGTTTCAAGAATGGCAAAGGTCGTATAATAAAAATCATCGGTTTGTTCATCGAAAAGGGCTACTTCAGCGCGCTTTATTTGATGCTCCTGGTCTACCCTTTTGCCACCTCCTTCTAATCCTGACCAGAGACGAAATGCCAAAAGAATAGAATCACCATACCACTCATCCTCAAAGAACAGTTCCTGGTGATTGGAGTCTACCGCCTGATACATTACATTGTTCACATAGCATTGTGACTCAAAGCCTGAATTTCCTCCGCCGCCGGTCTTGCCAAAATCGAATACACCAACTACCTGTTTCCCTGCCCATTCCTCAGGAAGAACGATTTCCTTTGCCAGCCATAGATAGCGATCTCGGCCTTTCCAATGGTCCCCAACATGCAGCTTCTCTTTAAAAGCTTCCAGACCTGGTACTTCAGGTGCGACCTTCTTATCCTGATCCTCCAATGCTAGAAAATGCTGCAAATCATGTCGATCCCGATAGCGGTATTTCTCCAACTCTTCTATTCTTCTTTCTAGCTGACGTTCTTTCAAACCCAACATACTTACACTCCCTTAGCCCTTGGATGCTCCTCCGAGACTGAAGCCCTTGGACATGTATTTTTGAGCAAAGATATAAAGAATGATAGATGGCATTGTGTACAGCATGGAGAACGCTGCTAATTTGCCGTATTCGATAATGCCGTAGTTTCCGAAAAACTGGTATAGTGTCACAGACGCTGGAAGCTTCTCCTGTGTCTGCAGCAAAATATAAGGAACAAAGAAATTTCCCCAGCTGCCTGTAAATGTGAAAATTGCAATCGTAAAGATTCCTGGCAGCATTAACGGCCCAACTACTTTACGCATACTCGTCAGCACCGATGCACCATCCACCCATGCCGATTCCTCCAGTTCAATCGGTACCGCATCCATAAAATTCTTCATCATCCAGATGGCATATGGCAATCCTGACGCAGCAAGGAAGATCGTCGTGAAAATAATAGAATCTTGGATGTTCAGGAATAGGAACAGCTGATAGACCGGAACCATAACTGCCGTGATCGGCAAAGACGTCATGAACAAGATGGTAAGCAGGAATGACCGCTTATATCGCAGCCTATATCGAGAAAGCGGATAAGCAGCCAATCCAGCAACAATTACAACAATCGTTGCCTGCCCAAGCGATATAAACAAACCGATTGCAAAAGAACGGATATTACTTGGGTCTGACAGAATAGCCGTAAAGTTATCGAGCGTCCATTTCTCCGGCAGCTTGATTGCTTGGGTTGCCTGCTGATCGAAGGAAGCGAATACGAGCCACAAAAAAGGCAGTAAGAAGCAGATAGCTAAGAAGATGAGCGCCAGATAGTGGATTACTAATTCTTTTTTCGATACCTTCATTCTGCATCCCTCCTCCTTATAGTTTTACTTTCATAAAACGCATGTACAGCAGACTGGCAACCGTACCGATTACGAGTAGAACTAGCGAAATGGCTGTGCCATATCCGAATTGGTAGTTTACGAATGCTTGGTTGTACATGAATATTGGAAGAATCTGTGTAGCATTACCTGGTCCCCCGCCTGTCATCGTGTAAATCAACGTGAAAACGCCAAGTGTCTGCAGCGTAACGAGCATCATATTAGTCACTATCGAGCCTTTAACAATTGGAAGTGTAACGCGGAAGAATATCTGCCAGCGGGACGCTCCATCTATGACCGCAGCTTCTTGTACTGATTTTGGCACATCGTCCAGTGCCGCTTGGAAAACCATCATCGAAAAAGCAGTACCATGCCAGATGTTTGCGATAATGACACTTACCATCGGGAAAGTGAATAACCAGGTGATTGGTTCAAACCCAATCCCCTGCAGAATTGCATTGAACGTACCCGCATCACTCAGGAAAGCTACCCAGCAAAAAGCTACGACAATCTCCGGCGTCACCCAGCCGGCAATTACGATCACACCAATAAATCGGCGAAAACCGCGTCGCTTCTCCTTCATTAACAATGCAAGGATCAATCCTAATACAACCTGTCCGACTACGGCAGAGAAAAGTAAGAAAATAAGCGTCCGGAACACACTAATTCGAAATTCTGGGTCTTGAAACATATTAGTGAAATTTTGGAATCCGATAAATTGAATGTTGGCTGCATCGGTTCCTGTAAGTGACAAATTCGTAAAAGCAAAACCGAAAGTCAGTAACATCGGTGTTATGAAAAATAATAAAAGAAGAATCCAAGACGGAGACAAAAAAAGTATCGCTTTTCTATGCATACATATTCGTCACCTTTCTCCCGCCCAATCAAAGGGAACTGGGTAATCCAGCGCCCTTGATGGGATGGTTTCCTATTCAGCCACCTTCGTGTTTTCTTTGCCTACCACTCGTTCTACTCCAGCTTTATATTGCTGCACAGCATCTTCAGGAGTCAGTTTTCCAGTTGCGATTGCTTCGACTACTGTCTGCAGCTGCGTGGAAACTGCTGGATACTTATCATTCGTTGGTCTGAATTGTGCATTTTCCAAGTACGCTTGCGATTCTTTGGCAAATGGACGGTTCACATACTCTTCTACTTCAACAGCATCTGTACGAGTATTCAAGTTACCATCTGTCAGGGAGCGATTGATGCTGTTATCCTTTTCCATCAGGAATTGAATGAATTCCCATGATTCTTCCTTCATATCTGCTTTGGATGGAATTGCCCATGCCCAGCCTCCACTCATTGTAATTGCTCCTGGTTCCTGCCCATTCTGGGTCGGCATAGGTGCAAACCCTATTTTCTCCTCAACATTTTCAATCGGAGCCGCTCCGTTCTCAGCCCAGTTCCGTGCGTTCCAGCTGCCATCCAGTGCTATTGCCAGTTTCTTTTGCGGGAATAACTGCTGGAAAGCCACGTTTCCTGATTGACCGCTCATGACGACAGAGAAATCTGGACCAACTTTTTCTACATCGTACACCTGTGAAATAAAGCGGAACGAATCCAGTAAACCTGGACTATCCACAACCCACTTTTTATCGGAGTCGTCGTAGAGAGTATCACCAGTTCCATATAGCAGCATCTCGAGTGTCTGCATCGAAACTGCCTCGCCATTGGCCTTGCCAACTTGCATAAATAGCGGTGTCACTCCATCTGTCTTCTCTTTAATTGTTATCGCTGCATCCAGTACTTCTTCCCAATTTTTCGGTTCCCAAGGTACAGGAAGGCCCGCTTCCTGGAACAGCTCTTTGCTGTACCAAAGCCCACGAGAGTCAGAAGTCGACGGCACCCCATACACCTTGCCATCTTCCGCTGTCACACCTGATTTTAGATTTTCAATAATGTTATCCCATTCCTCCCAATCTGCAATACGATCATCCAAAGGATCAAGATAGCCGGCATTCGCATCAGAATTAAGCATGAATGTATCCTCCGATACAACATCTGGAGCGGTTTCTGCTGACTTCATCTGCAGTGCAACTTTAGAGAAATAGTCTCCCTCACTCGCTGTAATTGGCGTTATCTTCACATCGATATCCGGATGTTCTTTTTCAAATTCATCCAACACACCTGAGTCAAAAAAATTCTTTAGTGAATCTACTGATCCAGGTGATCGATAAACGACAGTCAATTCTTTCTTTCCGCTTTCTGTTTCACCACTGCTGGAGCATGCCGTCATCAAAGCAAGAACAAAAATAAGCAGAATTAATCCAAAGCCTTTGACTCTTTTTCGCATACAGAATTCCCCCTTCTGATTTCTGACTAAATTTGTAAGCGTATACATTTTTAGAGTAGAAAATAGAGGCATGAACAGTGCTCATAACCGATTATATGTTTAAGGAAATCCCTTATACCGAATTTATACGAGTAATTCAATATAACTAGTTGAATCAAAAAAGCTGTCAGCTTTATTAGCTGGCAGCTTTCATGTATAAAAAGAGCTTAAATAAGATTTTTTATAGCAGATAGTGAAATTAGGCAGTTCATGCTGCAATTTGATAGACAATAACCTTCCTTCCTTATTAAATTCTTCTTCAGTCCTTACTGCACCTATCTTTAATAATTCCTTATCCCAATCTAACCAATGCCCATATTTCTTCGTCCAATTTCCAATCATCTGTTTCAACTCATTTGATATTGGAAATTCATCAAGATCTAGATTTTCCTTGCAAACCGCACACCAAACTGGATCAGCAAAGTCCGCTTCAAAAAGAATATCGTTCGTTTTCTCGCAGCTACAATCCACTTGTTTTCCGATCCTCTCTCACAGCATCCACCAAATGATCCAGCAGCTGATACAATACTTCTTTATTTTCTAACGGAAAATTTGCTGTCTTCATTGCCTGCTCACTCTGGACATATAGACTATCATCAAGATAATCCCGGTCATGCAATATCAATTTCTCCATACTTTCTCTAGTCGTCTCGAAATGGAATTGTAAACCTATTATATGATCGTGATACACAAAGCCTTGATTTTCACAGATTTCATTTCCAAAAAGCCGTATCGCACCGTCTGGTAAGGAGAATTGTTCACCATGCCAATGGAAGACAGTCATCTCGTCTGGAATGAAAGAAAAGTGCGTAGAAACGGTCTGAATTGGATGCCAGCCAACTTCCTTTTGTTCACCTTGGAATACAGTCGCTCCTAAAGCCTTCGCAATTTGCTGTGCACCGAGACAGATACCGAATACAGGCTTTTGCTGATCAATTAGCTGACGGATCAGTTCGCGCTCCTCCTTTACCCATTGATCTGCATCATTGGCACTCATCGGCCCGCCCAGAATGATGAGCAAGGTGATATTCGCTGCATGGGGAAGATCAACTTTTTCGTAGAGATGATGAACGCGAAAGCTATGTCCGCGCGCTTCTCCCCAATCACTTATAGCAGCAAGATCCTCAAATGGAACATGCTGCAGAACATCGATAATCATCCTCTACATCCTCCTCTACAGGGTAAACTCGTAATGATAGAACTGCTGGTCTCGCTCGTATCCTTTCCGTTCGTAAAGACGCTGCGCCTTCTCGTTATCAGGAGCTGTACTTAGTGCGATACTTCCCGCACCAGTTTCCCTTGCGAAAGCCTCCGCTGCATCAAGTAATTTTTCTCCTACACCTTGTTTTCTAGCACTTTTCGCTACATATAAGTCATTCAGTATCCATGCGCGTTTCATCCCGATAGAAGAAAAAGTAGGATATAGCTAAGTGAAACCGACATAATCATCTCCCTCCTTTGCGAGGAAGATGACGGAATCATCCTTCTCCAGCCTTTCTGTTATGTACGCCTCTGCACCACTTAAATCGTGAGCTTGCTTATAGAACTGCCGGTATTGATCGAATAATTTTGCTGTTTGTTTTACTTCCTTTATTGTTGCTCTGGTAATTTCCATGTCTTCACCTCTAATTTGTATAACTAACTATATGCCACTAATTTCTGCTGCCGTTACATTATTTATCATTCAACCCTTTTCCATCGAGAATATGCTGCATATATTTATCAATCCTTGCCTCTCGCGTTTTGGATTGTTTAGCTTGAGAAAAATAAAATATATATGCTCTTTGCCGTCCCGGTGTCAGTGCTTCAAAAGCGGTTTTCAAGGCAGGGATTTCATTGAATTTATTGTGAAGTTCTTCAGGAATTATGTATTCAGCCTGCTCTTTTAAATCTACTTGCAGACCGGCTTTTTCAACTTCTATCGCCTGATATATATAGGATTTTATGACGGTTTCCATTTCAGCTATTTCTTGTACATTGGTGAACCTTATTTGGCGTGCCGCTTGTACATTCTCCGTTTGCTGAATCAGTACCCCGTGGGCATCTTTTAACAAAGCACCTTTGTGAAACAAAAGCGCGCAATAGTCTTTGAATCCATGGATTAAAACGATGTTTTTACCCTCAAGCGTGTAACAAGGATGCTTCCACTTAAAATCTTCGGTTAGCTCACAGTCAAGAACAATATTTCTCAGGCTTATAAATTCTTCTTTCCACTGTTTAGCCTTGCTTAAGAACTCGTCAACCTTAGGATTCGTTTCACTATTTGTCATTTGGGAACACTCCTTATCACATGCTATTCTTCTATTCAACTATTTTAACTGATTTGTCCTGTTCTGTTCTTCTTCTTTATCGAGATATTCATAATATCCGAGCTGATTCCCCCAAGGATCAGGAAAGGTTGCCCACTTGACTGGTACATCTGAACGCATATGAATGTCAAAATCCTGTATGTTCAACTGTTCGATAGCCCTTTCTCTTGCTGCTTCCAAGTTCCTTACACCTAGGCGGAGTGGTCCGTTTCGATATTCAGTTTCCGGTGTTTCGGCTAACTGCAGCCAGCAGCCTGGCACTACTTCCCATTCTAGAAATCCTGCATGCGGAATGAAGTCCGGATCTTTCTGAAGAAAGGTCGTATACCAGCTCCTGGCTTTCTCAATATCGGTAACAGCAAAACGGATTGTCAATTCGAACACAATTTCTCCCCCATTCATTTTTTAAATAAATGATGCAAAAGCCTGCCTCTATCTTCGAAAAATTGCTTCATGATGCTATAATGCTGTGTATCCTCCAGTTGGACTTCTTCCATTCCTTCCGCATCCAGCTGTAGAATCTTCGCGCCCGGGTAAGCCATCAACAGCGGAGCATGTGTCGAGATGATAAACTGTGAGCCCTCCTCCACCAGCTCATCAATCCGAGCAAGCATCGATAGCTGGAGGATTGGGGATAAAGCTGCCTCCGGCTCATCGAGAATGTATAGTCCATTTCCGGAAAATCGCTCCATGAAAGCTGCAAAAAAAGCTTCTCCATGGGACTGCTCATGAAGTGATTTTCCACCGTAGGAATCAATGATTTTTCGCCCGTACCCCTCCCGATCCATTTCCTCAATATTAGTTGCTACATTATAGAAAGTCTCTGCTCGAAAAAAATAGCCATCCTTTGGGCGGTTCCCGCCGCGTACAACTCGCACTAGTTCATGCAATTCGGAATGTGATGCGTAGCTTGAGAAAGAAAAATTCTTCGAACCGCCTTCAGGATTGAAGCCGAGTGCGACAGCAAGCGCTTCACGCAGTGTCGACTTGCCCATGCCATTTTCTCCAATGAAGTACGTAACATTGGGATGGAAAGAAAGTTTGCCTAACTTTTGAATGACTGGCAGTGAAAATGGGAAATGATTAAGGAGCGCTGAGGATTCTTCCTTCAGACTCATTTGTCTCACAAATTGATTGGTCGAAGTTAATTTCACATTATCAATCCTATCTTCATGTAAGTCAGTTCAATAAGAGAAAGGAGAATATATATCATGCAGGAATATATTCTGTTAGCTATACTGCTTGTCTTATTTTTTGCGGTCATCCTATCTACCCGCTATTTAAACAAACCTATTAAAAGTTTATTTATTATTTACTATCTAGTACTCGGTGCTCTGTTTGTTATTGTTAAGGAGCGCATTGATAACGCTTATGAAGGAGCAACGACACCTAACGTGAATTGGATCGTGAATAATGAATGGGTAGCTGATATCCGTCATTTACTGTTTGTACCGATGATCGGTTTATTAATATATCTGTTGTATAAAGGTTATAAAGATCCAAAAGGTCCCTGGAAACGCTCCAATATCCTGGGCGTCACCATACCGCTGGCAGCTCTGCTTGCAGTCCTTTATTTTCTATTCTCGTACACATATGGCTACCATTCTTGAGGGTGTTCTTGTTCTAGCATGCTGTAAAGGAAGGAATCCCGCCAGCTTGATTTCATGCGAATATGTTCCCGGATAAAACCTTCCTTCTGCATGCCGATTTTCTCCAATACGGTTGCAGAAGCCAGGTTATTCGGATCACAGGTAGCATAGATACGATGCAGACCAAATCCACGAAATCCAATAGAAAGAACAGCTTTAGCAGCTTCTGTTGCAAAGCCTTTGTTCCAGAAATCGGGATGGATGATATAGCCGATTTCCCCTTCTTGGTTTTGTGTGCTATTGATACACAATTCTGCAGAACCAATCATTTTCTCCTCGAAGATGATTGCATATACATATCGCTTCCGCGGCTCTTCCTCAGCATCCTGCAACACTTCCTCTACAAACTGTTTCGATTCAGCTTCCGTGTTCGGCCCCCAAGGCTGATAACCACAAACCTGTTCCAGTGAGGCATACGCATGGACAGCTTCCCAGTCCTCCTCCATAAGCTCACGTAACTTTATTCTCATATGCATCTCCTTACTATTCCATTAACCAGCAATCCCGATAGCTCCCTTCATGCCACTCACGCTTTTGCAATTACTTTGCGGAACCCCCGCCTTCATAAAATGCAAGTACTTCAGGATCTGACAGCCATTTGACCAGAAGGGCGACATCGGTACTTTTAAGCGGACGAACTTCTGATTTTTGATTTGTCACGATGCAACAGTCTCCCGTATCGTTTTTAAAAGATTGATAAACTTCTTCGGTTCCTCGAGAAACGGACTGTGTGCACTTTCTGAAAAAGTATGAAACTGTTTAACTGGTGCTTTAAGTGATGTATAGAAGTTGTAAGCCTGCTGATAAGTAGTTTGATAGTCATACTGCCCATGAAGGAAGTATGCCGGCACCTTCAACTCAGGAACCGTACGAGTTAGATTGGTTGTACTTATCTCTTTTGCTAACTTTTGATACGATAATCCGCTGCCTGCGAATACGTTGAATTTATCTTTCCATCTATATTCTGGACAGCGCATTATTTCCCGGATGAGGCGGCTGTTACTGTATCCATCTCGCGTAAAACCGACAGCATACTTTCTTGTATATTTAAATCGAACTGCCCCGTAGGCACGGTTTTGATAGTAATCTTCATCAAATTTTCTTCGAGCTAATTCCCGTTTTGCCTTTTCATCTGAACGACGAGCCGCTTCCGAGACGAGATAGTCATAGGCTTCTTTTTCCGATTCAAACTGAATACCAATTTGCCCGACACCTATATAGGCATGAAGATGTTCTGGCATCTTTTGCGCAGCCAAAGTACCTAAAATACTGCCCCAAGAATGTCCAAGTACATATATCTTCTCCTGGGCATATGTCTTCCTTAAGAAAGCAATCAATTCTAACGTATCAGCAAGCAGTTGTTCCAACGTAAGCGAATCTCCGCCCTTTGCTGCTTTGTAGGAGGAACCGGTACCGCGCTGATCCCAATAGCAAACGGTAAATTCTTGTTCCAGCTCTACTCTGTTCGCGCTAATTAGCGGATAAGCAGGAAATCCAGGACCTCCGTGCAGAAATAACAAGATAGGAGCAGATTTATCCTTATTATGCTTCATAATGACACCCTGCTGTGCCCCATTTAGATCCAACATCTGTAAAGCCATTTATCAACACTTCCAATCAGAAAGGATAGAAACTATGGATTTTCATCATACAAAGAATAAATGGAGTTATACCCAAAGAAATGCAAACGCCACATGGATTAGAACTTATACCTCCCTCATCGAAAATCATCCTATTGAACAGGCTCTCGATATCGGTTGCGGTGGCGGTATTTACACGAAAGCACTTATGGAAATAGGCCTACCGTCTGTGACAGGAGTAGATTCATCAGAGGTCATGCTTGAGGCAGCAGCAGAGAATTGTCGGGGTTGGAAAGGAATTCGTTTCCACAAGGGGGACGCTCACGTAACTGGGTTAGAATCAGTGAGCTGCGACCTTATTCTTGAACGCGCTTTGATTCATCACTTACAGGAGCTGCAGCCTTGTTTCTCTGAAGCACATCGTTTGCTGCGACCTGGCGGAGTATTGCTTATTCAGGACCGCACACCAGAAGATTGCCTGCTGACAGGAAGTCCCGAGCATATTAGAGGATACTTCTTCTCATGTTTTCCAAGACTCGCGGAGATGGAAATTAGCAGAAGACATACATCCGCTCAAGTGATAAAGGATCTAGAAGATTGCGGCTTTCATGATATAGAGAAACATACATTATGGGAAGTTCGTCAAATACATGTATCGAAAGAAAAACTGCTGGCAGATATTCGTGCCAGACTGGGGAGAAGCATCCTGCATGCTTTAGAGGATGACGAACTGGAGAAGTTAGTTCTGTATATAGACGATTGTATCACAGAGGAAAGGGATATTGTGGAAATGGACAGGTGGACAATTTGGAAGGCAGTAAAGTAAAGAAGCTAAGCTGACATCGCTTAGCTTCTTTCTTATTACATTACTTTGGATAATCCGATTGTTTTTTCAATGATAACAAGTGCAATGACCGACAATGCTATAAAGATAACGGCAATGGCATTGACGCTAGGATCAAAGGTTTGGTCGATATACCCGAAGGTCCGAACCGGAATCGTTATTGTCTCTGGCGTACTAACAAATAGACTGACGGAGATTTCTCCGAATGATGTGACTGCTGCAAAGACAGCTCCAGCGATGATACCAGGTTTGATCAATGGCAGTGTGACGCGATAAAACGTCTGCCATGGTGTCGAACCAAGGTTCATCGAAGCAAGCTCCAGTCTGCTGTCAAGATTAGTAATGCTGACGGAAACGGTACGCACAACATACGGGAAGCAAATAACGATGTGTCCAATAATAAGACCTAGTGTAGAACCGAATAAGCCTAAAGAAGAGAACAAATACAATAGTGCAACACCAAGCACCACTTGCGGAATCATCAAAGGTGACATGATGAAGGACTGAATCAGCCCTTTACCCGGAAAGGACAATCGTGCTAATGCATAAGATGACATCGTCCCAAGCAGAACAGTGAGCGGTGTCACGATGATCATAACGAGAGTGCTGGACCAAAGTGACTGCATCCACTGTTCACTTTGAAATACTTCTTCAAACCATCGCACAGAAAAATCGGTTGGCGGGAACTGCGGATAATCCGTCGGACTGAAAGCTGACAAAATAATCACTAATACTGGGATTGTTAGGAATAGATAAACAGCAATGCCGGCAATCCAGATAAGACTGTCCAGCCATCTTGTACCTTTATTACCCATTCACACGCACCTCCCATTTTTTCAGGATGTAACCAAGTACCGCAATTACAAGGAACACGAGCACCATCAGCGTAAAGGCCATCGCAGCTGCTAGCGGCAGGTTATAGACTTGCATGATCTGCTGATAAATGGATAACGGTAGTAATGGTTGCATTCTTCCGCCCACTAATAGCGGTGTAATATAACTTCCGGCCGCAAGTGAAAAGACGATCATCGCACCGCTGATCATTCCTGGAATCGTAAGCGGCAAGGTAACGCGAAAGAAGGTCGAAATCCGGTTTGAGCCAAGAATCATGGAAGCCGAACGCAGATTACCTTTAATATCCGACATTGCCGTCGCAATAGGCAGCACTGCGAATGGCAGCATAACTTGTACGTAAGCAATAATGACTGCATTCATATTCCAAAGCATATCCAGCGGTTCATCAATGATAGACGTCTTCATGAGTACATCATTGACGAGTCCGTTTTGCGCCAGCAAGATGATCCATGCGAATGTCCGGATAACCACACTCGTCAGCAACGGCGACACAAGCAGGATGTAGAAAAATGCCCGCCAGCGCTTTGGAGATCGAACAAGCAAATAGGCAGCTGGATAAGCAAGGACCAAGCAAATCACCGTAGTAATGACTGCCACAAATAATGTCTGCCAAATTGTTTTCAAATAGACTGGTGTTGTCAGCACCTCGATATAATGACTGAACGTATACCCATTGATAACCTCGAAGAAATTATCTACTTGCTGAAAGCTTAGGATC
This sequence comes from Terribacillus sp. AE2B 122, assembly GCF_902497585.1. Taxonomy (NCBI): domain Bacteria; kingdom Bacillati; phylum Bacillota; class Bacilli; order Caryophanales; family Bacillaceae; genus Terribacillus; species Terribacillus sp. AE2B 122. The sequence continues at coordinate 174,851 of NZ_LR700945.1, read as the reverse complement.
AGCAATTGAATGAGCGGAAGCAGCAAAAAGATACCCAGAAAGATCAGAGTGGGAGCTAATAAGATGCCATAAAACTTCTTTTGTCTAGTTGCTTTCATAATCCAGAACCTCTAAGTAAATGATATCTTCTTTGTTCCATGAAAGCGCTAGCTCCTGACCTGGTGCCGGCAAAACTGGAAACAGCGGATCCGGTGCATGGACAGCCAGTTCAATGCCGCCTGCTTCTGTTCTGATGCGGATGGCATTTCCTATGTAGCTGCTTTCTTTTACTACTGCTTTGACACGGTTGACAGTGTCTTCTCCAGAAGCTTGCTGCTCCACAAAAATCCGCTCAGGCCGAAGCATGAAACGAACGCGTTTCGGCTGCTTTCCACTTTCATGGTGCTCAGCCTCCAGCTTGAATCCAGCTGTAGTTTCATAAAAAGTACCTTCGCTAAGTACTGCATCAAATATGTTCACCTGACCGATGAATTCAGCGACAAAGCGATTTGCAGGGCGGCGGTATACTTCAAGCGGTTCACCTACCTGCTGCAGGACGCCATCTCCAAGGATACCAATCCGGTCTGACAGGCTGAGCGCCTCCTCCTGATCATGTGTTACCAGAACAGTCGTGATGCCGACACTTTTTTGAATCCGGCGCAGCTCGAACTGCATCTCTTTTCGCAGCTTGGCATCCAGATTACTTAGAGGCTCATCAAGCAGCAGCACGCTTGGTTCAATAGCAAGCGCACGGGCTATAGCAACTCGCTGCTGCTGTCCGCCGCTCAGTTGATGCGGCATGCGCTTTGCATAGGATTCCAGCTGGACAAGCGCAAGCGATTCGTCCACTTTCTGCTTGATTTCTTGCTTGGACATTTTCTTGTTTTTAAGACCATATGCCACATTATCTCGGACCGACAAATGCGGGAACAGGGCATAGTTCTGAAAAACCATGCCGAGATTCCGCTTATAAGGCGGTATATTCGTTACATCCGCGTCACCGATATAAACGACACCCGTCGTTTGACCAAGAAATCCCGCAATAATATTCAGAAGCGTCGATTTTCCACAGCCACTTGGACCAAGCAAGGAAAAGAACTCCCCTTGTTTGATTTCCAAGTCCACTTCTTTCAATGCCAAGTGATTACCATAATCAAGGCTTATTCCTTCTAGTTTTATTCCACTCATGTTATTCCCCCAACTCTCGTGACCATCTATTCGTCCATTCGGATACTTTGCCTGTGGATACTTCATAATCGACCCACTTCAAAGAAGCAAATTGATCTTCCCCGACCTTGACTTTATCCTTAATTGCGTCACTGTATTGTGTATTTTCATTTGCCATACCATAATAGGATTTCTCCGAGAACATACTGTGCACTTCAGGGCTGCTCAAATAATCAAGCAGTTTGTAGGCATTCTCTTCATGCGGTGCATTTTTCATCATGGCCCAGCTGGCAACAGCTGCCACAGCACCATCTTCTGGGTATACAAAATCGATATCCATCCCAGCATCCTGCAACGCGAAAATCCGACCGTCCCAGAATGGTATGATGCTGATTTCCCCTCTGTCCAGCAATGTCTGGATTGTTCCTGGATTATCCGGATAGGCGACTGCATTTTTATTGATTTTCTTTAATTCCTCAAACGTCTTATCAATATCCTCTGGATTGCCTTCTTCACCACCAAGTGCCTGTGTAACACCTGAGAAGAACTGCAAACCTGCGGAATATGAAGGTGATGACAGCCCAAGCTGTCCTTGGTATTCCTCATTCGCTAAATCAAGCCAGTTTTTTGGTACATTCTCTACTGCATCCGGAGTATAGGCAATACCAAGCTGTCCCATACTGAAGGCTGCTGCATATTCCTTGCCGTCTTTTTCGAACCGCTGCTGAACAGAATCATACAGTTCTGCCACATGCGGTACTTTCTCTTCGTCAAGAGGTTCCAGCAGATCAGCAGACATAGCACGCTGAATCGTATCAGGCTGCAGGATCAACAAGTCGTACGGGACATTGGAGCCATCTGCTGCCCGCATTTTCATATACCATTCGGCATCTGTACCAGCAATGACATTAACCTTGATGCCCGTTTCTTTCTCAAAGCTATCAATTGCCTCACCGATATTAGCTTCCCAATCACCGCCATACACACCAATAGTGACGGATTTTTCTTCCTCGCCGCTGCTGCACGAAACCAATACAAGCAATAAAATGAGTGCTACGCTTGCAGCAGCGTATTTACCTAACCGTTTCATTCGCTTCCTCCCCCGTAATTTGGCGTAAGGCATCCAATACATCTTGTTTCGTCAGCGACTGTTTTTGTGCGTCGAAATGGCGATGAACTTGCCGTTTCATATCATTTCGCAGGTTAGCTGGATAGCTGCGCAGCGCTACAGCCAATGCTGCACTCGCTTCAGCCGTCCAAACACTTTCGTAGGCAGAACGGAAAGCACCGAAATCCCAAGCCTTGTTTTCAGCTGCTTCCATTTTCAAACGTACTTCTTTAGTTGCCGTTTCGTCTACGCCACTGTCACCAAATATAACTCCATACGCTTCTGCCGCCCGCTCTGCAGAGAGCAAACCATCTGCCACTTCTGCTGCCACTTTATCGACTGGGCGAAGATAGCCCGGGCCAAATCCGCCTCCGCCTGGTGATGTGATAGAGATAATGTCTCCTTTTGCAGGACGCAGTACATCAATCTTTGGCAATTTCTCTGCTTCGTTCTCTGGGTTCCGAACAACAAAGCCTTGCTGTCCAGCTTGGCCGCCAGCTAATCCCCAAGGCTGGAAACGGAATCTCTCCATTCCCCTTGCCGTTACCATCGAGTCAGACTCCAGGATACGGAAAGCTAGTGTAATTGCATGACCGCCGCGATATTGACCGGCTCCGCCTGTGTTTTTTTCATATTCATAGCGTTCGACAAGGACAGGAATATGCTGTTCCAGACTTTCAATTGGTGTATTTTTCAGGAAGCCTGAAGAATGATCGATTCCATCGATTCCATCCTGCTCCTGCTGGGCTCCGCCTCCGCCGCCCATCGGTTCAACAACAGCCATATTCCTTGTTCCATCATCCTGCGGAACAGATAAGACGACAATTGCTGACTGCCCTGCTCCTGCTGCTGGAACAAGCTCAGGTAAGGCTTGGCCAATCGCACCAAGCACCACATTGTACATCCGCATCGTGATCGAGTGACGGATACCTACTGCTGCTGGATAAGCAGGATTCACTAGTGTCCCCTTCGGAGCAATGACAGAGAATGGTCTCGTGATGCCGCCATTATTCGGAATATGCGGATCAGAAGTAATAATGAAATTGATCAGTCCTTGATAAAGAAAACTATGCTTCTGCCCATTTGTTACCAAGTTGAAAGCTGTCTGTGTCTGTGGATCACTATCTGAGAAATCGAGCGTGATTTCTCCGTCTTTTACACGCAGTGTGACTGCCAAGCGGATCGGCACCTCTGATACCATGTCATCATCCAAGTAATCAGCAAAAGAATACTCTCCATCAGGAATCTGACGCAGCACTTCCCGTGACCGTGATTCCGCTTGCTCCAGCAGATCAGCGATACCATTTTCTACAGCTTCCATTCCAAACTTGCCGATCATACGATGCAAACGGTTTTCGGCAGTATTCACGCTTGCCACCATCGCATTGATATCTCCTTCATTAAGATCAGCTACACGGCTGTTCAAACGAAGGAACGCCAATACATCCTTGTTCGGCTTTCCTTTGCGATACAGCTTCACAGGCGGGATACGCAAGCCTTCCTGATGCACATCTGTCGCAGTCGGGGAAATACTGGCAGGTACAAGGCCGCCGACATCACTAACATGAACGAATGCCCAAGCATAGCTCACCAGTTTTCCATCATGGAAAATCGGCTTGAACACATGCACATCTGGCAGATGAGTTGCAAGGCCATCGGTTGTATACGGATCATTTGTGATTATAATATCGCCTTCCTCGATTTCCTCCCCAACGGATTCAATCGCCTTACGCAGACTTAGTCCTAGAAAGATCGTTACTCCGACTGATTTCGGATACATGTAAAATTCGCCTTCCGGAGTCGCTAGTGCTGTCGCAAAATCGGCGGATTCTTTTACGAATGTTGTGAAGCTAGTCCGCTCGATGACATGCCCCATTCCAGTGGCAATCGCATTGAAATAACTGCGCATAATCTCTAGTTGTGCGGGATTCGAACGCATTAGTTCATCTCCTTTCTTACCAATAACAAGTTGCCTGCTTCATCTGTTTTAGCTTTCCAGCTTGGCAGAACGACAGTCGTTGTATCCTGCTGCTCGATGATAGCTGGTCCTTGTATCTCCATACCTGACTGAAGTGCTGTTCTTTCAACAATGGCTGCACTGAATGTCTGTCCATTGATTCGAACGGAACGCTCAGTCGTTTTTAAGGAATTCTCGTTCAGTACAGTACCTGTATGACTTGTTGCAGCAGTTTCACCAACAATGCGTACTTTGAAATTCATCAGTTCTATGCTTGCGTTTGGATCACTATGTCCGTATAGCCGCTCATGCTGCGCATGAAAGATTTCCGCCAGCTTCAAACTAGGATCTGTTTCGAGCCAATCAAGCTGGAATGGTACTTCCAGTTCGAACGCCTGTCCTTTATAACGCGCATCAATCGTGTGGTGCAGCTGTGTTGATTGAAGGAAGGCGTCTACTTGCTGACGGTCAAGCCAGTCTGTTGCTTCCTGTTCCATCGCTGTGAAAATCGTATGCCATTCCGCTTTGTCCATATCTTTCAGCAGTACCTGTCTGGAGGTAATTGCATCATAAACAAAGTCTGCAGCCAAGGAGCCTTGTGCACAGAGGTTACCTGGGTTTGCAGGTATGATCACTTGCTTGGCCTGGATTTCTTCTGCGACCATATTGGCAAGTACTGGTCCAGCGCCGCCGAAAGCCATCAAACTGAAGTCGCCCGGATCAATTCCGTGCTGCTCCAAAACATTGCTTAACTCTGTGAACATATTCGCTACAGCTACCTGAATCGTCTGGTCAGCTGCTTCCAGCACATCACTATTTAAATGGTCAGCAATTTTCTGGAAGGCTGTAGCAGATCTGTCTTGATTGAGGCCAACATTTCCTCCGGCAAATGAAGCGCTATTCAAATAGCCACTCAAAAGAAATGCATCCGTAAGCGCAGGTTCCTCTCCGCGGCCGTAGCATGCAGGTCCTGGATCAGATCCCGCTGACAGCGGGCCAACTTTCAAGATGCCGCCTTTATCAATCCATGCAAGCGAACCTCCGCCTGCTCCAATCGAATAAATGGCCACTGATGGAAGAATCGTCGGCAGTCCACCCAATTCGTTCGTTTGGGTGTAGAGAATTTCGCCGCCTTCAATCAGTGAAATATCCGCACTTGTTCCGCCAACGTCAAAGGTGATGACATTATCAATCCCCGATGCGTCTGCTGCTTGTACTGCTCCCATAACTCCAGCAGCTGGTCCTGAGAACAAAGTCTTAACTGGCTGCTCAGCCGCTGCATGGATTTCCATTAATCCGCCATTGGATTGTGTGATGAACGGCTTCGCTTGGATACCTTCTTGTTCAAGCCGTTCAACCAGCGTTTCAAAATAACGCTTCACATTGGGCTGAATATAGACGTTCATTGCCGCAATAACTGTACGTTCATACTCACGCATCTCAGTCCATATAGATGAAGAAGCCTCAACATACAAATGAGGAGCACGTTCCTTAATTCGCTCCACCACCTGCAATTCATGTGCCGGATTACGATAACTATGTAAGAATGAAACAACAAGTCCTTCCAAGCCTGCTTCAACTGCTTGATCAATTGCCTGATCTACAGCGTTCATATCCAATGATGTAAACACTTTTCCGTCTGCTTGCATCCGTTCCTTAATTGGATAAACATGCTGCCGTTCAATCAAGCTTTCTGGTAATCTCGAATGAAGATCATATGGCACTGGCAGGCGCAGACGCTGGATGGAAAGAATATCCCGAAATCCCTCCGTTATGAATAAGCCAATCTTCGCACCATTCCGCTGCAGCAACGTATTCAGCCCGATTGTCATCCCATGCACGAAATAGGTTATCTTCGTCAAATCAATACCCTTTTCCTTGAGCAGTTGCAATCCATTGGAAATCCCACTCGCTGGATCATTAGGCACAGTAGGCGTCTTTACATTCCAAATGCCAGATCCATCTATCTCCTTTAGGGTAAGATCGGTAAAAGTTCCGCCGATATCAATCCCCAATTCATAATTTATATCACCCAACACGCATCTCTCCTAAATAATAGCAATTTCTTATAACCTATAATTCTGATGATATTCATAGGGATTATAACGTTTGCTAATTATTTTGACAAATTAACAGCTTGAGAAATACAAAAAGAGATCAAGTGTTACTTGATCTCCTCGTTTAACTATTTTCTTTTGGTTTACCTGGCTCTCTAAAAGAAGAATTATTCAAAATGAGCGTGTTGTGTATTATCTAGCTAACAATTCGATTGCTGCCTCTGCAATATCCTTAACACTCAATTTATAAAAAGTCTTTAAATAATCTACTTTTCCCACTTGCCCAAACTGCTCTCGCACACCTATTCGATACATCGGCACAGGATGATTCTCAGCCAATACCTCTGATACAGCACTGCCTAATCCGCCAATTACGTTATGATTTTCTGCTGTTACAATTGCTTTTGTCTTTTGGGCATATTCTGTGATCAATTCTGCATCAATTGGTTTGATAGAATACATATCAATGACAGCCGCGTGGATCCCTTGCCGCTCGAGAATATCTGCAGCCTGTAAAGCTTCTGCAACCATAATACCGGTTGCTATGATAGTGACATCACATCCGTCACGCAATAGCTTCCCTTTTCCGTCTTCAAAGGTTTCGTTTTCCTCGTAAAGCTTGACGGCATTCTTCCGAATTGTACGGATATAGTGGATGCCGTGCTCTTTTTCAATACGTCTCAGCAAGTACCCAAGCATAGTAGAATCACTAGCTTCATAAACATGCGCTTGCGGAACCAGCCTCATAAGCCCAATATCCTCAAATGTCATATGGGTACCGCCGTTATGCTCTGCCGTAATACCTGCATCTGACCCGAGGATTTTGATATTTGTCTTGGCATATCCGCCTGAAACGAATAGCTGATCAAATGTCCTTCTCGTAGCGAACTGGCCGAAAGTGTGCACATAAGGAATTTTCCCTGTAAGAGATAAACCAGCTGCAACTCCCATCATGTTGGCTTCCATAATACCGCTGTTGATGAGCTGATTTGGTATTTCTGCTTTGATTTTATTCGTTGTGATAGCACTCATCAAGTCCGCTTCCAGAGCTATCACTTCCGGGTTTGCTTTTGCCAGTTCCAGAATGGTTTCAGCATAGACTTGGCGCATCTCTCGTTTTTCTTTTTCATAAACAGTCGAAATCATCCTCCCACCTCCTGCTTCAGTTTCGTTTCCAACTCATGAATTGCCTGTTCAATTGCCGCTGTATCTGATTCGTTCGGTCTGATGTGGTGATTATCAGCCAACTCCTCCAAATAACGGACTCCCTGCCCTTTGATAGTATCCAAGATGATGGCTACTGGTTTTTCCTTTTGATTCATACCTTGCAAGATTGCTTGATGGATGTCTCCTACGTCACTTCCGTCCACTTTGCAAGTATAAAAACCAAAGGCATCCATCTTTGCAGCAAAATCGATAGGGTCAATGATATCCTTCGTCAGACCATCCAATTGCTTCTTATTATCATCAACGAAAACGAATAAATTGTGCAGTTTATGATGGGCAGCGAATTGAAAAGCTTCCCAGCATTGGCCTTCATTCAGTTCTCCGTCACCTACGATACAAAATGTCTTGTTCTTCCGTTCGGAGAGCTTATGAGACAGCGCAACACCTACAGCAGCTGATATACCTTGACCGAGCGAACCTGTCGTCATGTCCACACCTGGAGTCAGGTTTTTGTCTGGATGAGAAGGCAGCTTTGTACCATTTTGATTTAGTGTATACAGCATCTCTTCAGGAAAATATCCCTTTACTGCAAGCGCTGCATAAAGCCCTGGGCCACCGTGTCCCTTTGATAAAATGAAATAATCTCGATCTCCCCACATTGGATCAGTCGGATCAACTTGCATCACATCTCCGTAAAGTACTGCTAATGTTTCAATGATAGATAAGCTTCCTCCATAGTGACCGAACCCCAAATGATGAAGCTCTTGAAGTGTCTTCAATCTAATTTCATCCCGGAACCTCTCTACCTTCTCTAAATCCATCATTTATCTTCTTCCTTCCTATTCAGCATCTATTAGGCACCAATCTGATTGGAGTCATTTGTCTTTTTATTGCGTTTAAACAATCCGAAGACAACAGCCAACACAACAAGACCAACAACCGTTACGGTAACACCTGCTGCACCGAATATTTTCGCCACCTGTCCAAGTACGATGCCGGAAGCCGCAAAGTCTGCATCTGAGAAAGTCGTACTAGCGAATCCTAAATCTCCTAGTACCGGCATCAAAAATACCGGAAGGAAAGTAATCAACAATCCATTTGCGAAAGCTCCAATAGTTGCTCCTCTCACACCGCCAGTGGCGTTTCCGAAAACACCAGCTGTAGCTCCTGTAAAGAAGTGCGGTACAACGCCCGGTAAGATGATAACAGCTCCAGCAAGCCCGAGTGCCACCATGCCAACGATTCCTCCAAGGAAGCTGCAGAAGAATCCGATAAGAACTGCATTTGGTGCATAAGGGAAAACAACTGGACAATCAAGAGCTGGTTTAGAATTCGGAACAAGTTTCGTCGAAATACCTTTGAAAGCAGGGACAATTTCAGCTAGCACTAGACGCACCCCTGTCAGGATAACGAATACACCTGCTGCAAACGTGACACCTTGGATTATAGAGAAGACGATATAGTGAGTGCCTCCGCTCAATTCCCCCTCTACATATCCTGGACCAGCAAATAGTGCAATGATGACATAAAGCACAACCATCGTAAGCGAGATCGTAACCGAACTATCTCGCAGGAACCCCAATCCTTTCGGAAACTTAATATCTTCTGTAGATCTGGATCCCTTCCCAACTACTTTGCCTACCACTCCGGAAAGTGCATAACCTAAGCTTGAGAAATGACCGAATCCCACATTGTCGTTACCTGTGATTTTCCGCATGAACGGCTGGCAAATTGCCGGAAAAGCAGCCATGATCAACCCAAGAGCCAAGGAACCGACAATAATAAGCGGAACACCCTTCAATCCTGATACTGCAAGGATTACAGCGAGCATACAAGCCATATACAGCGTGTGGTGACCTGTAAGGAAGATGAATTTCAATCTAGTAAAACGCGCGATCAGAATATTGGCTAACATACCAAAGAACATAATAAATGCAGTTGTACTTCCGTATTCTGTCAGTGCCATCGCTACGATAGCTTCATTGTTCGGTACTACACCATTTACATTGAAAGCATGCTGGAACATTTGTCCGAATGGATCTAGTGAGCCAACAATGATATTCGCACCAGCAGAGATTACCAAGAAACCAAGGAATGTTTTCGTCGTCCCTTTAATAATCTCGCTCAGCGGCTTCTTCAGGATGATTAGCCCCACCAAGGAAATCAATGCGACCAATACCGCCGGCGTGCTAAGAATATCGATGACCAGTTTCAGAAATCTTTCGACCATTGTATTCTCCTCCTTTGTTCTTTAGGAAATGATGCCTTTCTGTTGAAGAACCTCTTGCAGCTTTGCTTTGATTCCGTCCATATCGATGATGCTGTCAATCACGATTACTTCACCTAAGTGATGCATCCCATCAGCAATATCCTTGGCAGCAATAAACAAATCGGCATCATCAGGAGTTGCCGAGCTCAAATCTGAATGACTCACCTCTACGCCAGTGACACCTAACTCTGATAGAATCTGTTGAACATTCATCTCCAACATAAAGCTGCTTCCTAGTCCTGACCCGCAAACTGCTAATATCTTCATAATTACTCCTCCAATTTTTAAGCTATAGTTGAATAACTTTTAAATAGTGCAAGTATTTCTTCCTTACTGTCAGATTCAATCAGTGTTGCAACATTTTCTTTATCGCTGAGCAGTTTGGTCAGCTGCGACAGTGCTCTTAAATGGGTTTTGTTATCGATTGCCGCAATACAAAATAATAATCTAACTCCTTTGGTATGATTTGTGGAAAAATAGACAGGCTCCTTTAATCTAAGAAAGCTCATTCCTACTGCATGCACACCGGATTCCGGTCTGGCATGCGGGATGGCAACATCCGGTCCTATCACTACATAAGGCCCTAGTTTTTCTATATTTTCTATCATTGCCTCTACATAAGTTGGCGAGATAGACTCATTTTGCAGCAGAGGCTTGGCAACGCAGGCAATGGCATCTTGCCAGCTTGGTAAACTTTCAGCTAGTTGAACAGTATCTTCATGTAACAAGTCTTGTAACACTGGTTGATTCTCCTTTCTTCGTTCTGTTTTGCGATGGAACTGGAATGTCCGCAGCATGTTTTCTAATTGTTTCTCATCATGGATGCTGGCGTATCGGCTGATTTCCTGAAGAAGCTCTCTTACTGATACGCCATCATATTGAATCCCGAATAATGTTTCATATACGCCATTGACTAAAGCACTTTTTTCAGTAGGCGACATGATCGGTTTAACGTGAAAACACGGGATACTGGACTGCAAATCAATTGTTGAGAAGATAACATCATAATCCATTGCAGTCTTCTGTTCGTATTGTCGGAGTGAGCATGTATCCTCGACCACAATCTCTGAAAATAATGATTCGAGCATGTATTTCACCATCAAGGATGAACTTATACCGCTCGGACAGACGACTAGAGCTCTTTTCTTCCTTGGCATTTGCTGTGTCGGCTTTTCTAATAACGCGCCGAAATGAATCGTAATAAATCCTATCTCTTCTTCCGGAATAACTATATTGAGCAGGTCTCCAACCGGTTGTAACAGCTCTTGTACAATCAGATATAATTCTTGATGTTCATTTTTAATCTGTTGTAAAAGCGGGTTGTGTATCGGAATCCGATATTTCATTCGATAGTAAGCTGGCCTCATATGCTGATAGAGGGTGCGTACGACATTAGCCCTTCGTTCGAAAACGACAGCAGCCTTGTTCTCGAAATCCAAGACCAATTGTTCGCACAATCTATACAGCAGATCTCGCGTATTGCTTTCCTGCTGTATTTGACCTAGTGATAGAGCAAGCAAGTGGATGCTGAAATAACATACTTCATTTTCATCAAGTGGTAGTTGAAGCTTTTCAAAAACAGAGAGTGTCACACCCCACATTGCATCCTGTTTCATATTGAGAATTTCGTCTTCATGGAAACGGACTGTTTTTCCTTCACGAAGTCGGCAGGCATACAGCACTAAAAAATAAGTGAAATGATCCAGCCTTTCCTCAACAAACTGAAGTCCGAAATCCTTTTCCATCGTCTGCAATAAATCTTGCACATCTTTTGCTGTCACATTTTTTAAATGTGCTGTGAGATGTTTCACTATTGTCGGAAAAGTGGGATTTTGGAGCATCTTCGCCAGATGATTTTGAACCAAAATTCTTTTATCCGCTTCGGATCCCCTAAGATGATAGCCATTCTGTCTTGTATAACGAATTTCTACTAAGAATGGATTAATCCGCTTATTGGCACGTTTGATATCGGCAACTACTGTATTTTTGCTAACTTGGAGCACATGTGTTAAATGGTAAGATGATACAGGCTCCTCCCTTATGAACAAATACAGGTAAAGAAAAAGCAGACGATCTTCTTCGCCTAATACAAGCTGCTGACCATTTTGAATCAGCTGCTTCTTTTGGTAACACTGCACCACCTCCTGAGGTACACGAATGAGCTGCGTCCCTTTATATAGGATCTGCGGCAACTGCTCTGCTGTAAGCCAGTCATTCAGCTTCTCCAAGTCATAAGTCAGCTGCCTTTTGGATAATTGAGTGAGATCCATGAGCTGTTGCAATGTAATGTGCTGTGAACGGATAAGCTGCTCAAGCAAGATGGATGGCCGCTTGTCTAGCATCATTGGATTCACCTCCTGATTTCATTTTATATTAAAGCGCTTACATTTTGACTAGTGATTGGGTACAAAAGTTGTATGGCCTTCGTTACAAGATTGGGATAACATGCAACACTCTAGTTGCTTAGAAATACATTTACTGGATATTATTACCCAATCTCTTCCTGATCTGTAATCCGGATATACTGACCGATTAAGTTATCTTTGCAACAGTCAATAACGGCTTTGGATAGCTGTTTTTCTCCATAAAAAATACCCTCCAGTTATCACTCTGCAGTACTTGAAGGGTGTTTCATTATGTTCTATTCACTAGGTTAGTCTTCCCACTACTCTGCTTCTTCAGTTCAGATATATTATTCATTTTCTCGATATTGACCACGCAAATCAGCGTACTGTTTGTGTGTAAACATTAAAGGTGAAAGATGACTTGATGAAAAACTGAATTATACCTTCTATCTCACTTAACGTAATAAATCAGATGTATATATCAGGCTCTAATAAAAATAAAAATCATGACGTGTGCTGAAAAAGTACTTTTGCCATCGCAATGGAGTAGTCCGCTGCTTTATCCGCACCAATCAAGGTGGTCATAGAAGTGGTTCCTTCAAGAAGCAGCGTCAGCTGATTGGCTAAATCAAGTGGATTATTATCCCAATTTTCTTGTGCGAGCTGTTGAAAATAGTGCAGCAATCTTATTTTATGTTCTCTAGCGATGTTTTCAATTTCATCGTCTATCCCTGTATAATCTTCTATTGCCCTCAAAAACATATCCCCTTTATAGGAATGTTCCTTTAACCAGCGACAGTGCGCTTCTACAGCTAGAATGAAAGGAGAACTCGAACCTTTCTCTATATAAGAATCCAGATAAGACCAATAGCGTTCTTCTCGTCGCTTCAGTACTTCTTCAACTAATTTATTTTTGGAAGGAAAATGGTTATAAAGCGTCATTGTAGCAACATTTGCCTCCCGGATGATTTGCTTAAGACCTACACCGCGAAATCCATGCTCATAAAACAATCGTTCCGCTACTTGCAGTAACATATCTTTTTTTGTAGATCGACTCATATGCTTAACGGCTCCTTTAAATTAGATAGACCTAAATTACAAATTACAACCTACAGTAATTACAAGTCAAACAATTTTCTACTGCCTCCTGTAAAATCTTTTCCCGTCTTGTACCTTACGATTTAAATTAACAAGATAATGAGTGATAACGGAGGGCTTTATTGCTTATTTAATATTTCGTTAAAATTATATTATCAAGGGGTTTTTACGGCGCTGAAGAAGCTTTATCGGTTGATTGAATATTAAACTTATGTTAAAAATAGAAAGGTCGTTCTATACAGTTCGGATAAGTTGTTAGAATTCTTATGATCCTGGCCGCTGTCTTAGAAAGAGTAGAATTTAGAATCACTAAGATAAATTCACTCCTTATAAAAACAGCTATTGATGAGATTATAAGAATTTTTGAAAGGGGAATAGAATTATGAATAAAGTAGGCAATGTTTTTTGGATATCTTTAATCCTTTGCGCTATTTTTGTTCTTTGGGGCGTAATAGCACCAGAGAATATGGATTATATAACTACTGAGGCACAATCCTTTTTGACCTCAAAATTTGGTTGGTTTTATATTCTTTCAGTTGCTATCTTTCTGATCTTTTCCATCTACCTGATTTTTAGTCGTTTTGGGTCTATGCGTTTAGGAAAAGAAGGAGAAAAACCAGAATTTAAACGTATTACATGGTTTGCTATGTTGTTCAGTGCTGGTATGGGTATAGGACTTGTGTTCTGGGGAACTGCAGAGCCGCTTGCGCACTTTGCAGCACCACCCGAAGCTGATCCGAAAAGTATCGAAGCGGCTAAGAATGCACTTCGCTATTCTGTATTCCACTGGGGGTTACAGACATGGGGCGTGTACACCGTCATTGGTTTAGCCATTGCTTACTTCAAATTCCGCAGAGGTGCTCCGGGACTCATAAGTTCCACATTCCAGCCCTTGATTGGTGACAGAACAAATGGATGGATTGGAAAACTAATCGATATTATAGCTGTGTTCGCCACTATCTTTGGTGTTGCTACTTCCCTTGGATTAGGAGCTTCCCAAATCGCCGGCGGATTGGCATTCATTACTGATATAAAAAATAATTTCAGTACGCAGTTTGTTATTATTATCATTGTTACCATTCTGTTCCTGGCATCTGCTTGGTCAGGCATAGGTAAAGGAATAAAATGGCTGAGCAACGCTAATATTGTGTTGGCAGTATTACTGCTTTTACTAACTTTATTCCTAGGCCCAACACAATTTATCCTTAACACGTTTATATCTACTATGGGATCGTATGCGGAGTCCCTGCCTGCACTTAGTTTTCAGACAGGATCATTTGATAGTGATATTAATAGTTGGGTTCAGAGCTGGACCATTTTCTATTGGGCTTGGTTTATTGCATGGTCACCTTTCGTAGGAACATTCATTGCACGTGTCTCTAAAGGTAGAACCATTCGTGAATTTGTAATAGGCGTTTTATTTATCCCAGCTATCTTCTGTGCATTCTGGTTTGTTGTCTTTGGCGGTACTGGTCTGTTCCAAGAAATTCACGGAATCAATACAGGACTTACTGACCTTGCGCAAGAACAATCGTTATTTGGTGTGTTCGAAGGATTGCCGATGTCTACGTTACTATCAGTCGTTGCGTTGTTCTTAATCGGCACATTCTTTATTACTTCTGCTGACTCTGCAACGTTTGTGCTTGGTATGCAAACATCAGGTGGAAGCCTCAATCCATCCAATAAAATTAAATTAACTTGGGGGATTATCCAAGCAGCAATTGCTTCTGTACTGCTGGCAACTGGCGGACTTAACGCGTTACAGACTGCGTCCATTGTTTCTGCATTTCCTTTCGCCTTTATACTCCTGTTTATGGTTTGGTCGCTCTGGAAGGCCATGAATGAGGATTGGAAGAAAGAAAAAAGTAAATCAAGACATAAATAAATAGCACTACAAAAGTTACTAACAAAAAATAGACCTCTGGAGGTGGAGACACCATCCCAGAGGTCTATTTTTTTACAGCTCTTCCCCATTCGAAACAATCACTTGCTTATACCACTCAAACGAATCCTTCTTCGACCGTTTCATGCTGCCGTTTCCTTCATTATCACGATCCACGTGAATCATGCCATAGCGCTTCTTCATTTCACCAGTTGTGAAGGATACGATGTCAATAATTCCCCACGGCGTATAGCCTAACAGGTCAACGCCATCGTATTTAACTGCTTTTATTAGCTCCTCGATATGGGAGCGCAAGTAATCAATCCGCTGTGGATCGTGGATGGATCCGTCTTCTTCCACGTTATCAATTGCGCCGAAGCCATTCTCGACGATAAACAATGGAATCTGATAACGGTCGTAGAAACGGTTCAATGTGTAACGTAAACCAGTTGGGTCAATGGACCATCCCCAGTCACTTGCTTTGATATATGGGTTCTCTACACTTTGTGCCAACCCGCCATTTGTCATATTTCTGTCTTGTTCCGTCTCTTTATCACTTTTGATAGTCGTACTCATGTAATAACTGAATCCAAGGTAATCAACCGTACCATTGCGAAGAATCTCTTCATCGCCATCTTCAAATACGATGTTATAACCTTCTCGTTCGAATTCTTTTAGCACATAGCTTGGGTAGTAGCCGCGAACATGTACATCCGGGAAGAAGTAACGCTCACGCATCAGCTCTTCTGCCAGCATCACATCGTTTGGATTGGAGGAATACGGATAAATCGGCACGTGTGATACCATGGCGCCAATTTGGAATTCAGGGTTGATTTCCTTTCCTTTGCTGACAGCTAGTGCACTTGCAATTAGCTCGTGGTGACCAGCCTGGTACATCACTTCACGGGCATTTTCGCCCTCTTTCACTGTGACACCAGAGTTCGTCCAAAGGAATAATGGATTATCGGTATCCATTTTGTTATTGATTTCGTTGAATGTCATCCAGTACTTAACCTTGTCTTTATAACGGTCGAAGCAGACTTCTGCGAACCGGACAAAGTGGTGGGCAACCTCTCTGCTGCGGAATCCGCCGAACTCACGCGCCAAATGTAATGGCATTTCGAAATGGGATAGTGTAATGACTGGTTCAATGCCATGCTTTAATAGTTCATCAAAAAGATCGTCGTAGAACTTCAAGCCCGCTTCGTTTGGCTCCGCTTCATCGCCTTTCGGGAAGATGCGTGTCCATCCAATGGATGTACGCAAGCACTTAAGACCCATCTCTGCGAATAAGGCAACATCCTCTTTGTAGCGATTGTAGAAATCGATAGCTTCATGGTTTGGATAAAACTTATCCGGTTCCACCGTTTCTGTAAGTTCCCGCGGCACACCATGTGCACCAGAAGTTAATACATCAATAACACTTGGGCCTTTGCCATCCTGGTTCCAGCCACCCTCGAATTGGTGGGCGGCAAGAGCGCCGCCCCATAAGAAGTCCTTCGGTAATGTATTCATCTCTATCTCCTCCTATTTCACAACCGTCAGCAAGTCATTGCCTTGCGTCGTTGTCTCTGTTTCGTCAATGATGATTTCTTTATAATTAGCTGGATTGGTAAGAATGATAGGCGTAATCGTTTGCACACCTGCAGCTTCAATCGCTTCGCTGTCAAACTCGCTCAATACATCCCCTTGCTTCACGCGGTCTCCTTCTTTCACATGCAGTGTGAACGGTGAGCCATTAAGCTTAACTGTATCAAGACCTACGTGGATCAATACTTCTGCACCAGACTTGGAGCGTAATCCGATTGCATGCTTTGTCGGTGCGAGCATGACAATGGTTCCGTCAAATGGCGCATAAACTTTATTTTCACTTGGCTCAATTGCCAGCCCTTTCCCCATTGCTCCTGAACTGAACACTTCATCTGGCACTTCTTCCAACGCCAGCAATTTACCGCTTAGCGGTGCGTGAACTACTTCTTCATTGTTTTCTGCTGCAGACGCTTCTGCGTTGCTATCTTTCTGATCTACTGCCACACTGCTGTCAGCTTGTGCTGCAGTATCTTCACCGAAACCAAAAATCTGAATCAAGATGATTGGCAGCACAATAGCGATAGCGGCGCCGATAACAATACCTATGAAACTTGTAGGGTAGTCTCCATTGATACCATTCACAATAGTTAATGGTCCTGGAAGTCCAGCATAAGCGAAATAATATGGATTGAAGAAACTTGCTACAATTGCACCAATTGCACCAGATATACAACCAATAATAAATGGTTTCTTGAATCGCAGTGTCACACCATAGATTACTGGTTCTGTTATACCGAATATACCGGTAATACCTGCGGAAACACCGACTTTTTTAACTTCTTTACTTTTCGCTTTTAAAATAACACCGACAACCGCTCCAACCTGTGCGATTACCGCAATCGTTTGATAAGCCTGGAAAGAATCACGACCATATTGCTCGAAGTTAGCCAGTACCATCGGCGTAATACCCCAGTGAACACCGAAGATAACGATAACCTGCCATAGGGAGCCAATGATCGCTCCTGCAAGCCATGGTGCGTATTCAGCTAAGAAATTGTATCCGTTCGCAATTCCATTTGCTCCAAGAGAAGTCAATGGACCTATTGCTACAAGTGTCAGCGGAACCATGACTATGATAGAAATCAATGGCACGAACAATGGACGGATTACTTCGTTCATGTGCTTGTTCAAGAAGCGCTCCAAGTAAGAAAGGATCCAAACTAGGAACAGTGGCGGCAAGACAGATGATGTATAAGTCGTTTCTGTCAAAGGCAACCCAAGGAAGTTCATGCTATTTCCGTCCGCAATGCTTGCAGCCATCGTAGCCCAATCAGGACTGACAAGCGCTGCACAAGCAGCAACAGCTATATACGTATTTGTCTTGAAATGCTTAGACGCCGTAATAGCAATGAAAATAGGCAGGAACGTAAATGGAGCCCACGAAATAAAGCTAAATACTTGGTACGTACTAGTTGTTTCGAAGTTTGGGAAAACCAAGTTGATTAGAATAAGTGCACCTTGCAGAATACCGGCCGCCGCAAGCACATAGATGAATGGTGCGAATACAGCTGACATTGTTGCAATAATTCGGTTAAGGATTGAGCCTTTGTTCTCGTTACCTGCTTCAGCAGTATCAACATTTACGAGTTTGGCAAATTCATCATATACCTCGCCGACATGCTGACCGATAACGACTTGGAACTGACCACCGTTTTCTACTACTGTAATGACACCTGGCAAACTATTTACCTCTTGTTTAGCAGAAGGCTTCGAACGTTTCAGCACTAAACGCAACCGTGTCGCACAGCGGGTAGCGTTTACAATATTCTCTTCCCCACCGACAGCCTCCAGTATATCCCCAGCAAGTTTTGGATAATCCCTTACTTTTTCAGCCACTTGGGACACCTCTTTTTCTTTTAGTATACGCTTACATTATAATTATACCGGTATAATTTATCAAGTATAAACTAATAAAATTAATAGAGCATTTTAAAAGAGTAGGGTTTTCGTTAAAGATTTAATGTGCTAAAATCGCTCTATCCAAACAAATAAGGAATGTAGCTATGCTTAAATATCAGCAAATCGCCAATGAGATCCAACACGATATCGAAAAGAAAGACCTCCCGCAGGGTACCAAGCTGCCTGTGCTGGAAACTTTGATGTCCCAATATAAAACAAGCAAAAGCACTGTCATCAAAGCACTCAGCCTGCTCGAACGAAAAGGGCTTGTCTACCAAGTGCGCGGCAGCGGCATCTTCGTACGGCGCCGCAACCGAAAAGGCTACATCAGCTTCTCGAACCAAGGCTTCAGTGACGAGCTGAGCGGATTCGACATTACAGCAAAAGTGCTGGAGCTCGATATCCGGAAACCATCAGCAGAAGTCGCCTTCAACCTGAAAATCGATTCGGAAGATGACGTCCATTACGTTAAACGGATACGTTATATCAACGGACAAATACTTTGTCTTGAAGAGTCCTATTACAACAAGGATATTGTCACCTATCTGAATAACGAAATCGCCACCGGATCCATCTTCGATTACATTAGCAATGCCTTAGGTGCCAAAATCGGCTTCTCCGATATGTACGTGCACATCCAGAAGCTGAATGAAGATGAAGCATCGCATCTTGGACTTCTTGTAGGTGATCCAAAACTATTCGTAGAAACAATCTTCTATTTGAACAATGGTCTTCCGTTTGACTTCTCGCGAATATCGTATAATTACGAGCAGTCACAGTTCTTTTTCCAGTCGACGGGGTATTCTTTGTAGGATGCGAAATGAATTGATTAAGATATTTGCAAATTGGGAGACAAAGCTAGAGAAGAATGAATGGTATTTTAGTGATTGCTATGAGGAGTTAACAACGAACTTATCATCATTTGAGGCTTTTTCTGCTATACCAGATGTCATTTCTGTACTCCTCACGGTTAAAGATCCCTTTCTTCTAAATGAAACAATTGATTTCTTAGATACTCTATACATCATAGCGGATACAACGGAAATACATCCTATGCTTCGAGGAGAATGGGAGAATATAAAGTCGCACATTCAACGCTTCGGAGACAACCATAGCTATGTTGCTTGGAAAGGTCTCACGCACATGCTCCGAATAAGCGAGATGCCATAAGTCTATTAAAAATTAAAAAGCAACCAAGTGCGTTAGCTGCTTGGTTGCTTCTTTGCATATTAGATATTCGGTTTCACCATATCCTCCGGCTTCACCATCTCATCAAACTGCTCTTCTGTCAGCAGATCGAGTTTCACTGCAGCTTCTTTCAGTGTTAGTCCTTCTTTATGTGCCAGTTTAGCTATTTTCGCCGCATTTTCGTATCCGATGTGCGGGTTCAAAGCAGTTACCAACATCAAAGAATTCGTTAGGTTATCCTGGATGGTTTGCTCGTTCGGCTCAATGCCTACTGCACAGTTGTCATGGAAAGATACCATGCTGTCGCTTAATAGCTGAACAGACTGTAGGAAGTTATAGATAATAACTGGTTTGAATACGTTCAGTTCAAAGTTACCCTGACTTGCTGCAAATCCGATTGTTGCGTCATTCCCCATCACTTGGGCTGCAACCATGGTCAATGCTTCACACTGCGTTGGATTTACTTTCCCGGGCATGATAGAACTGCCTGGCTCGTTAGCAGGAATAATGATTTCGCCGATGCCACAGCGAGGTCCGCTCGCCAGCCAGCGTACATCATTGGCAATCTTCATCAAGTCAGCAGCTAGTGCTTTCAATGCACCATGGGCATATGTCATTTCATCATGACTAGTCAATGCATGGAATTTATTTGATGCGCTATTGAATTCTTGCTCTGTAAATTTGCTAATCTCTTCAGCTACAGTATCACCGAACTGTGGATGTGCATTGATGCCAGTTCCAACAGCTGTTCCTCCGATTGCCAAGGCACGCAGTTTCTCAGTAGATTCTGCAATCATTTCCTTTGATCGATCCAGCATATGCACCCAGCCGCTGATCTCTTGTCCTAGCGTCAAAGGCGTAGCATCCTGAAGATGTGTACGTCCGATTTTCACGAGGTTATGGAATGTTTCCGCTTTTTTATTTAGCGTGTCACGCAGCTGTTCTACCGCAGGAAGCAACTGTTCATAAACAGCCAGCACGCCTGCAACATGCATAGCCGTCGGGAATGTATCATTTGAGCTTTGGCTGCGGTTAACATCATCATTCGGATGTACTACTGCTTCTGAACCTTTTTCCTTCAGCAAAGCAGTAGCAAGGTTTGCAACCACTTCATTCATGTTCATATTACTTTGTGTACCGCTTCCTGTCTGCCATACAACAAGCGGGAAATTATCATCATACTTACCAGTAAGAATATCATCACAGACTGTTACGATAGCGTCTGCTTTTTCTTTAGCCAGATTTCCCAGACGCTGGTTGGCAATAGCCGTACTGCGCTTCAATATAGCGAAAGCCTTCACGACACGCTCCGGCATTCTTTCCGATCCTATTTTAAAATTCTCTTTGCTTCGCTGTGTTTGTGCACCCCAGAATTTATCCGCTGGTACTTTTACTTCCCCAAGAGTATCTTTTTCGATCCTATAATCCATGGTAATCCTCCTCAGATTTCCTGTATCTTTATTTCTCCTATAAAATCGTAACACTCGCTATGTATAATGTATAATGCATAATAAATATGTTTTTAATTACTCTATGTAATACATAATAAATGGAGGCTAAACAGCATGGAATGGGAACAACTCGAATATTTCCAGACACTCGCACGTGAACAGCACGTTACAAGAGCTGCGCAGATCCTGTCCATTACCCAGCCAGCTCTTTCCCGCTCGATTGCTCGACTGGAAAGTCAAATTGGCACGCCGCTTTTTGACCGTCAAGGCAGAACAATTAAATTGAATAAGTATGGAGAACTTCTATTAAAGCGAGTTGACCTCATCTTAAAGGAATTCCAGGAAGGAAAAGACGAAATCCAATCTTTGCTTGACCCGGATAAGGGAGAAATTTCACTTGGATTTCTGCACACACTCGGCACAACAATAGTTCCTAATATAATCGGTGCATTTAAAGAAGAATATCCGCATGTTAGATTTCATTTAAAACAGAACCATTCCAATTGGCTGTTGGAAAACTTACAATCTGGCGACCTGGATCTATGTCTGCTCGCATCCTTCCCTGAGGATTCCAAAATTGCCTGGACTCCATTATGGCAAGAGGAGCTCTTCTTGTTCTTCCCAAAAGACCATCCCCTAGCCAATCGAGAATCGATCACATTACAAGAAATCGCCGATGAACCTTTTATCCTTATGGAGGAAGGCTATGCATTGCGCGTAACAATTGATAGTATCTTCGAGCAAGTGGGCCTTGTTCCTAAGATTATGTTTGAGGGTGAAGAGGTAACGACGATTGCCGGTTTCGTCGGAGCTGGGATGGGCATTTC
This sequence comes from Terribacillus sp. AE2B 122, assembly GCF_902497585.1. NCBI lineage: Bacteria > Bacillati > Bacillota > Bacilli > Caryophanales > Bacillaceae > Terribacillus > Terribacillus sp. AE2B 122. Next base: position 152,867 of record NZ_LR700945.1, on the reverse strand, counting down.
CATCCTTCCTGACGTTAAAAGCTTGGATCGAACGAAAATCGCTAAGGTTCGTATAAGCTCACCAAAGTGTGAACGGACAATCGGCATCGCTAGTATGGAAGGGAAGTTTTTATCGCCTATTGCGGAGAAGTTCAAGCAATATGTTGTGGAGCATTTTCATCTAACAGATATTTAAATAAAAGAAGAAGCATGTGCAATTTCGCATGCTTCTTCTCTCAATCAATTAGTATAACTATCTTTATGCTTAACCACATTATTACTCCTTCAAAGATATTTGACATGCGGTTCTGATTTTCCTACAAAGCTAAACTTACACCTTCAATGCCGATAAAAAGATTGTATATTACATCTATCCCCAGAAGTCGTCACACGATAGAACTAGTATGGAACTTCTGAACATACGTCCTATTTTCATAGACTTCCTCCATGTCTCCATTCGTAATATCGGAAATCGTTTTCCGCCAAAAAGCTAAAGCTGGTTGATTCTTTTCAATTTGAGAGACATTCCAGTATCCGTCGAATGCTTTAAAAATATTTCTAGCAGCTGCTTTTCCAAATCCCTTCCCTTGATAACTAGCTAGGACGAAGAACTCTAGCACCGTATTTATCTTCTTATTACTTTCTATGAGTGCAAATCCGATCACTTCAGTTTTCAGACAGAAAAAGTAAGCAAAATGTGTTTCGTCTTCCCAGTTCTGACTCAGGTCAAAGGGCTTATACTTAAAGTTGCTTTCAAGTTTAATTTCCGGGATGTATTTACTAAATTCGTAAATATAAAATTGCATAAGGTTATGAAGCAGTGCTTCTTCAGACTTCTTTACTTTTCTTATATGAACCATGTCTCGTCTCCACTATTCTAGTATACTTACATAATTTAACTAATTATAACAAAAGAACCATCTTGCATCTTTTCTCCACATGAAAAAAACTGCATCTTATCAAAGATGCAGTTTTAGTTTCAAGCAGTTTTATTATTAACGTTGATCTTAATCTTCTCTCCTGCTTTTCTTCTTTCCTTGAACTCAGCAGCAGCAGTGAACAAGACATCTGTAGAGGAATTAAGTGCTGTTTCAGCGGAGTCTTGCACGACACCAATGATGAAGCCTACACCTACTACTTGCATCGCAACGTCAGCCGGGATACCGAACAGGCTGCTTGCGAGCGGGATTAAAAGTAATGATCCCCCTGCCACGCCAGAAGCACCGCATGCGCTGATAGCTGCTAAAACACTTAAAAGGATAGCAGACACGATGTCGACTTCAATATTCATCGTATGAACAGCTGCAAGAGTCAAAACAGATATGGTAACTGCTGCACCAGCCATATTGATTGTTGCACCGAGCGGGATGGAAACAGAGTAGCTATCTTTGTTCAAGCCAAGCTTTTCGCTCAGCTTCATATTAACTGGTATATTTGCTGCTGAACTGCGAGTAAAGAATGCTGTTACACCACTCTCCTTCAAACAAGCAAATACAAGTGGATATGGGTTCTGTCTGATCAACACGTAGACAATAAGCGGATTGACAACGAGTGCCACGAAAAACATGCAGCCAAGCAGCAGGGCCAATAATTGACCGTAACTTGCTAAGGACGATAGACCATTTTCCGAAATGGATGTGAAAACAAGACCCAAGATTCCAAGTGGCGCAAGCTTGATCACCCAAGTAACTACTTTCGAAATGGCATCCGAGAAGTTGGAAATGACAGACTTCGTTGTATCTGATGTATTCCGCAATGCCAATCCGAACAGAATAGCCCAGGCTAGGATACCGATATAGTTTGCGTTCACGATTGCATTGACCGGATTGTCCACGATATTCAGCAATAATGTCTGCAGTACTTCGGCAATGCCACCAGGAGCTGCCGCTACATCTTCAGGACGATCTGCAAGTGATAAGCTGATCGGGAAAATGTAGCTTGCTACTACAGCCACGACTGCAGCTGCAAGAGTGCCGACAAGATAAAGAACGATGATCGACTTCATATTTGTCTGCTGTCCTTTTTTGTGCTGCGCGATTGCTGCCATAACCAAGAACAACACAAGCACCGGTGCAATGGCTTTTAAAGCACCAACGAACAACGTACCTAGAATTGTGACAGGCTGCGCAGCATCTGGAATCGTTACTCCTAAAATAATACCGATAATAAGACCAATAATAATCTGCTGCACCAAGCTTAACCGATTCCACAGTTTTAAAGCATTTCTCATGATAATCCCCTCACTTCTTATGCTGTACTAAGGGAGAAATAGTAGCAGTCCACCCTAAAAGGACAACTGTCTTTTTAATAAGAACAATTATAGTGGTATTTCTGCGGGATTACAAGATTAATTGTTAAATTTACATTTATTCCAAATTAACTTTATCTTAATATATATGTCCTTCTAATTATCTCGATTCCTTCTTAGGAATAACCATGCACTTAACCCCGCTATCAGAACTTGTGTTAGAACAGGATGTTTCACTGCTTTAACAAATATACTCCGTTTTCGTTTCCATCCGAGATTCGCACCACGCTCATGCATACCGTATCCAGCATGATACAGATTACTTTCTTCCGGTAAATTTGATAGCCTGTTCTTATCGTACTGCGTCCGAGGAAAAACAAGCTCCCATGCCTTATCTGTGAAGCTGGGAAAATTCACTCCTAAAAATTGCATCGCCTTTGCCTGCGAGCCAACATAGATATCTCTTTTCGGATTCGCAGCGGCATAACAAATAGCTTCAGCTACTGCTTCTGGAGGATAGATCATGCCTTTATGAACTGGATGATGCTTGAGATAGCTTCTGGCATGCTCACTATAAGGAGTATCGACTCTTGCTGGATGGATTAGTGTAATCGAAACGGGGACTTTTTCTTTTTCAAGCTCCATTCGCAAGCTTTCTGTCCATCCCCGTACAGCGAACTTTGAAGTCGCATAAGAAGATAGATAGGGAGTGCCTTTATCTCCAGATGAACTACCAACATTAATCAGTGCCCCAGGATTTCCCCGTTCCGAGAAATGACGTACTGCTTGCTTGGAGCCATAAACAACACTCCAATAATTTGTGGCAAACAGTCGTTTCATATCTGCATTACTTACCTCCATTGCCTTACCATAAATACCCACACCCGCATTGTTCACCCATGTGTCGAACCGGCCAAAAGAGTTTAGCGCCGTTTCTGCAATCATGTTCACATCCTCTTCAATACCAACGTCCGCTCGTACATAAACAGCTTCATGACCAGCTTGCCGTAGTTCTACTGTTAACTCTTTCAGCGCTGCTTCGTTTCTTGCAGCAAGTACTACTTTCGCGCCTTTCGCAGCTGCCATTCTGGCTGTTACTAGTCCGATACCGCTGGTTGCGCCGGTTATGACGATGACTTGATCTTTTAATTTTCTTAGTTTTTTTGTATGTTCTACTCCACGTTCTTCTTGATTCATTTCCGTCAATCCTCCTTGAGCTTCGTCTGCAATTTAGTATGAAGCTTTTCCCCATTACATACTCATCGCAAGGGGAAACATTGTCATGATAGTTGTTAAAATCAAGAAGCATCGGTTGTACTCTCACTCCCTTTTACCATAAAATAGAATGAAAGAAAGGATGTAGAAATATGCGTTATATTGTAGGTATTTGTCTCTTTTTATTTCTGTTAGTTGGCTGCCAGGAAGAAGAGGCTCCGAAACCTGAAGAAAAACCAACATCTACCAGCTCTGTTATATCTTATACAATTGATCAATCAGGCTTGCATATAACTATGAATAATGGCCAGGATTGGATGGAAGTTCCTGTCGAAGTCGACGAGCTCTTTTCTGGGGAATATCAAGGCTCCAAAACGGAACTGATGGATCAAAGTTATGTATTATCTCAAGACAGACTCGCCTTTATTGTTGGAGGATTTAAGCAAACTGCCATCTTGTCATCAACTAATCAAGGCAAGACATGGGAGACAGCGGAACTGCCTGGTGCAATCGAAGGTATCCGGTTGCGAATCATCGGATTTACGAGCGAGCAGGATGGTTTTGTCATTCTGTCAGGCGGCAGAACCATGTCAGCCGAAGGCAATCAAGTTCACCAAACAACTGATGGCGGAAAGACATGGAATCTAGTCGGCAGCGCGCCAAGTGAACGGATTGTGCAAAGCGGAACCTTCGTCTCTATGGACCTTGGTTTCATGAGCTTTGGTTCAACAGGTCCTACAGAATACTATCGCACAACCGACGGCGGATCGAATTGGGATAAGTTCGAGGTAGTCTTGCCAGGCATATACAAGGATGTCTTTTCGGTAATGGAATCGGCGGAGTTTGATGGAGACGAGATCGTCATGCAGATGGGACAAGGCACCAATGGAGATTATTACGGTGGAAATGTGAAAGCAAGGCTTGTTTCTGATGATAACGGAGAAAGCTTTGAAATGACCGGATTAATAGATCCTGACGACGTGATGACAGACGAGGAAGAAGAGAATTGGCGTGAGAATGATTCGTACTATTAAAGGTAAAAAAGAAGGCTTTGATCTCTTATAAGGAGTCAAAGCCTTTTCATTTATTCAGTTTTATCTTCATAAGTAACTGATAACCTCTGCTTCTTCATATCAGCGACTTGCTCATTAAATGAATTAACAGCTTTATTAATCTTTGAAATCACGTCAGTATAAATAGACTCATCCCGATCCTTGCGGGCGGTAGTCTCTTTCTTCATTGCATCAATAATTTTTCCTTTCTGATCTTCACCGACAATGATATTGTTTACCAATGCATAAAACTCGTCATCATCTGCTCTCATATTATCTACATGTACACGCAATTGCTTTTTCTTATCGGTATAATCTTGATTCGGAATCAGTTGTTCTGTAACAGTGAATGTAAATTGAGGCATTCAAATCCTCCTCGATAGGTCGAATAACTGAGATACGTTTTCTTCTTCCTCAAATAAATCCTCAATAGCCTTTCGATACTTTTCTATATATAACTTGCCTGACTCTACCGACTTCTTCAACTCTTCCAGCTGTTCTTCAAAATCTTTATTCTCTAACGGATAAAATATCTCATGAACCCTGATTGATTTTATCTCTTTATTGAAAGTCGGGTAATACCCATGTTTACTTAATAAGAATCGATAGCTGCTAGGACTGGATTCCATTTGATTGATTTCATCCTGAACTTTTCTCTTCTCGTCCTTGTACGACTCATCTAATTCATGTTTTATTGCCTTTTCGAAATTACTGATCTTGGTTGATTTTGCTTCTAGGATGGGGATGGATTTCTGATACATTCGAAGTGCTGCGGAGATATTTACTTTGATGGGTTCGCCCTTGGTTGATGTTGATGTGTAGATCATGTCTGCACCTATGTAACTCTTCAATCCATCTGACATAGATGAAAGCATCTCCTGCAGACCATGACTATCCTTAATGGACTCTAATCGCTTCAGAATACCTGTCTTTTCAATTTCCATATAACTCATATAAATCTCAACCAAGTTACTGGCTAATCTTAGAATAGTAACAATTTCATTACCAGCTCCTAAAAAAGGATTGTTGAGTTTATCTCTGAGATTAACGTTGTCTTTAAGGATATTCTCAATATCAATCAATGATTTCTCTATCTTGGTCAAATGATCAATGGTTACTTCTTTTTGCCTCTCCGTTATATAACCAGCTTCCTCTAAGCTGCCGAAAATTTCATCTGAATTTGCAGTAACTGTTTGGACTCTATCCAGAAGAGGTGGCAGCTTCTCATTCAAAGCACGGACCATAGTGTCATAGTTCGCTATGATGTGGCCAGCTAGTTCCATCCCCTCTTTATCTTTAAATGCCCCGACATCTATACCTATCAGTTCTTTTACACCTTCATTTGTCCCGCCTTCATTAGAAGCAACCGCAAAATCAATTGCCAGCTCCTGAAAATCTTTAATAACATTATCAGGTATATCGGCAATCAGCTCCCGAAGTCCAGGAACATCCGGATTTGTATCAACCATCGTAATACTGCCAAGTGTAAAGAAGCCTCGCACAACACTAACGGCGTATAAAGGATCGTCAGTTGAAATAACTTGATCTATTCTATCAGTCTTATCTTCGTAATAGGTCATTGCAAAGTCATGTAGATCTTGGGGCGAAAGATTGTAAACTTCATCGTCATTATTAAAAGAGAACTCGTTTTTAACAGCATCATTAAACCTGAAATCTGTATTAAAAAGCTGATAATAATTTAATTGTGCACCATTTACACTATACACATTATCGAAAGTATTAAAAGATAAGAGAGCTATAGTATTATTATTATGTGCCAATGAATGTGACATCCCATTTACTTCAACATTGTCGTCGACATTAAAATGTTTTTTTGCTTCTTGAACAAATACGTCTGTGGCCTGTGCCTGTTTGATGGTTTGGCCTGCTAACATAGCTTTTATATTATATAGCCAATCTGGCAAGTCCTGGGTACCTTCTGATATTACATAAACTTCTTCCTTTTCGACCGTGTCGATATGAACTGCAATTCCGTCATAGCCTGAATCTTTAACAAAATCACTTTCTATATCAGATGATTTAAGGATTTTAATGTCAGCTTTTAATAACTCTCCATTTTCCTCCATATATATTTGTCTGATATTAAACTCGAGTTCTTCGGATGATAAATCCTTGTATCCTAAATCAATTAGTCTTGTTTTAAATTCTGAGCCGCTAATAATATCTTCGCTCATAACTTTACTCACTTTCTTTAGAAATTAGTTGAATGCTTTTTAACCAATTTTTTATTTCTGCTTTTTCATCTTCAATTTGCTCTTTACAAACATTCCCCTCCATATCATTTGAACATCTGAGGCTTGAGAAAGTTTGAATTTGTCCCTCTACACCATCTTTTGTAATCAACGATACTATACCTGAAGAATTCTCGTATTCATATTCAGCTATTTCAAGTTTTTGATCGTAATTTGTGGACACTTCTTCAAAATTAATTTCGACACCCACTCGTCCTTCTATCTGATCTCTTCCATGTTGCGGATCATTTATAAAACTGTAGTATTCTACATGATGGTCTATAAAGGGACCATTTGAATTTTGAGAGGAGAATATCACTACCTCACTATTTTTATCCGGATCTATACTGTAACTTTTATCATTAATTTTCATACCTTCAGGGAAATCCATTTTATAAGCACCTGTTTTGGATAAGAACGGGTAATAACCTTCCCTTGTTGGTTCGGTAGATTCCAAAAATTCTCTCGTAAACTCATCTTGAAATGCTGTTACTTCTGGAAATTCTTTAGCTTCATTTGCTGAAGAAGATTTTGATTCGTTATCATTATTCATGTTACAACCTCCTAGTACAAAAATCGTCATAAATAAAGCAACAATAAATTTAACCTTCATGGTCACTCACCTCTGTAGATGATCTTAATGGATTATTACTATAGTCGTTAAAAATTATACAAAAGCGATCCATTCATTCCCAGTAATTTAGATGAAATTTCCAAAAACCAAACTTTTGTCGCAGGATAAAATACCAGTAATCAGTATCCAATTACACATTTCAACTTAGCCAACCAAGTTATCACGTGGTAGGATTCATCATTAATCAGGGCAAAATCCAAGAAACTCCCCTTTCACTCTTTGTAAGCCATTTCATTCAGATAGCACCTTAAAACGGACCATAACTGTGTATTTAAATGGATAATACAGCTTAATCCACCTGACGCCGCCCTACAGCAGTAAACACCAATTTATACAGTTTTTATAGAATTTACTGTATTTTCTGTATGAGTTAACATAATACTTGTGCTTATAAAGAGAAGGGGGAAGAATTTTTGATTAAAAAAAGAATAATCGGTATTATATCAGTCTTGTCTTTTGTTTTTGTTTTAACAGGCTGCGGCAGCTCTGAGAGTAACAGCGAAGCTGCAGATTTAGGCGAAGAATTAGATTATACAATTACAGGTATTGAACCAGGAGCTGGTGCAATGGGGCTTGCTGAAGATACGGTAGAGGGTTATGAGAACTTAAATGAATGGGAACTTTTTGAGAGCTCAACTGCAGGAATGTTAACCGAGTTAGGTGAGGCCATTGATAATGAAGAGCCCATTGTAATAGTTGGCTGGAATCCGCACTGGATGTTTGCTTCATACGATTTAAAATACTTAGAAGATCCAAAAGGTACTATGGGTAGAGATGAAGGCATACATACAATAGTCCGAACAGGTTTACAAGAAGATTTTCCGGAAGCTTATGAAGTTCTTGATCGTTTTAACTGGGAAATAGAAGACATGGAAGCTGTGATGAATGACGCTCAAGATATGGAATTTGAGGAAGCTGCAACTAAATGGATTGACGCAAATCAAGATAAAGTTAAGGAATGGACGGAAGGCGTAGATAAGGTCCAGGGAAAAGAGTTTGAATTAGTCGCTACCCCTTGGGATTCAGAACGTGCTTCTGGTGAAGTTATAAAGCAAGTATTAGAACAGCAAGGATTTGAGGTAACTGTCACTCCTGTCGATCCAGCCGTTTTATTCCAATCAATTGCCCAAGGAGAAGGGGATGCATCAGTAGCTCCTTGGTTACCAGTAACACATGGGCCATTCTTTGAACAGTATAAGGATGATATCATTGATTTAGGTGCAAATTTGACAGGCGCAAAAAATGGTATTGTTGTACCATCCTACATGGACATTGATTCAATTGAAGATTTACCAGCAAAATAACGAAAAAAAGCAGATCACTTGCTCCAAGTGATCTGTCTTTCTTTGTTAATCTAAAGTTAGTACAGCAACACATTCCACATGCACAGTATGCGGGAATAAGTCTACCGGCTGTACTTCCTTCAACGTATAACCAAATTCATTTAGTTCCTTAATATCAACTGCAAATGTTTCTGGATTGCAGGATACATAAACGATCCGTTTTGGTTTGGATCGGCCGATTTTTCTCATTACTTTCCCGCCTGCTCCAGACCGCGGAGGGTCTAACAGCAGCAAGTCTGGCGTGCCAAATTTCTCTAGAACTTTATCCATTCCAAATCTGGCATTATCGGCTAGGAAATAGGTGTTGGAAATGCCGTTGTCTGCTGCATTTCGTTTTGCTGATTCGATGGAACTTTCCACAATTTCGATGCCGGCAAGTTTCTCAACTTTGCTGGCAAAAGGAAGTGAAAAGGTTCCTACTCCGCAAAACAGCTCCAGCATTGTTTCTGTTTTTTTCGGCTGTGCCATTTCTAGAGCTGTGTCGATAAGCTTCTGTGCCTGTACCGGATTGACCTGGAAGAAGGTATCAAACCAAAGACGATATCGATAGCCTCCGATTTCATCATAAATGAAATCACGTCCGGCCAATAGATGCATGTCCTCTGCTTGGATGCTATCGGCCCAATCTGTATTTACAAACCATAAAAGACTTTTTACCTTCGGATAATTTTGTTCAATTCGTTTCTTGAGCTGTTCGGTAGCCTGAGCCAAACCTGTATCTGGCACTTGTGTCGCAAACAGTGCCAGCATGATTTCTCCTGTAACAAATGATTGTCTTACCATCAAATGCCGAAGCAGACCCTCATGCGTATCTTTGTTATAACCACTTAATGCATGGTCCTTCACCCAACTGGCAACTTCCATTGCAACTTCCTTCATATCTTCTTCCATAATCAAACATGTCTCGAGCGGGATGATCTTACGGAAATTCCCCTGTTCATGCAAGCCCATAGAACCATCCGGTGCAAAAGCAAAATCCATTTTATTGCGATACTGCCAAGGATTCTCCATACCAATAGTGTCCTTCACAAGCTCTGGATCAAAGCCTTGTCCTAACAAAGCATCTTTAACATGAGCTGTTTTATGTGTTAACTGTCCTTCATACTGCCAGTGCTGCCATGCGCACCCGCCACATAAGTCAAAATGAGGACAGGCTGCAGTAACCCGTTCTGGATGTGCCTCCAAAACTTCCTCTAAAGCGGCTTTGGATCTTTTCGCATGCGGCCAAGCTACAGTGGCTCGTACTTTTTCACCTGGCAATGTCTTCGGTACAGTCAGTTTCACTTTCCGTAGCTTGTCCTGTCCTTTATCCACCCATACAACTGCCTGGCCAGCCCCTTTATTGTCTAGCGAGCTAATTTCTGTGTCCATGATTTCTGGATCTAGGATTACTCTCGTTGTTTTCTTCATTATTTTTCCTCCCTTCTTGTGAGGAATCTATTAATCTATCAACTTAATGAAAGGTAATTTTTCTGAATTGACTCCTATACTTTTTTAACATGTTTTGCAGCAGGATGCCAGATAAAGTTTTTCCCTCAAAATATATCTGAATAATTACAAATAGAAAAAGACCCGATTCCATTCAAGGAATCGGGCTCCTGCTATTCATTGATCAAGGATATTCAATTGGCGTACCAGGTCCTATCGGCATTCCAGTCAACATCCAAATTAGCAGCATCAATACCCAGCCGATGGTAAAGGCAATTGAGTAAGGAAGCATAGTCGAAATCAATGTACCGATCCCAACCTTTTTATCGTACTTTTGTGCAAATGCGATGACGATTGCGAAATATGGCATTAAAGGGGAGATAACATTAGTGGTTGAATCGGCTATTCTGTACACGAGTTGGGTAAACTCAGGTGAATAGCCCGAGAGCATCATCATTGGGACGAACACTGGTGCCATGATAGCCCATTTAGCAGAGGCACTGCCGATAAACAAATTGATAAAACCTGAAACGATGATGAAGGTCAGTATTAGCGGAATACCTGTAAAACCGGTGGAGTCAATGAAAGCAGCACCTCTAACCGCAAGAACGGTACCAAGGTTTGACTCGTTGAAATAAGAAACGAATTGAGCTGCGGCAAATGCTAGCACAATGTACGATCCCATCGTTGCCATCGTTTCCGAGAGTTGATTGGCGACGTCTTTATCGTTTCTGATTTCTTTTGTAATGAGCCCATATACAAGCCCGGGGATAAAAAATACAATCAGGATGACTGGGACAAGTGTATTCAAGAATGGTGCATCGATAATATTAGCTTCACCCGCTCTTAATGGCCCCCAAGAAGGAATAACAAGTAACGCAATAGCGACGATAGTTAAGAGGAAGGCAATAAGCGCTCCCCATAAACCCTTCTTCTCTTCCGGCTTAAGGTAATTAACTTCTTCATTAACATTGCCTTTATACGTGCCAAGCCGCGGTTCTACGATCTTATCGGTCACCCATGTACCTAAAATTGTCAGCAGGAAAACGGAAGCAAACATAAAGTAAAAGTTCATCGCATAGTTGATGCCTTCCGCATATTCAGGGCTGATGATTGCTGCGGCATCCTGCGTCATACCGCCAAGGAGCGGATCAAGTGAAGTTAGCAGCAAATTCGCACTGTAGCCACCGGATACTCCGGCAAAAGCCGCAGCGAGACCCGCCAGTGGATGGCGTCCTAAGCCCGCGAACAAGACAGCTCCTAATGGAGTCAATACAACATAGCCAGCATCCGCTGCCATACTCGACATGACACCGCCGAAAACTAATGCTGCCGTCATCAGTGTGCGGGGAACCGAAGTAACAAGCCCGCGAAGAGCGGCACTGATCAATCCCGAGCGTTCTGCAATCCCGATACCAAGCATCGTCACCAAAACTGTTCCAAGCGGGGCAAAATTAGTGAAGTTTGTTACAGCACTTTCGAACAGATACAAAATCCCTTCAGAGTTCAGCAGATTTTTGACAGCGATTGTTTCTCCTTCATTCAAAGGGTCTTCTACACTGACACCGATTGCAGAAAAAATAGCCGATAACACAATCACTACTGCAGCAAAGATGAAAAATAACGTAACTGGATGAGGAAGCTTGTTGCCAACTCGTTCAATACCATTCAAAGATCGCATGATAAAGCCATTTTTGTGCGACTGCTCCATCCCTATACCTCCTGTTTGGCTTAGTTTAAAAATTCAAACAATTGTATAAAAATAACACCCTAAGTATAGACAAGAGTTATGGTGATTGAAATAGGCAAAAAATCCAGTTCGTGATGCCGCGAATTCACATGTAAAAGACCCAGTATAATGAAAGAATATCTCACATATACCGGGTCTATATAAGGAATAATCATTTAGTTAAAAAGAAACGCCAATTAGATATTTCGATCCAATCTTACTATTAATTTCTTCCGCCGCGAGTATTTGATCTCGCTTTTCCTCTTCTTTGTTCATCAGGCTTCTTACCTTCGCCATTCTTTTTCTCGCGAGGTGCATAGGAATCTTTAACCATGGGATCTCCCTCCTCTTCTCATAAAATTGTTCAAAGTTAGGATTTCCCGAATTAGGTGCGTTATACAGGCTCATGGTTCAAGCTATTACTAATGTATTGATTGGTTAGAATGGCTCTTTTAATTTCATTTCCGAAGAGGAATTCGCTTATATTACTTTGGAAAAATATAGTATGATTTATTTATACTTGATTAGCCATTAAAAAATCCGGATTAGAAAAGGAAGAGACAAGCAATTATAAAGTTCACCTTAATAAAGAACATTAGGAGGTCAGCTATGGAAGCAACAAAAGCAAGATCTGCAAGAAAACGCCTAATCTTTTCTTTGGTAATAAATCTTACTTTTGCTACTGTCTGTATAGCAATGCTGCTCTATATGATCTTTATTCGAGAATCAGGCACGACTAATCCGATTCAATATGTTACTTTTATCATCCTTCTCTTAAACTCTAGTATAAGGTCTATATTTAATATCTTAACGCTAAGAAAACAGAGTAAGTCTTTATCCTAAATAAGCATAAATTTTCAACATTGATATTCTCCATAACGAGTATATGAACTACTATTAAGAAACCGCACAAATCAAGATAACCTCGGATTTGTAGGGTTTTCTGTTCTATGTTATAACCTAATTTAGCGTTTATGTTATGGTTAGACGAATACGATAAGGATAAATGCAGAACAGTATGATTCTCACATAGGTATTCATACATACGTAAAGATAGGAAGTGTCAATCACCTTGGTTCAACAGGATTTTACAGAAGGCCGGATTATGAAGCAGCTCTTTACTTTTGCCGGACCTATTATGCTTACGAACTTATTGCAGGTTTCATATCAATTCATTGACAGTCTATGGGTCGGTAATCTCCTAGGCGCAAATGCGCTTGGTGCAGTAACCGTCTCCTCTACCGTTTTACTAACGATACTTGCATTTATTATTGGGATCAATAATACCACTCTGACAGTTTTGTCTCAACAAAGAGGAAGAGGCGACAATCAAGGATTAAAAGCTTACTTAAATGCCTTCGTTGTTGTACTCGGATTGTTATCCATATTTGTTGGTATTATCGGATTGCTTTTCTCCAGGCAAATTGTCATCATGCTCCATACACCTGCTGAAATGGTGGATGAAGCCAGAACTTATTTACAGGTTAACTTTATCGGTATTTTGTTTTTAATGGGCTACAACTTTATTGGTACTGTCTTAAGAGCTTTAGGGGATAGTAAAACACCATTGAAGTTTGTTTTAGTTGCCGTTATTTTGAACACCATTCTGGATCCATTATTCATTTCTGGTTTTGGCTGGGGTATCGAAGGCGCAGCGTATGCCACTGTCTTATCGCAAGCAGTCGCTTTTCTCTTAGGTTTGTGGTACACACTTCGCAATGGACTCGCTCCGTTGTCTATCCCCTTTTTACCAAAAAAGGAGCAAGTATTGCTTATTTTGAAGCTTGGCATTCCATCCGGTCTGCAAATGATGGTCATCTATGCTGGTGTGACAGCAATAATGAGTGTCGTCAACTCTTTCGGCGGATCGGTCGTCGCCGGATTTGGAGCTTCGCAAAGAATTGATAGCTTGATCACCTTGCCTGCCATGGCATTAGGGACAGCCGTCAACAGTATGGCCGGCCAGAATATTGGTATCGGACGCTGGGACCGGGTAAAAGAAATCGCGAAGTACGGCGCACTGTTTAATCTAGCTATTATGCTTGTGATTGCCATTCTTGTCTTTTTACTCGCGGAACCTTTAACCAGCTTGTTCATTGAGGAAAAATCAGCCGTTTCATTCGGCACCGATTACTTAAAAATAATTGCTTTCTTCTATCCATTTATCGGGCTTAATTTTATCTTGAACGGCATCGTCCGAAGCTCAGGAGCGATGTACCAAGTACTGATTTTGAACATCCTATCCTTTTGGCTGCTTCGCTACCCGCTGACGTATATCTGCTCAGCTTTCATTGGGGAAAACGGAATCGCACTAGGAATGGGAATTAGTTTTATTCTAAGCAGTATCTTTTCATTTTCTTATTATAAATGGGGGAAATGGGATAAGAAGCAATTGTTTGCTGATGAAAAAATTTAATTCATGATATATATTGAAGAAAAGCGTTAGACCTGGATAATAGGGCTAACGCCTTTTTAGTACTTATTCTAACTGTTATTCCGAAAACGCTCCGCCGTAATCAGCTAACTTATCACGCCATACAGTATGGAAATGCGCTTCAGCATCTTCACCACTGTTATAGCCCACACCTTGCTGACCTCCGAATAAGAATCTTTAACTATCACTCAATGATCCTCATTTCAGATCTTATATTAGTGGATTACACTTATTCTAACCAGTAAAAAATGGAAACAAAAAGGACAATTATAGACACTAGAATACACAAAACAGCATTCCCCTGCCGTTTTACCTTAAATTCAGAAATCCCTATAACCATCATCATTAGACCTAAAAAGAAAAACATATAAGGAGATAGCTCATGATTACCTGTGACCAATCCATAAATTCCGAATGTCACTACAATTATTGCTAAAATAATACGAAGTACAGTTAACAAATACTCACTCCTAACTTAAAATTCCAATTAATTGTAGCATTCCCTTATTAAATTTTATATAGATTCACTCTTCTCTAAATCACAGTTTCCTTATTTTATCACCGGACCTAATAATAATATTTATATCTGATGCACTTCCCCCTTCAACATGGTTTTCTATGTTCGAAACATCTATGTTTGTTTTGATTTTCACTACTTTTTTCTCTTTTCCCTCTATGCTGACCTCATATGGAACTTTATTATGATTCATGAGTGAGACCATAGGAACTTCATCTTCAAAAGGGTAGCTCTCCTGAAACTCAAGTGTATATTGGAGATCATCCGTGCTGTAATTCTCAAAAGAAAGTTCACATTCTCCACCTAATGTTGATTCGCCAACCATTTCAAATTCACAATAACTAGCTTCTCTGTCGTAAAAAACAGCATAAATTCCGGTTGCAATTGTTTTTTGATAAGAACTAATGAGCATTTGAGGCAAAAGAACAACTAAAATAATTGCAATTAAGACTGCACGCTTATGATACTTCTTCAACGATCTGGTAAGGAAAAATAAACTTGCAATAAATAAAGCAAATGAAAATACACCCATAAAATTCAAACCATTTACAGTACGAATCGGAAAATTAAAGACTGATATAATGGTCTCTCCATACGGAATTGCATGTGGAAAAGGAAAACTAATTGCTGTAGAAATAATAAATAGGGAAAGAGCAATCCACAACATTTTTTTACTTTTTATCACCAGTACACCTCCAACCTATGTAATATTAAAAATAGATATTTTATATGCCTACGAAAACAATATCGTAACAGATTCAAATATCTGTTAATGTTAGGTATTCTCTTTGTTTTCATGAGCAACTCAAGTACGGACACAATTAAAAAATCAGCATCATCGCTCTCTTTCAGTAATTATTTCTTCCTCTTTTCGCTTCAATTTCCATTCAGTTAATCCATATAACATAAATAAAGAAATAATTACCCACAGTAATTCAACAAACAAATAAAACTCATTTTCATAGCGAAAAAACAATAACACTATCCCTCCAATGACTATATGCATCACTCCTGCCAACACTAGCAATTTAGCAGCATAAGATTGCCCTAATTTCCACAAAGCTTCATTCTTCATTGATCGCTTTGTTCGATAGCCTACTATCCTGTTAGAGCTGCCTGATTCAGATGTTTTGAAGACACGCCATCAAGTGACCAATACCACATATAAGAATTAACATGTATAAGACACCTACTCTTATTAGAAATACAAAATAAATTCAAAAGACATTAGCGCTAAAAGTATGATAGATTCTTGTACATTAGAAGAAAGTTTTAACCACGTCAGAAAAAATGGTATATTTTGTATATATATTGTAGTGTACCTTGTAATTTGTAAAGAAATAGTGATTATTCATTTGATGGAGGTAATAGTAATATCTGCTATAGACTGGGTTATCATAGGAGTTATTCTAATTGGTCTCATAGTGTGGTTAACATCTGGAAGAGTGTTCTATATGCTTGTTTATTTTGCATTATTTTCATTGGGTTCGTTAATTTATAGATTAAGCAATAATCATTCACTTGCTGACGCATTTTTTAGTTCGCTGGTTTTAGTAGATATTTTGGTTATTGTAATTACTTCGGCGCTGCTGATTGAAAAGTTAAAGGATAATAAAAGCTGATTAATCATATAATCTAACCTATATATTGAGACTCTTTATATGCTTATTTCACACTCATTATCCAGTCTCTTTATTTTAAACACCAGTAACATTCCAATCATATAGCAAAAAATGAACTTAATTCACTAAAGGATGTGAATGCTTTGAGGTCCCTTAACCCATTTCTCTCTATCTTTTGCCTAATATTAACCATAATAGCACTGCTAACCCTTTATACATATGCTACTTATATATCACAAGGTGCATTGTTCGCAAATTCAATCATGAATTTCCTTGTCGTATTTTGTATATTAAATCCAATCATCGGACTTACTTTTTCGATATTTATAAATGAAAAAAGAGTTAAACTACTACTTATAATTATTAATTCAATCGTTGCTATTGTTGTTATCCCTTTTATGATATTCATTGCTGTATTTAGATTTGGTTTTGCATCATTTGTTTAAGCTAATTTAAAACGTAAGTGGATATGCTCGTCTTCATAAATTCAACTAGGAGAGACCATTCAATAGATTATTAAAATCATATAATATAAAAATTGGCTGGCATAATCGGTTCAATACCGCTTTTATACCAGCCAATTCTATACTAAAACTTGTTTTGCTTCCACTTCATTTCTACCTAATACACTTCTACTGCTCTTCCACCTCAACAAGATACTTTCTCTCAAAATCATCAAGCAATGCGCGAACTTCATCCGTTGACTTCGTGTTCATGCATTGATTTCTCAATTCACTTGCACCTCGGAATCCTCGAAGATATATCTTGAAAAAGCGTGGAAGAGGCTTGTACGCACGGGCTTCTGCTTTTGAATATTCATCATGGAGATCCAGATGCAGTCTCAAAAGATTAAGCAATTCCTTACTGCTATGTTCTTTCGGTTCCTTTTCAAAGGCAAACGGATTTGTAAAAATCCCGCGCCCAATCATGATCCCGTCAACTCCGTATTGTTCAGCCAGTTTTAAGCCAGTTTCACGGTCTGGAATATCCCCATTGATCGTTAGAAGTGTATCAGGAGCTATCTCATCACGAAGTTTCTTGATTTCCGGAATCAATTCCCAATGTGCATCTACCTTGCTCATTTCCGCTCTTGTACGCAGATGGATGGAAAGATTAGCAATGTCTTGCTTCAATACATGTGTCAGCCAGTCGCGCCATTCATCTATATCCGTATATCCAAGTCTTGTCTTCACACTTACGGGCAATCCACCTGCTTTTGCAGCTTGTACCAGCTCTGCAGCAACTTCAGGACGACAAATAAGGCCGCTTCCCTTTCCATTTCCTGCAACATTAGGTACAGGGCAGCCCATATTGATATCTAGTCCCTTAAACCCTAACTCCGCCATACCAATACTCATTTGGCGAAAATTCTCAGGCTTATCTCCCCATATATGAGCCACCATCGGCTGTTCATCCTCCGTGAACGTCAAACGGCCACGCACACTATCTATTCCATCTGGATGACAATAGCTCTCCGAGTTTGTAAACTCAGTAAAGAACACATCAGGTCTGCCAGCTTCACTCACTACATGACGGAACACAACATCCGTCACATCTTCCATCGGAGCCAATACAAAAAATGGTCGTGGTAAATCACGCCAGAAATTATCTTTCATATATAAAACCCTCTCATTATAGTTACAAATCTAATATTTATTCAAGGAGCAAAGATGCTCTGTTTCTTTTACTTTAAACACGCTCAAGCAATACATATCAAAACATAGTAAAAAATACAACATTTTATTTTACTATTAACCAGTAAAAAGTGCAAAGAAAACTGAATATCGAACTAGGTACACATAAAAAAGACCTGGAGATCGGAGATAATTATTTTACCGAAATCCAGGTCTGTATATCAAATGTATATCTTTACACGAAGGAATTTAAATATGTATCTTTTCAATTTATTATATCTACAAAGCGTTCAGTAATCTGCTGCGGCCTAGTAATCGCACCACCGACCACAACAGAATATGCCCCTAATTGTAAGCATCGTTTTGCCATTTCTGGTGTTATGACATTACCCTCAGCAATTACCGGAATACTAACATTATCAAGTACTCTTTTTAAGAATTCAAAATCGTTGTCGTAAAGCTTGTTATTCTTTGTTTCCTCCGTATAGCCATACAATGTAGTGGAGACACAATCAAAACCAAGCTGATCAGCTTGTATAGCATCCTCTAAAGTAGCAATGTCAGCCATCAATTGTACCGATGAATCCTTTTCTCGAACATACCGTACTAATTCCCCTAATTCAATGCCCTCAGGCCTTCTTCTTTCTGTAGCATCCATAGCAATCATTTCACATCCACTTTCTAGCAGTTCATCAATCTCTTGATATGTAGGTGTGATGTATACCGAGGAATCTTTATAATCACGTTTAATTATTCCAACAACAGGAAGGCTCACTTCCTTTTTTATTTCTATAATATCCTCTTTAGAATTTGCCCTTATGCCTTTTGCGCCCCCTTGCTTTGCAGCTAATGCCATTTTGGACATGATGAATGAACTATGTAGGGGTTCTTCTGGTAAAGCCTGACAGGATACGATTAAATTGTGTTTAACTTCGTTTAGCATTTTGGCTTTCCTCCTGATTGTGAATATAGTAATTACAATACAGCTCAGCTCTAAATATAAAAGACCACGTTAGCACCACATTCTCTTTACTCTCAATATCCATAATATACTATTACTAGACAAGATAAAATCAAGCTAGGAAAGACAAAGTCTTTGCACAAAAAAGACCCGGATATCGAAATTGTTTATTTACCAAAATTCAGGTCTGAAGTTATTTTCACTAGGAGGAGTTTATTTTTAATTAGACATAGTAGGATGAAGATATATAGAAGAAAAGGATCTCACACTACATGTTAGTTCAGTAGATATTCTAATTGATTAAACTATTCAACTGACACACCCATAACAGAGGGTGCAATTTCAAATCTAACTTCATGTTCTTTTAAATATTAAAGCTAGATACCCAATTATAGAAGCACCTATAAATAGAACATTATAGCTTAATAGATCTGCAATGACCCCGGAGAAAATTGATCCTATTGCTTGACCAAGTGCCAGTATTAAAAAGGGTATACCTAGTCCAAATGATGGGTTGGACTTAAACACGGAAATTCCCCATACTATTAACACACCGGTCATAAAAATATATGAGCTACCAAAAAGGGCTGGTGATAGAAACCCTATCATAATGTAATCTGTAAATGTCCCTAATAGCAGAGACGAGGTTGAAAGTGCTATCACAGAAATCCTGTATGCAGGCATTAAACCAAACTTATTGATACATGCACCTGCAGTTCCTCCTAATAACCCTGCAACTCCAATAATCACCCATAGCCACTCTCCGAGGTAATCAGGAACACTCTCATTCTGTAACATAAAATCTCTTGAAAATGTCCAATAGGCCGAACAGGAGATTCCTAACAATAGAGATGCCAGAATTAATGGTATGGCTCTTCTCCACTCTTCTTTTGAGAAACCTGATTTTACGTTTTTATTTAAAGTTTGATTTTGTTTTTTAGGCAGCACTTTGTAATTAGCGAATAATACTACTATGGCAATGACCATAAATATTAAGTACGTTTCTCTCCAACTATCTGTCATTATAATTGCAATAACTCCAGTTAAAGCTGTTCCAATACTCGTACCAGAGTTTATCCATGAATTAGTCTGATTCTGTAATTTTATTTCTACGTTTTCATCAATAATATCAGCGTACGGTGGTGAAGAAAAACCTGTACTTAGCCCGGCCAGAAATATACCTAAACCTAATACTCCAGAATTACCCGATACAGATATAATCCCCAAACCAATAGTGGATGAGAATCCTGCAACAATAAGAATAGACCTCGGTGATACTCTGTTCGAAAATACCATTGCCAAAACGATTGCTATACAGTATGCGATATAAGACAAAGACGAAATGACCCCGCTAGTAGATTGTGCCATATTCATTGTTTCATTAATATATGGAAGCATCAGCCCATAACTGAATCGAGATAAACCATATGTCACAGCAATCATTGGTAACCCAACAACAATCAATTTATTTTCAAACATATCTATCACCTCTTATTTTATATATAACGTTCATTATAATAATTGAGTAAAAAAAATAGGAAACAATGCACTACATTGATCTTCCTATTCAAATTCATTTATCAGAAACCTGCATACCTTTCATTAAACGTTCTGCTGCTTCTTTTATTTCATCTAATTCCTGTATTTGGGTCATGGATGTTAAACCCTCTAAAATAATCATGATTTGCATACCCAAGGATTTTGGAACATCAAATACCTTCATATCATTTTTAATTTTGTTAACAAGTTTTTTTTTATGCTCTCTGCTTAAGGAGGCAATTCCCTCGTTTACACCTTCATATTCCTGCTTTGCTCTTAAAAACAAACAACCATTTGTACCTTCTGCTTCTAACCAGTTTATATGAGCTTGAATCAACGACTTTACGTAAGTATGAATACCATCACCTTTGTTAAGCTTATCTCCTACTAATTCAAAATATTGATGTTCTCTTCGGGCTAATACTTCTTTAATTAATTCTTCCTTTGATTCGAAATGATAATACATAGTCATCGGTGCGACTCCAGCTTGATCCAATATTGATTTAACACCAATTGCATGAAAACCATTCTGATAAAATAACTTTTCTGCCGTATTCAATATAGCTTCTTTTTTTTGTGACTTTCTCATATGACACCCTCTTTTATATTGAACGTTCATTATAAAATTATCATACCGTTTCTCTTATCGCAAGAAACTGCAGTGAAAAAAGACCCGCACTGTAGCAAGTCTCATTAATCAATAATTTCGTCCTCTTTGCTTTTTAGTTTCCCTTCCGTGAGAATGTAAATGAGGACTAAGGAATCGATTACCCAAAATTAGCACTTATGCATAAAAGCTTTCTTTTTTAGAAACCGCTGACCGATGTTGCTTTTGAGCATACCTTATTGCTCCTATTAAACCTCCTTTAAATTCCTCGCCCACTATACTTTTATCTTTATTTACATATCATATCTCCCCTCTTTTTTGATAAACTAACTTTTACAAACTAAAACTATTTAAGGTGACAAAACATGAATATAACCCAGCTTCAATATTTAGTAGATGTCGGAGAGTTAGGCTCCTTTACTGAGGTTGCTAAAAAGAACATGATGACCGTCCCAGCAATCAGTCTCTCCATAACCCAGTTAGAAACTGAATTAGACGTACTGCTTTTCACACGCTCACGCAAAGGAGTAGTTCCAACCGCTGAAGGAAAAAAGGTCATCCAGTATGCTGTTTCTGTCTTGAAAACAATCGACAGGCTTAAAAATGATATTGCAGTATCAAAAAACAACCAGTACGGTAATATTGTCATTGCTACAATTCCCGGATTAGTGTCCCAAATCATTAACAATACCCTCGAATTCCGAGAAAGCTATCCTTATGTAAATGTGCAAGTAGTGGAGGAAGATACGGCTGCTGTGCTGGAACAAGTAAAAAATGGCCATGCAGATATGGGGTTTGTTTCACTAGGGTCAAACAATCATGATGTTGCATTGGAATGGGAACCGATTAAAAGGGTTGAAGTGGTGCTTGCCGTTAATAAGAGCTCCTTACTACGATTCAACAATAAAATCTCCCTTGACCAAATCATAAACGAAATGAATGAATCAATCGTATTGTACAATGACCCTTACTTAAAGAAAATAGCTGAAGATTTGTTTCCAGATAACTTGAGAAATAGGATTGCATTAACGACAAATAATGGAGATGTCCTTTTACAAATGGTGCTGCAAAGGAATGCTATCACGATAACGAATGATTATATTATCCAAGCATTGCCGGCACATTTAAGAGATGAAGTGGTGACGATTTCGATTAATGAGTACTTTACCCTTTCCAATTATTTATGGCGAGTGACGAGAAAAAATGAAAAATGTCCGGAAATGGTAGACCAGTTTACCGAGCATCTTTTGCAAGACTTAAAATAGACTTTAAAAAGAATCCTCCTGCCATTATGACAGGAGGATTACTTTTTTATTGATTCCCCAAGAAATCAGGGTCCATAAATCGAGGATTAGGATATTTATAGAAGCCTTCTCCTGTAGCAACTCCAAGTTTTCCTTTATCAACATACTCTGTTTTCAGTAGCTCTGCGAGTTTCTTAAATTCTGAATTTTCTGTTGCGTCCGCTTTAGCCTTCACAATATTATAAGATGTTTTGATTCCGACAACATCCAATATTGCAAATGGACCTTTCGGAGCTCCTGTAGCAATCATCCATGTTTTATCGATCGTCTCCACATCTGCAACCTCTCTTGATAGCAATAGCTCTGCTGCATCTAGAAGAGGAACAAGCAATGAATTCAAAATATATCCTGGCTGCTCTTTATGAAGAGGCAATGCTACCATTCCAATTGCTTTCGCAAACTCAACTACTTGGTCAAACACATTCATATCTGTGCCTGGATGCTTCATAATTTCGGCTGTATTATTAATCCAAATTTCATTAGCAAAATGAAGTGCCAGGAATTTTTCAGGACGTCCTGTCGCTCCCGCAAACTGACTTGGCATCAATGTTGATGAGTTTGATGCAAAAACAGTCTTATCTGGCGCAACTTGATTTAGCTTCTCATAAAACTCTGTTTTAATCGTCACTATCTCTGGTATTGCTTCTATCAGCAAATCTGCATCAGCAACTGCTTTTGCCAGGTCGCTATAGTAAGAGATGCGGTCAGATGCAGAATCTACTTGCTCTTTACTAGCCTGTAAATCCTCTTGATAACGCCCTTTCAATATGTTTATTTTGTCTTTAGCTGATTGTAATGCTACATCATTAATATCGTATACTGTTACATGAAAACCATTAAATGCAGTTTGAAAAGCGATTTGACTTCCTAAAACCCCACTGCCCGCTATTGTAATATGTTTGAATTCCATGATTCTTTACCATCCCTTTGTACGATAAATTAAACAATTAATTACTACATCTTTATTGTAAAATACATTTTATATAAAATAAAGTTAATAAAACTTAATCTTACTTAATTTTTATTTAAACTAAATATCACAGTTTGAAGATAGTGTGATAATATAGATCTCCGGATTTCCGAATTTGTTGAAGAAAGGAAAACTAGAGAAAAATGAGTAAGTTTTTCTGTTCAAAATTGGCTGTTTTTCACCCGCTTTTCCACACGTTTTTTCACCTTTTTTCCTGAGTTAAAATAAAGTTCTCCGATAATAGAAGGAAGAGAAAATCGAGAGAATCCTGGAAGGACG
>NZ_LR700945.1:128776-129110 GCF_902497585.1 Terribacillus sp. AE2B 122 | reverse complement strand
ATAGAAAAAAGACCCGGAAATCGGAATTGTTTATTTTACCGAAATCCAGGTCTTATTAGGAAATGTTTATTTTTATTGGGAAATGTTTATTTTAGTTAGACACCTTCTGTACAAAAATAATAAACATTTCCTAAATAAGACCCCTCCAAACCGCATTCCACCGTTCGAGTTAAAATAAAGATTTCCTACCGAACCCCCATTTTCACATTTTTCCTGTTCAAAATCGGCTGTTTTTCACCCGCTTTTCCACCTGTTTTTTCACCTTTTTCGTCAGTTAAAATAAAGATCTCCGATAATAGAAGGAAGAGAATATCGAGAAAAGCCAGTAAGGACA
>NZ_LR700945.1:47032-128766 GCF_902497585.1 Terribacillus sp. AE2B 122 | reverse complement strand
ATAGAAAAAAGACCCGGAAATCGGAATTGTTTATTTTACCGAAATCCAGGTCTTATTAGGAAAAGTTTATTTTTACTGGGAAATGTTTATTTTAGTTGGACACCTTCAACACAATCTCCGCCACACACTCAATGTGCCCAGTCTGAGGAAACATGTCTACTGGTTGTACTTGCTTCGTTTCAAAGCCACCGTCTTCCAGGAAGCGGAGGTCGCGAGCGAGCGTGCTTGGGTTACAGCTCACATACACGATGCGTTTTGGCTTCATGTCGATCATAGCTTGAAGCAGATCTTCTTCACAGCCTTTACGTGGCGGGTCGACGACGATGACGTCAGGGTTTAAGCCTTGTGCTTTCCACCATGGCATCACTTCTTCGGCTTTGCCGACGTAGAATTCAGCGTTGTCCATGTGGTTGAGCTTGGCGTTCATTTTAGCGTCTGATACTGCTTGCGGCACAATTTCAACACCGTAAACTTTCTTCGCTTTCTGTGCAAGGAATAAGGAGATTGTGCCGATTCCAGAGTAAGCGTCGATAACAGTTTCATTGCCGCTAAGGTTGGCATATGCCAGTGCTTGATCGTACAATACTTTCGTTTGTGCCGGATTAACTTGGTAGAAAGATTGAGCTGAAATAGCGAATTTAATATCTCCGATTGTATCGTAGATGTATTCTTCACCCCATAGCAGCTTCGTCTTACGGCCAAGGATCACGTTCGTGCGTTCCTTGTTGATATTCTGAACGATTGACTTGATTTGCGGGTACGTCTCATGCAGTTCAGCTACAAGTTCCTTTGCATAAGGCAGTTCGTTCATGCGCGTGACGAGCACGATCATCGTCTCGTTCGTCTGCTGACCGGTACGGACCATGATGTGGCGTAGGTCACCGCGATGCGTTTCTTCATTATACGCAGAGATGCCTAGGCGGCTGGCGATGCGGCGAACAGCCTCTACCATACGGTCATTTACTTCATCTTGAATAACACATGTTTCCATATCCTCGATGATGTCGTGGCTGCGTTTGCGATAAAATCCGGTGATCATTTCGCCATTGCGTTCTGCTGTCGGAATTTGGATTTTGTTTCGGTAACGCCATGGATCATCCATGCCAAGTGCCGGATGTACAGGTACATGCTCCAGATGGCCAATTTTCTTCATCGCGTTTTGTACTTGTTTTTGCTTCATGTCTAGCTGCATCTTATAGCTCATATGCTGAAGCTGACAGCCTCCGCATTGAATATATACATCACAAGGCGGTTCTACTCGATGTTCACTCGGCTTTGTTACTTCAAGAAGTTTACCGAAGCCGAAATTTTTCTTTGTCTTAATCACTTTCACTTGCGCTGTCTCTCCTGGAAGCGCATATGGTACAAACAATGGATAGCCGTCTACTTTGCCGACACCGTCTCCATCATGCGTCAGGTCTTCGAAGGTCAGTTCAATTGTTTGGTTCTTTTCAACTGGTGGCGCTAATTTTGCCATTTTCATCGTCCTTTTTGATTTGCTTTCAAGATTGTATCACATTGTGGGTGAAATCAGAAATCCAGGTCTATTACCCGGGAAATATGTCGAAAAAAGAAACAAGACAGCTTAGTCAGCTAAGCTATCTTGTTTCTGGATGAATTCCTCTGTAACGAAGTATTCAATGTGCTGATGCAGATTGACGAATTCACCTGGCAATAAACCGCCATATTCGCCATCGATGTTCAACTGCATTTTATCAGCAGGTTTTACCTTGATTCGATTCGCTCTTGTATAGAAGATAAGATCATGATCCAAGTGCGCTCCTCGGATTGCCAAGGAAGCAATACGGATAAATTCGGCTATATTCGTTTTTCGTAAAATAACCAAATCGAACAATCCATCATCCAATAACGCGTCCGGTGCGAGCTTCTCGAAGCCGCCAACGGAGTTTGTGTTAGACACAAGGAAAAGCATGATTTCATCTTCGAACCATTTGCCATCATACTCTATTTCCACCTTGATTGGACGAAGCGATGGCAGCATTTCAATGCCTTTTAAATAATAGGCCATCTGACCGAGCATCGTCTTCGTCTTGCTTGGAACATCATAGGTAAGCTCTGTTAGCTTCCCTCCGCCAGCGATATTCATAAAGTAATGGTCATTGACCTTACCGATATCGAGCTTGCGCGTCTTTCCTTCCACAATGATCTCAGCTGCTCGCTTAATGTTGCGCGGAATAAATAGTGCACGAGCTAAATCGTTCGTCGTACCGACTGGAATAATGCCGAGCTTCGGTCGGTTTGGCTGTTCAGCCAAGCCTGATACGACCTCGTTGACAGTACCGTCCCCGCCGCATGCAACGACAAGATCATAGCCGCGCTCTACTGCCAAGCGCGCTGCCGCCGTCGCATCTCCTTCACATGTGGTCGCATGCGTCGAAGTTTCATAGCCTGCCTTTTCAAAAATTTCTAATACATCTGGGAGTTCGCGTCTAAACGCTTCTTTACCTGATGTTGGGTTGTAAATGATCCGAGCGCGTTTCATTGTATTGCCTCCTACCAAACCTTACGTTCACATTGTCCAAGTCTTATCATAGCTTTTTTTTCCTATTTTGAAAAGGTCTTTGCCCGTTCCTGGAAGCCTATCTCAATCAGTATAGGAATAATATGCCCCTTTTAACCCGGTTACAGGAAATTCCTTGGCTTTTCCAAGTGTGTTGATAGACGTCACTTCTCAGCTTCTTCATAATAAATTTCCTTTACATCAATCTGCAATTTGGCATATTTCTTTCTCTCTTAGTATATGTATTGATGTTCTGCCCTTTTATTTTGTAACGTTAACATAACGAGGTACTATAATTTGTTCTATTAATCCGCTAAACTAAAAGGAAGAAGAGGAGGAGATGAAACGTTTGGAAAACAAATGGAGCGACGTAGATACCGTGTTTTTGAATAGCTTGCTGCCTGCTGAGGAGGATCATAATTATGTACTGAAAGTAAATCAAGAAGCAGAACTGCCTCAGATCGATGTATCCCCATTACAGGGAAAGCTGCTGCATCTGCTGGCCAAAATCAGAGGAGCTAAACGCATCCTGGAAATTGGCACGCTTGGCGGCTATAGTACTATCTGGCTTGCAAAAGCCCTTCCCGCTGCTGGAAAACTGTATACCCTGGAAGCCAATCCCTATTTTGCTGAAGTAGCACGCAGCAACATCGCAACAGCTGGGCTGGAGAATAAAGCAGAAGTAGTCGTCGGCAATGCAATTGATACACTGCCTGAACTCTATAATGAGCAGAAAAATGTTTTTGACTTCATCTTCCTCGATGCCGATAAACAAAGCTATCCAGATTATTTGAAATGGGCTACCAAGCTAGCTGCTCCAGGAGCAGTTATTGTTGCCGATAATGTAGTCCGCGAAGGTGAAGTAGCCAATGTGCAGAGCACAGATGAACGTGTCCAAGGCGTACAGGAGTTTCTGAAACTGCTTTCCGAAGAACCTCGTATTGAAGCTACAGCTGTGCAGACTGTAGGAAGCAAAGGTTATGACGGTTTTATTCTCGGATATGTTAAATAAGCTCTTGGATTAAGGACGCAGTGAAAATTAGGATGCGTCCTTATTATTTCTTATTAAGTAGAATGCTTGCTGTCAGAGCAATAGCAACAAGCATGCCTATCACAACTTGTTTATTATCAATGCTGCTATGTAATAATGCCTGCCACCCCTTTATGAAAACAGCAGTGAGAAAAAATCCAGTTAGTAATCCAAGAAATCCAGTGCGTATTTTCCGAGGAATAGCTATCCACCATTCAAGCAGTCTACGTCTCATATACAGCTTCTCCCGAATTGCTCGTTCAGCCAAGACTTGAGCCCTTCCACCATATCCTCCGTAAACTGATGATTGACATCGTTAAAGATATCAAAAGTAACATCGGAACTGCTGCAGTGCGCGTAATAAGCATACTGTCCAGAGGTATCGAGGACTTGATCACTATCTCCATGCATAAGCAGTACAGGTTTTCTGCTATATGTGTAATTTATTGGATCATACGTTTCAAGCAATGCTCTCTCTTTGCCAGACAGTTTGTCTCTTCCATCAACTCTCCTGAAAAATTCATCTGCCACTACAAAGGCGCCGGATCCATTTACATTTACCAAACCTTGTATTTCAGGATTCTTTGCAAAAATACTACTGGCTATAAAACCGCCCATAGAACTGCCAATGACAAGGACGTCCTTCTTATTCACTTTCAAGTCGGCTATCAATTTATCGAATTCATCGATTGCCTGAAATACTGTCCCCCAGAACATTTGCTGACGAGTACTTTCGTCGAAGTAATTATCTATGGTCCCTCTGCTGTCATGATGGACTATGTCAGGTAAAACTACCGTATAGCCTTGTTCCTGAAGCTCTTCCGCCAAGTCATAATATCCGGCTTTACTGCCTGCCCATCCGTGATAAATGACAAGTATCGGCGCTTTCTCATTAGTACCCTGAAAAAGGTGAAAAGGCAGTTTCTGATTACTGTTAGACTCAGATGAATGTATCTCCATCTTGCCGCCCCCTTTTCTAATATTCTACCAAAACTTGAAGCAATTAGAAGTTGGTATTAAAAACTTCAATACATAAAAAAATCCCGCCAAAGGCGGGATCTTCAGATTAGCGCTTATTCATTTCCGCAATAAGGATTTTGTTTACCATTGGCGGGTTGGCTTGACCTTTTGTCTGTTTCATGACTTGGCCGACTAGGAAGCCGAGGGCACGGTCTTTCCCGTTCTTGAAGTCAACAACAGATTGTTCATTCTGATCAAGGATGCTTGAGATGATTTCAGTCAGCTGGCCTTCATCAGAGATTTGGACAAGTCCTTTATCTTTTACGATCTGTTCTGGATCGCCACCGTTCTCAACAAGCTCAGCGAATACTTTCTTCGCCATCTTAGAAGAGATAGTGCCATCTTCGATCAGTGTGATCATTTTCGCTAGTCCTTCTGGAGTCAAGGCGATATCAGCAAGATCTTTCTGCTGCTTGTTCAAGTATGCAGAAACCTCACCCATCAACCAGTTGGAAGCAGCTTTAGGATCAGCTTCAGCTTTCAATGTTGCCTCGAAGAAGTCGGACATTTCCACGCTTAGCGTCAATACCATTGCATCATATGCAGGTAAGCCAAGCTCGTTCACATAGCGGGCTTTACGAGCATCTGGAAGCTCAGGAATGGATGCACGGATGCGTTCCTTCCAAGCGTCGTCAATATACAATGGTACAAGATCTGGCTCTGGGAAGTAACGGTAATCGTCAGAACCCTCTTTAATACGCATTAAGATTGTCTCTTTTGTAGACTCATCATAACGGCGAGTTTCCTGCAGAATTTCTCCTCCAGCAAGTAAGACCTTCTGCTGGCGTTTTTCTTCGAACTCTAAGCCTTTTTGAACGAATGCAAAGCTGTTCAAGTTCTTCAGCTCTGCTTTTGTACCAAATTTCTCTTGTCCAATTGGACGAAGCGAGATGTTGGCGTCACAGCGAAGGGAACCTTCTTCCATTTTCACATCGGATACACCTGTGTACTGAATGATATTACGAAGCTTCTCAAGGTAAGCGTAAGCTTCTGCCGGTGTACGAAGATCTGGCTCGGACACAATCTCAATCAATGGTGTTCCTTGACGGTTATAATCGACAAGGGAGTAGCCATCGCCTGTGTGAGACAGTTTCCCAGCATCCTCTTCCATATGAATACGTGTGATACCAATTTTCTTTGTATAACCGTCTACTTCAATTTCAATCCAGCCATTCTCTCCGATCGGCTGATCGAATTGAGAAATCTGGTAAGCTTTCGGGTTATCCGGATAGAAGTAGTTCTTCCGGTCAAATTTTGTATGTGTCGCGATTTCACAGTTCAGTGCCATCGCTGCTTTCATAGCAAAGTTTACTGCTTCTTTATTTAAGACAGGAAGCACGCCTGGGTACCCAAGGTCGATTGGGTTGGTGTTTTCATTTGGTGCGGCACCGAATGCATTTGGGCTCGGACTGAAAATCTTAGATTTCGTTTTCAGCTCCACGTGTACTTCGAGTCCGATGATAGTTTCGAAATTCATCCTTTTACGCCTCCCAATGCCGGTTTCTGTTTGTGATGATCTGTCGCTTGCTCGAATGCGTGAGCAGCGCGATAGATCGTCGCCTCATCAAAGTGCTTCCCGATGATTTGCAAGCCGATCGGCAGCCCTTCACTTGAAAATCCGCAAGGCAAGGAGATTCCTGGTACGCCTGCAAGGTTTACAGGGATCGTCAGGATATCAGTTGCGTACATTGTCAATGGATCTTCAACTTTTTCGCCAACTTTGAAAGCAGGAGTAGGAGTTGTTGGTCCAACGATGACATCATAGTCCTCGAACACTTTATCAAAGTCGTTTTTAATCAATGTACGTGCTTTTTGTGCCTTTTTGTAATACGCATCATAATAGCCGGAGCTAAGAGCGAACGTACCAAGCATGATACGGCGTTTTACTTCTTCACCGAAACCATCGCGGCGGGAATATTTGAACACATCTACCATGTTTTCCGCTTGTGTAGAGCGAACTCCATAGCGGACGCCATCAAAACGCGCTAAGTTAGCAGATGCTTCAGAAGAAGACAGCAAGTAGTATGCTGCTACTGCGTAACGGGAGTGAGGCAGGGAAACTTCTTCCCAAGTTGCGCCAAGATCCTCATATACTTTTAGTGCAGCTTTGATGGATTCGCGAACTTCATCAGAAACGCCTTCGCCAAGATACTCGGAAGGTACGGCAATGCGTAAACCTTTAACATCTTGTTTCAAAGCTTCTGTGTAGTTCGGAATTTCCACATCTGCACTTGTAGAATCCATTTCATCATGACCTACGATTGCTTGCAGCAAGTGCGCGTTATCTTCAACCGTACGAGTCATCGGTCCGATCTGGTCAAGAGATGATGCGAATGCAACAAGACCGAAACGGGATACAAGACCGTATGTAGGCTTCAAACCGACTACGCCACAGAATGCAGCTGGTTCACGGATGGAACCACCTGTATCAGATCCCAGGGAGAAGAATACCTCTCCTGCAGCTACAGCAGCTGCTGATGCACCGCTGGATCCGCCAGGAACATAATCTGTATTCCAAGGGTTACGTGTCGTGAAATAAGCGGAGTTCTCATTGGAAGAACCCATCGCAAATTCATCCATGTTCAGTTTACCGATTGTAACAGTTTTCTTATCCTTTAGCTTGGAAACAACTGTCGCATCGTAAAGCGGATCTGTGAAATTATCAAGGAACTTACTCGCACAAGTTGTACGAAGACCTTTTGTTACGATATTATCCTTGATACCGATAGGAATACCGAATAGCGGGTTGTCGCCACCCTGCTCGTCCAATTCCTTAGCAGCTGCACGTGCATTTTCTTCATCAAGCGTCAAGAAAGCCTTCACTTCATCGTCTACTTCCTTAATACGCGCATAGGAAGCATCCACAAGATCCGTTACCGTGATCTCTTTGTTATGTAGCTTTTCCTGCAATTCTTTCAATGTATAATCAAACAAAGACATAATCTTCCTCCTCAGTCCAAAATCGACGGCACACGGAACTGGCCATTTTTCTGATCCGGTGCATTTTTCAATGCATCCTCCCGGTCGATCCACTTGCGCGCTTCATCCTCACGCATAACGTTCTTTAAATCAAGCACGTGTGTCGTAGGCTCCACGTTATCAGTATCAAGCTCATTCAAAAGCTCGGCATACCCGATAATCGCATCAAGTTCCTTCGTCATTTTTTCTGCTTCTTCATCAGTAATTGCAAGACGCGCCAAATGCGCTACATGCAACACCTGTTCTTTCGTAATCTCTGACATACTGTCACCTCCGGAATTCACCTTACATGTATATAAAAATGATCATAGCAAAAGGAGCTGCCGTAAAGCAACCAGACTATAACATATAACTATTTTAGCACGTTTTTCCCTCTAAACGAAATTAAGCACAATAAAAAGAAAAAGCCCGCCTTATCCGAAAATAAAGCGGGCAATTGAGGGTCTTACTTAAGGGAAATAGTACATGATGTATTTATTCGGCGAAGAATTAGATTCTCCTTCTGAAAAAAGAAAAAAATAGAGATTGACTCTATTTTTAAAATGCTCCTGGTTGTAAATCATTTGCAGCTAATAGTTTACTGTGAGAGAAAGCACCTGGCTGTAAATCTAAGGCAGTTTGGTTTTTAATTGAAAATGCACCTGGCTGCAAGTCCAATGCTTCGGGTTTGCTTCCGCTGCTAAATGTTAGGCTGATACTTAATACAACCGCTGTAATCACAATTCCAACAATTTTTTTCATCAGTGTTCCCCCTACAGATTTAATAAATCTTGGTAATACTTATTTGCCATCTTATAAAACAGAGAAGCATTCTTATATTTTTTTATTTCCTCATACTTTTCTGCAATCATGTTAGAGTAGATAATTACGTTAATATTATCTTCCTGTTCTACTAGATGTGGTAACAATTGATTAGTGATGGTATTTTCAAGATGCTCAAAGTTATCATCAAGAGCTGCTTGGAAAATTTCTATTTCCCATCTTATAACTTTGCTTCCCAAGTTTTGCTTTTCCATTATTTCTTTAGCTTGGTTTATTAAACATTGAGCTTCTTTAAATTTACCAGTTATATAATACTCTCTAATCAGAGAAGTAACCGTAGTCAGATTAAAGCTCATTTGCATATTATCCATATCAAATGCTGCTTTATAATATTTAATTGCTTCTTCCGACTGACCTGCACGAGAATGTAAATAACCTAAGTTATGGTTTGTAAGCTGAATAATATCATTTTCATCAGTTATTTCACCAAGGTGCTTTGCTAAATTATATTGCTTAATTGCCATATCGTGCATGTGTAATCTTCTATACGCAATTCCTAGCACTATATGACATTGTGCACAACGCACGAAATTATAATTTTCTCGAAATACTGAAAGAGCTTTTTGACCATACTCTAGTGCGTTTAAATCGTTTACTAGTTTACTATGAAGTACCGCTAATAGATAATGAATATCTGCAACTTCTTTGTCTTGAAGTTCAATAGATTCCATTATCGATTCAGCATATTCGTAGTATGTGATTGCCTTGGAGTATTCCTCTGTCACAGTATGATTATAATTCCCTAAGAACTTATTCCAATAAAATAAATGAATTGGCTCAAAAGTATTCTCTAAAGTTTCTAATCGATCAATTTGTTCCTTCGCTTCCTGCACTCTGCCCTCAACTAAAAAAAATCTGATCTTCTGAATTTCAAACAACATCTCATGGTCGGAATTATTCGCTTTGAACAGTGTTTCAAGTTCCTGGAACCGCTGTCTTCTTTCGTTAGCATTGTGCACTTCGTACAGCATGCCATACCATTCCTCAGCCTTTTCCTTAATTATATCCTCGTTCTCCGCGTTAAGCTGGATTCCGAGTCGTTCGCATAATAATGCGATGACTTCTGGACTGGCATCAGTTTTCTGGTTTTCGATTTTGGACAGGTAGGATTCTGAAACAATGCCCGCTGCTAGGTCTTCTTGCGTCATATTTTGCTTGATTCTATGTAGTTTAATTAAAGGGCCTATTTCCATTTGGGCTACACCTCGAAACATAGTTATTTCTTTCTGCGTAAGAGCTTGTGCCCAAGACCATTGCTGGGATGTGTTCCTGCTTTCATTCTAACACATCCCGGCTTTAAGTATATTGGGAAAGTAGGGATTGAAGCATGTGCTTCTCTACCTATTTTCTGGTGATACTTTCCTAGTCTTGTCTAATAATGCAATTTTTTGTCTCTTTTTGTATGGCTGCTTTAATTAAGGATGTAAACTTCCGGTTCTTTGGTATCATGTTCCCTCGTAATGATTGCTTCTGTCTGATCATTTGAGGTGATGTTTATTTCAAGGTCATAATAATTCGGGAAGATATCCATGATCTGGCTGTATGCATATTGTGTAAAGGCAACTACTTCAGCATTTCCTTCGAATTGAATCGGGATATCAATCGTCAGCTTCTTAAGTTCGTTATTTTGGTAGAATCCTCTGCCGACCATTCCTGTGTAATTCGGGAAGAAGCTTGCCACTTTTGTCGTGAAAGCGGAAATATATTGACTTTCATCTGGGTGGTTTTCATTTGCATCATCCGAAGGGAACAAGACGTTCTTCTCGTCGATCTTATCCCAATCTCCGACTGAGCTGCTGCCTTTATCTACAGTAGTTTCAGCAACGAAGCTACCTGGCACGACAGATTCCTTCTTAGCTTCCTGGTAAACTGTGATATGAATTGGAACGTCACTTAAGCCGTCAATGCTGCGCATTCTTTCGACAATCTTTTTAGACATTTCATTCGCCTGCGTGAGCATCTTATCCTCTGGAATTTCCTCACGGTAAGGACCTTTTCCGCCAGTCGTAAATTGGTATTCTGACTTCATCGCAAGTGCAATGGAGACTCCGCCCAGCTTAATATCACCGTTATCATCCTCGATCATATAATCCTGCTCCAGGATGTGGGATAGATACTTCGGATTATCACGGAAATCCTTCTCCGATGCTTTGTCCTCATTCAGCTCCGGATTGAGCCCGAGCTCCTTCGCTTTTTCATCGTCGGATATTTTTCCCTTATCGTCTTTTTGCGCTTTAGCATAACGGCCGATCCAGCTGTATAGCGTATCACTATCGAGCATTTGTCCTTCACGGAAGTAATAATCTTCCGGACTGAATACGTCCTTCGAATGATTGCGAAGCCCTTCTTCGACTTCATCAATATCCAAACGGTTGGCAATTTGGTTAATGATTACTCCGCGAGCTGCACTAGTCTCATAGTTGACGACGCCTTTAGATTTGCCGCTCTCATAAGGCAGCAATACTTTGTATTCTTCGTCAGAGAAATTATAGCTGGAAACGACGGACGTTTTTTCCCCGCCATCTGCCGTTTCCTGCTTTACTTCTTCTTCCCCGCCGCCAGACGGTCCGCAGCTTGCCAGCAATACGAGTGCTCCTATAGATAGAACACCTGCTAATCTTTTCATGTGTTTCTCCTCTCTATTCCTGTAACGCTTCAATCAAACGTGCTTCATCCCATATCTCTATACCGAGCTTCTCTGCTTTTTCATATTTAGAACCAGCATCCTCGCCAGCAATCAGCAAATCAGTTTTCTTACTGACACTACCTGTGACAATACCGCCGAGCGCTTCGATTTTCTCTTTCGCCTCTGGCCTTGTGAGAGCCTCCATTTTCCCGGTCAAAACAATGGTTTTGCCGCTGAAGATACTATCACTTGTTACTTCCTGTGGCTTGATGCCTTTATAGGTCATATTGACGCCTACAGCTTTTAGTTCTTCTATCAGCTGAGTTACTTTGTCTTCCTGGAAATGCTGATAAATGGAGTCAGCCATTTTTTCTCCGATTTCATCAATAGCAACAAGCTCCTCAACAGTTGCCTGCTGCAATCTGTCAATTGTTTCAAAGGCTTGTGCTAATGTTTTCGCAGCTTTCGCTCCGACAAAGCGAACGCCTAGCCCGAATAGCAAGCGCTCCAGCGAATTGTCCTTAGACGCTTCAATTGATTTAAGCAGATTATCAGCCGATTTCTCGCCCATACGCTCCAGATCAAGTAAAGCATCTCGATCAAGTTTGTATAAATCATCAATCGTATGCACCAATTCAGAACGGTACAGTTGGATGATGACCTTTTCCCCAAGTCCATCAATGTTCATGGCATTCCGGGAAACAAAATGAATCAATCCTTCGACAAGTTGTGCTGGGCAGTTAGGGTTGATACAGCGAAGAGCCACTTCTTCTTCCAAACGCACTGTTTCACTGCCGCATTCCGGACAGTGCTCTGGCATATGGAATTCCTTTTCCTCTCCTGTACGCGCATCTGTAACGACACGGACAACCTCTGGAATAATGTCACCGGCCTTTTTAATGACAACCGTATCTCCAATACGAATATC
This sequence comes from Terribacillus sp. AE2B 122, assembly GCF_902497585.1. Classification (NCBI taxonomy): domain Bacteria; kingdom Bacillati; phylum Bacillota; class Bacilli; order Caryophanales; family Bacillaceae; genus Terribacillus; species Terribacillus sp. AE2B 122. The sequence continues at coordinate 116,840 of NZ_LR700945.1, read as the reverse complement.
CTTCTCGCGAATCAGATCTTCGTTATGCAGAGTTGCTCGCTGTACCGTCGTTCCTGCCACTCGGACAGGTTCCAGCAATGCTGTCGGGGTGATGACACCAGTACGCCCGACATTAAGCTCGATATCATAAAGCTTTGTGGTCACTTCTTCGGCTGGGAATTTGTACGCAATTGCCCAGCGCGGTGTCCGGGCCGTGAAGCCAAGTTCATCCTGCTGTTCACGCTTGTCCACCTTGATTACAATACCATCGATTTCGTAGCTTAGTTCGCGTCGTTTGGCGCTCCATTCCTCGACATAAGCGAGCACTTCTTCGATTGTCTGGCAGCGACGGCGTTCTTTATTTGTCTTGAAGCCTAGCTGTTCCAAGTAGTCGAGCAGCCCGCTATGTGAATCCAGATTATTGGTCTCCCATTGCCCGGAACCATAGAGGAATACGTCCAAATTACGGCTGGCAGCAATCTTCGGATCAAGCTGACGCAAAGATCCGGCTGCAGCATTACGCGGATTCGCAAAAGGCGCTTCGCCGTTTTCTTCTTTTTGGGCATTCAGTGCTGCAAATGATTTTTGCGGCATAAATGCTTCTCCGCGCACTTCGATTGCTTCCTCTAAATCAATTCGAAGCGGGATACTGCGAATTGTCCGTAGATTCTGGGTAATATCCTCACCAGTCGTCCCATCGCCGCGTGTCGCTCCTTGGACGAACTCTCCATTTTCGTAACGGAGAGAAACAGCCAGGCCATCTATCTTCAGCTCACAGATGTAAGAGTAGTCATCGGTTTCCAAGCCGTTTCGGACACGCTTATCAAAACTTCGCAAATCTTCTTCATTAAATGCGTTGCCCAAGGATAGCATCGGCACGCGGTGCTCTACCTTGTTGAATGCTTCAAGCGGTGCAGCGCCGACACGCTGCGATGGAGAATCGTTTGTGACAAGGTCAGGAAATTCTCCTTCGATATCAAGCAGTCGTTTCAGGGTCTGATCATACTCAAAATCAGACACCTGCGGATTATCAAGGACGTGATAATCATAATTATATTGATTGAGCTTTTTGCGCAAACCTGCAAGCTCTAAAATCGCTTCATCTTTGTTCATGCTTGCCACCTCGGTTAAGCTTTTGTGATCGGTGCGAATGAAGCAAGCAGCCGTTTGATTCCAACAGGCGCAGGGAAGGCGATATCAAGTTCCATCGCTTCTCCTTCTCCGTTGACCTTAACTACTGTTCCTTCGCCCCATTTCTTATGAACGGCCTTGTCACCAGGTCCCCATCCGAGCGCGTCTGCTCCAGATTTAGGCTTTGGCTTACGGACGATACGTTTTTGCTCTTGGGGTTTAGCTGGTTGACGACTGTTTCCAAGTCCGAATGGGTTTTGTTTTGTTTCTTGTATACCTTCTAGCAATTCACTCGGAATTTCACCGATAAAGCGGCTGACAGAGTTCATATTCGTCCGTCCGAACAATGTCCGCATTTTGGCATTCGTAAGGAATAACTCCTCTTCTGCACGAGTGATGCCGACATAAGCAAGACGACGCTCTTCTTCCATCTCTGTCTCATCCATCTGGGAACGGCTATGCGGGAATACGTTCTCTTCCATTCCAATCAAGAACACAACCGGAAACTCAAGTCCTTTGGCACCATGCAGCGTCATAAGGATGACTTTATCATCGCTGGATGGATCTTCATCCATAGAATCGATATCCGCAATCAGCGCAAGATCTGTTAGGAAAGTAACCAGTGTTTTATCTTCACTCGTCTGCTCGAAGTTTTTTGTTACTGTCTTGAACTCTTCTAAGTTCTCAAGTCGGCTCTGTGATTCAATGCTTCGTTCTGCCTTCAGCATCTCCTCATAGCCCGAACCTTCCAGCACCTGCTCGACCATATCGGTCGCTGTCAGGAAATCAGTCTGCTTGGCCCAGTTGCTGATCATCGCTCCGAACTCACTTAAAGCATTTGCAGCTTTGGCACTGACGCCAGTGAAATCAACTTCTTTAAGCGTATCAAACAAAGAAATCTCGTGTTCGTTTGCATACGCCTGCAGTTTTTCAATCGATGTTTTACCGATGCCGCGCTTCGGTTCATTGACTACACGCTCAAAGCTGATGTCATCATCCGGATTCGCAATCAGACGAAGATAAGCCAACATATCCTTAATTTCTTTACGATCGTAGAACTTCGTGCCGCCGATCATTTGATACGGAACACCTGCTTTTACAAACGTTTCCTCAATGGATCGGGACTGGGCATTCGTCCGATAAAGGATCGCAATATCGCGGTAATGCCGTTTTTTCTCCATCATGACCATTTCTTCGATTTTCTCTGTTACATATAACGCTTCATCACGCTCAGTAGCTGCTTGGTAATAACGCAGCTTTGAACCATCGATATTGTCTGTCCAAAGATTTTTCGGTTTGCGTCCTGAATTGTTGCCGATTACTTTGTTAGCTGCATCCAGTATTGTCTTTGTCGAGCGGTAGTTCTGCTCGAGCATGACGACCTTCGCGTTCGGATAATCCTTTTCAAAAGAAAGGATATTCGTAATGTCTGCACCCCTCCAGCGGTAGATGGATTGATCGGAGTCTCCGACTACACAAAGGTTTTTATAACGGGAAGCTAACTGGTTTACCAGGCGATACTGCGCGTGGTTTGTATCCTGATACTCATCCACGTGGATGTACTGGAAACGGCGCTGGTAATATTGCAGCACTTCCGGCACCCGGTCAAATAGCTGTATTGTCTGCATGATCAAGTCATCAAAATCTAATGATTGATTGCGACGCAATGTCTTCTGATACAGGTCGAATATTTCGGCTACTTTTCTTTCGTAGACACTTCCTGCTTCCTTACTGTATTGATCAGGTGTGATCAGTTCATTCTTCGCTGAGCTGATGGCACCGAGCATTGCACGCGGATCGTATTGCTTCGGATCAAGGTTAAGCCGTTTGAGCGCTTGCTTGATCACAGAAAGCTGGTCGCTTGTATCCAGTATCGAAAAATTGCTATTGTATCCTATTCTGTCTATATCACGCCGTAAAATGCGTACACACATAGAGTGAAAAGTCGAAACCCAGATCTGAGAACCTTCATCTCCGACTAATTTGTGTACACGTTCCCGCATTTCGCGAGCTGCTTTATTTGTGAAGGTAATCGCCAAGATACTGCGCGGCGACACTTCCTTCTCTCCAAGCAAATAGGCAATTCTGTTCGTCAGCACGCGAGTTTTACCGCTTCCCGCACCTGCCATGATCAAAAGCGGCCCTTCGGTATGCTTAACCGCTTCTGCTTGTTCTTTATTTAAACCATTTATTAAATCATTCGCCAATCGGCTCATGTTTGCACCGCCTTTATTTCTTTCCTTTTACTGCTCTCACTGTCTTCAGAGCAGACTTTATATTATCATACACGCTGTTTCCCACAATAATCACATCAGCATATTGCTTCATCTCCGCTGCTTGCTCCGGCGAAACGATACCGCCTCCATAGAATAGCAGCGTGTTTGAAAGCTGATCTTTCACCTTTCTGACAAGTGCAGGATCAGCATATGCTCCGCTGTTTTCCAGATAAAAAATCGGGAGCTTGTACATATGTTCCGCCATATAAGCGTAAGCAACCGTATCTTCTTCAGTTGGCAGCTCACATTGCGTGTGGGTGAAAACCTTCGCTTGCGGATTGATGACACAATAGCCTTCCATCATGATTTCATCCCAGTGCATCATATCCCGATACGCTTTGACTGCTTCATGATGCAGCCCCATGACCCATTGCTTGTCCTTGCTGTTCATCACCATCGGCACATAATAAAAATCGAAGCCAGGTGTCAAAGCTTCCATCGTGCTGATCTCCAGAATGACCGGAACTGTGTGACGTCGTATCCGCGCGAGCAAATCGAGTACACCATCCAGAGTTACATTGTCTGTACCGCCGACAATGATGGCATCCGTACCGGACTCACAGATTTTCTCCAAATCTTCATCGCCTATTTCCTTGGCTGGATCGAGTTTGAATATATGTTGCCACTCTTTCATGTTATACACGTGCATATCCTCCATTACTTGCTTGCATAACGTTCATTATAGCAAAAATCGACTGGATAATTTAGTGGTTAGGGCGAGGAAAATACGAAGAGTTTGCGAATGAAGAAAGCCCGGCAACCGATTGCCAGGCTTCATTGTGTCATTGGATCCGATCAGCAGGGTAAATCAAGCCAAACTGACTTCGCGCTTTCTCCATAATTTCGGCTACAGATAGTGCCAGTTCATGTGTATTGATACTTGATTCCCGCTTGCCTGTTTGAATCAGGTTCACGAATTCCTCTATTTCATATTTCATGTTATGGTCGTTATCCTGCGGACCGCTGATGGTATCCTCTGTGCTGTCATGATATTGGATCGTAACATCCTCAAAATGTCCAATATGATCGATCCGAATCGTCGCATCTTCTCCTTGAATCTCAGAAGGCAACGTAGAGCTGGTAATTTTCGAATAGTAAACAAGCGCCTCCATACCTTCATACGTCAGCGTTATTGTTGCTTGGCCATCCACACCGGACTCAAGCAAAGTTCCGCTCGCCTTGATTTCCTTCGGTTTGCCGAACAAAGCAACAAGTGGATACAAGCAATAGATACCGATATCCATTGTTGCACCATTACTAAGTTCGGGATTGAACGCATTCAGAATCGTCCCTTGCCGGTAAGCATCGTAGCGGGACGAGTACTGACAAAGCTGTGCCACATAGCGGCGCACCGGTCCTATTTTCTCAAGATGCTGCTGAACGGCATGGAAATTCGGAAGAAACGTCGATTTCATCGCTTCCATCAGTAAAACATCGTGCTGCTTTGCTGTTTGAATGAGGTCCTTCACTTCAGCAGTATTCGACGCCAGCGGCTTTTCACATAAAACATGAACACCATGCTGCATGAAAATCTTGGCTTGTCCCGCATGCAAAGCATTCGGACTCGCAATATAAACTGCATCGATTTCCCCGCTCGCTGCCATTTGTTCAATGTCGTTGAACGTATGTACTGCTTTATGCTTGCTGGCGAATTCTTCCGCCTTTTCAAGCTTTCGAGAGTAGACAGCCGTCAGCTCGAAATTATCGACCTTTTTACTTGCTTCCAGAAATATTTCTGTAATCCAGTTCGTTCCGACCACACCAAAGCGTACCATCCAATGTCAGCTCCTTATTCTTCTGTTTTTTCTTCCAAACGCTCAAGAACCGTATTATAGCCGTCGTTCCCATAATTAAGGCAGCGTTTCACACGGGAGATCGTTGTCGTCGATGCGCTCGTTTCCTGAACGATTGCATGATACGTCGCTCCATCTCGCAGCATCTTCGCCACTTGGAGGCGTTGTGTAAGCGATTGTATTTCGCTGATTGTCGCAATATCATCAAAGAAGCGATAGCATTCCTCGACATCGTTTAATGAAAGTATTGCTTGAAATAATTCATCTAAATGCTCACCACGGAGCTTATCAAGCTGCATACAGCTTCCCTCCCCCATACGCACGTATGTGCTTCTTCCTTATCCCTTATGATACATCATCTCGACCCATTTGCGTAATACGATGCGCATTGGAATTTTTATACTAGCATAAACACCTGATATAGCAGGAAAAATAGAGTTAATAAAGGAAAGGAGTGCATAAGGTTGAAACCGAATATGGGAATAATCCAGGCAATGATTCGAATTGCGGCTGGCGTCAGCATGGTCGGGTATGCCACTGCTGCACTTGTCACAAAACCGAAGCAATTAACTGCCCATTTGACTTTGCTGGCAGGCGCCATCAAGATCGCTGAAGGTATTGTGCGCTATTGCCCAAGCATGACTCTGATTAATCAATTTCGCCAAAAACAGGATTCTCAAGGTGAATAAAAAAGAAGAACTGGCCCGTATACCAGTTCTTCTTTCCTTTATTTCCCGAATCCAATATCAGTCCGATAATGGAAATTCGGATTATTTTTAAAGATGGAAAGTCCTGTTTTGACACTTTCCACCGCATCCGTTCGATTATGGTGTACAGAACCGATGAACAAGATGCGTCCTCCGTTAGAAACATAACCTTCCGCCGTTTTTTCCGTACCGGCGTGAATGCAGTACACGTCCTGCGGAAGTTCTGATAAGTCAGGAATCGGAAGCTGCTTGTCATAGCTTCCTGGATAGCCACTTGCAGCAATAACAGTACCTGTAGCATAAGCATCCTTCCACGTCAGCTGAGGATTGTTACCAGCAGTAACATCCCGCATTACTTGCAGCAAATCATTTTCCAACAATGGTAAAATGACCTGTGTTTCAGGATCTCCGAAACGGGCATTGAATTCAATTACTTTCGGTCCGTCTGTTGTTTCAATAAGTCCTGCGTACAAAACACCAGTAAAGGAACGGTCTTCTTTTACAAGTCCAGCAGCAGCAGGCTTCAGAATTCGTTCGATTGCTTCATCAATCACACTTTGCTGCAGATCAGGGATCGGAGCATAGGCACCCATGCCGCCTGTATTCGGTCCTTGGTCATTATCGTAAACGCGCTTATGATCACGAGCAGGCACTAGCGGATAAACATCTTTACCATTCACGAAAGCCATAAGTGAAAATTCCTTACCGTCAAGGAAATCCTCAATAATAACAAGGCTTCCCGCTTGGCCGAACTGGTTATCGACCAGCATGCTTTCTACAGCTTCATTTGCTTCCTCAACTGTGTTGGCAACGACAACGCCTTTACCTGCAGCAAGACCATCTGCTTTCACAACAATTGGCGCACCTTTTGTCGCAATATAATCCTTTGCTTTCTCTGCGTCAGAAAAAGTCTCACTTGCAGCAGTCGGGATAGCATGTACACGCATAAAGCTTTTAGCGTAATCCTTGCTTCCTTCAATCAAAGCAGCTTCCTTCGTAGGTCCGAATACGTTTAGGTTTTCCTGCTGAAAAGCATTGACGACACCTGCAAGCAAAGGAATTTCCGGACCGACAAACGTCCAGTCGATTTGTTCTTCCTTTGCAAAATGGACAAGGTCATCTACAGCTGTTACATCAATTGGCACACAAGTTGCCAAATCGGCTATACCGCCATTACCTGGTGCTGCGTACAATGCCGTTATCTCGGTACTTAAAGCTAGCTTTGCGACGATACTATGCTCGCGGCCGCCGCTGCCTATCACAAGAACTTTCACAACGTCTCCCCCTGACAATTAGTGCTTAAAGTGGCGCAGATCTGTGTAGACCATGGCAATGTTGTGTGCATTACATACAGCTACAGAATCTTCGTCTCGTTTAGATCCGCCTGGCTGGATGATAGCTGTAACGCCAGCTTTAATAGCTGCTTCTACTGTGTCTGGCATCGGGAAGAAGGCATCCGATGCAAGAACCGCTCCTGTAGCTTTTTCACCAGCTTGTTCCAAGGCGATTTTAGCTGCTCCAACTCTATTCATTTGACCAGCACCGACACCGATTGTCTGATCATCTTTTGCCACAACGATGGCATTGGATTTAACATGCTTCACAACTTTCCAAGCGAAGAGAAGATTTTTCATTTCTTCCTCTGTCGGCTTACGATCAGTCGCTACAGTAAGTTCTGCTTCCGTAATAGCACCTGCATCATAATCCTGCACAAGCAAACCACCGATTACGCTAACGACCTTTTTCGGCTGCTGAATTGCATCTGCTGCAAGCTCCAATAGACGGATGTTTTTCTTCTCTGTCAATAAAGCCAATGCTTCTTCTGTGAAGCTCGGCGCAATGACAATCTCAAGGAAGATTTCCTTCAGTTGCAATGCCGTATCTTTGTCGACTTCACCATTCAAAGCAACAATGCCGCCAAAAATAGATGTCGGATCTGCTTCGAATGCTTTTCGGAAAGCATTCGAAATAGTTTCTCCGATACCAACGCCGCAAGGGTTCATATGTTTGACTGCTACTGCGGCAGGCTCTTGGAATTCCATGACGATTTCAAGTGCCGCATTGGCATCCTGGATGTTGTTGTAAGAAAGCTCCTTACCATGAAGCTGTTTCGCATTTGCAACGGAAGCTCCTTTGACGATTGGATCCTTATAGAATGCTGCTGCCTGATGCGGGTTTTCTCCATAACGCAAGGATTGAACTTTTTCATATGTGAGCGTCAATGTTTCCGTATCATGCTCTTCGTTCAATTCGGCAAAATAACTTGCTATCATCGCATCATAGTTTGCTGTATGGCGGAATACCTTACCTGCTAAGCGGCGTTTCGCTTCATAAGAAAGCTCACCCTGTTGTAAAGCAGATAAAGTTGCGTCGTAATCTTCTGGATCAACTAGAACAGTGACACCTGCAAAGTTTTTAGCTGCAGAACGAAGCATTGTCGGTCCGCCGATGTCGATATTTTCAATTGCATCCGCTTCCGTAACGCCTGGTTTTTCAATTGTATTTTTAAACGGATAGAGATTTACCACGACCAAGTCGATTGGCGTTATGTCACGCTCTTTCAGCTGCTGCATATGGCTTTCATCATCTCTTCTAGCTAACAAACCACCGTGAATGGCTGGATGCAGAGTTTTCACACGTCCGTCCATAATTTCATCAAATTTCGTCACGTCAGACACTGCTACAGCTGGAATACCTTCTTCCTGCAGCTGTTTCAGAGTGCCTCCAGTCGAAATGATGTCATAATTCAATTCTGCTAAACCTTTAGCAAATGGGATGATTCCTGTTTTATCTGATACGCTGATTAACGCACGTGGCATTATAGTCATTCCTTTCTATCGCGTTCTTTGAGTATGTACGAAATCGTTTCCGGATAAAGACGGTGCTCAATTGCTTGGATTCGTTGATGCAATGTGTGATGTGTATCTTCTTCCAGTACTGGAACTGCTTCTTGGGCAATGATGTTTCCCGTATCCATTCCAGCGTCAACGAAATGGATCGTCACGCCGCTCACTTTCACACCTGCTGACAAAGCCTGCCCAATAGCATCCTTGCCGGCAAATGCAGGCAGGAGCGATGGATGGATGTTCAGGATCCGCTCTGGATATGCTTCGAGCAGTGTCGGCCCTATCAAACGCATATAACCTGCCAGAAAAATCCATTCTATCTGTTTCTCCTGCAGCTTAGTAAGAATAGCTTGTTCATAGGCTTGTTTATCTTCAAAGGTTTTCGGGTCACAGACAAATACCTCTGCGTCCCACCCTTTTGCTTTGCTTATAACAGGTGCTTCCGGTTTATCACAAACAAGCAACTGGATTGTGCAAGGTAATTCCGAAGCCTGCACAATCGCTTCTGCGTTGCTGCCGCTGCCGGATGCAAAAATAGCAGCTGAAATCATGCGGTAAACTCCACGCCTGTCTTATCCGTTACTTCACCAATGATCCAGGCTCTCTCGCCTGCTTCTTGCAGGATTGTCATCGTCTCTGCCGCTTCTTCCTGAGATACGATTAGTGCCATGCCGATTCCTGTATTGAAGACACCGAGCATATCCTCGAAGACTAGCTGTGCTTTTTCCATTAGGAATTCATAGACAGCCGGCAGCTCCCAGCTTCCAGTCTGAATGCGAACACCTAGATCCTCGGGCACTGCGCGCGGCAGGTTCTCATGGAAGCCGCCGCCAGTAATATGAGAGATACCATGAATATCGATTTTCTCTTGGACAGCACGCACTGCTTTCGAGTAAATTTTGGTCGGCTCAAGCAAGATTTCTCCTAAAGGACGATCAAATGGTGCGTACACCTCGTCCAGGCTCAGTCCATGCTGATCGATCAGACGTCGCACGAGGGAGAAGCCATTGGAATGCAGGCCACTTGAAGCAATACCGATAATGCTATCTCCTGCTTTAACATCTGCACCGCTAATTAGCTTTGACTTTTCTCCGATACCAACGACAAATCCAGCTAAATCATATTCTTCTGCTCCGTACATACCTGGCATTTCAGCTGTCTCGCCCCCTATCAACGCCGCACCTGCTTCGACACAGCCATCAGCAATACCTTTCACGATCTGCTCGATCTTCTCCGGTTCATTTTTGCCGCAGGCAATGTAATCAAGGAAGAACAACGCTTGTGCGCCTTGAGCGATGATATCATTCACACACATAGCGACAAGGTCAATTCCGACTGTATCATGCTGATCCATATCAATAGCAAGCTTCAGCTTCGTCCCAACTCCATCCGTTCCGGAAACAAGCACCGGTTCTTTATAAGAGAAAGACGACAAGTCGAACAGTCCGGCAAACGCGCCGACACCGCCGATCACTTCCGGACGGTTCGTACGGTTGATATGTTTTTTCATTAAATCCACTGCGCGATAGCCTGCTTCGACATCCACGCCGGCTTGTTTGTAAAGTTCGCTCATGCTTGCCCTCCTAACATTTATACGCCGGAAGTACTGTATCCGGATAGATTTCAGTTGGATAGTTTCCTGTAAAGCATGCTTTGCAAATACCATGTGTCATCGTGTCGTTGTCTCCGACGATGCAATCTTCCAGACCTTCGACAGTCAAAAAAGACAGGGAATCTGCTTCAATCAGCTCGCGCATCTCCTCAATACTGTGGTTAGCAGCAATGAGCTCAGATGTTGTCGATGTATCAATACCGTAGAAGCATGGATTTTGAATCGGAGGGGAAGCGATGCGCACGTGCACTTCTGTTGCACCCGCTTCTTTCAGCATCCTGACGATCCGTTTGCTTGTCGTCCCCCGCACGATTGAATCATCGACCATAACTACGCGTTTACCTTCGACAATCCCGCGTACAGCCGAAAGCTTCATTTTGACGCCTTGTTCACGAAGCTCCTGTGAAGGCTGGATAAAAGTACGGCCGACATAACGGTTTTTAATCAAACCAAGCTCGTATGGAATGCCAGAAGCCTCGGAAAATCCGATAGCGGCAGAAATACTTGAATCAGGTACACCTGTTACAACATCCGCTTCAATTGGAGCTTCCTGTGCGAGCATTTTACCTGTTTTTTTACGGGAAGCATGAACATTCTGGCCGTTCAAATTAGAATCTGGACGGGAGAAGTACACATACTCCATGGAACAAAGCGATCTTTCAAGAGTGGAAGAAAAACGCTGCGTATGAAGACCTGCATCGCTGATCGTTATCAATTCGCCTGGCTCCACTTCACGTACATATTCCGCGCCTGTTACATCAAAAGCACACGTTTCAGAGGAAACTACCCAAGCGTCACCAAGACGACCAAGTGACAACGGACGCAATCCCTTCGGATCGACTGCCACAAAGAGCTGTGTTTCGGTAAGGATTGTAAGGCTATACGCGCCCTTGACCATGCTGAGGGCTGATTTGATTGCATCTTCCAATTCTATCTGCCCGCTCCGTTTGATCAAGTGGGCGATCACTTCTGTATCAGAGGATGTTTGCAAAATGCTTCCCTGTGCTTCCAGCTGCTGTTTCAGTCCGTATGCATTGACGAGGTTTCCATTATGCGCGATTGCCAGACTATCTTTCTGGGAGCGGAACAGCAATGGCTGTACGTTCTCATAGCCTCCTCCGCCAGCAGTAGCATAGCGGACATGACCGATAGCAGCATCGCCGTTCAGCTTGTTGAATTGTCCTTCCGAAAATACATCATTAATCAGGCCGATTCCTTTATGCAAATGAAGGTTTTCCCGATCAGTCGTGACAATACCTGCTCCCTCCTGCCCGCGGTGCTGCAGGGCATGAAGGCCATAGTACGTTACTTCTGCCGCTTTCTCATGTCCCCAAATCGCAAAGACGCCGCATTCCTCATTCAAGCCTTTGATTTCAGCAAGCATGGGATAGCTCCTTTCCAAAGTGCCTCGAGTGTTGGTACTGCTTCTGAGATGATAGATTGCCCGTCTTGTTCTACAGCAAGCTCTGCTTCTTCTGTAACCAAACCAATTTGCTTCGCTCCTGGGACTGCCTGTTCAAAAGCTGCCTGGTTTTCTGAAGAAACTGTCAAAAGAAAGCGTGACTGTGATTCACTGAAAAGCGCAGCCGTCACATCACCGTCGATTGTTACTTTAGCGCCAAGCTCTGTACCAAACAGGCTTTCCGCCAATGCAACACCAAGTCCGCCTTCTGCAAGGTCATGCGCAGACGCTACGAACCCTTGCTGGATGCTGGCTAGCACTGCTTGTTGATTGCTTGCTTCCACATCTAGATCGATAGCAGGCGCTTTGCCGTAATAACGTCCTTCGAGCACATTCTGCAGCTCGCTTCCGCCGAATTCAGCCTTCGTTTCACCTAGTAAATAAATAGCATCGCCAGCTTGTTTGAATTCGCTTGTCGTTACATGTGCCAATTTCTCTACCAAGCCAACCATTCCGACAATCGGTGTCGGGAAAATCGCTTGCTGGTTGGATTCATTGTAAAGCGATACGTTACCACTGATAACTGGCGTTTCCAAAGCTAGACATGCGGCGCTCATACCATCGACGCTTTTTTCCATTTGCCAGAAATTCTCTGGTTTATCCGGGTTTCCGAAGTTCAAGCCGTCTGTCAGTGCAAGCGGCTTCGCACCAGAGCTGATGATATTTCGAGCTGCTTCAGCCACGGCAATTTTGCCGCCGGTTTCTGGATCCAAGTAGATATAGCGGGAGTTACAATCTGTCGTCATCGCTATTGCTTTCTCTGTTCCTCGTACACGCACGATTGCAGCATCACTTCCAGGTGCGACTACTGTACTTGCACCAACCATGGAATCATATTGATCATAAACATATTCCTTGCTGGCAATTGTCGGCTGCTGCAAAAGCTGCTTCAGCGTCGCTGCATGGTTCATGACAGCTGGAGTATAATCTATAGTTTGGAATTCTGTGTAATAGTCAGGTACCTTTGATTCTTTATAATATACCGGTGCATCTTCTGCTAGGCTATCAACTGGAATTTCTGCTGCAACTTCACCGTGATGCAAAAGACGGAATTGCTTATCATCCGTTACAGTACCTACAGCAACAGCTTGTAGTCCGTATTTTTCGAATACTTCGATGATGCCCTGCTCTTGGCCTTTTTTCACGACAAGCAGCATGCGCTCCTGGGATTCGGAAAGCATCAATTCATATGGTGTCATATGCTGTTCACGCTGCGGAACAAGGTCAAGGTTCATTTCCATACCCATACCAGCTTTACTCGCCATTTCACTTGCACTTGATGTCAAACCAGCTGCGCCCATATCCTGGATACCGACAAGTGCTTCATGCTGAATCACTTCCAAGCATGCTTCGATCAAAAGTTTTTCCATGAATGGATCTCCGACCTGTACGGAAGGACGTTTTGATTCGGATTCTTCACTTAAGTCCTCTGATGCAAACGTCGCACCATGGATACCATCACGGCCAGTTGGAGCACCTGCGTAGATAACGGTATTACCGACACCAGCAGCAATCCCTTTTTGAATATCCTTTTGGTCGATCAAACCAACACACATTGCATTTACAAGCGGGTTGCCTTCGTAGCTGTCATCAAACTGGATCTCGCCGCCAACAGTCGGAACACCGACACAGTTTCCGTATCCAGCAATACCGTGGACAACTTCCTCAAGCAAATATTTAACACGCGGTGTAGTCAGGTTGCCGAAACGCAAACTATTCAACAGCGCAATTGGTCGAGCTCCCATAGAGAATACGTCACGAATGATACCGCCGACACCTGTAGCTGCACCTTGGTAAGGCTCGACAGCAGACGGGTGATTATGACTCTCGATTTTGAACACAACCGCTTTGTCATCCCCGATATCAACGATTCCGGCACCTTCACCTGGTCCTTGCAGGACATGCGGACCCTCCGTCGGGAATTTACGCAATAATGGCTTGGATGTTTTGTAGCTGCAATGCTCTGACCACATAACCGAGAAAATGCCTGTTTCCGTAAAATTCGGCTGTCTGCCAAGGATATTCTTAACAGATTGGAATTCCTCATCTGTCAAACCCATATCCCGATACAGACGGTCTTGTTCGATTTTTTCCGGACTGATTTCAGCTTGTTGTAACATACATTTCCCTCCAGTGTTGTAGTACGGATTGGAACATTGCCAGTCCATCGCTTGAACCGAGCAGATCCTCGACAGCTCGTTCCGGATGCGGCATCATACCTAGCACATTACCTGCTTTATTGACGATCCCGGCTATATCAGACCGAGAACCGTTCGGATTGTTCTTGTAAGTAAAAACAATCTGATTATTTTGCTTCAACTCTTCCAGTGTTGCATCGTCGCAGTAGTAATTTCCTTCACCGTGAGCGATTGGAATTTGAATTTGCTGGCCTTTCTCATAGCCGCTTGTGAACATCGTATCGTCTCTTTCGACAACGAGTGTCTCATAATGGCACATGAACTTCAGCTTTTCATTTCGCAGCATTGCACCTGGCAGCAAGCCTGTTTCCAATAAAATCTGGAAGCCATTGCACACACCAAGGACTGGTGTACCAGCTTCAGCTTTAAGCTTGATTTGGTTCAGGACATTGGAGACAGATGCGATCGCGCCGGAGCGGAGATAATCACCGTAGCTGAATCCCCCTGGAAGCAAGATAGCATCATAGTCTGCCAGATTCGCATTTTCATACCATACTAGATCGACTTCTTCTCCTAAACCGTCCTTGACCGCATGGTACATATCCCGGTCACAGTTGGAGCCTGGAAAAACGATGACAGCAAATTTCACGAGCGTATGCCCTCCTCGACTGTATAGCTGTATTCCTCCATGACAGGGTTGGCAAGAAGCTTATCACACATACGCTGTACTTCCAGCGCGACATCAGCTTCATCCGGCAGCGTCATTTCGATGTACTTACCGACACGAGTTTCTGCTACATCCGGGAATCCATTCGCCTGCAATGCTTCCTGAACAGCCTTACCTTGCGGGTCTAAAACCCCTTCTTTCAGCGTGATAAAGATTTTTACCTTTTTCATTTTGCTGCCTCCAGTCGATTTAAGATTGCATCATATACGTCGATCAAGCTACCAAGGTCTTCTCGGAATACATCCTTGTCCATCTTGCCGCCATTCTCCTTATCCCAAAGCCTGCATGTATCTGGGGAAATTTCATCTGAGAGAATGATGGAGCCGTCTTGATCACGGCCAAATTCTAGTTTGAAATCAACCAGCTGCAGGCCGACTCTATCGAAGAACGTCTGCAGATGCTGGTTGACTTCCAATGCTGCTTGCTTAATGAAGGCAAGCTCCTCCTCATTCACATCCGTCAGCAGTAATGCGTGTGCATCATTGATGATCGGATCATCCAAGCTATCATCCTTATAGTAAAGCTCTGTCAAAACGGGTTGGAAAACTGTCTTTTCCGGTATACCAAGCCTTCTTGTAATGCTTCCTGCTGCAACATTCCGAACGACTACTTCAAGTGGTACAATCGTCGTCTTCTTTACTAGCTGCTCCGTTTCACTGAGCGGCTTGATAAAGTGCGATGATATACCCTGCTCTTTCAAGTACTCGAAGATATGGGTCGAGATAAGATTGTTGTAACGGCCTTTTCCTTCAAAGCTTGCTTTCTTCTTACCATTAAATGCCGTTGCATCATTTTTATAAGACAGCACGAGCTCTTGCTCATTTTCGGCTGATTGAAACACTTGCTTGGCTTTACCTTCGTACAGCAATTTTCCTCTCACGTTCTCCACCCCGTTTGTCAAAGTATTATTCTAATCCGATCTTATGGAAAATCTGATCTACATTCTTCAAGTGGTACGTATAGTCGAAGCAGTCATCAATTTCTTCCTGGCTAAGGAATGCAGAGATTTCTGTTGTTGCTTCGATAAGCTGTTTGAACTGTGTTTCTGTTTCCCATGCTTCCATCGCTTTCGGCTGAACGATATCATACGCCTGCTCACGGCTCATGCCTTTATCGATTAGCGCAAGTAGTACACGCTGGGAGAAGATAACGCCGTATGTTCGATCGATATTACGCTTCATGTTTTCCGGGAAGACCGTCAAATTCTTCACGATGTTAGAGAAGCGGCTCAGCATATAATCTAGCGCGATTGTCGCATCCGGCAATATGACACGTTCGGCAGATGAATGAGAGATATCGCGTTCATGCCAAAGAGCAACGTTCTCGTAAGCTGTGACCATGTGTCCGCGGATCAGACGGGACATGCCGACCATATTCTCAGATCCAATCGGATTACGTTTATGAGGCATCGCAGAAGAACCTTTTTGGCCTTTAGCGAAGAACTCTTCCACTTCACGCGTTTCTGTTTTTTGAAGACCGCGGATTTCAGTCGCGAACTTCTCGATGCTAGTTGCAATCAATGCCAATGTGCCCATGTATTGTGCATGGCGGTCACGCTGCAATGTTTGCGTGGATACTGGTGCTGGCTTCAAGCCTAGCTTTTTAGTGACGTATTTCTCCACGTACGGATCGATATTCGCATATGTACCGACCGCACCGGAAAGCTTGCCGTATTGGATCGTATCAGCAGCAGCGTCAAAACGCTCCAGATTACGTTTCATTTCTTCATACCATAATGCCATTTTCAAACCGAAAGTCGTTGGCTCAGCATGAACACCATGTGTACGTCCCATCATGACCGTATGCTTATGTTCCTTCGCTTTCGCTTCCAAAATCTCGATGAAATTGACGATGCCTGTGCGAATGATTTGGTTCGCCTGCAGCAAAAGATATGATAAAGCTGTGTCGACTACATCTGTGGATGTCAGGCCGTAATGCACCCATTTGCGTTCTTCGCCCAATGTCTCGGATACTGCGCGAGTGAAAGCAACAACATCATGACGTGTCTCCTGCTCGATTTCCAAAATACGATTAATATCGAAGGATGCATTTTCACGCAATGCTTTTACATCTGATTCAGGGATGATGCCTAGATCACTCCATGCTTCACATGCCAAGATCTCGACTTCAAGCCACGCCTTGTATTTATTTTCATCCGTCCAAATGTTGCCCATTTCTTCTCTTGTATAACGTTCAATCATGCTTTGTTTCCTCCTAGTGATCGTGTAAAAGCGTCGGTTGCGTCCAGCAAGGCCTTACGTGACGTACCCACCATTGTGAAATGCCCCATTTTCCTTTTGGGCTTGGCTTCTTGCTTGCCGTAATCATGGATGTGGGCTAATGGTCTGTCAGGCTGCTGCCAGTACTGGTCCAGCTCTTCTCCTAATAAATTTATCATAACGGCGGCCCCGATAAAATGGACCGGCAAAAGAGGCAGTGCGCAAATGGCGCGGATATGCTGCTCGAATTGCGATACCGTACAAGCTTCAATTGTATAATGACCGGAATTATGCGGTCGCGGTGCCACTTCATTCATATAAAGCTCATCGCTTGAGACGAACATCTCGACGGTAAAGGTACCGACAACCCCGGCTGCTTCTGCCAGCTTTCCAGCAGCAGTACGCGCTTGCTCCGCCACATTCTCAGAGACAGTTGCAGGTGCAATCGTCCGATAAAGGATGTGATCACGGTGTTCATTTTCTGCCACCGGAAAATAAGTAATTTCTCCATCCTTGCCTCTAGTCAGCACAACCGATATCTCCTTATCGAATGTAAGCCATGATTCAACAATGCAGCGTCCATTTTGCCGGACGAATGCAGCAGCTTCTTGCAAGTCATCCTTAGATTCCAGTTTTAGCTGCCCTTTGCCATCGTATCCGCCGCGGCAAGTTTTTACGACCGATGGAAAACCGATTTCTCTAACACCTGTCAGCAGTTCCTTTTCGTCTGTGACTATCGTAAAGGGCGCTACGGGAAGATTCAGTTCCTTCATGAGATTCTTTTCATTCGCTCGATCTCGGCTGATTTCCAAAAGAAGGGAGCCTTGTGGAAGTTTCCCCTTTTCCTCCAGCAGTCTTGCTGCATCCAAATCGACGTTTTCGAATTCATAGGTGACAACATCGCTTAAGCTCTCTAGTTTCCGGATAGCGTCCCTATCATCATAAGCTGCTTCAATATGCAAGTCCGCTACTTGTGCAGCAGGACAATCGTGCGTAGGATCGAGGACAATAATTCGGTATCCCATGTGCTTAGCAGTTATAGCCATCATGCGGCCAAGCTGCCCGCCTCCAAGAATGCCGATAGTGATGATATTATTTGGTCGCAAGCTGATTCCTCATTTCCGCTACTTGTTTCTTCATCCCTTGTTGATAATCCAGCAGACGTTCAGCAATTTGTTTGTCATGAGTACCGAGAATTTGGGCCGCCAGGATGCCGGCATTTTTAGCTCCTGCTTTTCCGATTGCTACCGTAGCTACTGGAACACCGCCTGGCATCTGAACGATAGAGAGCAAAGAATCCATTCCATCAAGCGCTTTTGTCTGTACTGGAACACCGATCACAGGCAACGTCGTCTTGCTTGCCACCATACCTGGCAAATGGGCTGCACCGCCTGCTCCAGCAATGATAACTTTCAAGCCTTTTTCTCTAGCACTCGCTGCATAGTCAAACATATCCTCAGGTGTACGATGAGCTGAAATCACTTCTTTCTCAAAAGAAATATCCAGCTCTTCCAATAGCTTGCACGCATGCTCCATTGTCTCCCAATCAGAGATGCTTCCCATGATGATTCCAATCTCCGCCATCCAATCCCTCTTTTCTCTTTTTGCCGTAAAAAAAGCCTATTCACCTCTCCCGCTAACTGAGAGAAGACGAATAGGCATACGGTGTCGTAGGCTCATAATCATGCAGTCCATCTTCCCTCATAGTCCGCCATTTACGGTAGCAGGTAGAGACTTCCGGACCGTATTTCCGGAAATATATGAGGTACGATCTATAAAGCACAGCTTCACATCTCACGCTGTAGTGTTGTCAAATCTAGCCGTGTCTTTCATGCATGTTTATGATAACAATTCTGACACACATCGTCAATGAAAAAATCGAACGATGATTATATTGTTATATTTAATGTTCGGTTTTTAGTAATTTTGTATCAAAAATAACTTTTCTTCCAATCGGTTCTACCTTCTTTGCCCCATTCTCGGTGGTTTCCCGAAAGACCGGTTCTTCCACTTTCCGGACTGGCAGATAGCCCTCTGCTTTGATACGATCCAAGCAAGCATCGATTGTCTCATTCTCACCGAGCTCAAATCGTTTCTTTGCTGGTTTCTTTTCTTTTGGCATTACGGATACGCTCCCTCTTTACACTTTTCACCCAGAAACCGCCAAAGATTTGACGAGGCTCGTAGGCAATGATAAAAGCCTTCGGATCGACTTCCTTAATTGCCTCATACAACTGGAGCTCGTATTTACGAGGCGTCAGAATTTGCATGGCGAGGCGGTCCCCATCCATTCCATAAGCAAACCAGCTGGTGACACCATACCCTTTTTCCCGAAGTCTTCTCGTGAACTCGATACTCGGGTCAGACGAGATAACATTGACGGTAATATAGCCGAGTGCAAGCTTCTCCTCTATCTTCGAACCAAGAATAACACCAATCCCGAAACCAAGTGCGTAGGCAATCAGGTTCTGGATTTGATCCAAGTTATCTAGAACTAAGCCGAGACCAATCGTATAGATCGTAACCTCGAAAACACTAACGAATGCTGCTATATAACGCCGTCCCTTCAATGTCAAATCACCCGTAATGTATTCAGGCTCACATAAACAATATTGACGACAAAGATAATCAATAACATGACGAGTGGGATTTCTAACAACTTACTTCCTCCTTCTTGCTAATAAAAAATTGCTGCTTATGTGTATCAGTAGCCGTACTGCTTACGTTTTCGTCTTCGAAACAAATGAATCGGTATGGCAATCAAAATGAGCAGCGCCATAATGCTGGCAACTGCTGTAATTGCCGGAAAGTTCTCCGCTCTCGCAGAAGCAATAGCCACATATGCCCAAATGAACACGAGTGGATAGATACTATCACGGAAAACACGCATGAAGCCAATTGCCAGAACAGCACCGACTATCAGCAAAATGATTGTCCAAACTTCTCCTGACAAAAGCCACCCTTCAATATTATCTACCCCAAGCGATACAAAGAGAATTCCGACGTTCAGAATTGTCGCGACGGAAACCCAGCCGATATAGATAGAAAACGGAAACAAATCAAATTTCCGGCGGTCAGATGAAGTGGAGATGGCTTGATAAAGGATGATCAAGGAGATTAACAGTCCCACCATCGGAATGATGGAAATACTAAACAATTGATAATGGAAGCTGAAAAGCCAAGCGATGTTAAAGATACAGCTTGCAATGAATGCTCCAGCGGCTCTTCCATACCACTCTGTTTCGCGTGTCGACCGCAAGAATAAGCGGATGACCCAAATAAAAGCGAATAGATAAATGACTCCCCAAATGCTGAAAGCATATCCTGCTGGCTGAAATAATACGCCAAGTTGATCAGATAATTGACGGGTGTTCTTCCCACCGAGCGGCAAGGCGTTGGATAGATAATTGACGACGATGGCTGCGATATATGCCAGTAAACTGAACCAAGCCAGCTTCACTGAACGGTTACTCATAGAAACTCCTCCTCCTCGCCCGCTGACAGACGATTGTAATCTCTCGTAAGTATAATACAATTATACCCTTCACCGTTGCAATCAACGCATAAAGGTAAAATCCGATCACAAATCTGTCATATATCTCCTATAAAAAAAGCCGCCCCAATAGGAGCGGCTACTATTTATGCCAAAAAGATGAAGTACAAGATGAATACGACGAACAAGAACCACATAACTGGGTGGATCTCTTTTACACGCCCTTTTACAAGCAACGTAAGCGGATAGAAAATAAATCCGACCGCAATACCAGTAGCAATACTGCCTGTGAGCGGCATCATGAGAATTGTGAAGAAGGCTGGTACAGCCAACTCTACTTTATCCCATTCAATTTCCTTCAAGGAAGAACACATCAGTACACCAACCACGATCAAGGCCGGCGCTGTCACTTCGTTGGTAATGACAGACAATAGCGGACTGAAAAATAGTGCCAAAAGGAAACAAATCGCAGTCACTACAGCTGTAAATCCTGATCTTCCGCCTGCGCCTACACCTGTTGTTGATTCAACATATGCAGTTGTGTTTGAAGTACCAAGCACTGCACCTGCAACAGTAGCACCAGAATCCGCAAGTAAAGCCTGACCTGGATTTGGAAGCTTGCCGTCTTTCATCAAACCAGCTTTGGTAGCTACTGCAACCAATGTACCGGCTGTATCAAAGAAATCCACGAATAAGAAAGTCAAGATGACAGTCAGCATTTGAATCGTAAAGATATCACCGAAATGCGCAAATGCTGCCCCGAATGTAGGAGCAAGACTTGGTACGCTTCCGACAACGTCTCCGACTGCCGTTGGCGGATCAATCAATCCGACAACCATACCAGCTACTGCAGTAATGATCATTCCAATGAAGATCGCTGCGCGGAATCCTTTTACCAAGAGAATTGCTGTCACAAAAATACCAAAGATAGCTAACAGTGCTGGACCGCTATGGATATCTCCAAGAGCCACAACTGTATCCTCACTCATCACAACGAGGTTAGCGTTCTTTAAACCGATGAAAGCTATGAAAAGACCAATACCAGCGCCGACAGCCAATTTCAAAGTCGGTGGAATTGAGTTAATCAAAAGCTCACGCAAACCCGAGAGAGAAAGAATCATGAAAATGACACCGGAAGCAAAAACGCCTGCCAATGCTGTTTCCCACGGAATACCATAAGTTAGAACAACTGTAAAAGCGAAAAAGGCATTCAATCCCATACCAGGAGCGAGCGCAATCGGCAATTTAGCGAATACTCCCATTATCAATGTACCAATCGCGGAAGCAATCGCTGTTGCAGTGAAAATTGCACCAGCATCCATACGGCCTCCAGGGATTGCGCTGTCAGGCACACCTTGCAGAGTCAGAACATTAGGATTAACGAACAGGATGTACGCCATCGACAGGAATGTCGTGATACCGGCGATAATCTCAGTTCGGTAAGATGTGTTCAATTCATCAAAACGGAAAAAACGTTTCATAACTTGTTACTCCTCCTGTTGCTTCGATTGGGCAGGATAAGCTTTCAAATAAAAAACACTTCTGCCCTAAGAGCAAGAAGCGTTTCCTATCTACACCACATCTGCGTATGTAACTCAGATTGAGAGGTCAGCGTAGTCAGGTTAATGACGGTAACCTGGTAGAAACTCATGGGCCATATTCCCAAAATTATACGAAGACGAAAAATATATAGTATTAATACTCTTTCACTATAAAAGCATTCTGCCTGCTTCGTCAATGTTTTTTCGGTAATTAGACCTAAGAATAGTATTAGTAATCGTTTCCATCTTATTCAGCTGACTGTGGATTGTATTTTTTCGGTAGTATGTGTTTCAAAAAAGTCATGGATAATTGCATGATCAGAATGAGGAACAGCTTCCCCTCTTATTAATTGCGCGCCATTAATTTGCCCACTCGTAAGCAGTACAATATCTCCTTCACCGCTGAGCTCTAGTGCTAGCCGTACAGCTTCTTCTCTAGTCTCTGCAGAGGAAACATTCTGTACCTGTTCAGAGAAACCGTTACAAACAGCCTGGACAATATCTTTCGGATCATGAAATCCAGGATGATCAACGGATACGACAATCTCATCAGCTCGTCCCTCCACCGTTTGCGCCATCTTCGGCATCTTCCCAAAATCACGGATTCCGATGCCCATAATCATTACAATCAAACGTTTATGTGGAATTGCATTCACGGCATTCAGCAGTTGGTCAAGTGCAACCGGTGTATGCGCATAATCAAGGATAATTTTCCTTCCGCCGTACTTTTCGATCAGTTCAAAACGACCTTCAGGGCTTTCAATTGTCTTTAAGGCTTCAGCGATATCGTCCATATCGTAGCCAAGATGCAAAGCTGTACCTACAGCAGAAAGCAGGTTAGCTACATTGTATTCCCCAAAAATCGGTGCATGTATTGTGTACTTTTTTTCAGCTGTATCTAGGTCAAAATGTATTCCTTCTGTATCTGTGATTAAATTGCCTGCTATCAAATCTGCACCGCTGTTTTTTCTGAGGCTGTATGTCAGCAGCTTTCCTTGATACATCGCCAAAATGTCATTGGCCATACCCTCATCATCTATATTCACAACCGCAGATTCTGCTTGTTGAAATAGCTTCAATTTTGCATGTCTGTAATTATCCATTGTTTCATGAAATTCTAAGTGCTCTGGAGATAAATTTGTATGAATTGCAACATCAAATGTCATGGCTGCCGTACGCTTCTGATCCAATGCAATAGACGTTGCCTCCATAACTACCGCTTTTTCGCCCTCCGATTCCAGCAATTTGAAAAGCGCATGCAAATCAGCAGATTCAGGCGTAGTAGGCGTGCTTTTAAAGAAGTCGAGCTTCTCTTTGGACGTAACAATACCGCATGTTCCAATTGACGTTGTCCGAAGCTGGAGCTGATTCAACAAGGAACGGACATACGCCGCTACTGTCGTCTTCCCATTTGTTCCGGTGACAGCAACTGTAACAAGCTTTGTCCAAGCCTCATCTGATAGCAGCACTGCCAACTGTGCCATCGCCAGCCGGGCATCCTCTACAACAAGGAAGGTGCAATCCTCAAACTGGCGATAATAGGATTTCAGCAGATCTTCATTTGTTCCTACAATGATAGAAGCACCTTGTGCAATGCTATCCTCTATAAAAGCGTGCCCATCATGGTTATCCCCTTGGATACAAACGAAAACATCATGTTTCGTTACGTAACGGGAATCAAAACGGACAATATTGGCAATCGTACTAGAAGCACCGTAAATACGCTTAAAATTGACCTTATTCTGTTTCATTAAATTGATAATCATGGCTACCCCCTGTATTTCCGGTCCAAGTATTTTCTTTTTTTACCCGAAATTTACGGCGGTTATACCAGTTCTTCAAAAAACATGCTCCAAGCCCTATAACTCTTCCACATTCAACCATTGATTGCCAGCTTTATACACTTTATAATGTAAACATGCTACATCAAAGGTGTTGACAGACAGTGAAGAAATATTTCATCGGCAGCCGTGTCATCAAGACAGGGATTGCTGTGTTTTTTACTGCATTAATTTGTGAAATTGTACACATATCACCGGCTTTTGCGGTTATTGCAGCTATCGTGACGATAGAGCCGACAATTCATGCATCCATACAAAAAGGTCTGATCCGTTTACCAGCCAGTATGGTCGGAGCAGCATTTTCTGTTCTTTCGATTTATTTATTCGGAGCTTCTCCGCTGACCTACACGGCAGCGGCTTTTTTGACGATTATCGTCTGTTACAAACTTAAACTACAAGCTGGCCTAATTGTTGCGACCATTACTGCTGTTGCGATGATTGATGTACAGCACGATAGTTTATGGCTTGATTTTTGGTCACGGCTTGGCGGCAGTGTAATTGGAATTGTCATTTCGACTATTGTGAATATGCTAATTCTGCCGCCTGATTACGTAAAAAAATGCCGCTCCCAACTGGAGCTGGTCATCACCCATACCAACCAGTTATTACGTGATTTTATTGATATTCGAATCAAACAAACTACTCCAAGCCAGACAACACAAGTGTTGACGGAATCATTCCGAAAACTGACCGAAGAACGGCTCAAACTGGAGCAATACATTCAGCTGCAGAAGCTAGAAATGCGTTACCATTTTCCGTATTCAGAAGTGAGAGTATTATTGGAAAAAGAAGTGACCCAAGCCCGGCAGCTCACTCTCATTCACTATCATCTTTGGAACTTGATTCACGAAGGTCACAGCGGCAGACAACTGCATTGGAGTAAAGAGCAACGCCACCGCTACATCCTGGCAGCAGGATCAATCCAGGAAAACCTGCTGCACTGGATTCACAAAGACCGACCAGCCAATCAGCAACCCTTACACGAGCTGTTCCGGCTGTTTTGGAATATTAGAATGCCGGAAACACCGAAAGATGGATACTTCCCAATGGAAAGCATTTATCTGTATGAATTACTTTCCATACATCAATTGATTGAGGACCAGCAGGACGGGAACACACATCCAGAAGGTCAGAATTTATCTAATTGTGACATATGAAGACTTTTACTGAATAATTTAAAGGAGGCTGTATGAACCAATAAGTTGGTTCATACAGCCTCCTTCATTTTCCTTCTGATATGGTTTATCTTCGAGTTGATTTTATTCTGTGCAGAAGCATTGCTGCGGCACCGAATAGCGTAGCGATTGCGCCTAATACTATTAGATTGTAGTGGTTAGAAGCAGTTTTTGGTAGCTTCTTTCCCTCAATATTGTTACTCTCATTACTCTGCTTTTCTTCATTTGTTACTTTTGGAACAACAGAAGATACGACGCTGTTTGTCTCCTGAACTGAATCTTCTTTAGGAGTATCATCCGGTTGTTCCGCATTGTTTCTTTCTGATATTCCTCCTTGTTGAAGTCCGCTGTCTACATTATTTGTGTCGACAATTTCCGCTTTATTTGCTGGTGCTTTTACCGGTTTTTCCAAAACTACATATTGACTAAAATGATCTGTGTAACCGTAGACGGTACTACCTTCATACCTACTATCAATTTCACTTAATTTATCTTCTGAATCGATATAGTAAACGGCCGGATTTTTCGCTTGTGTTACACCCGGGAACACGAGTGTAACTTTTTCCTTGAAGTTATGAAGCTGTTTACCATCTTGGACAATTTGAAATTCGAAAATGTTTGTTAGTGAGTTTTGATGCAAACCTTTCTTAACAAGAATGAACTCTGTCTCGTTCTCACTCAGATTAGCTACAGGCATAGTAAAGCTTACTTTATCACTTCCAAATGTAATGCTTTCTGTACCATTGGCTTTCAATGTTTGAATTTGTTCTTTCGTTAACGGCAGCTTAAGTTGATTTACATCAGCGCTAGAAAACTGGAAGGACATATGCTTTTGGCTGTTATTTATGTACGCATTAAAATCGGCATCCGCATTGACTGTGCCAATTTCATTTTCAATAGTTAATTCTGGCTTATAATCAGCATCTAATTCAATCTCTTTAACAGGTGCTTCCCCAACAAGGATTTTTTTATAATCTTGTATTATATCAGGATCATACAGGGAATTTCCGGCGTCATCTTCTACTCCCCATACTCTTAATCCAATTTCTCCACTTTTCACTTTATCTGGTACGGTTATTGATCCTGTGAACTTTGTTGTGCCTGGTATACTTTTCAGCGATACACTTTCCGCTACCATTTGAACTTCTCCAGCATTATCTATATTGTTGAAACTGATAAATACATCCGAATTTGGTCCAAAACCTTCATCACGGGCATCAATCACTGCAGTTAATGTCTCTCCGGCTTTTACATAAACCGGCTCAGATTGATAATCTTCGTTTTCATATGTTCCATTATAGAAACTAAAATCTTTAATCTCAGGAGCAGTTATATCAGAGAAACCACTCTCAACTTGAAATGTACTTTCTATATCTAATCCCGCTTCATTATAAGGTATAGAAGGAAGTAAACCATTGGTTAGTTTCCACTCCCCATTCAGAGCTTTCTCAGGAAGATACAGACTGCCTTCAAATGCTTTAGTTTCCTCGTTATACTTTAAATATACATCAGTTCGAGCATTCTGATTATATACACGTGTCCCTTCATTTTTCTCATACCAAGCTGTATTCGTATAATCAAGGTGTACTCTATTCCAAGAATACTCTTCGGGTATACCTGTGAGACTGACTTTAACTTCTTCACCTGGCTTATGTACGCCATCACTTACTTTTATTTTCAAGTCTCTTTGGTAATAGGCTACTGGTCCAGCTTCACTGTTATCAGCCCAAACATGTGTACTTTGTGCACCTATAATACCTAATGATAATAACACTAATAAGATCGGTAAAACTTTTTTAAACACTCCATCACCTCTAAGTTATGTATTATAAGGGTAATTATACCTTTTAAATCATTATATTACAATTAAATATAAACAATAAGACCTATTAATAGAAGAGGTGGTTTTAGATATAAAGACCCTCATTTGTTAGCTATTCTTTTAGGCACTGCTCTATATGATCGTTTAGGTTACAGTAGCATGCCATAGAATAATTAATATAGTCAGCCATAGGTGCTACTTATGATTCAAAAAAAGACGCACAACCCTATTTAAGGATTGTGCGTCTTTCATTTACTATTCCCACTCAATTGTTGCAGGTGGCTTACTCGTCACGTCATACACGACGCGGTTTACATGTTTCACTTCATTGACGAAACGTACAGAGATACGCTCCAATACATCCCATGGGATACGTGCCCAGTCGGAGGTCATACCATCAATAGAAGTTACCGCACGAATTCCTAGTGTGTAGTCATACGTACGAGCATCTCCCATTACACCGACGCTCTTGAATCCTGGAAGGACAGTGAAGTACTGCCAGATATCGCGTTCAAGACCTGCTTTTGCAACCTCTTCATGTAGAATCGCATCGGATTCGCGCACGATTTCCAGCTTCTCTTCTGTAATTTCACCGATAACACGGATTGCTAGTCCAGGCCCAGGGAATGGCTGACGGTGAACGATCGCGTCCGGCAAACCAAGCTCAGTTCCTAGTTCACGTACTTCATCTTTGAACAATGTTTTCAATGGTTCGATCAATTCAAACTGCATATCTTCTGGCAGTCCGCCCACGTTATGGTGAGATTTAATTGTCTGTGCTGTTTCTGTACCGCTTTCTACGATATCCGTATACAGTGTACCTTGTGCAAGGAAGTCCATGTTTTCAAGCTTGGATGCTTCATCATCGAATACATAGATGAATTCATTACCAATGATCTTACGTTTCTGTTCTGGATCTGAAACGCCTTTCAGCTTGCCCAAGAAACGGTCTTGTGCATGCACTGCAACCAAATTGATCTTGAATTCGTCACGGAAAGTCTTCTCGACCATTGCGCCTTCGTTTTTACGAAGCAAACCATGGTCCACAAAAATACATGTCAGCTGATCGCCGATTGCTTTGTGGATAAGGGCAGCTACTACGGAAGAGTCTACACCGCCGCTCAATGCGCAAAGAACGTTTTTGTCGCCGACTTGCTGACGAATTTTTTCTGTTTCCATTTCGATGAAGTTTTCCATCGTCCATTCCGCTTTTGCATGGCAGACGTCGAAAACGAACTGCTTCAGCATATGGTTTCCGTACTCGGAATGGCGCACTTCAGGGTGGTACTGAACACCATAAAGGTTACGTTCTTTGTTGCTGATGGCAGCAACTGGGGTGGACGGGCTTGTCGCATCAACGCTGAAGCCTGGTGCTGGATCCAATACTTTATCACCATGGCTCATCCAGACTAGCTGTTTTTCCGGTGAATCTTTAAAGATGACAGATGGGTTTGTCAATGTAATTTCCGCACGGCCGTATTCCCGGCTGTCAGCACGCTGAACATTTCCGCCGAAATGCTGCGTCATTAGCTGCATACCATAGCAGATACCCAATACTGGAATTCCAAGTTCGAAGATTTCTTCGTCACAACGGAAGCTATTTTCGTCATATACACTGTGCGGTCCGCCGGAAAGGATGATTCCTTTCGGGTTCATCTTACGAATCTCATCTGCTGTCAGTTTGTGGGAATGTAATTCGCTGTATACACCGAACTCCCGGATCCTTCTTGTGATTAATTGATTGTACTGGCTTCCAAAGTCCAGTACCAATATCATATCTGTATCGATATCCAAAGTCTGTCCACTCCTTCATTATTCTCTAGATATAAGCAGGTTGGGTGCATGCACCATATTTTACCTTTATCACGTCTTGAAAAAACAGAAGCTGAATTCGCGCCATGTTTAAGGCGGAATCCAGCAAAAGTAACGTTGTCGGCTCAAGCCTTCACAAACGTCAGCAACACTAAACTGCGTCCTTCTGAAGGTGCTTATTGCCTCTTATTCTATCAATGTGCCCAAAATGGGTCAAGATGCCGCTTGTTTAATTAAATTTTCCCACAATTCGACGGCATTTATCCATGCAGGTGCGCTTTTTTCGTTGCGGTACAAGATTCTTTCGTATTCGCTCGTCAGTTCAGACATCTGTTTATTGCCGAATTCCCGGTCAATTGTAATGGCGTATTCCCTGAGCGTCTGACCGGAATGACGTTTGAAGCCCTTATGTGCTAGCAGGCGCAGCAAATAATGATAGGCTTTTTCATATGTCTCCTCAGATTGTTCATTTCGGTATTTTCGAATGTAATAAGCTGTCAGCCATTTGTAGCGGGTGAAATACAGGGCAAGTGCTGCTATAAGAAATACTGCCGACGGAATGACCCAATACAGTGGATGAATGGAAGCCCTATCCGTTTGACTATCTGCCGCCTGCTCTTCTTCCTGCTGCTGCTCTTCTGGCTGCTCTGGAGCCGGGCTTTGTTCTTCTTCTTCTGGCGTTTCTGTTTCTGCTTCCGGAGTCTCTGGCGTCTCATCTTCTTCGCTAGTAAACTCTGCTGGGTTTGTAAATCCTTGAGTTGGTTCAAATGGGACCCAACCAGTTTCCGGGAAATACACTTCTACCCATGAATGAGCATTTCCGTTCGTAATTAGATAAGAGGACATACCATCAGGGGTAGATACACTTGGGTTCGACCCAGGCTGTCCTGCCGTGAACCCTTTCACCCAGCGCGCAGGAATATCCGCTGCTCGTAACAGTACAACCATTGCAGACGAGAAGTTATCACAATAGCCGATTTTGCTTTCAAATAGAAACTGATCGACATAATCCTGATCATCTTCTGGTACAGGTATATCCTGTGTCTGGTATTGGAAGCCATTCTGATTGAAATATTGTTCCACTGCCTTTGCCTTATCATACCGTGTATCGGCAGAAGAAGTGATCTCCTCGGCTAATTCACGGACACGCTCCGGCAAATATTCAGGCAGCTGCGTATAACGATAATGGGTATTGTCATCATCCAGCTCAGAATCATTGCGCAGATCATCGATATTATACTGTGGTTCTTCAAAGGCAATCGTATAATTCTCATCTGGATATTGCGCTCGATTGAATGTTTCTACGACACCGAAATCAGAATCAACAGCAGCTCCTACCTGCCCGCTGAAAAATGTCTGCACACCATAAGGATATACGAGCCTATCCAGTATTTGATTTTGACTTGGATAGACAATCGCTTCCCGCGCTTCAGTGGCTACATTTTCTGTGTAAAGATCAATACCGACCTGGTCTCCGCTTTGGAAGCTTTGCGGTTCTGCCTCCCTTGAACGTTCCCAGCCTTTGCCTGTATACACATCCTTACTGTCAACACGCCAATAGCCGCTTGCTTCTGTTGCTGCCCAGAATGCGATTGAATTGTCCTGAACAAACGGACCTCCAAGACGGGAATCATTTTCTCCGTAGCCTACTTTTTGGATGCCGCCTTCCCCTTCATTTTCATTATTGTTATCTGACATCGTTTGGATAAATGGCACAGGATCAGCCCATTGCGGCGGCAGCTTCGGTGCTGCATAGCCTACTGCAGCGGAAACAGCAAGTATAGAGAGTAGCGGGATGCTCCACAGCAGCACCTGCTTCGGAAACTTCCGTTTTTCTCTGCCTTGATATAGTTTTGCAAAAGTAGAAATGCCCATCGCAAAAAAGCTGATCAGAAAGACACGGACAATTGCTCCGCTGCCATCGTAAGGGGTAAATGTATCAAGAATCCCGATGTAAAGGAAAGTCATGATAATAAAGAAGAAAATACGATTGACTACGATGAACCAGTAATAAAGCAAATAGCTCATCAGCCAGAGCAAAGTCAAAAATAGTAACGTTCTAAAAAATGGTGTCAACGAGACAAAATCACCCGTAAACAGCAATTGGAGATTATTTTCAAGCTCCGTTAGGATAAACGTGAACCAGCTTCCGGATATTAAGTTTTCCTGAATAAGAAATACTTGCAGAACTATTACCATTAAAATAAACTTCAGCAAAAAGCTGACCCACCAGCGCAGTTTAAGCGCGGACAGCAAAAAGCAGATTGCTGTGAATACTACGAAGATGGGTAAATTGCCTGTATCACTAATCTGTTCAAGCGGACGGAGCCATTCCCAAAACAAGAGGAATCCACACACAAAGATGAGATAACGCAGCCACTGTAATTGACCGATTTTTTCACGCATTTTGCTGCACCTCCGTTTGGACCGTTTGCTGTATCGGAAAGATATCCATATGATGACCAAGCTGACGAACTTCCCGTATAAGGCTCTTTTCCTTTGTTCCTACTTCTGCATGACGACAGATGTATAAAACGGTCAATACATAGTCGCTTTGCCTTAATTTGCGGAGCACTGCCAGCTCCCGACTGTCCATATCGGTTGTTACATAATAAACTGTTGAACCTTTAGGCTGTCTGGACAGCTCTGCTGCCAAAGTGTGTAGCCGCGGCTGTTCCCGCTCCTGCTGCACAGTAGTCAAAAACTGCTGCACACGCTGAAGCTGAGCACTGCCCATTGCAGCTGGCAGCCACTTAGCTGAATTGCCGATGCTCATGAAGCCGACTTGCTCATTTCTGCTTTTCAGCTTCTGGTAGACAGAAAAAGCAATGACGACGCTATATTCAAAAAGTTCTTCTGTCTGCTTTGCTCCTCTTCTATCGAAAACCACGAGTACATCCGCACTTTTTTCCTGTTCGAATTCTTTCGTCATCATATCTTGTTTTCTGGCAGACGCTTTCCAGTCGATCCAGCTGAACCGGTCACCTGGGGTGTACTCCCGAATGCCAGAGACAACGCTAGTCTGCTTTGAACGCGGAGCATAGGCAACAGCAGCACCTTCTTCAAAAACGGTTTGCGGGTTCCCAACTGTAATCTCCCTTTCAGCTGGATAAACATGCAGCTTCTGTACGACTTCAAAAACCGCTTCTTTTTCGACCAGCTGAAACGGGTCGCCAGTACGCAGACGAATTTGATAGAAGCTATGCTCCCCTCGAGGAAGCCTGTCCAGCACATATTGGATTTTAAGATTCCTCCGAAACCAAGGAAATAGAATATGCTGCTTCGGCTGACGAGATTGGGCAAACTGCAGGGTTCCGTCTGGTCGGCTTACTTTTAGCAGAGATCGGTCATGAAGATCTTCCATTTCCAAATATATAAGCGGGAAGGGAAAACGGCGGGTCAAACTGACTTCGACAGTTACTTCTCCACCGCTCCTGATATATGTTTTGGAAAGCGTACGATCCACCTTCCAGCTAGCAAGCGGGTAGCACAGAACCAGCAGCACATAAAGCAGAATCGGAAGAAAAGCATAAAACAGAAACCAGCTGACAAAACCGCCTTGGAACATGCTGTAACAGAATAGGATGGCAGCCAGCAAGACGATGCCTCCGAGCCTAAAGGCGAAGCGGAACTTACCTTTCATGTACAGATTCCCTCTCTACAGGTACATCCACTGCTTCCAGCAGACGCTGGACCAATCTTTCAGGTGTCAGGCCATCGTAGCGTGCTTCTGAACGGAGTAAAATCCGGTGGCCAAGTACAAACGGCGCCAAAACTTGGACATCATCTGGTAAACAATAGTCGCGATTATGGATATAAGCATAAGCCTTCGCTGCCCGCATCATGGCAATAGATCCGCGCGGGCTAAGTCCTAAATAAACATCTGGATGACTGCGGGATATCTGCGCTAAATCTACTATATACTGCTGTATCTGAGGAGCAACATACACATTGGCTGCTGCTTCCTGCATTTTTAATAGATCTGCTTTAGTCATAACCGGCTCAACACGATTAATTGGATGTTTCATACCAACAGAATCCAGCATCTGCATTTCTTCTTGTGCATTCGGATATCCCATTCGCAGCTTCAGAAGGAAGCGATCTAACTGTGCTTCAGGCAGCGAATACGTACCTTCATAGTCGACAGGATTCTGTGTTGCCATGACAAAAAAAGGATCCGCTAGCGGCAGTGCATTACCCTCTACTGTAATATTCTTCTCCTCCATCGCCTCAAGCAAAGCAGACTGTGTCTTTGGAGATGTACGGTTAATCTCATCGGCAAGCACGATATTCCCTAAAATAGGTCCAGGACGGAACTCGAATTCTAGCGTTTTTGGATTGTAGATAGAAACACCTGTAACGTCAGATGGCAATAAATCAGGTGTGAATTGGATACGTTTGAAATCACAATCAACTGAACGAGCAAGGGAGCGGACCAGCATCGTTTTACCGACACCCGGTACGTCTTCCAGTAAAACATGACCACCAGCAAGGAGTGCAGTCAGACTAAGTACAATTGGTTCTTCTTTTCCAATGATTACTTTATTAATATTA
Source organism: Terribacillus sp. AE2B 122 (assembly GCF_902497585.1). Lineage (NCBI taxonomy): Bacteria > Bacillati > Bacillota > Bacilli > Caryophanales > Bacillaceae > Terribacillus > Terribacillus sp. AE2B 122. Next base: position 83,712 of record NZ_LR700945.1, on the reverse strand, counting down.
TCTATAATCCGCGAGACTGACGGATTATAGATTGATAGCTTCGTCATACAAGCATTCCCTTCAAATTGGATTCGACAGAATATTTTGGACAAGTGTTCCTTATATGTTACCTGCCATATACGGCTTGCCGCAAGCTATATACTTGTAAATTTATTGTCATAACAAAAAGAAGGCACACTTTGTGCACCTTCCTTTTAAATTAGGATTCACGAACCCTTTTCGGTTTGACTTCCTGCCATTTGAATATTTTATTAAGGAAGTTAAAGATATGCTTGGATTCTTTTGTCATCAATGGGCCAAGTATGGCAAGAATCAGCACATACAACGCTGAGAACGGCTGCAGCACACCCATAAGTCCTCCGGCCAAACCTATATTGGCCATGATAATAGAAAATTCTCCACGAGAGACAATGGTCAGACCGATGTTCGTGGACGCTTTATGTGATAGACCTGCCCGCCGGCCTGCGATCATACCAGCAACAAAGTTACCGATTATTGTGATGGCTACAGCTCCGAGTGCAAGCCATACAGCGTCTCCCAGTGTAGTCGGATCGATACTCAGACCAAAGCTGAAGAAGAAGATGGCCCCGAAGAAATCACGGAATGGGACAACCATATGCTCGATCCGTTCACCTTGATCGGTTTCAGAGAATACAAGTCCGAGTAAGAGGGCTCCGATTGCTTCGGCTACATGGATTGTCTCCGAGAAGCCTGCGATAAAGAATAGTGATGCGAAAATGACGATGATAAATATCTCATTTGAGGAGATACGTAGAAGCTTGCTTAAAAGAGGTGCTGCCTTCCGTGCAATGACGAAGAACAACAGCATGTAACCTAGCGCGATCAGAATGGACAGGATTGTTCCTCCCAAGGAACTGGAGTCTCCTAATACCAAGCCTGATACAGTGGATAAATAAACTGCGAGGAAAATGTCCTCAAACATAATGATACCTAGAATCAATTCAGTTTCCGTATTACCGGTACGACGCAAATCTACAAGAACTTTTGCGACGATCGCACTGGAACTGATTGTTATGACACCTGCAATAATCAATGTTTCCTTGATTGGAAAACCGAGTATAAACGGATACAGGAAGCCGAGGGCAAAGTTGATACCGATATAGATACTGCCGCCTACAACAATATTTTTACCTGATTTAATCAGTTTCCCTATTGAGAATTCCAACCCTAGATAGAACAGGAGGAATAGAACACCAATTCGTCCGAGGAATGCAATGATATCTTCACTGTGGACAAACTGGAGATTAATTATGCCAAAACTAGGTGCATGTGGTCCGACCAGCATCCCGATGATAATGAGGAACGGGATGATGGAGAAGTTTAACTTGTTGGCAAGTATGGCTGCGATTGCAATTAAAACAAGCGCAGTCCCTACTTCAAATACTAAATGGTCCATAGCCTATCCCCTTTCTTTCAAGAATAATTCACTGTTGGCACGTTTAATATCGGCCCGCTCTCCTGAAATAACAATAGTATCTCCACTCTTGAATGCTGTATCGACACCAGGGTTCAGCTGCTTCGAATGATTCTTGCGAACGATTCCAATGATGTTGATGTTGTAATTCTGGCGGATACCGATCTCTCCAATGGTCTTCCCGATGATCGGAGCATTGGGGCCAAGCTTATACCATTCGATCACAAGGTCATCGAATGCGACTTCAATTGTTTCCACTGCCTTCGGCTTATACGTCATGCCGCCGATGATGGAAGCGAGCTGTCTTGCCTCAGAGTCGGTGAAAGTAACACCGGAGATGCTTTCATCCAAATCTTCGTCATCGTAATGGTAAACTTCCCGACGGCCATCGTCATGGATGATAACGACTACCTTATCGTCATTATCCGTCATAAGCTCGAACTTTTTCCCGATACCCGGCAAATCTGATTCACGGATGTTCATACTGATGCCTCCTATTTCAATTGTTTTGCCTTCCGGACGACTTCCTTGAACTTACTGTCACTTAGTATTTCCTGCAGATCGTGGATCGAATCAAGATCCGCCTTCGCCATGAACACGATACCGCCTTCTTCAACAAATGCGACATGTTCTCCTTCTTTGACGCTGAGCACATCCCGGATATGTTTCGGAACGGTGATCTGCCCTTTTGAACTAAGCTTTGCTAACTCCATGATTTCGCCCTTCTTTCAAGTTTTCCTTACATTCTTTACTTTCTTTACAACTAAAGTTTACTATACATTCAGGATAGGTGCAAATAGCGCGCTTACATTACTGAATGTTTTCTATCATTGCTGTTCAATAATTTGTCACAATCAATCAAGGTTTATTTTGCCAATTTACACTAGTCAACTTACTGCATATCCTTTATACTATAAACAAGAACAAATGTTCTAATTTATAGAGCATACCTAGGAGGACGAACAGCCAGATGCAATTTCGATACGCATATACTGCAGGCAAAGAAGCAGTTATCCGGCATGAGCTAGAGCGGAGCATTTCCGATTACGTAAAGGAAATCATCCCGGATGCACATCGACTCTATTCCAAGAAGACAGCTTCAACTAATAAAGGACAAATTCGACAGGATTGGCGCAATATCATAAATAAGGATGGCCAGGAAATAAACCAGATCTATATTGAGATGTACAAAGAACTAGCAGATGGGTCTTCCTATTACATTGCTGATGTCGAATTGGCAAAATAAAAAACGATGCGGAATTTCCGCATCGTTTCGTGTTTTTTATTGATAATAATTCTCCAGTCCCTGCACAATTCCAGATGCAGCTTTTTCCTGATAGCTGCTTGTTGCCAGATTAGCAGATTCTGCTGAATTGGTAATATAACCAATTTCCGCTAGGATCGCTGGTGCATTGGTATTACGCAGGACACTAAAATCAGCTGCCTGTGTACCTCGGTCAATCGATCCAAGCTGAGAAGAAAGATTATCCTGTACTTTCGAAGCGAGCTGGACACTCGTATCTCCATCCGGATAATAGTAAACTTCCGTACCGCTGACGTATTCCTCTGAAGTAGCATTCAAGTGAATACTCACGAACATAGATGCATTCGCAGCATTTGACATGGCTGCTCTTGCTTCCAGCGCTACAAATGTATCATCATCCCGCGTCATGATTACATTCGCGCCTAAATTCTCCAGCTGTGCTTGTGTTTTTAATGCAATGGACAGGACGACGGACTTCTCATAAAAGTAATCCCCGATTGCGCCGCTGTCTTTTCCGCCATGACCTGCATCAATTACAATAGTTTTTCCTTTTAACGGTGACAGGCTGTAAGATGCTTCATTTTCACTTGTCGTAATGAAGTCCATGCTCACATAACCCGTTGTTCCATTATGTTCAATTTGTGCCCAATTATTATCAATCGAAAGAATAGAGACAGCATCACCATTATACAGACTGTCTACTACAGAAGCTGACATATCCGGAGTTGATCGGACATTCAACGAAGTGGCAACTTGGACATAGCCTTCGGTTGCGTCAGCAGTCTGTGAAGTCTGCTGCACATCTGCTTGTGCAGAACCCGAGTCTTGGGCTCCGCTGACAAACACCATACTTATGTATCCTTCTTGCCCATAATAATCTATCTTGCCCCAGTCATGATTGACTTCCTTAATTTCAATTGCTTGTCCGCCTTGCAGTTTACCAATTACATCTGCATCATTAGAAGGCTCTGCTCTTACATTCAGAGACGTTGATACGTCGATAGTTCCGCTATTCGCATAACTCGTTGCCGGCATAAAAGCAACAACTGCTATAAGTGCGATAATAAAGACCAACAGCGAGCGGTGCGTCAGATGTTTTCCTAGCATACGATTTCCCCTTCCGTGTTTGTAGAATTTTGTAGATTCGCCATCCATTATAGATGAATATGTTACCAATTAATAGTCTAATAGTCTTGCCAAATATTTTACAATTCCTCTCCTTAAAGGAAATCAGAGCTTTTATACGCTACTTGATCAAGTCAATGAAAGTAAAAGGCAGCAAATACTAGATTTGCTGCCTTTTACCGGAATAAATAAATAGATTATTCTGTGTATTCTTTTACTCCTTGCACAAGTCCAGTGGCTGCTTTGTCCTGATATGCACTCGATGCCAGCTTACCCGCTTCTGCAGCATTTGTGACGAACCCGATCTCTGCTAGTACAGCAGGCATGCTTGTGTTTCGAAGAACATTGAAATCAGCACTCTTAATGCCACGATTACGTGATCCAAGCTGGTTCACGAGACCACTTTGCACACTGTTCGCTAGTGATTGGCCGCTAGATGACCCAGGATAATAATAGACTTCCGTGCCGCTAGCAGATGTTGCCGAGGAAGCATTTGCATGAATACTCACAAATACATCCGCTCCTGCTGCATTTGCCTTAGCAGCTCGATCTTCCAGCTCAATGAATGTATCCCCTGATCTAGTCATGATCACATCAGCACCTTGTGCTTTGAGCTTCGCTTCTGTTTTCTGTGCAATAGGCAGAACAACATTCTTTTCGAGCACACCGTTTGCGACAGCACCGCTGTCCTTGCCGCCATGCCCAGCATCAATAGCAATTGTCTTTCCTTCTAATGCACCAGAACCTGTCTGTATGTAAGTCATGCTTACATAACCTGTTTTGCCTTTGTATGTAATCTTGCCCCAGCTGTTTGTCACTTCCAACAGATTGACTGTCTCGCCCGGTTGAAGACTCCCGATAATAGCGGAAGAAGTGGACGGCTCTGCCCGGACATTTAAAGTCGTATCAACATCAACAGTGCCGCTTTGGGCGAAACTCGTTGATGGATAGAGCAGAATAAATGCGCCAAAAAGAACTAAAATCCCTATAAGTAACTGTCGTTTCATATACATGCATGTCCTCCTTTGCTGATACTAATCAGATATTGTCACAATTATAGAGGACATGCTGTATAGCAGATAGACCCAAACCGGTAAAGGGTGCGGACTGTCTAGATGCCATACTTGTTTTTCCAGACATGGGTGCATCTGCATAACCTTTTTCCCATTACTAAACTGCCATGATTCGTTAACGGTTAGCATAAATCTGTTCTGTACTGTGTGAATAAACCTCAATAATATTTCCGAATGGATCCTGGCAGTATACAAGACAATAACCTTTTTCTTCATCCAGCGTCCATATTTTGCTGATGATTTTTCCGCCTGTCTTCTCTATTTTTTTTGCCATGCCATGCACATCTCCACCTTCTGCTACTACACATAAATGGAATATTCCCGGTTCCCAAGGTTTTCTAGACGCCTCTCCTCTTGTTTCCGGCACAACAAACTCGAATAATTCAATACCAACTTGATTTGATGCACTCATATGGACATTCCGGATGTGCTTCACTTTCTCTCCCTGAAGATCACGGGTCATGTCACCTTCTTCTGTTTTCATGTCGAATGGTCCAGCAATGATCCGGAAGCCTAATGCCTCCTTATACCAATTGATTGCAGCATCGAGATTGGAAACCGTCATGCCAATATGCGTTATTGCCGTCATTGCGCATCTTCCTTTCCAATTTTTAGATGATATTTACAAAAAAATTATATCCTTCTTCTTTTTCACTTCACAAACGTTTTCAAACACCGATTATATAGGTGAACGGATCTATGTTCAGAGGGGGATTACCATGAAAAAGAGACATGGCTTAGCAACAAGGTTAATGATTGTCGTTGCAGTGATCACGATTATCTGCGGCGCGGCTGTCGGTACCATCAGTTATATGACAGCAAAGAATGAATTGATTGATGCTGGAAAGATGGATTTGCAGCATATGGCCAATAGTGCCACCAGTCTGCTCACAGTGTTGAACGAGCGCGTGGAAAATGGTGAAATGACCTTAGAAGAAGCACAGGAAGAAGCACGTAATATCTTGAATGGTCCTATCGAAGACGGCGCACATGACTTATCGCAATCAAATTTCAATTATAAAGACGGCGCCGGATATATTATCGCTTACGATAACCAAGCTAATATGGTGCTTCACCCAACCGAGGAGATTGGCTCACCTCCGGCGGATGACAGTACAAAGAAAAATAGAGAAGATATGATTTTATTAGCCCAATCGACCGATGAAGAAGATGCAGATAGCTTTCTAAGCTACGATGACACCGATGAGAAATCAGGAGATGTTAGGGAGAAGATGGCTTATGTGAACTATTTCCAGCCTTGGAATTGGACGGTAGGTATAACTGTCTATACGGATCTTTTCTATAAGGATCTGGAAAGTGTTAAATGGTTTATAATTGCGGTTACAACAGCCCTTACCATACTGAGTCTCGTTCTTTTTTATTTTTTGATCCGGCCGAAACTGACACAATTAAAAGCGGTGACGGACGCAGCTACACAGCTTGCTGCCGGTGATTTCAGAGAACAAGAGCTAAAAGAAACCAAGGATGAAATTGGTGTTCTAAGTAATGCTTTCACGAAAATGTCTGGCGAACTGCGTTCACTAGTACAAAGCATCATCCAATCCAGTGATAAAGTATCAGATGCAGCTTCCGAGCTCTCCGCAGTCAGTGAGGAAACATCTGCAAGCAGCGAACAAGTCGGCGTGGCAGTAGATGATATTGCCAATGGAGCTAGCTCTCAAGCATCTGATCTGGAAACGACAACATATCATCTAAGCGGATTCAACGATTCTATCCACATGATGACAGCGCAAAGTGATGCAATAGCCCAAGCCGCACTTCAAACAAGTGAAGCAACAACAAAAGGCAGCAATATGATGCATGATTTGACGTCGGCCAATAATGCTTCGATGCAATCAGTAGAAGCTATCTCAGCTGGAATGCAGGAACTTGATAAGAACTTGCAGCAGATTGTCCGAATTACTGATGTAATAGAGAATATAACAGAAGAAACGAATTTACTTGCTCTTAATGCAAGTATCGAAGCAGCACGGGCAGGAGAACATGGCAAAGGCTTTGCTGTAGTTGCAAGCGAAGTTCGAAAGCTTGCTGATCAGTCTAATGCTGCTACGAAAGAGATTCAGCAAATGATTAGCTCCATTACGAAAGAAGCAGCAGAAAATGTAGCTCGAATTGAATCAAATAAACAGCAGGCAGAACAGCTAAATCATTCTGTCATTGCTACAGCTGCTGAGTTCACAGCCATCGAGGCGGCAGCAGAAGCCACAAAGAATGCCGGCAACAGATTACTCGAAGAAATCAAGCAAGTCACTGCACAAACGAATGACATTACGGACAGCATCCAAAATGCATCCAGTGTATCTGAAGAAACAGCTGCCAGTGTTGAAGAAATCGCAGCCTCGATTGCCGATCAAATTCAAGCTGTCGCAAATATCGCAACATCCGCAGAAGAACTGACGCATATAAGCCGTCAGCTTAATGAATCAATTGCAGTATTCAAGCTATAAAAAAAGGCGACCCATGAGCATTAGCTCTGGGTCGCCTTTTTAATCAGGTGCATCCTTCACATTCGTAATATTGTTTGCTTGCATCCAATGTACGTAGCAAGGTGCCGATTTCGACTTCTTCTGGTTCAACGAATTCCAAATCTGCCACACGTTCCTTAATGGACTGGCGCGCTTCTTCCTCAGAAGCTGCAACGTGACTGAATTCACTTGTTTCGCCAGTTGGCAGGATTTTGTACTCGAATAGGTATCTTTGCATATTCATGGCCTCCGTTACACTATATCTTGTGTACATTCACTATACACCATCCCATATATACAGGTCAATTGTAAAAATGCACTTCTACTATATTGCTAGTTTTCTTAATAATCTGTTTCCCAACCCCGCCGTTTGCTAAACGGTTTTTCAGCTCATAAAGGAAATTTAACTCCATCCTTAATAAGTTGGGACAGCCCAGCATACGTTATACAAAGGAGGTAGGGACGTTGGAATTTCCTATGATCATGACGAACTTCTGGGATGCCGTGCTCGGTGTGCCCATCGTTCTTATTTTTACGCAAATCGTAAAGCACCTGCTGCCGCTTCCCGGCAAGTATACGCCTACGATTGCCTTACTGAGCGGTTTGATTTTATCTATCTTTTTCAGCCATCCCCACAATCTGATTGCGGCTATTTTTATGGGCTATTTTTATGGCTATGCCGCTATTGGAAGCTATGCAGCCTTACGATCTACCCTTCGCGCCTATCGGAAAGACAAGCATGATTATCGATAACGAGACGAACGCCGGGCAGGCGTTCTTTTATATTCCGTAAACGCTCTGGAGAATTGTATCTTTGACTCGTTCGAATGCTTCTGCTTCATAAGCATATGGATAGCTCATAAGCTGCAAAGGAAGAGGTGCTTCTCCCTGCCGCAAGGGCGGCTGCTCATAAGGAAAGTCATGCAGGTGAAACCCTAGTTTCTCATAAAATCGCACGCGGCGGGCAGCATTTTCTTCTCTTTCTGGCGGTTCCACCTCGAGAATGATCGGTTTATCTGAGCTGGTTATAACTTCTTTCATGATCTTACTGCCCATACCTTGGCCTCGAAAATCTTCATTGACTGCAATATGTTCAATAAACGTTAATTCCTGCAAGTTATAAATCGCACAAAACGCCGCAAGTTTATCTTGTTTTTCATATATGTGAATGTGATAATCTTCCCTCTCAAGCAGCGCTTTTTGCTCCGCATAGCTGCGATATTCCTCAGGCGGAAAAGCATTTTCCATCAGTTCATAGATTGTATTGAAATCCTGCATTTTAAAACGTCCTTTTTTTTCTATAAGTATACATGAAAAAAAGCGTCAGCCGCAGCTGACGCTTCTTTTCTTGCTTTAGGACACCACTTCGGAAATACCTTTCACTACTGCAAAGAACGTAACCCAAAGCGGAATACTCAAGCCTGTACCATATAATAATCCTACGAAAAAATTATTCTCATTTTTCTTCATTACTGTCCACTCCTTCTTTTTTGAGGATGCAGAACTTGCTTATATACATTCTACAATGAAAGCGTTTACACAGTAAAGAATTTCCTTATGTCAAATTTCTGCACTATCCGCTTTCTTACTTCAAGGTTTCCCATAATAACCCTATGATAAACGTTCCAGCAAAAGGACAGAACTTATTAATTATATAGATCAGAATATTATTCATTCAAATTACCAAACATATTTTCCCTCCGATTCGGGAAACTAAAGAATATATGGAAGGAGGAATAAAAGATGGATAATTCAAAGCAAGAAGTTGCAAATGAGGTAGCCGAAAAGATGTACAAACCTCAAGACAATGAATCATCAAATTCAGTGGATAAGGGTATTTCGGATACTCATGAGCAAGTTAAGGATACGTATACAGAGGGTACTGTTGATGAAAAGATAGATAACGCAAAAGAAGATGGGTCCGAGAAGGACAAATAAATACTAGGTGAAGTGTACTGATTAAAAAGGGACAGCCCGTATTGGGCTGTCCCTTCTCCCTATCTTCTCCGGACATCTTTTGTCCGTTGGTGAAACCATTCATAAAAACGATTCGCTTCACTTGCTGGAATATCTTTTATTTTATTATGCAGAACCGGCTTCGCTCGATTGACGGATTCGATTGTTGCCAGCTTAAGCCAGCGTTGCATCGGGTTCTGACTGCGAGCAATCTCAATCATTTTGTTTCGTTTTGTCACAAACAGTGTTGTTGTTAATGCTCCCATTTTAGTCTGGAAGAATTTCTCGCTAATCAGATAGCTCGTATGTTTAAAATCCAAATAGCGATACCCTTCTATCACGATAAGCAGAACGATAGAAACAATCCACCACTTTATTTCATAGCCCAGCAACTCTGGGCGCCAGAAATACATGGTGATGGTCACGCCGAGCCAAATAATACTCGGCTGCAGCAAGCGGTAAAGCAATACCTTCTGCTCCAGTCTCTCCATCGAAAGCTGTACCTCATACTCCGGTAATATTTCGGTAATCAGGATCTTTGCCTGTTTCAGCGGAAAATAAGGATATAGCGAGTTGATAGTTTCCGTCTCGTCGCTAATATCCAGAGAACCTGTACTAATCAGCTTCACCTTCGCTAACCCTAACAGTCGATGCAAGACCGGCTGGGTGATTTCAATGCCTTGTACCCTATCTTTCCGAATGGAAAAGGCTGATTCACTTAAAAGCCCTGTCTGGATATAAATATATTCATCATCTGACGCCAGCTCATAGTTGGCATACTTTTGCACAACCCGCCACATCCCGACAAGCAAGGACACCACAATAATTCCGATAAGCCCAAATGCCGTAATCCACCAGACTTTCAATAGTGGTAAATACTGACGCATTTCGCTCCAGTCAAAGAAAATATCGAATTTCAGCAAGAAGGATATCAACAGCGGCGGAACCAGCAAAAAGCTCAACGAAGTGAATGATGCTCTGATAAGTTCTTTTTTTGTAGGTTTGAAGTGGATAATTTTCTTCTCAGTATGAGGAACTGTCTGTTCAGATACTGCATCCTCTTCTTCTAAATCGTCTCCGCTTATCTCTATTTCCTGTATAGCAGCTTGCTCCTGTACATTTCCTTTGGTCAACTGCTCTATTCGAGAGGCTTCTTCTTTCGTCAGGACTTGAAAGTCTACAGCTTTCTCCTTGGAACCTGTTTCGAACTTAATCGCAGTTAATCGAAGTAAGCGATGTAGGAGATTTGTATGCTTCGTTACATTTTGGATTTTTTCGTACGGAACAGTTCGACTTGATTTTGAAAAGATACCGCTGTACAAGTGAAACGCTCGCTCATCGGCTGTATATTTATCTGTAAGCCATTTTAGAATACTACTGATAATAGAAAGCAGCATTATTCCTAGAATGCCGTACTTTGCATATGATCCCCAACCATCTGTATTGTTGAAAAAGAAAACAATTATAAGCGGCACAATCCAGCCCCTAATTATCTTCACAATAGCAAACAACATATTAGCCGGATGATAACGTCTCTTCTCCATCAGTCATCCTCTTCCTTTGCCTTAGCATATGCTGCAATTTCATCCCTCAATGCATAGGCCTCTTTATCAGGTAATGCCGGGATGCTGTACTCCCCAGCCATTGTCTCGATCTCCACTGCCCGAAGTTTGTATCTCCTCAGAAGTGGTCCTTGCTTCGTTTCAACAGACTGAATTTTCGTGACTGGAATAAGCTGATCCTTTTGGAACCATGCTCCTTGTCTCAACTGGACATATTCCTCGTCTATATCATAGCGCCAGTTGCGATGGTCGATAACGGTTCCTAAGTAGCCAATGATTAAGAGCGGTACAGAGATGATTAACAGAATTAAAAGTACTGTTCCAATCCAAGCCGGCCATTCGAAAAGAAAATCTAGTCCAAACAGAACAGCAAAAATCAGCAGTACTACCACATCAAAAATGACGTCTCCTATCAATCCGACGCGCAATGATTCTTTCGGCAATTTATTCTGAGGTTCTTTTACTTGAGTTTGCATCGGTTTCCTCCCTTTTCTCTCTCTGTTAATTCTTTACGTGGACGAATAGGAATAAGTTCCAAAATTGTACTAAGGAAATAGTACACCACTACCAAAAGGCAAGCAATATAATTTTTGGAAAAATATTCTTAAGATTTTCTTAAGATAAAATGAGTGTAGAGGGAAGGAAAAACCTGAGATTTGCAGTGACTGTGACCTAACCGAAATATATTATCTACAAAAAAGAATGGACCCGGTAAAACCGGATCCATTCTTTTTATTTTGCGGGCTCAGGATTAACCTGACCGCTCCTATCTTGTTTTTCAATTTTCCTTACAGCATCACTGCTAGTGTCCACACGTTTTACAAACAGTGCCAGCACCAATGCCACAATATTAATAGCTAGTGCTACATAGAAGGAAGCATGAATACCCGCTAACAGTGCTTTCTGCTGCATTAGCGCAGTAGATGCTTCTGTTAAAGTAGTCGGGTCCACTCCTGCCATCAAGCTTTCACCTTCATTTTTCGTAACAGAGTTCATGATTGTGACTAAGATAGCTGTACCGATTGAACCGGATACTTGCTGAGCCGTGTTGTTCACTGCTGTACCATGCGGGTTCAGAACCGTTGGCAATTGGTTCAGACCATTTGTCATGATCGGCATCATTACCATCGACATACCAAACATCCGCAATGTGTAGATGAAGATGATATAGGCATAGCTGGAATCCAGCTGTAGGTGTGCAAGCATATAAGTAGAAACTGCCGTTATAGCTAAACCGACCACTGCCAAGATACGCGGTCCGAATTTATCGAATAGACGACCGGTAATTGGTGACATCACACCCATGATGATGGCACCAGGAAGCATCATTAATCCTGAATCCAATGGTGAAATTCCGCGTACATTCTGAACGTATGCTGGTGTCAAAATCATACCTGAGAACATTGCCACAGCATTTACGACAGAAATAACGGAAGAAAGTGCAAACATCGGATGTTTATAAACACGCAAATCCAATAATGGTTTCTCCATGCGCAACTGACGCATGACAAAGACAATTAAAGCAATTGCACCGACAATCAATGTTGTAAGTACGATTGGATCTGTCCAGCCGTCAGAGCTTGCGGAACTGAATCCATAAAGCAAACCACCGAAACCGATGGAAGAAAGCACAATAGATAGATAATCTAGTGTAGCTTCTGTATTTTGCTGCATCACATTCTTAAGCTTCCAGACAGCAAGTAACAAGCTGATTACTGCCAACGGAAGAATCATTTCAAACAATACACGCCAATCATAATACTCTACGATATACCCTGATAAAGTAGGTCCGATAGCTGGTGCTGTAATCATAACTAAACCGAAGATACCCATAGCTGTACCGCGTTTTTCACGTGGGAAACTAACGAGCATGATGTTCATCAGCAAAGGTCCCATTACAGAAGAACCCGCCGCTTGGATCATACGCCCAGTCAGCAATAGGCCGAAGTTCGGTGCGAATGCTGCCAAGGCAGTACCTAATGTAAAGATAATCATCGCTGTAATAAACAACATACGGTTAGAGAATCGAGTAACTAAAAATGCGGAGGCTGGAATCAGCACACCGCTGACCAGCATATAACCGGTCGCAAGCCATTGTACTGTTGAATAATCCTTAATATCTAAGTCAACCATGATAGATGGCAAGGCGACATTCAGTAAAGAGTTATTTAAGAAGGAGACAAATGCTCCTACAAATAAAATCGCCAGCATCAAATATGGTACTTTTCTAGGTTGTGTTGCATCGGTGTTCAAATTTCTATCTCCCTTTATTTAATTTTTAGTGCTGCAAAAGCGGCCGTTTGCAGAGTGTTGCGTTGATTCCTTGCTTTTGCAGTGTCTCCACTAGCTTCTTCATCAAATCATCACTTTTTTTGATTACAGTGCTGTACATCAGTCGACCTCTTTCCTTTGCAGTCCTTTTTTTATCAAACTAATTTGTGCTTCATAATTGTAGATGGCTTCTTCATCCGTAAGATCATGAACGAATACCTGCACAAGATTATGAAAAGTAATAGCTCCGACAATTCGAATGACATGCGATAGCTCCTGCTTATCTTCTATATTCAGAAAAGAGATATCCACCATCTCAAGTGTTTGAGAGCGCTCATTCTTCAAGCTTTCTTTATATATGTTGTTTGCCATAGTATTTTCTTTCCTATGGTTCATATTCAGAAAAGCATACCGAAGAAAGTCATTATGCTCTTCATGATGACGTAAAGAAATCATATATCGGAACTGTTCTAACAAGGCTTCGAATAAGTTCCCTTTCTTTTCCTGAAGAATAGAATTCAGCTTTTTATTATTCTCCTGCGCTACCTGATTCAGCAGATAATAATACAGATCTTCTTTATCCTCGAAATACTGATAAAAGCTGCCTCTAGGTATTCCGGCATCTTTAATGATGTTCGCTATAGACGCTTCATGCAGGGGGACACGAGAAAATTCTTTTTTTGCTGATTGAATCAATGTATTTTGTTTATCTTCCGGTAAAGAAAGAAAGGTTTGCTTCGGCATTTCTTCCCTCCTGCCTAAACATATGACACCGTGTCACAATTGATGATAAATAGATTATATGTGACACCGTGTCACATGTCAAGCTTATTCTACTAGTTATTACCATACTAAAAAACAGATTGCCCAAAGGACAATCCGCTCCTGTGTCATTATTTAATCAAGGTAGATTATTACCTGCTGTTCGATACAATTTGTACCACTCTTCCCTAGTCAACCGTACATCCTGCGCCTTACAAATAGCTTGGATTCGTTCCGGATTCATAGAACCTATAACAGCTTGGATTGAGGCAGGATGGCGCAATATCCAGGCAATCGCAATCGCTGATTTGCTTACGGTATACTTATCCGCCAGTTCCTGTAGTGCTGCATTTACTTCCGGAAAGTCTGGGTTGTCGACGAATACGCCTTCTATCATACCAAATTGGAATGGCGACCACGCCTGTACCGTCATCTTGTTAAGCTGACTATACGGAAGTAAACCGCTGTCCCTCACGACTGACTCTCTGTTCTGCATGTTCACATTTAATCCAGCGTCAATTAAAGGCGTGTGCATCAAACTGAGTTGAAGCTGATTGATAATCAGATCATCTTTTACATATTGCTTCAACAGCTCTATTTGATGAGGATGGTGGTTGCTGACACCAAAGTACCTTACCTTTCCGCTTTCCTTCAGCTTCTGGAAAGCCTCCGCTACTTCCTCTGGCTCCATCAGCGCATCCGGACGATGCAGCAATAGGATATCGAGATAATCTGTCTGCAGCCTATTGAGGATAGCATCCACACTGGACTGAATATGTTCCTTTGAAAAATCGAAATACCCTTTGCGGATTCCGCATTTCGACTGTAGAATTACATCCTCTCGCTTAATCGTGCTTTCTTTAAGTGCAGCAGTAAAAACTTCCTCTGACGCTCCGGCGCCATAAATATCAGCATGATCGAATAGGTTGATACCAGCCTCAGCACTTGCTTCAATTACTTTTACAGCTTCCTGCGTATTCAAATCATTCATCCGCATACAGCCAAGGGCAATCGGAGCTGTATTCAATTCACTCGTTCCTAGCTTCATCGTTATCTCTCCCTTGTCTTTTACTGTAATACTTGCTTCAATCGTTCCAAAGCCCATTCCAGCTCATCTTCGGTAATAACCAGCGGCGGAGCAATGCGAATTACCGTCTCATGTGTCTCTTTGCAAAGCACACCAAGCTCTTTCAGTTTTTCGCAGTACGGCCTTGCTGGTTCCGTCAATTCGATACCGACAAACAATCCTCTGCCTCTGATTTCTTTGATCTTATCTGAAGTTAGCTGCTGCAGCTGTTCCTGGAGATACGTTCCTAGACGTTGAGACCTGGCAGCAAGATCTTCGTCTTCGAGCACATCCAGTGCTGCAATCGAAACAGCACAAGCTAATGGATTCCCCCCAAATGTGGAACCATGCGAGCCAGGGTTGAAGACTTCTAAGACATCTTTATCCCCTGCCACACAGGAAATCGGGAAGACTCCGCCGCCCAGGGCCTTTCCAAGGATAAACAAGTCAGGAGTGACATCTTCCCAGTCACAAGCGAAACGCTTACCCGTACGTCCCAACCCTACTTGAATCTCATCAGCGATGAATAAGACATTCTCTTCCTTACACAATTCCGATGCTGCTTTTAAATACCCTTCTGGCGGGATGATAATGCCTGCTTCCCCTTGGATAGGCTCCAGTATGAAGGCAGCAGTGTGTGGCGTGATGGCTGACTTCAAAGCATCCAGATCACCATACGGAATAACTTTAATTCCCGGGATCATCGGACCGAATCCGCGGCGATATTCTGCTTCTGAGGATAGTGAGACTGCAGTCATCGTCCGGCCATGAAAGTTTCCGCTGCACACAATGACTTCTGCTTGTTCATCTGAAATTCCCTTCACATCATATCCCCAGCGCCTTGCTGCTTTAAAAGCTGTCTCCACAGCTTCAGCACCAGTGTTCATCGGCAGAATCATGTCCTTGCCAGTTAATGATGCAACTTTTTCATACCATAAACCTAGCTGATCATTATGAAAGGCACGGGATGTGAGCGTAACCTTCTGTGCCTGCTCGATTAGCGCTTTGATAATTTTCGGATGGCGATGCCCTTGGTTCACTGCCGAATAGGCACTGAGCATATCCATGTAACGCTTGCCAGCGGTATCCTCTACCCATACTCCTTCCGCCTTCGCTATGACGATCGGAAGCGGGTGATAATTATTTGCTCCGTATTGCTCTGTCAACTGCATCAAATCTTGTGCATCTGTAGCCTTCATCCCAACTGCCCCTTTCCAGGTTCATTTGGCGCCCATGATACAGCGCAATCATTCTGCTTTTATTCTAACAAAGTAATAACACTATGTAAGCGCTATATTAGAAATAAAAAAATGAATCGTCTTCCGTTAGGATTTAGACGATTCATAGATTGGCATTATACCTAGGCGCTGAAGAACAATAAAAGCATATTGCAGCAAAAAGCCTCCTAATAAAACAGTCAGTACAGTACCCGGTCCAATCGGGCCTGCAAGCAAAAAGGCAGAAACAAGGCAGACTGCGTACAAAAATGTCTTAGTGACAGCTACACTTGAATGTAATTTATCGATTAATACAAGCATAAGTCGATCAATCGGAATAGGTGCGAACTTTGTATGCAGGTACAAAGCTGTTCCTGCAGCAAGAAGAAGCTGTGCACAAAGGAACAAACCGGCTCGGCTGATTATCGACTCAAGTTCCATCCCTACCAGCAGAAATAACCACCCATCGAGAAAAAGACCAGTTGCGAATGCAGTCAGCAACCCTGCTAATTCAGGTGCTGTTCGAGTAAGAAGGGAATTTACCAGAATGAAAAGACCTGCAAGGATAATTTCCCAGATTCCCACCGTCATACCCGCACTATCCGCTAATCCAACAAGTACCGCATCGAAAGGAGATGTTCCCAAATCCGCTTCAATAGTAAGGGCAATTCCTAGAGTCATCAAGAGAAGACCCGAAAAAAAGAGTATGCCTCTAACCCACATTTTCCTGTTTCTCCATAATAAGATGAGGAATCCCATCCTCATCGAATTCATCTGAAATGCCCTTATAACCGAGCTTCTCATAGAATCCTTTAGCTTGGACTTGCGCATGGAGTTTATATTTCCTTTTATCTGTTTGCTTCGCTATCTCTTCAAGACTTGAAATGATAACGCTGCCTAATCCATACTTCCGATACTGTTCCAGCATACAAATGCGTTCCAATTTAGCATAATCATCTACATAACGAATACGCCCAGTTCCAACTGCTTCTCCTTCATGATAGACAAGGATGTGTTGGCAGCTGTCTTCTAACACATCAAACTGATCGAATTCATCCTCTAACGCGACTCCTTGCTCTTCTACAAATACAGCTAGCCGTATCGCTTTTGCTTTTTCCAGATCATTTTTATCTTGTATAATTTTATATGAAGCCAAAATAATACCTACCTTCACTATTAATATATCCTTCAAACATCATTATGTTGTAAATGCAACATAATGTAAAGGTGAAATTAGGGCTCCTTGCTATTTTTAAAAATATGTTTCACCCTATTTCAGAGAAGTGTGTACGGGTAAAAAAACAAATACCTAATAACAATAAAAAAAGAGCTGCAAGTAAAAAATGCAGCTCTCTTCAACCACGTATCTCTTTCCCTTCCAGCGGCTTATTCCGAAATAAAGCATATATACCTAAAATCACTCCTCCGAGCAATCCAGCAATCAAATCCGTCATCGTATCTGTATTTCCGCTCCGCTGCATGACACTTGTCACCGTCATGTCTCCGATGAACTCGACGCTTTCCCATATCGCACTCCCTATTGTCGCCATACCGCAGACAAATAGGAAGATGATCCAGCGTGAAATATAGATGCCTGCTGGTCGCAGTACTTTATAGCGATAGATAGCCAAGGCAAGCCAGGCAATATACATACTGCCTACCACATGAAGCGTAACATCCCACCACTTGTACTTATCATAAAAATGGAATATGGCACCCAAGATGAAAGTACAAACAAGCAGACCGTAAAATCCAAGAATATGAGGTATACGGAATGGGCTACGCTTGAGAAAGAGCAAGCCTAGCGGCAGTGCACTCATAATCACCCTGCCTCCGCCTTTGGTCCAGGAATTCGTATCTCCATTTTTCAGTTCTATCACAAAGGAGACCACCATGAAGCATATGAATAAAAAGCTCAAGACAATAATCGTTTTCTTCAAACCTCATCTCTCCTTAACTCTTTTTCCATAGTCTAACCAGTTAAGGAGGATTCTAGTGCAGAAACGAAAAAAGACGATTCACCAGCTCGGTGAACCATCTTCTTTATTGAATGAATTTCTTTATATCCTCATCTAAGTAGACCCAGCCCTTCCAACCAATATGAATCGTATCACGCATAAAATGCGGATCATATTCGTGGTCGGAATAGTCGGCATAAGTAAAACCATTATCATCAATTTGTTTTTTGATGCGATTATAATAGTCTTCCCGTCCCTGCTTCGGGAAACCTGTGTAATCGTAATACTCTCCATTAACCGGTATGATGACGAATAGCGGTTTGGCATCTGCTTTTTTCAGAATATCGAGCATTAGCTGAAAATCTGCATATTCAGGTGATTCCGCATAGGAATGCCCTTTGTTTTTGCCTTCCATCTCTTTGATGTGATTTTTTTTATGCTTATAGACCTTATAGTCGATATTAAATTTTGAATCCTTTGTGCGTTTTTCGCCATACGCATCTGCTTGAGCTTGCAGTTCCTCCCAAGTCTTGTTTTTTACTTTATCAGACTGACGCCGGTTCGATGGATCATCCTTGATAAGTGTGTAATATAGGTCCTTCTTCTTCAGCATTGATATGTAAGCTTTAGCTGGTGCGGTTAATAGGTTGAACTTGATTTCCTCATCATTCAAGTACGCATCATACAGCTCATAAAGCATCGTGTCATTTTTCACCGCATCATATGACATCAGCCTTTGCATCAATTCCCGCTTCACCTGTTCATCTATTTCTTTATTGAATGGCAGCTGGTATGCCTGTAAAGAGGAATAGTTCGGTGCAAAATGCTGCTCATCTGTACCATGCTTGACGAACCACTGCGGCGAGACGATGATGACCATCTGCTTGTCCTTCAGCTCTTCTGCATGTGTAGCAAAGTTGAGATCATTAATGATGGATGTTGTACCGCCTTTCCCTACTAAGTAAGGCGTAAAGTCAGCACCAGTTGCTTCGAAGTAATTCGATGGATGAAACGGGTCCCAGCGTGACAGCTCGGAGGACCCGTAGATCGGAACATACTTCGGATCAGCAAGCATTTCACTCTGTAAGTATGTCCCCTGAAACATATTCGGCTCCAGACTCGTTGCTGATTCTTCCAAACGATCCGCTGGCACCAGTTTGGCCAGCCAGGAAGCCGGCACAAAAACGAGCGCAGCGAACAGGACCAATGCTAATATAATCGGTCCGAATAGATACTTCTTCTTCATTATTTCAGCTCATTCAGACGATCAATAATTGCATTCGGTGTATTCCATGTATCACGGTCGAACTCTGTAATCGGTACGTTGATGCCAAGCTGTTCTTCAAATTGCACAATCAGCTCCACTGTAGCAAATGAATCCAGCAATCCTGCTTCAAAAATATCAAGATCGTTCTCCTCTTTTACAACATCATCTTCACAAACTTCTGCAATAACTTGTAGTACTTTCTCTTTAAAATCCATTAGTAAATTCCCCTTTTATTGAAATGGTCTTCCGGAAAACAGATAGAATCCGAAACAGACGACATGGAAAGTGATGACAATCGAAACAATTGTCATGGTTTTGCCGGTCGGCCAGCGTTTATGTTTTTTGTTCCACGTCTCAAAGAAATTAAAAGCTGTCATCATCAGGGCATGATAAGCACCATAGACGATGTACTGAATCGCTAATCCATGCCATACTCCCATCAACAGGAATAAGAGGATATAGCCTAGATTCGACACGAGCATTTTGTTTTGTATCCATTTTTTCTTTTTCATCAAGAAGACAAAACGCATGAATACATAGTCTCGGAACCAGAACGACAGCGACATATGCCATCTGTTCCAGAATTCCTTGATGTTCCGGCTGATGAACGGCATATTGAAGTTCTCCGGCGAACGGATACCCATGATATAACTGACGCCGACAGCAAACGCTGTATAGCCAGCAAAGTCGAAGAACAGATACAGGCTGTAGCTGTACATATACAGCAGGTGGTAGCTGAACCTGCCATCTGCTATATGTTCGAGATTCATGATGAAATAGGTGTTGATTGCATACCCGATAATGAACTTATACAGGAAGCCGAGGAAGATCTTATTGATACCCTTATAAAGCAGCTCCTTGTATTCTTCTTGCGCCCATAGCTTCTCTTCATCCTTCTGAAAACGGCGGAATCTATCAATAGGACCAGAAGAAATCGTCGGGTAAAACAGCATGAAATTGACCAGCTGATAAATCGATAACTGCTTCTTGATCAATCCATCTCTCGTCTCGATAATGATTTGAACAGCCCGGAATGTCAGATACGAGATTCCGAGAAAGCTTGCCCAGTTATCCACTGCCAGGAACGGCAGGATCTTTGAGAGGATCAAAGGCAATATCGATAGGAAACTCATCAGATAGAATACTAGACTGCTATTCTTTTTCTGCCTGTACGAAATATAGCCTTTGATCAGAATCAGCTGCAGAACGGTGAAAAGGACGAGTGAATAAAATCCTTCATCTCCGTCAGAAAAAATCAAGGCCAGGACAGCAATCGAAACGAACACATTGTAATAACGCAAATGCTTGCCCATGATACCGAGAATCATCGTCGGCAGGAGCAGAATGCCTAGAATAATAAAGAAAAGGAACGAACTATACGGGGTCATGCGAATACCTCTTCCTTCATCTTCTTACGATCCGCTTTCCCGTTCATCGTCATCGGGATAGTCATCTGATAGGTAAATTTACGCGGAATCATATAAGCAGGCAGACGTAAAGCAAGGTCTTTCCGAATAGCTGCTGTGAGCTGATATTCCTTTTCAAAGTCATGTTCCTCTGGAACGACTGCAGCAATCAAGTATTCAATTTCCTCTTTCGGCGTATATGGAATGATGATGGCAGATTTAATATACTCAGATTGCTGTAAGTGGAATTCGATTTCCTCAAGCTCCATCCGGTAGCCATGCAGCTTGATCTGATAATCCAGTCTGCCCTGACAATATACGAGACCATCCTTGATAAAACCAGCATCTCCAGTTTGATAAGCTTGCATATCACACATAATGCCGTATGCTTTTTCTGTCAGCAGCGGCTCACCAAGGTAACCTTTTGTCACGCTCGGCCCTACGAGGATAAGCTCTCCTTTTTCTCCATCCGGGAGCGGATTACCGGCTTCGTCTACGACAAGAATACGCATATCAGGTTTCGGGCGGCCGACTGGCAATGCTTCCTCTTTTGCCAGTAAATCCTCTGTAACTTCAATCGAAGTCACGGCAACTGTTGCTTCTGTTGGTCCGTATGTATTGAATATCCTTGCTTCCGGGAAGCGTTCCTTCAATTCTTTTGCTACTGCCAGTGGAAGTACTTCTCCACAGAAAAGGAAGGTATCAAGCTCTGGAAGCATCTCCGCGTGGAAGTCAGGATTCGGAAAGCACATTTGGACGAAGGATGGCGTGGAAGTCCAAATCTGTAAATCAGAACCACGGAGATTCTCGAAAAGCAGCTTTGGCTTATTGATCACATCTTTCATCAGCGTATGGATGGTACCGCCGCTTTGTAATGCTGGATAAAAATCCATTACAGACAAATCGAATGAAAATGGTGCCTGATTCAAAAACACTTTTCCTTGTCCGAGCGGAAAGTCATTCGTCATCCAATCGGTAAAAGACTGCAGGTTCGCTGCTGTGACCTGTACACCTTTTGGATTCCCTGTACTTCCGGATGTGTAGATGATATAGAATACCTCATCTTCCTTCACCCACAAGTTTTGACTGATACACTCTTCTTGTTCCAGCTTTAAAGCTGCTGTATATAAACCAGCCACATTATCAAGCCCAAGGTCATAATCCGTTGTATTGATGACCAAGCCTGCACCGGATTTTTCCACGATTAGACGCACCCGCTCCATCGGAATGGATGTATCAATAGGTATGTATGGGTAGCCTGCCTTCACACAGGCGAGGAAGGATACCGGCATATCCGTTCCCATATGACCGTACACAACAATTGGTGTCTGCCGTTCAAGCTGACAGCTGTTACGGATAAGAACTGCCAGTCTGTCCGATCGTTCCCAAAGCATCCTGTAGCTGATTGCATCCTCTCCATTACGGAATGCTGTTTGCTCAGGGCTACCTGCCGCATGCTGTGCAATAGTTGTTAAAAGTTTCATTGTTATATCTTCTCCAATTAAAAATCGTTATATATGTAGTTACCTGTGTTGGCTGTATGGAAGCCATACAGCATGAACAAGGTGACAAGGATTGCCAAATAGAAACAGGTATGCACAACAAAGCGAACACCTGTATGTGCATACAGCTGCTTGATCTTATTCATTTTTTCCTCTGCCTTCTATTCAAATTTGTATCCAGTACCGATAACAGTCCGAATATGATGAGATTCATCCACAAGTTTGGCACGCAGCTTCTTAATATGCGTGTCCACTACGCGGTTATCCCCTTCAAAATCTATGCCCCATACATGATTCAGAATTGTTTCACGTGAAAGGACGTTATTTTTATGCTGCAGCAGGAGCAGCAAGAGATCATATTCCTTCGGTGTCAACTCGACTTGCTGTTTATCCAATTCCAGCTGACGTGATTTTGTATTGACCACGGCATGACCGAAGCTGAGCATATGTCCATTCGGCAAGTAATGTTCGGTTGCCCGCTTCATCAAAGAATTAGCCCGTGCAACCAGCACTTTCGGACTAAATGGCTTCGTTACATAATCATCTGCTCCGAGATCAAATCCATGGATTTTATCATCGTCACTGGACTTGGCTGTCAACAGGATGATTGGTACACCCGATTTTGCACGGACCTCTTTTGTAACAGCAAAGCCATCCATCTTCGGCATCATGATATCCAGAATGACTAGATCGGGATAAATAGCGTCAAACCAATCAATAGCGCTGCTGCCATTATCTGTTTCATGCACTTCCCAGCCATCCTTTTTGAAATAGTCCGCCACTACTTCCCGGATACGTAATTCATCCTCGACAAGCAGCACTTTCTTTCTCATCGCGAATCCTTCCTTCCAACTGATATACATAAATTAACAAGCTCATATGTCCTTCATGTGTCCAAATAAGTAATTTTTCCCATTACTGATAAAATTGCACGATGAAACGGACTCCTTCTGGCGTATTTTCGACTCCATAGCTGTAGTGGTGCAAATCGAGTATTTGCTGCACAATAGCAAGTCCCAATCCTGTGCCACCTGTCAATCTGCTTCTGGAGGATTCCGTGCGGTAAAAACGATTCCAGATCTTATCCAGCTGTTCTTCTGGTATTTGAGAACCTTTGTTGTCAATCATGAACACACTGCGAGCAGTGTCCAGGTCTGTTTCGATACGGATACTAATGACAGAATCTGTTTCGCTATGACGGACTGCATTAACAAGCAGATTCCGCATGACTCGCTCCATCCACTCATAATCTGCCGTAATCGGCATCTCATTCCTCGGCATCACTTCAATGGAAACCTGTTTATCCTTCGCCATGCAGTACATTTTATCGGAAAGATCTTCTATCATTTCACTCAGCAGGAATGATGATTTTCTTAGCTTAATAGCTCCGTTCTCAAGCTTGGCCAAATCCAGCATATCCCCGATCAGTACTTGCATCTTGTCTGATTCCTCAATAATTACGTCAATATAGTGATCGTGCTTGTCTGGGCTGATACCATCCTGTAGCCCTTCTGCAAAGCTTTTGACGATACTGAGCGGTGTCTTCAGTTCATGAGAAGCATGCTCAAAGAATTCGCGCTGCGCTTTTTCCATCTTTTTGCGCTTCTCCATATCCTGCTTCAGCTTCTCGTTGGCTTGTTTCAAATCATCCAGTGCTACATCCAAGTTCTGCGCCATAATCAGCATGTTATTGGAAAGGCTGCCAAGTTCATCTTTTTGCTTGATTGGCTTCACCGATGAAAAGTCCAGATGTACCATTTTTTTAGCCATCTCATTCAGTTTGATCAATGGACTGCTCACAAGACGTGAGTAAAACAAAGAAAGCAAAAGAATGAGTAAAATACCGGCGATACCGATATAAAGATAAAAAACGCGCAGTGCTTCATTCGTATCTTTGGTTTCCTGTAAGGAAGTGACAGAGAAGAGATATTGTATTTCGCCGTCTTTCTCAATTGGATCCATCAGTACTAGATTATGCTTTCCAGTCCATGGTTCCACCCAATTCAGCTGTAGACTTTCTCCATTGTTAAGCTGCTTCAGTAGATTTTCATCAAGCGGGAACCATTCCAGCAGCGCATCATAAAGAAGGCCTAACCCTCTATTTGACATACCACCCTGGGGAAGTGAAACACTTTTTACTTTTCCTTGGAGAGTTATTTCATTCTCTTCCAGATGTTCACCCACACTTTCCTCATCCTTACTGATTACAGAAGGATAAATGACCGAAGTGACCGACAAATCTGATTCTCCATTAACCTCTAACGTATCTCCCTTTTTGATGTTCAACGCATCCAAGTCGGTACCATAATCAGTCACAAACAAGGATAATGCCACTTCAAGTACATCCCCATCTTCTGTTTGCAGCATAATATGGAACGGATCTTGTACTAGCTGATATCCTTCTGCATCAACAATCGTCAAAGGACTTTTCGTCTCCTGCATATAAGACAGCGTGTGCTTCGTCAGCTCCTCTGCACTCCAGGAATTCTCTTCATAGCCATCTGCCAATGCATGCAGATGCTCAGCAGCTTCTTTCGTTTTATAATGCTGGTAAAAGCTATCAAAGAACACAAGCTGAAAAATCATAATCATAGCGTAAAATGCCAAGAAGAATAAAGCTGTCACAGCGAACAGCTTGATCGTTATGCCTCGTTTTCTCATGTGGTACCCCTTTATGTACTACGACAGTTAGTTATATATACTTTAATTTACAGATATGTTTTTTGTGTGTCCGCACACTTCATCAGCGTACACGCATTTATAAAAATACGGAACCCTTTTTTTGTAAAATCCAAACGCCTGCCTCTTGCATAATCTAACTCCGAAGCATTTCATCAGAAAGAAGGGGAAGGTATGGGGAAAGAAAATGAGTACATGGACTACACCAAGAGTAATGTCCAGTATTTTAGCGATGTGAATAAAAACCGGCTATTCACACGGAATAACCGGAACTATATAAACCGGCTCGGCCGGGATGTATTGAATACACTTGGGAATGTGTCTCTTCTCGATATCTATTTGAGCAAAGGGAAAACAGTCGAACCTCATTACCATCAAAATGCTGCTGAACTTGTCTACTGCATTAGTGGGTCAGCTCAAGTTTCCCTGATTAATCCTTTTACGAATAAGGTCGAGAATATACGCATCACCCGCGGTCAAGTCGCAAATGTCCCTCAAGGCTGGTGGCACTGGGAAACAGCAGTAGAAGATCAAACACATCTGCTGGCCATTTTCGATGCGCCATACCCTGAATATATTTTCGGTTCGGATATCTTAGCGAGGACACCAGCAGAAGTACTCGCTAAAACCTATTGTCTGGATAAGACGAAGCTTCAGGAAACACTTCGTCCGCTCAACAACCAGACTATTATCATTGGTCCGCCAGATGAATGCAGCCAGCAGCGGTCTGAAGAACAAAAAGCCTCTCACCAAGAAAATACAGACGGGTATCACTATTATCGTTTCAAATAAGAAATAAGAACAGCCTCTCCTTTTGAGGAGAGGCTGTTCTTATTTAAGAAAGATATTAGTTCAAAATTAATTTGTTCATCGGAGCAGCATTCGCAAATCTGCTTCATTCTCTAATAAATCCTGCAGCGTATACGCATCAAGCACTTGCAAATATGCATGCAATGCTTTACCTAATATTCCTCTCAAGCCGCAAACAGAAGCAATCGGGCATGTATTGTTCTCTCTATTGAAGCATTCGACGAGATGAAAATCATCTTCCATCCTCCGCACAACCGCTCCGATATTAATCTCTTTTGGATCACGTGCTAGTTTAATACCGCCTGAACGCCCCCGCACAGCTTCAATATAACCTGCCTGGCGCATTTCATGTGCTACTTTCATCAAATGGTTTTTGGATATATGATATGCTGTCGCAATCTCTTGAATCGTCGACAGCTTGTCTTTTTCTTTTGTTCCCAAATAAAGAAGGACTCTTAGGGAAAAGTCAGTATACATCGTCAATCGCATCTTGGTTATATCCTCCTCTTCTTGAGGATTATAGCATAACAGAATAACTGATTGGGCATAAAGAGAATGTGACACTTTTGTTAAAGTGGTATTTAAAATATATCTTTTATCCACTGTTAGTTCTATGATAGAGATAGATCAAAGAAAGAAGGAATCCAAAATGCTATCACAAGAAACTATCGACATCATTAAAAGCACTGTACCTGTGCTAGAAGAGCATGGCACTCAAATTACTACTGTCTTTTATGAAGAATTGTTTAAAGCGCACCCTGAACTTCTGAACATTTTCAACCATGCAAACCAGGCAAGAGGCAAACAGCAAACTGCACTTGCCAATGCTGTCTATGCAGCTGCGGTACATATCGATAAGCTGGAGGCAATACTGCCGACGGTCGTACAGATTTCTCACAAGCATGTCAGCTTAGGTGTAAAATCCGAACATTATCCAGTTGTAGGCGAATACTTGCTTAAAGCAATCAAGATGGTTCTAGGAGATGCTGCGACACCTCAGATTCTGAAAGCATGGGAAGAAGCTTATGGCGTCATCGCAGATGCTTTTATCGGTGTAGAAGCCAATATGTATGAAGAAAATGAAAAGAAAGAAGGCGGCTGGGCATTCTTTAAAGACTTCGTTGTCGAAAAGAAAGTCCAAGAAAGTAATGTTATCACATCCTTTTACTTGAAACCTGCTGACTCTGAACGCGTGCCTGATTTCGAACCTGGTCAGTATATTTCCGTCCGTGTATCAATCCCTGGAGAAAAATACATGATGATCCGTCAATACAGTCTATCTAAGACACCTTCATCAGATACGTTCCGTATTTCTGTGAAGAAAGAAGACGATAATGATCCGGATGGCAAGGTTTCCGTCTACTTACACGAACAAGTAAAAGAAGGAGACAAATTAGAAGTAAGTGCACCTGCTGGTGTCTTCACTCTTGAGAAAAATGCGGACAAACCGATTACTTTTATCGCAGGCGGTGTTGGTATCACGCCAATCATGAGTATGCTTGAGACTCTTGCAGCAGAAGATTCCAAGCGGGAAGTCGTCTTCCTGCAAGCTGCACGCACTCCAGAGTTTGCTGCTTTTACTAAGCAGATCCAAAGCATTCAAGAAAGAATGCCTAATTTGACGTATCAGACATATTATGAAGATAAGAGAATCGATGAAACTATCCTTAAAGATATGGTGAACACTGATAGCGATGTTTATGTCTGTGGTCCAGCTGGTTTCATGGAATTCGTCATTTCCACACTGTACCACGCTGGTATCAGTAAAGAACAAGTTCATTTTGAGTTCTTCGGCCCTGCTGCTGATCTTGAAAAAGCTCAATAAAACAAGTAAGCGCACTGCCTCGGCAGTGCGCTTTTTTTATTCAATCTGCTTATCTTGCTCTTCTATACTTTGCACAATATCCTCAATCGTCACATGCGCCAATGCTTTTTCCATGACCGCCTGTGCTCCAGCGAATATTGGAAGAACAGCTGCTTGAATATTCCTGCCAACCGTACATTGTGGATTCGGATTTCCATGAACACTGAAGAGTTCATTTTCCGGGACTGCTTCCACTGCTTTGTACACATCAAGCAGTGTGATTTCATCAAGCTTACGTGCTAGTTCCGCTCCTGCTACTCCTGGGCGTACATTGACCAGCTCCGCTTTTTTAAGCATACCCATGATCTTACGGATAACGACCGGGTTCGTATTGACACTGGCTGCAATGAACTCAGACGAATTCACCTCGTCTTTATTCACCTCTAGAAGTGTCAGTATATGGATACCAACAGCAAAACGGCTGCTTATTGACATAATTTCCAGCTCACTTTCAAATGAATTCCTATCTCTATAGTATAACGCAAAATGAAACGGGTAAAAGGAAAGTGTTGACAAGTTATAACCTGTAACTTATTATACTACATGTAACTAAATTAATTACAAGATAAGCACAAGGAGGAGTTACCATGAAAATAGGGATTATCGGAGCTACAGGTAAAGCAGGCAGCTTAATTACAAAAGAAGCTATGGATCGCGGCCACGAGGTGACAGCAATTGTACGCAGCGCTGCAAAAGTAAAACAGAACATTAACATACTAGAAAAAGGCATATTTGATATCCAAACATCCGATATCAAGGACTTTGATGTGATCGTTAACGCCTTCAATACTGCTCCTGGCCAAGAAAAACAGCACATTGAAGCTGGTCGGATTCTTATTGAAGCATTAAAGAATGCTCCTTCCACTCGTCTTCTCGTTGTCGGCGGTGCTGGAAGCTTGTTCGTAGATGAACAGAAAACCACTCGGGTATCTGAAACACCTGACTTCCCAGCTGCCTTTTTACCGACAGCTACCAATATGGGTGAAAACCTGAAGGAACTGGAAAGCAGTGAAGGTATCCAATGGACCTACATCAGTCCTGGTGGATTCTTCGATGCAGATGGCAAACGGACTGGCAGCTACCAAACTGGCGGTGAGGTCATGATTTTGAATAAACAAGGCAACAGCTATATCAGCTACGCTGACTATGCTATCGCTGTCTTGGATGAAATTGAAAAACCTGCACATCTTAATGAACGTTTCTCTGTTGTTGGAGAAAAGGAATAAATAAAAGCGCTAGACCACTTGGTCTAGCGCTTTCCTCTTATTTCAACAGATTCAATGATTCGCGGTTGAATGCTTCCAAATCATCCGGTGTTCTGCTTGTGACGATGTTATGGCTTACGACTACCTCTTCATCTTTGTAATTCGCACCAGCATTGATCAAGTCTTTACGGACACTGCGATAGCCCGTAATATCCTTGCCTTTTAGCAAGTCTGTATCGATCAATACTTGTGGACCATGGCAGATAGCGAATACAGGTTTTTCATTTTCTACGAAAGCTTTCGCGAATTCACCGGGACGGTCATCTCCGCGAAGCAAGTCAGGAGAAAAACCTCCTGGAATCAATAGTGCATCGAATTCACTTGCATCAACATCGGAAATCGCTTTGTCGATTTTCACTTTCTCACCGTGCTTACCATTAACTTCTTTGCCAGCTTCGAACTCCACGTTTACAACACTGTGACCAGCTTCTTCGTATGCTTTTACCGGACTTGTATATTCGATATCTTCAAATTCATCTGTAATTAGAACTGCGATTTTTTTACTCATATATAGTCCCTCCTATTTTATCTTTAACTTAAGACTATCAGAGGGTTCTCACTCTATTCAACTATCGCGCTCACAGGTTATCACCCGATGCTGATAACTCCGAATATCAAAGCCGCGATTGTCATCACAATTGTTGATCCGAATGCCCAAAGCATAGCATAGCGCTGCAGTTCCCCGAATTGAATGCCTACCATACCGATTAGTAGATGGGCTGCGGCTACTAGCGGGCTCAATACGTGAACTGGCTGGCCGAGCAATGCCGCACGACCGATTTCGACTTTGCTGACACCGTACGCTTGTGCTGCTTCGGCAAGTATCGGCAGTACGCCAAGGTAGAATGCATTGTTAGACATAAAGAAAGTAAACGGCGCACTGATAATGGCAATGATGACTGCGAGATAAGGAGACATGAACTCTGGGATAATCGATACAAGCGTATTCGCCATCGCATCAATCATTTCCGTACCAGACATGATACCTGTAAAAATACCTGCAGCAATAACTATCGTCGTGACAGCTAATCCGTTTTTCGCATGTGCTGCCATTCTCTCCTGCTGCTCACTCATACGTGGATAGTTGATCATCAGAGCGACGGCAAAAGCAACCATGAATAAAATCGTCAGTGAAATGAAGTCCATGATCAGGCAAACAAGCAACGCTATTGTAAGCAGCAAGTTCACCCAAACAAGCTTCGGACGGCGATAAGCTGGTACCTCTTCTGCGGCACTGATTTCTCTATGCGTTTGATCATCCAGCTGCACAACCCCCAAACGCTTCCTTTCCTTTCTCCCAAGGATGAAAGCTACCGTTATCGCATAAACAAGCCCTACTCCCATAACAGGAATAATCGGTATGAACAGCTCAGATGCTTCCAGGTTCAAAGCAGCCATAGCCATAGCAGAAGCACCGCCCCAAGGCGTGATATTCATTACACCCATTGAAAGCATAGCTACTGTTGCAAGAATCAAACGATTCATTCCTAATCGTTTATAGAGCGGTAGTAACGCAGAAACAGTGATCATATATGTTGTTGTACCATCTCCATCAAGTGCTACCATCATAGAAAGAATTGACGTACCAACAACAATTTTGAGCGGATCCCCTTTTACAACTTTCAGAATGAGATTGATCAAGGGATCGAACAGTCCTGCATCAATCATGACTCCGAAGTAAAGGATAGCAAACAGAATCATAATAGCTGTGGCCGCAATTCCTTCTACACCTTCCAGCATCATCGGCCCGAGTGAAGAAGTGAAGCCGCCAATTATACCAAAGAGAATAGGAATAAGCGTCAACGCCACAAGCGGCGATAGCTTTTTGGACATTATCAAATACATAAATACAGCAACCATGGAGAAGCCCAATAAAGATAACAAAAGAAAGTCCTCCTTCAAACAGCGCTAATTGTTAGCGCTTTCAATTGAAAGGAGTGTAACATTGTGTTCACAAAATGCACAGTTTACTTACGTTAAGTGCATTTTTTTTATTTTTCTCACGGCTATTAGGATGAGTTCTCGGCTCGGTATTTATACTTGCGGACAGGCCTTCCGACTGTTCCATAGGTGACTTCCACTTCCGCTTCTTTTCTCGACACCATATATTCCAAGTAGCGGCGAACTGTAGAATGGCTTACCCCTATCTTCGCTGCTATTTCCTCAGCCTTTTCGCTGTTCTGCTGCTCCTTCATTGCCTGTCGTACCGATTCCAAGGTGTGGCGGTCTACTCCTTTTGGATAGACTTCCTGTTCCACTGCTTCTGCTGTATGTATATTAGGATGAAAGATAGCATCTACTTGCTGCTGACCGATTTCATTGCCAGATTGAAGTTCCTTCTTATAGATAGCATATTCCTGAAGCACACGCTGGAAGCGATCACCATCTACCGGTTTAATCAAATAACTGTACACGCCTCCACGCATCGCCTCACCGACTGTCTCCGTATCATTCGCCGCTGTCAGCAGAATTACATCCGTCTTGCGGTAATTCTGGCGGATGAACCAAAGGATATCGATACCATTCGTATCAGGAAGATAGACATCAAGCAGTACCACGTCTGGCTTCAATGCCTGAAGCAGACTTTTGGCTTGTTCTCCATTTTCTGCAACACCAATTAGTCGATACCCTTCCATTTGATTCAAGTAATTCTGAAATATCATTGATGCTTCTACATTATCTTCCACTATCAGAACGTTCATCCGGTCCATTTTTCACGCTTCCTTTCGGGAGAACAATCGTTGCGAGAGTTCCTCCTGCTTCGCTATCTCCATAATACAAAGCTCCATTCAGTTTCTCCAGTGCTGCCTGTACAATAGTCAGTCCAATACCATGCCCATCGCCAGCTTCCTTTTTAGTTGAATATCCATCCACCAATACTGTCTGTTTTTCCTTCTCAGACAGCCGCTTGCCATTGTCCTCGATATCGACTATCACTTCTTGTCCTAGATCTGTGAAAGACACAAAAACCTTTCCTTCCGTACCCTGGTGCTTCGAAGCGGACTCAAAGGCATTCTCTAGTAAGTTTCCTATGATAGTCACAATCTTCTCTGTTGCTTCCGGTCGCAGGTCAATGTTCATGCTGCTGCCTTCATCAATCGTCAATGACACCTTCAGCTCTTTGGCACGATTGAATTTTCCTAGCAGGCAGGCTGCAATCATCGGTTCCTTTATGCTTGCCATCAGCAAATTGACGACACTTTGCTGTTCCTCTACTTCCTCTGAAATGAATACGAGTGCCTTGTCATATTCTTGTAAGCGAATCAAGCCGTACAAAGTATTTAACTTATTCATAAATTCATGATTAGAAGCACGCATCTGATCTGCTTGCTGCTTCATTTTTACAATTGTCTCTGATACGTCAATCACTTCTGTTTCAGGACGTAATGTAAAGACGACTCCCAATGTTTCTTCCGCTTCTTTTATGGGAGAAGCATCTACTATATAAATATCGCCAGCAACAAAAGTATATTTGTTATACCTTCCTTCCCCATCTGCCAAAACTGCTTGATAAAGAGATCGCAGATTCTTCTGGTCGATTGCATCCTCCAGCACGGATTTACGCTTAAATATCTCTTGGGCTCTACGATTAATAGATGTAATATAACCTTTGCGATCAATGGCTATGGTAGCATCTTTGATCGATGCCAGTGTTGTCTCCTTCTCTTTAAATAAGAAGGAAATCTCTTCTGGCTCTAATCCATAAATCAGCTTTTTCACCCGTTTCGCCACAAGATAGGCACCAAGGAGACCAACAGCAAAGATGAGCAGGAACCAGATGATTACCTCCTGCAAATAGGAAAGTATCTGATCATTTAAGTTCTGCTTCAAAAAACCGACTGATGCTACACCAATGATA
This sequence comes from Terribacillus sp. AE2B 122, assembly GCF_902497585.1. NCBI lineage: Bacteria > Bacillati > Bacillota > Bacilli > Caryophanales > Bacillaceae > Terribacillus > Terribacillus sp. AE2B 122. The sequence goes on along the minus strand of NZ_LR700945.1, from coordinate 50,885 downwards.
TCACCTGATTCATTTCTTATCGGTGTTTTTGCTTTAACCGCATAGCCGGAAATACCATACCCTTCGTATATGACTTCCTTTCCTTCTTCTAATACTTGGTCATTGCTCGTCTTGGTTGGTTTACCGATTCTCTCCGGTTCTGGATGTGAAATTCGGATTCCATTCGTATCAGCAATTACAACATAATCTGCACCGCTATTTTGCTGGATCTTTAACGACTCCTGCTGTATCGCATCGTCATTATCCCTCTCCTCCAGATGCTGAAGAATTGTGTCATCCTTGGCAGCAAGCTTAGCGACGACCATCGCAGTGTTTCCTGCATCTTCCTCGACTATCTCATCAACCTTCCTTATGATTAGAGTGCTTACAAATAATAGACTAATCATAAGCAATATTGTCACCAATAAGACAATCTGACCTAGTAAACCAAAACGCAGTCGTCTCCGCAGTTCCCCCATATAAGTCGTCCCCTTTGTTCTCCTCTACTATTATCTTACTACTTTACAGCTGTAGGAAGAAGAAAGGTTATGAAAATTAAAAAGCACCCACTCAAGGAATGGGTGCTAAACTCGTTATCTGCTTGTATAACCTGCATCAGCATGAATTGTCGTACCAGTCACGTAAGAAGATTGATCAGATGCTAGCCATAGGCTTGCTTGAGCAATCTCTTCCGGCTGACCGAATCTGCCAAGAAGGCTTAGCATCGGTGCAAATTCTTCTTCAGTCTGACCTGTTTCTTCCAGGGAACCTCTAAGCATCGGTGTATCAATTGCTCCAGGAGCGACTGTGTTTACACGAATGTTCATCGGACCGTTTTCAAGAGCTGCAACCTTGGTCATACCTACAACGCCATGCTTAGCTACAACGTATGCGATGTTATTAGGCTGTGGACGGAAGCCGCTGACAGAAGAAATGTTAACGATACTGCCGCCTTCACCTTGCTTAATCATTTGCTGTAATTCATATTTCATACAAAGCGCAGTACCTGTTAGATCAACCGAAATCAAACGGTTCCAGTACGCTTCATCGAATTCTGCTGCTGGTGCATTATCCGGTGTGAGGGCTGCGTTATTGATCGCAACATCCAGACGTCCGAACTTTGCTATTGTTTCTTCTACCATTTGTTTTACTTGTGCTGAATCAGATACATCAACTTTTACGAAGAAAGCAGTTCCGCCAGCTGCTTCAATCTCTTCGACTGCTGCTTTACCTTTTTCTTCATTAAAGTCTGCTACGACAACTTTCGCTTTCGCTTCGGCAAATAGTTTTGCTGTCGCAAGACCCATCCCCATTGCTGCACCAGTTACGATTGCTACTTTACCTTCTAAAACTGGAAATGTCATGATTATTCCCCCCTTATGTTCTACGCTTACATTTTCACTATAGAAGAATCCATTTGCTGCGACAATATGCGATAATAGAGATAGAAATTTATTTTGAACAAGACAGACCATACTGTTCAATAAAAGTGAGGAGAAACCTGTGAGCATCACCTATCCCGACAAACGAGTAGAAAGAACCCAGCACGCGTTAAAAGAAGCTTTAATGAAACTGTTGGCGGAGAGAGCGCTTCATAAAATCCATATTTCTGAGATAACCGAAGAAGCTGGTGTCAGCAGGGGAACTTTCTATACCCATTATGAAAAGAAAGAAGATCTTCTGGATGAACTCTCTGAGGATATGCTTGAGGAAATGACCATCGCTTTCCGAAAACCATATGAACAGTTAGGAATGGTAGACTTTCGGAGCCTGCCAGCAGAGTCCCTTGTTCTGTTCGATCATTTCCTGGAAAATAAAGCATTCTACCAGCTAATGCTTGGCGGCACTTCGGACAATTTTTTTAAAGAAAAGATGATAGATCAGCTTCATTACCTTTTCCGGAGAGACTATGCTTTTTATTTTCGTCAAATTGATGCAGAAATAGACCTTGAACTGTTCTGTACGTATCGCATCCATGGCATCATTGGATTGATTGTTGAATGGATTCAAAAAGGGTTCGATAAACCTGTTCCTTTCATGGCAGAACAGCTGCTGCATATTTTCAGGTTTCATACCGAGAGTGTTATGATCAGGCATTAGAAAATAGGGTGTACCTACTTAGGCACACCCTTGATCAAGAATTCACTAGCATACGAGCTGCTGCATCATCTGTAACTAGGACATGAATCAAAATTCGCAGCTAATGCCCAGATCTCCATACTGGTTAAACATCACATTAATCAGTCTCCAAATATAGCAATCCCTCCATATTAAAGGTCTGTGTCAAAATCATAAATCTATTAATTATATTTTCCCTTCTCTCGCCATTGAATTAGACAGAAAATCAGGGAAGTATTTTCCTGCAAAGCGCAGAAATTTCGAAGCACCTGGAACTACACGCTTCTTATTCTTTTCCATACCTTTAATGCCATGTTTAACAAGTGTATCTAAAGACATACTTGGCATGCCCTCTGCTTCTGTTCCATTCGATTCAAGATTTGTTTCCGCAACAAGCGGCGGTACCAACTCCATTACATGAATATTTTTCCCTGACTTATTTAACTGAATACGGAGCGCGTCAGTATACATATGAACTCCTGCTTTCGTAGCAGAGTAAACAGGATGAATAGGTGAAGTTATATATGATAGACCAGAACTGACAGTTACGATCATTGCTTCATCTTGCTCACAAAGTTGTGGCAGCAAAGCTTTGGTCATCCACATTGTTCCATTAAGATTTATATCAACTTCCGCTGTCACCTGTTCAAGCTTCATTTCTTCATCAAGTAATTTAAAAGAACGCATAATTCCGGCTGAATTAAATAAAACATTGGCTTCAGGATAGTTTTCCTTAATGAATATCGCCATCCTGCGAATTGAGTCAAGACTTGAAACGTCCCCTTGTAAACCAATCAGTCCTTTACAATCTTTCATTACCCGATCAATTGTTTCTTGATTACGACCAATTACAATTACTTTATTCCCGCGTTTTAACAATTCTTTAGCATAAGCAAGACCTATTCCTGAAGTACCGCCAGTAATAATAATTGTATTATTTGAAAGCTTCATAGACTTTCTCCTTTTTGGTTACAATTTTTATTTTTTGTAACTTTAAATAAAACCTTACTCTAATAGGTTACAAAAGTCAATTTTTGTAACCTGTAAGTTATGTAGTATAATTAATACATGAAGACTTTAAGTAAAGAACTTATATTAGAAACTGCTCACCGTATGGTAGCTGAACAAGGGATGGAAAAAGTTAATCTTTCAAAGGTTGGCAAAGAATTAGGAACGAGTCATGCAGCAATATATAAATATTTCACAGGAAAGGAAGAATTATGGACAGAGCTTGCTCTTTCATGGCTTGATAATGAACTAACAAAACTATTTCCTTTCGACATTAAAAATTATTCCTCTACGAAGGAAATCATTCATGATTGGTTTTGGATTTTAAGTGAATCAAAATATAAATCGTATCGTCGTGAACCAGAAATGTTTAAGTTATATACGACATATATTGATGGAAATCCACCAGTTTTAGCTCGTCACCTTACAGATTTATTAAGTAGCTTAAAAGAAGCAAGCAGAATTGAAAACAACAGCACACTAAAAGCGTTACTAGTGGCGTTTTCTTATTTTTCAGCCCCCTCCTTTGCCGAAAATTGGTCACAGATTGACTTCAAAGGAGAATTCGAGGCTGTCTGGAAATTAGTCGAGGTTGGAATAATCTTATAGCATTAAATCAAGTATAAAAAAAGTTCTAATTAGAAATTATTGCGATTGCTTTCAAGCTGTACAATAACGCCCATCAACGCATTTCAAAGGATATACACTCTTGCAATATTCAGATAAAAAGTTAAGCGGATCTACCACA
>NZ_LR700945.1:0-46865 GCF_902497585.1 Terribacillus sp. AE2B 122 | reverse complement strand
CCACGAGGAGGCTGAGGCCGTGCCCGTGGAAAGCGGAGTGTTCTGCCGAAGCGGCGCTCAAGATTAACATTCGGTTTTAAGTAATGGGAATTTAGTTATGTCCCAGCTGCACAAAAAAAAGCCCTCCAAAAGAGGGCTTTTTCTTATCAATTATTTGCTGCATTATTCTTCGCTTTTACCCGAACCTGATAAACAATTAACAAAATAATGAACCATACTGGTGTGACAAACAAGGCAATACGTGTATCTTCAGCTAATGCTAGTACTACGATAACAAATGCCAGGAATGCCAGGATTAGATAGTTGGATATCGGAGATAATGGCATTTTGAATTTGCTTTTCTTTGCTAGCTCTGGACGTGTCTTACGATATTTCAAGTGGGCTAGAACTGTAATACCCCAGATGAAGATAAAACAGACTGTCGAAATGCTAGTAATTAAGGTAAATACACCTTCAGGTATAATATAGTTCAGAATAACCGCAATTAATATGACGATTATGGAGAAGAACAATGCGTTCTTCGGTACTTTACGTAAATTCAGCTTTTTGAACGGCTGCGGTGCGTGGTCTTCCTTAGCTAAACTATAAACCATACGGCTTGTACTAAAGACCGCACTGTTACAAGCTGATGCTGCTGATGTCAAAACGACAAAATTGACGATACCTGCAGCTGCGACGATACCAACTGCTGTAAATACTTGAACAAACGGACTTTCCGAAGGATTGATTGCATCCCATGGATAGATACTCATGATAACGATGAGCGCACCAATATAGAATACAAGGATCCGAATCGGTATGTTATTGATTGCTCTTGGAATGACTTTTTCCGGATCCTCTGTTTCTCCGGCTGTCAGACCGACAAGTTCAATTCCGACAAAAGCGAAGACAACCATTTGGAATGACAGAATAAATCCATGGATGCCATTTGGGAAGAAACCGCCATGATCCCAAAGGTTCGCAAAGCTGGATGGTCCAGCATCTGTCGAGAAACCGCGGAGTATCATAAACACACCGACAACAATCAATGCCAGGATTGCAACAATCTTAATTAAGGCAAACCAGAATTCCATCTCACCGAACAGTTTCACAGTCGCTAGGTTCATAATGAGCAGTATAACAAGTGCAACTAGACCCGGCATCCACTGCGGCACTCCCGGGAACCAGAATTGTGTGTAGATTCCCACTGCAGTCAAATCGGCCATCGCAATCGATATCCAGCAGAACCAATAGGTCCATCCAGTAACGAAGGCAGCCCTATCACCAAAGTAATCACCGATAAAGTCCACGAATGATCCATATCCAAGATTACTTAATAGAATCTCCCCTAACGCTCGCATGATAAGAAAACAGAAAATACCGGTAATTAAATACGCAAATAAAATGGATGGTCCAGTCAGATGAATCGATTTCCCGGCACCAAGGAATAATCCCGTACCAATCGCTCCGCCAATCGCGATCAATTGGACATGCCTGTTTTTCAATCCTCTGGCTAACTTTTCTTCAGCCATATGTTATGCTCCCCTCTTCCTTCATTTCGAGCATGGAAACATGTAGTATAGCCCTGACTCAAAATAAGTATACTAGTATATAGTATCTGAACAGAAACAGGGGTGCAATAATCAAATTTTTCTAAAACTTAACTTTACAGGTGAGAATTATAGCCTATTTTTACGCTTCTTTATGAAATATGCTCCGATAATTACTAGATAGATAGCCAAAGTCACTGCTGTAATGATCACAGATGTTGTCCATATTACTCCAATCAGGATCAGTAACAGTGCAAGGATTGCAAACCATGTCGTCACAGGAAATGCTTTGACATGATATGTCGACTTATCAGTCCGACCTTTCCGGGATTTCAAATGGGCAAAAGCAATAATCAGCCAAATGAATAGAACCGTGTAACCTAGTGATCCCATCAAATAATCAAATGTCTTGCTTCCTATAAACAAGGAAATAAGCACACCTACATATAAGAAAGAAGTACAAACAAGTATAGCGACAACCGGCACTTGTCTTTTTGACAGCCAAGCGAACCGTTTCGAAATTCTGCCGTCGAGTGCTTGCGTATAAAGCACGCGTGATGAGCCATAAAGACCTGAATTCATGGACGAGATGATTGCCAGTAAGATGACTGCGTTCATGACGTGATCTGCTCCCGGAATTCCGATAAGCTGGAAGACAAGCACAAATGGACTTACTGCTGATCCGTTCACTTCATTCCACGGAATAAGACTCACAATAATGAAGAACGGAAACAGATAGAAAGCGATAATCCGAGTCAGCGTGCTGCGGACTGCCTTTGGTACGACCTTTTCCGGATTTTTCGTTTCAGCCAACGTCACACCAATGATTTCTGTTCCTCCATAGGAATAAATAACAACAAGCATTGCTGTAACTAGACCTCCGGCACCATTCGGGAAAAATCCGCCATGTGCTGTCAAATTACTGAATCCGGGAGCTGTGTGATCTCCGAATGAAACAAGCAGCAGGACGACACCAGCAAGAATGAATAGAATGATAACACTTATTTTGATTAATGCCAGCCAGTATTCTGTCTCTGCGAATGCTTTAACCGAGAAAAGATTGACTGCTGTCACAAGCACCGCAACAATCAGCGTCAATAGCCATACCGGATAATCAGGAAGCCAATATTGCAAGAAAATTGCTGCCACTACAGCTTCAGCCGCAATGTTTAACACCCACATCTTCCAATAAATCCAATCCAAGAAGAATGCCGGAAACTTTCCGATACTATTTTGTACTAAGTCACGGAAGGTTCTTGCTTCCTTATTTTGTACTGCCATTTCGGCAAGACCTTGCATAACGAATAAAAGAATAATGCCTCCAATTAAATAAGCAAGGATGACAGATGGTCCAGCCATATCGACAGCGGAGCTTGAACCTTTGAACAAGCCGGCACCGATTGCCCCGCCCAACGCCATCATCATAATATGGCGTGCTGTCATTGTTCGTTTTAATCCATGTTGATCTTTCTTCATGATGTTGCCTCCTTGTTGTTCTCTAGCATTTCTCCAAAGAAAAAAGCCTTCCGTCTCATCTCCATCTAGGATGGAAAAGAGACGGAAAGCTTCTTTACTTCCGCGGTACCACTCTTGTTGGTTTTATAAAAACCCACTCTTCACCTTGTAACGAAGGTCACTCGTCAAAACCTAAAGAATAAATCTATCAGTTCTGCTGCTCCAGGGTGAGTTCGAAGGAAGACATAGTCTGCGTTTCACCAACCCGCAGCTCTCTATGGCTATGCCTATCCTACTACTACTCCCATTCGTCGCTTTTGTTAAAATATTTCGATCAATTTCGAATTATTCCTAACTATAATCGCAGCAGAATAGTTTGTCAACATTTCTTACAAATTAATAGACACGGAGTTTCACGTTGCCTAGCAAACTGAAATCAGCTTCGTATAGTCCCTTCCCTAACGGAATTGGAGATAGGAATGTACAGGAGCTGATTACCATTCCTTTTTTCAGGAACAAATTCTTTTCAGCTAATTTCTCTGTCAGCCAAGCTACCGAAGTGACGGGATTTCCCATAACTTCCGAGGCAAATCCCGTACCTACCTCTTTTCCGTCATGTGTTAAAGTAAGCTTGATACTTCCCACTTCTCTTAGTGCCAAATCATCTCGGCCTTTTTCAGAAACAACCACTTTTCCTGTCACGCCATTATCACAGATTAAGTCCATCAGCTGGAACTTCGGGAACCAATCAGCGAAACGGGAATCGGGTATCTCTATACCGGCTGAGAGGATACTTTTCGCTAATATCTCCTCTTCTTCCGCTCCAATACTTAAATCCTCTTTTAGTACAAAAACAATCTCCGGCTCGAGTAGTGGAGATAACATCGAAGCCAGCTCTATTTCTGTATCACCAGTATGTATTGTATCTTCAAATAACGTTCCATAAGCTGGCTCCTTCGCTCCGAATAATGCCTGCGTGGCGGGACTTGTCATACTTATTTTATGTCCATTACTTTGCTTGCCAGTTTTTTCGGCTCTTCTTTTGGCAAAAGTCTCTTGTACTTCATAGGCCTGTTCTACTGTAAGGTGATGTTGTTGGCTGATAAATTTTATTGGCTGCTTTATTTCCTGGACTTCAAGCAGCTGTGCTGCTAGTTCCTCTTTATCAACTTGTTTTGTTTGTTCTGGCATTTCTTTCTCCCTCTCTTTGTTTGAATTGTCTGATTTATAAGATTATATTATACGCATATAGTAATTTCCAGGAAAATTCCGTTATCCAAATTTGTTTACCAGTATTCCTCTGTCTAATACACACACTATCCTCTGTTGCCACTCAACAAAAAAAGCACCTATCTTTGATAGGTGCTTGCATTTTGCCCTTATTTTTCGATTACTTTTGCATTCGTCACATTCGCAAGATTAACAACTTCTCCAGCTACACCGAACCAGCCGTTTTCACTTGCCTTAATCTCGTTGACAACGTGAACATAAGATCCAGACTGATAATCTGTGAATGTGTATTTCTCCCCACCAATAAACGTAAACTCTACATCAAACTTTTCCTGCACGAATAGTGCCTCCTTCAAAATCATCTTCATATATGGATTTCCCTTCGCTGACTAAGTTAAACGCTTATTTGCTTATTATCAAACTATTTAGTAATCTTGAGGTATAGCATCTTTGCTATAGAGGGAGATTATGATGGAAAAGTATATATTCTTGCATCTTGTTGGAACTTTCATCCTAGTCGGCGGTATTTACTTATCTTTAAAGCATACAATAATCGGTGCTTGTATGGCACTATTCGGGGCGCTTCTTCTCGGTATCGGATCCTATTTAATACCTAGTAAAAAAACGAAGCAGCCGAATCATCAATAGGAAAAGCTTTTTTTACGCTGCAAGTATACAAGCATAATGAGTATATTCGGGACCCAAGAAAGCCAAGCAGTGTAAGCATAATACACATCATATAGAGCTGGGCCGAAAACAAACATAAACATACCTAACCAGATTCGCAGTGTGACAGCAGCGAATGTCACACTGTAAATGACCATTGTCCAGCGTCGATGCTGGGCTATTTTTCTTTTGGGTTGCTGCTTTCACAGCAAAGAAGACTGTTACCAGCCAGGTGATTGCCATCAAGGCAAAACCTATTTTTGCAAATGTTCCCCCAGATGCATAGTAAGCCAAATAAAGACCAGTTATCCCTCCACCAATTACCCCTGCTGTATAAATATAGCCCATCCGTTTGTGTAATACTTTATTCTTTTGTCTGATACTATCCAGGAGCAGAAACGGACCAAGTACGAGCGCGAAGATACTTGTGGCAATGTGTATACTGAGCATGATTCTCCACATATCTGATAAAACCTCACCAGAACTGATTTTCTGCATTACCATGCCTGCTTTATCCAATCCGACAAACCCGTACTGAACTACAGAATATCCAGCAATACCGATTGCCAGCAAAGTCACAACACCCAACCGAATTCGTTTCAGGATCATTTCATCCTCCTATTTTGACCAGCGATCAGTTTTAGTTATAATAAAAGACCACTCAAATGTAAACAAAATCCTCTTGTCTACATTATTATTGTTCGACACTTTCTTCCAAATAATCACAAAATAAGCCTCTATATACAAGATATCAAACCGCTTACAATATAAGTAAGACAAGTATATGACGGAAGGATGATGCAATGTGGTGCTTAACATGAAATGTATCTCCATCTTACATGCTTTTAAGAAAGGTGATCCAGGCGGTGCGTCCATTCTATTTTGGCAACACCCTACATACAGCTTATTTACAAAAAAATTCACTATTACCAATCTCGACTGAAAGCTACACAATATTTATTAATTTTACAATGAAATAATTGGGTACAAATCCCATTTGTGTTACAGTTGGAAAGGTAGATAACTGTAAAAGATTGGATGGATAGAATTGATAAGACGCAAAATACGATTACGCTTTTTTGCATTGCCTATTCTTCTTCTGCTGACTGCAGCTGGATGTAGTAATACAGAAGAGGCAAGTACATACGAAACTAATTTACATACCAAAGAAATTCAGATGGAACATAAAGATACACCTACTTCTGCAGTGCTTGAGAATGAGTTAACAACTGAAGCTAAAGCAGAGTCCGAAACACAGCAGGATGCAAACGATGATAATGCTGACACAGATACGGTTAGTCAGGCCAATACTAGTGAAACAAACCCAGAAGAAACAGAAACTAGCGAGGATAAGACCAAGTTTATAAATAGCTCTGATGAAGCTGTTGCTCTGCTTAAAGATCGACTTTCCATCACCGATGACGACGATCTCATTGTTGATTCTTTGGGTGGAACCCTCAAGAAGGATGGCTACGGTGCCTACTATACTTTAGTCACAAAAGTAAAGTCATGGGTAGAGAATGGTGGATCTGGTACCGCAGACACTTACCTTGTGTATGAAGACGGAACGATTATCGATCAAAGCGCAAGAAATGCCTCACAGGAAACCACGAATTCGAAGCTTGTAGGAAGCGCCGATGAAGCTATTAATCTAGTAATTAAGCAGCTTGATTACTATGACGATGATTTCCTAATTGATTCAACAGGCGGAGATACGGAGGAAGATGAATACGGCACGTACTATTATGTAATTGTAAAGTCCAAATCAGCAATGGAAAATGGCGGAACCGGATCTGTAGGGATTTACCGAGTATATGAAGATGGCACAATTATCGATGCATACGCAGAAGCTGCAGGTAGATAACTTATAAAAAAACACTAAATAAAACCGGATGAATTAGTAATTAAAACTAATTCATCCGGTTATTTATTTTCTAAATCACTTCTCATCAAAAATCGTATTCTGCTTCTTTTTTTGTTCGTATGGAAGCCTGTGCTTCCGCCAGGTCGAATGCATCTTCAATAAGTCTCTGCACTCGTAAATGCACATCATCATTCATAATTTTTCCGTTCAGAAAATCCTTTTCTTCTGCAAATACGTACGATGATACAAGATGAGCTTTCATATACGAAAGAATTGGTTTCAGCTGCTGCTCGGCCACTAGGAAATGTTTTGCTGATCCAGCAGTGACTACGATAGCTGCGACTTTATCGCGTAATGCCTGTGTCGGCAGCAGGTCGAATACATTTTTCAATGTACCTGGAATGGACGCTTGGAAGATTGGTGTTCCGATAAACAGAATGTCTGCTTGCATAATCTGCTCGGTTACGTATGCTGTATCACCAGTGTAATCCAAGTAGTTTCTTCCATCGCTGAATTGCAGCTGATAGTCTGCCAAGTCCAATAGCACATGTTCTGCATTAGGATAAGCCTTATTCATCTCTTCCCAAAGAAGTGACATTGCTGTCTTTGTCTTTGATCCGACAATCGAACCGGATATACCTACCACTTTCATTGCTCAGCGCCCCCCTGCTTTGTATATTTCTTGATAGCCGGTAAAATTTCAGTACCAATATACTCGATGTTCCGTGCCATTTTCTCGAAAGGCACACCGCCGAAGTCAAGCTGGGCTAAATAACGCTGATGACCGAATTGCTCATGCTGATAGAGGATTTTCTCAATGATTTGCTGCGGGCTGCCGACATTGATGATGCTTCGGTGATCGGCACCTTGTGCAAATAGCTGTTTCGGGAACCCTTGTCCATTCGTCTTTTTCATACCTTCATTTATGTGCGGATAATAATCGCGTAACGCTTCCTGTGTTGTCTCCGCTGCATAGAAGAAGCCTGTCGTTGCTACTGGCAGCTGAGTCGGATCGTATCCACGTGCTGCCAGCGCTTCCCGGTAAGTATCAATCGTCTGTTTGAACACGCCTGCCGGTCCTCCAAGCATTGCCACTGTCATCGGTACACCAGCATAACCTGCTTTGATTGCGCTGGCAGGTGTTCCGCCCACAGCACGCCAAATCGGCAGAGAGCCAGTGACTGGACGAGGCAGTACCTCTGCATTACGCAAAGGTCTACGGTATTCACCGCTCCAATTAACGATTTCTTCCTCGTTTAGTTGAAGAAGCAAATCGAACTTCTCTTCGAAAAGCGCCTCATAGTTATGCAGGTCGTATCCAAGCAATTCAAACAACCCAACACGTGATGCACGGCCAGCGATAATTTCTGCGCGTCCATTAGATATTAAGTCGAGCGTCGCAAAGTTCTCATACACTCGTACAGGATCTGATGTACTAATGATTGTCGAGGAACTGCCGATTTTGATTTTTTCCGTAGCTTGCGCAATTGCTGCCAGTATAACAGCATGAGCCTGCGATGCAAAATAAGGCTGATGACTTTCACCAACACTGAAGAAATCGATACCAGCCTGATCGGCTAGCTGAGCAAGCCGAACCATCTGTTGAATCCTTTCTTTGGCAGAGATACGTTCGCCTGTTCGTGGATCAGCCAAGTGGTCTCCTAATGTGTATATGCCAAATTCCATACCCTTACTTGGGTCAATGCGGTATTTTTCCATAGTTCTGTCTCCCTAAGCTTTATCGTACAACCATTATCCTCCAAAGTACTCTTATTGGAAAGTACGCACTTCAAAGTGGTATAGTATAGAAAAGGATACTGTGAATGGGGGATATAAGATGAAAGATGTACCTGTAGAAATTCAGCCGGAAATGTGTAAAGTGACGGATGCGCTCGGTATTCTTGTAGGAAAGTGGAAACCAGTCATCCTTTTGCATCTGCTTAATAGTGGAACGCAGCGCTTTAATGAACTGAAGCGTAGTTTACCCGGTATCACGCAGAAAATGCTGACAAACCAGCTTCGTGAATTAGAAGAAGAAGATATCATCGAACGTAAGGTATACGCGCAGGTTCCTCCGAAAGTTGAATACAGCGTTACGGAATACGGAAGAAGTCTTGAACCAATTTTGCATGCAATGCATGAATGGGGAGCCAAGCATACAATCCATAAGCAATCAAAGAAACATAATCAAGCAGAAGCTAAATAAATACAAAAAAAGATGAACTGTCGCCAGTTCATCTTTTTTTGTATTATGCTAAAGTTTTCAAACGTGCAGCTGCTTCTTTCACTTGTGCAAGACCAGCTTCTACGATTGAAGCTGCTTCGCTAGGAGATGCATTATGACCTTCGATGATTACTTCATCGATGATTTCCATTCCGAAGATACCGCCGAATACATTACGCATGTAGTTAACAGCCATTTCCATTGGTGCAGCTTCTGGTGCAGAGTATACGCCGCCGCGTGCATTTAGGAAGATTGCTTTTTTGTCAGTCATCAATTGAATCATGTTGCCTTCTGCATCATATTTGAATGCAAATCCTGCAGCATAAACGTAGTCGATGAATGTTTGCAATTTAGCAGGAATAGTCAAGTTCCATAGTGGGAACGCGAATACAACTACATCTGCTGCTGTAAGAAGATCCATCGCTTTTTGTTTTGCAGCCAATAGACGCTGCTCTGTATCATTTAGTTCAGCACCAGTTTGTACTTTACCGAAAGCATCGAACAACTCTTGGCCGAAGTAAGGTGTATCCTCTGCGAATACATCATAAGTAGTAACAGAAAGATTTTCTGCACCTTCAATTTCTTGCATGAAAGACTCATACATTTTGCTAGAAATCGCCTCGGTAGCCGGGCGGTTATTTGCTTTAACAACTAATACGTTCATTCTGTAAAACCTCCATTATTCCTCATTCAGGATCGTATTCCCCTAAATCCCCTGTTATCTATTATTAAGTTTTTTAGACACTGCAACAAGTACGCACTTAAAAGTGGCATAGTATCTTTTAGGATACTATTGGGAAGATACAGCAAAAAAGCAGCCTATCCAGGCTGCTTCTTCATCTTAATCTTCTTTATTTTGATACAATGGCGGCGGAATCAGCCAGCCTTTTTCCTTCAAAAGCTTCAGGAATTTCGCACCTAACATCGCTTTGTTTGTATGGAACTGTCCGAACATCATGCCAACATCTTCTCTGATAGACTGACCCATCATCGTACTGCAGCTGACAAGACCAGCCGCTGTAGCTGCAGAAGCTGTAGCTGCAACATCAGGATCAATAAAGCGTGCTCCGACTGGGATAGATTCTAGATCTACTTTCGGGGGTTCCGGAGCAGCAGGAGGTAATGCAATACCATTAGCCTTCAGTATTTCCGATACTTGCTTAACCTCTGCCTGTGCGCCATCAATTGCTTCGCCGATCAATTTCTTCAGATCATCATCACCAACATGATTCAACAGCATCTGATGATTTGCAATCATCTTATTACCTGTCAAAACAAACGTCCACAGACCATATACTTCTCCATAATGCAACGGCTCATCCTGCGGGTTTCCGCTCAAAATTCCCATTGTCATCCTCCTAAACAAGTTCATACTTGTGCCGCCTTTCCCTTGCACAGATATTAGGATGAGCCAATTCAGGAAAAATTATGTACAAAAAAAGCCGGCCCTTAGGCCAGCTTTTCTACGCTTGTTCCTTTATCTGTTCAATTCCTTTACGAAGTGGCGTCACTTGTCTGCCAAGCAATTTTTCGAAATCATCACTCGCTACTTCCAAAGCACCCTCACGGATTCCTTTTTGGATATCAACAAGCATAGGTAGAAGAAATTCAGGGACACCTGCTTCTTTCATGATTCCTGCATAAGTCTGATCGTCCACTTGCTGGACTTGTACTTCCTTACCAAGGACATCGCCTACTTCTTTTGCAATTTCTGCTTGAGTAAGGAGTGGTCCTGACAGTTCATAGATTTTATTCTCATGCCCTTCACCTGCCAGTACAGCTGCCGCAGCTTCTGCATAATCCTGCTGCAGTGCCCAGCCGACTTTCCCTTCTTCTGCAGACGTCACCCACGGCGCTCCTGCAAGCACTCCTTCAATACTTGAAGCTTCATTTTCAAAATACCAGTTATTGCGAAGGAATGCGTAAGGAATTCCTGTGTCCATGATCGCTTGCTCTGTAGCTTTATGCGTCGGAGCCAGGAACAACTCACTTTCCTGCGCATTTACAACGCTTGTATAAGCAATAAATTTTACATTGGCCTTAGCAGCTGCTTTCACTGCTTGGGTATGCTGGCGAATTCGCGTGTCATTATCTCCATCTGCAGAAATAAGCAATAGACGATCGACCCCAGCAAATGCTTTATCCAAAGAATCAGGCTGATCAAAATCCCCCTGCCGCACCTCTACTCCTTGCGCTTGGAAGTCTTCAGCTTTTTCTGGATTACGAACACTTACCGCTACATTTTCAGCAGGAACTGTTTCAAGTAGTTTTTTTACAGTTTTGCTTCCGAGATTTCCGGTAGCTCCAGTTACTAAAAGTTTCATATATATTGCCCCCAATTTCATGTAATTAATTACGTTACTTGTAATCAATATAGTTACCAGTTGGTCTTTTGTCAAACGGTAGGACTTATAAGAACAAGAAAAACACGTGTAAACTTATAGTATTTCACAATATAAATGTTTTATCTTTTGACTGGAACCTCTAATGGATAGCTCATCACAATAAGCATCCCTTTCGAACCCATAACCCGACGGCCCGTATCCTGATAACCAAACTTCGTATAAAGCTTACGAGCAAATTCATTTGCTACATTCACCGCAAGTACTATCTCATCTATGTGCGGAAATTGAAGCTGTACAAATTCGGGTAGCCGCTGCATTGCAGCTTTTCCGTATCCTTTTCCGAGTTCATGATATTCAGTGGATAAAGTGCGTAGCAGTATTGCTTTGAGATTATCTGAATATGGCTGTACGCCTTCCTGTTCATGCAAAGCGAAATAAACTACAAGGCGATCATTTTCTATACCTAAGATAGCATGACGATTCGGTTCCGCCTTACATAAGGGGATACTTTTGGATGGATGTGCAGTAAAACGAAGCTGTTCTTCTGATAGTACATAGGCATCAACCAAGCTTGCATGTGTTTCTTGAAAGCGAATTAGTTTCATATTGTTTCCCCCTTTCAGTAAATTTGATGAACTAAATTTAAACTGTAAAGCAAAAATGCGCAATAATTTTGAATAATAAGAATAAAAAGCGGAATTCGGTAAAGTTATTTGTATTAAATTTACAATTATATACTTGATTGAAGTATATAACTGAATTAATCTTATATCATGAACAAAACAAGTTTACTCAAAGGTCACTTAGAAATGTGTGTATTATCGATTTTAAAGAAGAAAAAGAGCTATGGATATGAAATTATGAAAGAATTGGAGAAATACGATTTAAAGCTGAAAGGAGTAAGCAGCATTTACCCTATTCTTAATAAATTGAAGGAACAGCAATGGGTTGTTGTCAGCAGTGAAATTACCGATAGCGGTAAAGCGCGTATCTACTACACGATAAATCACCAAGGCGAAAAACATCTACAAAGGATCATCGGAGACTGGCAAGAACTTCAGACCAATATAAGGGCTTTACTCACGAATAATGAGGAGGGATTATAATGGGTGTGGAATTTCCACAGAAAGAAAAGGAGTATATGAAGAAGGTAACCCAGGAATTGATCACTAGCAAGGCAACACAGGAACAAATCTATACTATAGAGCAACAGCTTCGGGAGCATATGGAGGAATCCAGATTGCAGGGTATAGACCCATTTGAAGACTTGGAAACACCTGCTGAATTTGTTAGAGAATATCTAGAAATAAATGAAGTTCAGTATCCTCATCAACAAAGAGGAACTTTGTCAAAGAAGCATTATATGATGGGATTCTTGTATTTTACAGTGACCTATCTAATTTCCCAGCTTATTTTAACAATGTTCCTCACTCAAACATTCAGTCCCTCATACCAAAATGCTGACTTTGACTACAATATCTTGTACAGCATTTCAGATAATCTATGGTGGAATACTACACTTATCATGATTAGTTTGCTATCAGCACTAATCATCACATCTCTTGTTGGCTTATACAGTTATCGCAGGGTGAAAAGGACCTAAATGATGAAGCATACTCTCCTTTGCTTACTTCTAATTGCCTGCTGCACGCTCTTTTCAAACCCCATTCAAGCAGAAACGAAGACAGAATCCAGATTGACAGATTATCTGGAGAAGTATCTTAAAAAGGAAAGAATTCCAGGCGCATCTATTTCCATTGTAAGTAAAGGCAAGACAGTTTATGAGTATGCGTGGGGTACCACTGGCGAAGATGAAGATAATGTTACCCCAAAAACACCCTTTGCTCTAGGTTCCATCAGTAAATCTTTCACTGGTCTTGCAATCGCAAAATTAGTCGATGAAAAAAAGCTTACTCTTGATGATCCTATAAGTAATTACCTTCCGTCGTTGCAGCTCAATGGAGCTGAAAGCAAGATAACTATACAGCATTTGCTGACACATACAAGCGGCATAAGCAGCTATGACGGGTTAAAAATCGCTGATTTAGGTATTGAAGAACAAATTGAACTAAAGACAATCGTTCAAAAGCTGTCCAGTATATCACTCACACATGATCCAGGTTCCGTTCATCAGTATAGTGCTGCTAATTATTTAATTCTGGGAGCGATCATAGAAGAAATTTCAGCTCAGAAATTTGCGGATTATATGGAAAAGCAAATTTTCTTCCCGTTACAAATGACACATACCGCAGCTGATGTGGATATGGCCAATCGTACTGGTTATCACACAGGGTATCAATCCTGGTTCGGCTTTCCTGCTAAAAGTAAACTCCCATATGACAACAGCGGTGCTCCATACAGCACCCTCACATCCAGCGCGGAAGATATGAGCCAACTCATCTTATTACTTTCTGGCAGACGTAATGATACTTTTGAAACATCTGTTTTAAATAGATACACAGAAAGACTTTACGAGAGAAAATCCGAAGACTATTACGGTTATGGACTTCGGCACACGAAGCTTGATTCAGGAAAAGACATCGTTTGGCATTCTGGATCCACTCCTGATGCACATGCAGAATTGTTTTATATCCCAGAAGAAGATTGGGGAGCTGTCATTCTAACCAATAAGAATCACATTCTTGAAGAATCCTCCTTGCCTTTACTCAAACAAGGTATTATTGACATCATGCATGGCAATGAGCCTGAGAAAATACCTAGTTACTTTCCAACCTCACAATTGATATTAGGTCTTATTGTAACTGGACTCTTTCGCTGGACTATTATCTTGATAGTAAAAAGGAAGAAGCTCAAGAAGAGAAAGACTATGCTAATGATAGGCGTCCTCTCTTTAATGATTGGAGCAATTCTAATACCTTTTTTGATCTATACTATGCAGTCACCATGGCACAGCATCTCAGCATTCGCTCCGGATATCGCCTTCCTGACAGTAATAACTGTACTATTACTAGCAATAAGCGGCATGCTTTGTTTCCTGAACTATTTTCGCAGAGCCACTAACTAGTACTCTAAAAGTAAAGAGCACAAATTGTGTGCTCTTACTTTAATTTTTAGTTCATAAGCCATGTGAAATATCTGCCGTGACTTTCTGTCTCTGCTATCGTAGCAAAATGTCCTTTACCATTTTCATAATAGTCCAAATGAAGCTTATCATCTTGGATATTATTGTAGATATGATAAACATCTCTTGTTTCCCCAATCAATTCGACCTTTCGTAGCAAATACTTCTTATCTTCAATGGACATTTGATTCGCAACATGCGTATGGTAGATGCAAATTGTTTGAGTCGATGGGATATCCTCTACATAGTGATCTAATAATTCCAACCCATCGCCCTCTATTAAGGTCAACTTATTCTGCAGCACATACTCTGTTGCTTGTTTGAATATCACTACTCTGTCCTCATGCTCCGGCCAGATGAGTGATCTGAGCCATAATTTTTCCTCTTCATCATGTAAATTTACGATATTCAAATCGAACCCTATTCGCAGACCTACTTTTGGGGATTGATTAGCCATCTCAGGAAACTTATCACCATTTACACCTACTACGATTCTTAACTTTGAATCGTTGTTACCATACCATTTGTTATTACCATATGAGTATGCATAATGATCCCATAGCAACTGGAAGCCTGCACTAGTTCCGATTTCAATCAATGCCAGCGGCTTATTGATATTCTCATAAATTGCAGAGAAAACTGGATAAAGATAACCACAACGCCTTACCTCATTGGTTTGGACAAGTCTCACCTTTAACAAATATGTTATTTCATCTTTATAACAAAGACAAAACTCTTTGAATTTAGGATAGGCTTCCTTTGGATTTTTAGGTTGATTGACTATGCTGGGGTAGTATTCCTTTAAAGGATGATTCTTACCTTTCAATAAAAGATAGTGCACAGATCCAAAAAATAGGTTAGGGATAGGTTGACCAGAACGTGCATATTGACATAACTCTAATAATTCCATATCACTTGATACGCCCCTTGCTAATGCAACATAAAGAGGACTGGAACCTTGACATTCGTTCTCTGAAAAATCAATAAATGTTTTTGCAATGTCTTCATGGCTTTTCATTCTACCTCTCCCTTTCTTCTTTGGTTTCTTCATACACTTCTCTTCTACTCTCTCACTCTAAAACCCTCTCATAAAAAAAGAGCATATTAATATACGCTCTTTGCTCACATAATAGTAATGCTTCCCATTAAAAGATCCCTTTCTATTCTATGAAACTTACGAGGTTACCCGAACATAATATCCATCAGGATCCACTATGCGAAAATCAAGTTTCCCCCATGGCTGAGAAGCAATTGCAGATTCAATAAAGTCTGGATATATACGATTTATCTTGTTAAATACCAATTCCACGTCGTTTACAGGGAGAATCAGTTCTACGCCCTTTCCTTTCTTGGATTCTGCCATAGCGGCAAAATAGTGATTACTACCTAGCACAGATTCATCTGTCAGCAAAAGTGAAGTGCCATCTTCATCCTTAAAGACTGCTCTTTTCTCGTTATAATCCACACAAGCTTTTCCAAACAAACAACGATAGAAAACAATAGATGCAGATAGCTTATGTACGAACAGTTCAGTATGAAACATACTAATCACCACCACATATTTTTTGTACTATCAGAACAATGGTCCCTTGAATCCATTCAACTTGGCAATAACTCCAATCTGACCAGCATGATACGCTTCATGAGAATAGACATGATGGAACAGCCAGCGTATCGTCGGTTCAGATGGGGGTTTCCATCCATCTGAGAAGTCAGGAACATCTACCAGCTTGTCCCAGTCATTTGCTTGTAAAGATTGCAGAACTTGATCAGTTTCTTTCCTGATTTGGAGATACTGTGCTAACGGATTCTGATCACTTCCCGATAATCTGCTTTCTTCACTCAGTCCAATCTGAAATACCCAATAATCCTCCGTTTGAGCCATATGTTCGATTACCCAGGAAATAGTATTATGGTAGGCATCGGCATTCCATTGCTGCGGAGAGAGTTTCTGCAAATAAGGAATTAGAATCTTTCTGACATCATTTCGATAAGTAAATATGAAAACAACTCCTTCCATGAAGGGTACCTATCAATTTATATAGAATATTCTATCAACATAAACAATATTTGGAAAGGATGAGACATTGGTAGATCTCTTCGGAAATAAACTAGAGCTGATGGAGTTTTCCAAGGAAAAAGAAACAATTGCTTAAATGGAAAAGGTCGTATTCTTTTTGTCGCTCTTTCGTTTAGGATAATAAATAAAAGCTGTCGAAATTTTCCGGCAGCCTTAAAAACAAAAAGTTATATTAATGCATTAATGAGGCTCTCAGACTACTAATGTCATTTTCCAAATAACCCTTCAAACAAGTTAACGTATATACCCAGCCTTCTTTTTGTCCTAGCATCTTTCTTACTATATCAGGGTCGCCTTCCTTAAACCCTGATTCAACCACTTCAATGACTGAACTTGTATCATCCAATTCTTTCAGTGTAATGGTAACAACTGTTTTTTCATTGGACTCTTCTCCCCATGAAAAACGATTTTCCTATCTTCTTCGACTTCCAGAACTTCTATAGTTACTTCTGCTATCATATTTTAATGTAACAGTCGTGCAGTCGTGCCTTCCTTCCATACTTCGGAACTCGACGAAAACCAGAAGTTGCCTATCTTAACGGGATCTACTATAGGATTATATACCACACTAGCTGGCTTATATTTTCATTTTCGAAGTTACTTGGGTATCCATTAAAACCAACTCGCCTTCGCATTTTATTTCTTCCATTATATCCTTCTAGAGATACGCTGATAGCATGTCAAAAGAGCTCCTATCTCATTCTTCAAGCATAATAAAAAAGCTGGAGGTTACCCCAGCTCATTTATTGGCCAAAAATAGCCCTAACTCTGACAATAGGGCACTGCCGACATAAGTTCCGGTAAAGACAAACACTGCGACAATACCGACTTTCCAGGATGTCTTGCGCAAATCAACTAATCGGTCTACTACCGAGATTCCCGCAAAAGTTAAGATAGGTGTTGTAATAGCAAGAAAGTCCACATAACCAATTGCTTCTACAAAGAAATCGAAGAACATGCACAGAACAAGGGATGTAACTGCAACCCAGCCAAGCATCGGAAATTCCTGTAGTATTTTTATTGGCGTTTTTTTCATCAAATCAGATAGCAGCACACCAATCATCGAGAATAGCCATAGAGTTAATAAACCCATAATTGTCATCCATTCGACTGGCGTAGATGCAGGATCCTTCAACAGCTTGATTTGCTGCGTAAATAGAATCAGAGCCGTACTAAGCAGGATGACTAATCCATATTTAAAATATTTATTCAGCTGCACGGACATCCGCTGGCACCTCCGGTTGTTTTTTCGTTTTTGTCAGTCTGTTGTACAAGAAACGCTGCAATGGTACTGCAAGGAACACCATTGTGAAAGTTCCGAGGAAACTTGTAAGCAGCTGGCTTGCTGCGGCATAACCGAGGATGGTGCTTTCCATTTCTGGAACTCTCTCTATTAATGTGGCAGATGAAGCGGTCATCATACTCGCGGAACCAACTCCGGATGCCATTGCCAATGCTTCTACACGGAAACCAATATCAAGCATAATCGGTGCAATCAAACTAAAGAAAATGGTACCGAAAAGCGTACCGATAATATAAAGAGACAGAACTCCCTGCCCTTCCTTTGATTCAAGTGTGTATTTCTCCGATATGTATGCAAGCTCCCCTTCCCGGCCAAGACCGAGCGTCGCTCCAATAGCTTCTCGCCGCAATCCGATAAGCAATGCCACTGGTAAACCAAATAACACAGTCCCGAGATTTCCAAGTTCCTGAGCAATGAATACCCATCCGACATTGAGGATTTCCCTCAGCTGCGGTGCAACATCAGCACCGTACCTTGCCATTAGCGGCAGCATGATGAAAATCAAATATTTGCTGGAGAATTGCACATTCGCTTTGCTGTATATTTTTTTCAAGAAACCTTTCCGAATGACTGGCAAGCCGAGAATCATCGTAATAAGAATTGCGAAAGCAAGCGGTAGCAGGGAAACAGAGAATGCTCCGAATGATAGGGATTGTGTCCCAATCATTTCTGCTGCGGTAATAACAATAAGTGCGAAGACAAGTAGAATTACATAATTACGCTTCAATTCCATGCTCCTCCTTTTGTTCTAAAATAGATTGAATCAACTGCACATACTCCTCATAGGACCTTTTGTACAGCTTGCTTCTATCAATCTTGCCATTCAGCTTGTCCAGCACCTGAAACAGGAATTTCGGAAAGATATCATAGATATATTCCGGATCGACATCGATGAAATCATCACCATGAATCGTCCCTGTAAACCCACTATAGCCAATTTGGATACACGGCATCATATAGGACAAATCTCCAATATCGCCCGCTGCACTGATGCTGTTATCCTCCCAAATATCCTCAATCTGTTCCTCTTCTTCATAAGCTGCTTTCACAAACGACGATAAATAACGATCCTGTTGAAACGGTAAATAGCCCATTTGCGTATCAATTTCTACTTCACCCTGTAGCGCCAACGCACTGCCTTGTGCTGCAGCATCCAATCTTTTTGCGACAGTTTGCATATATGGTGTCGATAGCGTACGTAAATCAGTCCCTACTTTTATCTGATTCGGTATGACGTTCGTCGACATATCCGATTCCATTATAATTGGGTTTAGACGGACTTTTTCCTTCTCATCCAGCTGCTGCCGCCCAAGACTGATTGCGGTGTGGAACAACGTAGACATGTTATAGGCATTGACCGATGAAAATGGGTCGAACCCAGCATGTGTTGACTTTCCTTTAAAGGTGTAACGCTTATATAAGAATCCCGCCAAATCACAATCAATTTCAATAGTACGTTTCGAAAATTCCCCGCCCATCGCATGCACACAGATGCTCACATCAATATCATCAAACACACCAAGCTTCATCGCTTCCGGCTTTCCACCATAATGTGAGATGACTCCCTTCTGTATCAGCTCATCACGAAAAGCAAGATCTAAATATT
The DNA here is from genome assembly GCF_902497585.1 of Terribacillus sp. AE2B 122. Lineage (NCBI taxonomy): Bacteria > Bacillati > Bacillota > Bacilli > Caryophanales > Bacillaceae > Terribacillus > Terribacillus sp. AE2B 122. Next base: position 27,481 of record NZ_LR700945.1, on the reverse strand, counting down.
CTTCTGCAGGAACGAAAATAAAACTGATTGTATAATCGAATTGTTCATATGCTTTTGATTCGACTAGCTGGCGATAAAGAGCTAGTGCGATGGCCACCTGCGTGTAATGTCCACAGTTATGAGCAGCTCCTGTTTCCGAGTCTGCCCGGAAATGCGACGGTGCATAGACGGCATCCAATTCAGCCAAAAAGGCAATATGTATAGGCTTTCCTTCACCAAGTGTTGTTCGCAAACCAGTTGTGCTGAATTTTTGAATAGTACATTCTGGATTATATTTCTTTAGATAATCAATGACTGCCTGTTTCGTATGTTCCTCTTTGTAGCCTAATTCAGGATTCTCATAAATAGATTCACCAAGCTTTTTAATTTCCTCGTAATGTGTACTGGACAGAAATCCCGCCTCCACTCACTAAATATTTTAATAATTATGATTAATTTAACTATTTATATCGTACTAAGTCAATAGTAAAAATGTAATTTACTAAGCAAAAACCGAACTATATAGTTAATTAACTAAATAAAATTCGTTTATGTTCGGTTTTTCTATTTTTAGAGAAGGTGAAACTCGGAGCTACTTATAATTTTATTTGTTTAATTTTCCAGCCTCTTGCGACTATTTGATTTCTTAATCCGTTCACAAAAAAATACACCGCGAAAGCCCTGGGCTTCTGCGGTGTATTTCAAACAATATTTAAAAATCCCCTTGTTTAACTCGCTTGATTAACTCTTCCAACCAATGAATGGTATGTTCCGTTCTTGTTGTTACATAGCCACTCATAAAATCAATGAATTTTTCTTTATCTTCATCTTTTTGGACAAGCTTATCGAAGGTTTTGATTTGCTCCCAGCGATCTGTAATTCTTTCTAGCTTATCTTCTAGAATACTGACTACTTTATCACGCTCAACATATTTAATATTAGCTAAGCAAACGACCATGTCGCTTATCTTATCTGCATTCTTCATGACTTTATAGATCTTTTTCGGCAGCTCTTCGCGACCCTTTGCTGTAATCTGAAATACTTGCTTATCGGGGCGATGTTCTTCTTTTATGATTTCCACTGCTTCAATTAATCCTTGCTTAGCTAAGGAATCGAAGTGATAGTAAAGCTTGCTTTCTGTCAGCCCGCCAAGTTGATCTAATGGGATAGGCTCGGACAGCTGTTTTTTAAGTTTGTAAGGATAGTTTTTATCCTCCATCAGTTTGCTGAGTATGAAAATTTGAATGGACATCCTCTTTGCTCCCTCAAGCAGAATGATTCTATTATATCAAATTTAAACTGTCACTTTAATAGCTTCTGTTTCTTCGTTGCTAATTCCGCCTTCTGCCGCCTTCGGTTTGTGAAGGAAAACAACAATGATGATGTTAATCAGCATTGCAGCAGCACCTACCGCAACCATTGACCAGATAAATGGACTCGGGCTTGTGCTTCCAAACAGATTAGCAAAGTATGCTTGCACAGAGTAATACATTGGTGAGATATGGCTCATCCATTCATATGGCGCGTACATCATATCACGTGTGATGGTAGCACCATTTGCTAATGTCTGCATCAACAAGATTGGCAAGTTTAGAATCATACCACCTTGGCCAAGCAAGAAGATGAAGATTGCTGTGAAGTTGAAGCACACCATATAGTTCAAAATTTGCTGACCTAGCATACCGAAGAACAAATCACCGCTAGGGTCATTCACTAGATAGACAATTCCTGTCGCAACCAATGCAGCAAACACTGCAATCAACAATGCCGTAAGCTGGACATATAGGAATAGGCGCGTTCTGCTTGCTTTTCCTTGGCTTTCTTTAAATGCACCTACTAATTGCATCCCACCGATCATTGCACCAACATAACCTGCCATTGTCAAGAACATAGGCAACATATTGTTGTTCATACCATCCGGCATTTCGTTGATCGTTACAACGTTACCTTGGTAGGCTGTTTCAATTTGGTCACTAAGTGCTGCAGCTTGATCCTCCGGTACGTTGAAGTTCATCAATACACCTTCAGCTGTCTGCTGCGAGAACTGAGCACTTAATTGATTATTAATCTGTCCAACTACTGAACTCATCGTAGAGGAAACAGTCGTTGCACCTGCTTCATTAATCGTAAAGTCGATACTAGAAGAAGCTTCTCCGCTTTGTACATTCTCGGAGAAATTTTCTGGAATATGGACAACTAGTGCCAAATCGTTTTTCTCTAAGTCATCTAACGCTTGCTTATTCGTCAAATCCGTTTCGATATCCTTGAAAGGCAGATTTTCTGACAGCTGGTCTGCGATTGTAGTACCAACTTCACCAGCATCATCATTTACGATAGCAACCTTTAGTTGATCAACATTTCCCGGTATCGCCGAATAACCAGGGAGGAATATTCCAAGCATGAAGACAGCATATAGAATACCCATGAAAATAGCGCCGATAGCTCCTTTAGATTTTAAGAACTGTGTAAATTTCATATTTGCATCCTTCCTTAAGTAAGAGAGTATTTTAGTTTATTTAGAGTACTCAAATTAGAGTACTTTTGTTAGAGCAATTAATATCTTATTTCACTTTCCAGCTAAAGTCAACAAAGATTTTCTTCCTTCTCTTGACGCAATCCGGATAAATCCTTTTCCTCTTCACATAATGGACACAAAAAAGATCCTTATACAGTTGTATAAGGATCTTCGTTTACTCAATTATTATTGTTGCTTTTACCTTGCTCAAATCTTTAAGTCTATACCCTGGTTCACCGAAATACGGCATCTCATCCTTCCAGAAGAAACGTTGGATGCGAGCATGGCGGTTCGGATCGTATAGTGGGTTTCCTTCAATTTCCTTATAAGATCTAGCATGATAGACAAGCAAATCAAAGCCTTCCTCTGTCGCTGTAAAGCTATTATGACCAGGTCCATAAAGACCGGTATTCTCCGAGCTTGTCAGCACAGGATCTGGCAGCTTTGTCCATGATGCAGGATCAAGCAGGTCAGCATTTTCATCTGCATATAGTAGACCCATTGCATAGCGATCATCCGTTGCACTGGCAGAGAATGTCAGGAATACTTTTTCGTGGCGATGCAGGAATGCTGGGCCTTCGTTAACGTCGAAACCGTCAGTCTCCCATGGATGCTCAGGTTTTGCCAGCAGCACTTGCTCACCTTTTATCTCCCAAGGATTTTTCATTTCGGCAATATAAAGATTGGAGATTGTATCGTTCTCTGTTTTCTGAGCCCAAACAAGATATCGTCTACCTTGATGCTCGAACGTTGTGGCATCCAATGAGAAGCTTTGGAAATCTGTATTGATTGCTCCCTTTTCCGTCCACTCATCAGAAAACGGATCACCTGTACACTCCAGCACATATGGACGTATTGCCCACACATCCTCTTTATCTCCTGCCGCAAAATGTATGTACCATTTCCCATCTATATAGTGCAGCTCCGGAGCCCAAATATGCTCTGACAATATGCCAGATTCACGTGCTTCCCAAACCGTATGTTCCTTTGCCTCACGCAAACCTTCCAATGTCTTAGCGCGGCGCAGGACTATTCTGTCATACTTAGGATAGGAACCTGTAAAATAGTAGAATCCATCCTCTGCTTTCAGAATATACGGATCAGCACGCTGCTCGATGAACGGTTCTGGGAAATCATCCGTTTCAATCTCTCCTTCAAATTCATATGTTCCAGCTTCACTGAGATCCGGCAGATTGGGCCAGCTTACGCGGTATGCTGCTTGCACGCCTTCGTCAATAAATACGTCGACTGTCTTCGGAAGCTCTACATGCTCTCCTTGCTTCACGCGAACTTCTATATGTTCGACATCAATTGTTTTCATCGTATCTCCTCCATATTCTTAAGTGAATGGAAGTTCCTTGATGGATGGCAGAATCAGATCTGGCTTGATACTAGAAATATCTGCCTGTTCTTTTGTTGTATTTCCTGTGAGCACTAATGCTGTCTTTAGGCCGAACATAGCACCCATAGCGATGTCGGAGGTCAGACTGTCTCCAACAATCATTGTCTTTTCTGGTTCACTGCCCGCTTGCTGCATTACCTTTTGATACATGAAATGTGATGGCTTGCCGACGATAATATCGGTTTTCTTGCCTGTTGACGCTTCTATTGCTCCAATCAATCCACCAACATCCAGCTGTAAACCATCTTTTCCCGGGAAAACAGGATCCTGATTGGTTGCAAGAATCCTAGCGCCATGGATGACAGCCCGAAAAGCCTGGTTCAGATCCTGATAGGTAACACCTGTGTGCAAGGAAATCACGAGCCAATCAGCATCTTCCGGTTCTTTAGCAAGTGTCAAACCAGCTTCAGTAAGCTCATCCCGTAAGCCTTCTTCCCCGAGCACCCATACAGGCAGTTTAGGATAATGGGTCTGCAGATAATCAGCTGCAAGGTAGGAGGATAAAATAATATCTTCCTTTTCCCACTGGATACCCTGCTCCCTAAAATATGATGCGATCTGATTTCGAGAATGTGTGCCTCGATTACTCAGCCCAATCACTCGTTTACCCGCTTCCTGCAAGGTCCGGATCGTTTCAGCAGCCCCATCAACTAACGTAAAATCCTTCCATACCGTTCCGTCCAAATCGAATAGAATGCTATCTAATGCCTGATAGTAAGCCATAACTATCGCCTCCTTGCTTAGATTATACCTGCTGCCAGCGATTTCCGTCAGGATCTGGGCAGCGTTTATCCGGAAGGGAGGCTCGGAACGCAACAAAACAGCCGCAACGCGCACAAGTATGATCTGCTGAAAGCGATGGACAATTTGAACAGATTGCTAAACGAGCAGACACTGTGCTTTTTTCAGCCAAAATAGGTTCCAATGCTAATTGATCTGCAACAAGTGCTGTCACTTCCTCCACTGTATAACTTTTCTTTTGCAGACAAGTCCGGCAAGTCATCGAGTGCCGATCCGATCCTGCGGTGGGTAGCTGATCTGTTCTTTCTTAAATTGATTGATAAGAAGCAGACCAGTGCAGCGATCACGCAAATGATACGCTTCATTCAAGCTGTCCTGTACAAGCTCTGAACCTATCCCAATTTCCTCAGCAGAAGCAGGTGCTCCGACCTGGTACAAATAATATTGCAGTGCTTCCGGCGTCGGCAGTGCAGCAATCAATAAACTGATTTCTTCCCAATTCTCCAGTAATCTTGCCGCATAATCTCCATTTGCTTCAGAAGGATCAAACTGCTCAATCCAGTTTTTGTACAATTCCGTAATGATGCTGCAAGCAACACCAACTTTAGCTCCATGAAGAAGCTGCCGTTTATCTGTTTCAAGCAAATGCATCTCCCAATAGTGGGACAAATGATGCTCTGCTCCTGAAGCAGGTCGGGAGAAATCCAACACCTGCATGACAAGACCAGATTCGATTAATGCTTCCATTAAAATTCGTATTCCCGCTTCATCCGCCTTGGCAATTTCTTCGACATGATCGACACAAGTGTCCAGCGAATGTCGTGTCATTTTGGCAGCCAATGCATTATAGGCTTCTCCTCCAACTCTTGCGGAGATTTCCCAATCAAGCAGTGAAGTGAACTTTCCTAAAATATCTCCGAAGCCAGCGGCTGTAAGTGACTTAGGAGCTGCACATAACACATCCAAGTCGGCAAACACTGCCACCGGAGCAGCTGTCTGAATCGTCTGCTTCACTCCCCGCAGGATCAGTGGCGCTCCTTTGGAGGTAAAACCATCGACTGATGCTGCTGTTGGAATTGACACGAATGGAATAGAAAGCTTCTGGCTGCAGAAACGTGTGATATCATGAATCGTTCCAGACCCTACTGCCAACAGGACATCTGTATCTGCCGGTGTTTCAACAAGCACCTGTACAAGCGAAGCTTCATCGGCGTTCACTTGACCGTGATGATTCGCTAAAAGTTCAATCGTCTGAATTTGGATGTTCTCTCTTTCAAGCAGCGCTGCCAGTTTGTCCCCTGCGGCTGCTCTAGTCTGAGCATCCATAACAAGGACAGCTTTGCTCAAGCCCTTCTCATTCAAGTAAGCTCCAATTGATGAGAGTGCTCCAGCTTCCACTTGCAAGCGGGGAAAAGTGTCCGAACTTATCCCGTATTCATCTGCTAATGCCAGCATATCTGCCGATAACTGCATCAGGCACCCTCCTCGATTGTCAAAACCGTTACGCTCATTGGCGGTAAAGTAACTTGTAATCCGCCATCCTGCTCGGCGAAATTCGTAAACGGTACTACCTCCACGTCATCAGGCGCATCGAACGTATTACGGGCATCTTTCTTATCTGATGTGAGAATTTTGCCGCTTACAGTTCCGAGTGTTGCACCGCGAAGCTCTGTATCTACTGTAACCTCATTTGTGTGATCCAGATTACAGAAGCTAACATGAATCTTGCCGTCTTTTCCTCTGGATACAGAAGTACTGACAGTTGGATAAGCCAATTCACCATGCTTTATTTCATCTGATTCCAGATGAGACGAAAGACGTTCCGCATCTTGATGCACTTGATACAAATCAAATACATGATACGTCGGTGTCTTGATCATTTCCTGTCCTTCTGTCAGGATCATCGCCTGCAATACGTTGACTGTTTGTGCAATATTCGCCATCTGAACTCGTTCGCTATGGTTATTGAAAATATTGAGTGAAGCACCAGCTACGAGAGCATCACGGATTGTATTTTGCTGATACAGGAAGCCTGGGTTAGTGCCAGGTTCCACGTCGAACCAAGTTCCCCACTCATCAATGATCAGTCCAACGCGTTTCTCAGGATCGTATTTATCCATGATAGTGCCGTGCTTCTCAATCAATTCTTCGATGTGAAGTGCACGCTTCAGCGTCAGATGCCATTCGTCTTCGGAAAAATCAGTAGCAGAGCCCTTACCAAGCCAGAAATCTCCCGGAATCGTGTAATAATGAAGGCTTAATCCGTCCATCATCGGTGCTGCTTCTTGCATGAGTATCTCTGTCCACTTGTAATCGTCGATATTGGCTCCGCCTGCAATCTTATACAGTTTGTTGTCGCCGTAATTGCGTACATACGTCTGATAGCGACGATAGAGATCTGCATAATATTCCGGCCGCATATTTCCACCGCAGCCCCAGTTCTCATTACCAACACCGAAATACGTCAGCTTCCACGGCTCCTGGCGACCGTTCTCCTGGCGCCAAGTCGTCATCGGTGATTCGCCATCGAATGTCATGTACTCGACCCACTCAGACATTTCCTGGACGGTTCCGCTGCCAACGTTTCCGCAAATGTATGGCTCTGCTCCGAGCAGCTCGCAAAGCGTGAAGAACTCATGTGTTCCGAAATGGTTGTTCTCCACAACTCCTCCCCAATGGGTATTGACCATACGCTTGCGCTCTTCACGAGGGCCAACTCCATCTTTCCAGTGATATTCATCTGCAAAACAACCACCAGGCCAGCGTAGTACCGGGATGTTCAGCTTTTGGAGTGCCTCCAGTACATCGTTGCGGATGCCTTTAGTATTCGGTATGGAAGAATCCTCTCCGACCCAGATTCCTTCATATATTCCTCTACCAAGATGCTCCGCGAAATGACCGTATATGTTTTTATTTATTATCCCTTCTGTGACATCAGCTTGAATGATCAATTTTGTTGACATGCTTATCGCTCCAATCTATCAAAAATAAACTAACTGGCTAACTGTTCTTCTTGTTTCATTGTGGAGAATACCTTCATGCTCAGCCACATCCAGCCAAACGCACTGATACTGAAACAGAAGAACAGCAGCAGCACCGGCAAGCCGATGCTATGATACAAAAGCGCGAACAGAAGTACACCAATCGATAGCGTCATATGGAATCTCGTCAGCCCAATGATGAACGCACTCCTGATGACTTGGAACGTTCCTGCCTTATAATTCGCCAGCAGCGGAAAGCTCCAGAGCACAACCGTCATATAGCAGAAAATGAGTACATAGAAAAGGAAAGGCACCAGGAAGAATAACTGTCCATCCGCCTGTCTAATAAGCAGATAGTTTGTATACAGGATGAAACCTGCTGCTCCAAGGAGCCACCCTAACTTGTTTGCTGACCAGAACTCCTGTTTAAATGCTTTGCGGAATGCTTGGTGCACCTTTACTTCCTCTCCATTCAGAATCCGGCGAGAAACCTGCAATGCAGCTACCGTTGCCGGAGCAGCTCCGGCAACGACCAGTCCTAAGAGGCTGTATAGCAGAAACAATGCATTCAAGTGTGCAAATCGGGTGATCCACAAGAGAGACTTATCGAGATTCTTCATCGCTTTCTTCAGCATGGTTCTAACTCCTTTCTAATCAAAACTCTGACTCAGCCTTTGACGCCGCCTACAGTCAATCCGGAAATGAAATAGCGCTGGAAGAAGATGAACAGAATCACAATCGGAATAATTGTCATAACAGACCCAGCAATTAAGACGTCATAGTTATTTCCGTACGGCGTAAGCAGTGTTGCCAGCCCGAGCGGCAACGTGAACATATCGTTCGAACGAAGTACGAGCAATGGCCACAGGAAGTTATTCCAGCTGCCAAGACCTTGCAGGATTGCCATCGCTGCTAGTGAAGGTCCCATCAGCGGCAGCATGATTTTAAAGAAGATGCCGTATTCGGTCGATCCGTCAATCCTGGCAGCATCCATCAGCTCTTTTGGCAAACCAAGTGCATATTGCCGGAAGAAGAAGACTGCCACCGGTGCTACGATACCTGGCAGTATCACCCCTAGATACGTATCAATCAGCATCATATCCATCATAAGACGGAATAGCGGCAACATTAGAATTTCAAATGGCACCATCAAAATGAATACCACCGCAACGAAGAAGATATTGCTTCCTTTGAAATCGTACATTGCCAACGCATAACCAACCATGGAAGAAAAGAATAGTGACAGAACAATCATCAACGCTGAAATCCAAAGGCTGTTTCCATACCAAGTCCAATATTCTGCTGATTGTGTAAAGATGTATGTGTAATTGCTAAGCGTCAGTTCATCCCAAGGGAAACTGAATGAAATACCGTTTCGCATCAAGGAGGCGGAAGGAATGAACGAAGATAGCACGATACTGATGATCGGGAATAGCGCTATCAAACTGACAATAGCCATGACAACTGTAGTGACAACTCCCAGCAGTTTGTTGTTATTCTTTTTCATCATCTATCTCCTTTCTTGAATGTACCGGTAGCAATCAAATAGATAATGCTGATCACAAAGATGATAAGCATTAGTACGACACCAAGTGCAGCTCCGAAGCCCATGTCATTTTGCTGAATACCTTGCTGGTATATATAGGCCGCAATCGAAAGGCCGATGTTACCAGGAGATCCTACAGCCCAGAAAACATAACTTTCTTCGAACATACGGAAGCCGTTGATGATTGTAATCGTACTAACGAAAATAATGATCGGCTTCAGCATCGGCATCGTTATGAAACGGAAGCGCTGCAATCTGGTGGCGCCATCAATTTCAGCAGCTTCGTACATCTCATCCGGTACATTTTGTAAGGCTGCTAAGAAGTAGAGGATATTCACACCGATCCAGCGCCAGCAGGCAAGCAAGACCATAAGACCGATTGCTGCCCATGGAGTAAACATCCACTTGAGTGGATCAAAGCCGAACACCCCAATGAGTTGGTTTGCGACCGCCCCTTGCTGCTCACTAAACATGAAGCGGAAAATCATACCACCGACGATCGTCGATGTAAGAGCCGGGATAAAGAGTGAAGCTCTGAAAAGCGTCCGGAAGCGGACATGCTTCGAGTTCAGGATAACCGCAAGTACCATCGGAATGATGGTCAGAATTATTACGGTAAGAACCACGTAAGCCGTCGTATTCGACACAGCCCGATAAAATGTCGGATTCAGTACTCGCTCATAGTTACTCATTCCGATGAATTCCACTTGTCCAGGAAGTACGCTCTGGAAACTCATGATTACTCCCTGAATAGCCGGATACACTGTGAAAAGGAGCAGAGACAGTACAAATGGCGATATGAAAACGAATGGTACTACCTTTTTTGAATTCAGAAACCGGAGGAACTTATTCTGTTTCTTCCGTGTTCTCACCGGTGATACTGGCGTAACTGTATTCATTACAATCCCCCCTCACCCTTAATTTGTTCTGGCTTTTTGCAGCCGGATAACATTCCAGGAAGTCCGATTCAATTGTGCCTTCAGTCTGCCGTCTACCAAACTTGATTCTCCTTTGCCATGCGGTGCAACGCGTGTCGTATCCTTTGTATTGGCAGCCTTCAGATCGTGATGCTCAAGCACGATATGCTCTGCAATTTCATATCCTTCAAAACTCCTGACATCCACATCGAGCGGGATAGATTCTTCCAAGTGCTTATTCACTAGGAAAATCGTCAATGCTTCTTCCTGCTCATCATAGACAGCAGCACTATCAATGAACGGTACATCTGTGAAGTCTTTGCTATCATACTTAGGAGAAGAAAGAATTGGCTGCAAGCTGATTCCTCGACCGTAAACGGATGCGTGCAAATAAGGATAATAGATTGTCTGTTTCCAAGATTGGCCATTGTTTTCAGTCATAATCGGCGCAATGACGTTCACTAGCTGCGCCATGCAAGCCATCTTCACGCGATCAGCATGACGGAGCAAAGTGATGAGCATGCTTCCTACTAAAAGCGCGTCTTCGAAATTGTAGACGTCCTCCAGCTGTGGTGGTGCGACTGTCCATGGATCCAGCTTTTCATCATGCTCTCTGGAGTGATACCATACGTTCCATTCATCAAAGCTCAAGTTGATTGTTTTCTTACTGCGATGCTTTGCTTTAATGTAATCACAGGTAGCGGTTACAGTCTTGATGAAATGATCCATATCCATGTTCTTCGCCAAATAGTTGGCCGGGTCATTGGAGCTGTTTCCGTAATATTGATGCAGTGAAATATAATCCACTTCGTCATATGCGATATCAAGCGTTGTCGCCTCGTACTCCGGGAAAGTCGGCATATCCGTATTTGAGCTGCCGCACGCTACAAGTTCAATACTCGGATCAACGAGTTTCATAGCCTTGCCTGTCTCTTTGGCTATTCTGCCGTATTCAGCTGCTGTTTTATGCCCTACCTGCCACGGTCCATCCATTTCATTTCCTAAACACCAGGTCTTGATGTTATGCGGCTGCTCATATCCATGCTCCCTGCGCAAATCACTCCAGTACGTACCGCTCGGATGATTTGTATATTCAATCAGATTACGCGCTGCATCAATACCTCGCGTACCAAGGTTCACTGCCATCATGACTTCCGCTTGTGCTTTTTTCGCCCAATCCACAAATTCATTTGTTCCTATTTCATTCGTCTCTATTGTGCGCCAAGCCAGCTCCAGCCGCTTTGGTCGACTTTCCTTTGGTCCGACACCATCTTCCCAGTTGTAAGCTGATACCATATTTCCACCAGGATAACGAACGATAGGCACTTGCAGCTCTTTCACCAAGTCAATAACATCTTTTCGAAAACCTTGTTCATCTGCATCGGGATGGTCTGGCTCGTAAATACCGCCATACACTGCTCTTCCTAGATGTTCAATAAATGATCCGTAAATTCGCTTGTCGACTTCGCTTATTTGATAACTCTTATCTAAAACCATCTTCGCTTGCAATTTTTCTGCCATTTATCCCCACTCCTCTTTCTTTTTTGATAACGCTTACAATTAAGGTAAAAAAAGAAGGTGACACATATCGCATCACGTACGAACATATTCCACCTAATATCTCCACAACCAGAAATATGTACGTATAAGTTTATATATTCAGTATAGACAGATGTGTCTGTAAAAACAAGCGTTTTTTGCATTAGATGGAAGAAATATAAAAACCCCAAGCTGCTGAATTGCTGCTTGGGGTTTTAGAGTCCTAGTTATTACTTCATACTACTTTCAATTTTATCAGCAGCTTCTTTCATTGCTTCCTCAGGAGTCTTATTCTTCTGCCTCAGCACAGAATCTGCAATTATGGTATTATACTCCGTTGAAACATCCGGTGTATTTTCGGTAATATTCAGTGTGTTGATCTCATCCTTTATCTCCAAGAGCATATCGAAGATACCTTCACCAAAGAATTGATAATACTCGTTATCTTCTCTGACTGCTTCACTTTCCCATACATCCCAGCGAGGCGGGTCAAATCCGAGAACCTTCCATAGGTTGATGCTTCCCTCTTCCGAGATCTTTGTATAAGCCAGGAATTCCTTCGCCAAGTCCGTCTCTTCTGACTGATTGGTTACGACTGTTCCTGTACCACCCATACCAGCCGATCTTTTACCGCCTTCTTCCCAAGCAGGAAGCGGCTTGATGGCAATTTTACCTTCCATTTCCGGCATGTTATCAAGGAAACGTCCCATGTACCAAAGCGGCGCTAGGATAGCAGCTGATTTCCCTTCTGAATAATACTTATAGAAATCCTCTGATTGGTTCATTCCACCAGGAGTAAGTTCAGCAATTTTTTCTGTATAAATGGCATCATACAAGAATTGAAGGGTATTTACATTGGTTTCGTTATCCAATGTCAAATTTCCTTCCGTATCAAAGAAATCCGAATCCTGCTGTGAAACCATCGGCCACAAATCCATCAGAAAGTCACCTGTACCGACGTTCCACATAACTGCATCTGTCTTTTCCGTCACTTGTTTACCGGCTTCTACGAAGTCATCCCACGTCTGAATGGAATCGATATCCACTCCAGCTTGATCCATAATTTCTGTATTATAATACATGACAGTTGCACCTACATGAGTCGGAACGCCATAATAATCGCCCTCTTTAGCATATAGATCAAAACGAGCCTCAACGGAATCAGCAAGTACCGGCTCTACATATTCGTTCATTGGCTCAAGCTGCGGTGTTCCTTGTAAAAAGTTCGGAAACTTACTTAATTCGATATCCGCAATATCCGGTGCACCTTTACCTGATTGCAGACTAAGCAGCAGGTTATTATGCATATTATCGTATGGATACGTTTCAGCTACGAGTTTGATTGGTCGATCCGGAAATTCTTCATTCCAGCGTTCGGCTGAATCCTTGAATAAATCCATATGTTGACCAACAAATGTCCAATAAGTCAATTCTGTTGCATTCTCCAGATCTGCACCGACAACTTCTGTTTCATCCGCTTCACTGCCTCCACCACCACTGCCTTTGCTACAAGCAACCAGTACGATGATCATCAAACCGATCATCAGTGCCTTCAAGACCTTCTTCATAAAGCTACCCCCTCATTTTTAGACTCAACAAGCAGTATTTGAAAGCGTTTACTAAAGAGGTCATACCTCCCTTTCCGTACTCGGCCAACTCGGGAACAGTCTAGATGATAGCGCATACATTTTGGAGTGTCGGCCTATACGATGCGTGTTACATATATCCTATCACCGCCCCTCTAATCAGTCAATAAGTTTTACAATATTATCTTTACAACTTATACGAACAAGATTTTATAATAAGAAATGATACAGATTACTTATTCAACAAGTTATAAAAAAATGGAGCTGATTAACTCAGCTCCATCTGTTTACTTTATTTTTTCCAATGCATCTGCTTTAATGGCTTGGGTTGACTGCCTTGTTACTAGCTTTGTCGGGAAGACAACACTCTCAATCGCCCCTTCAGAGCCTTTGCCCTGATTACTCTCGATTAGATCCAGAATCAATTTACCAGCCGCCTTGCCAAGCTCTGCTTTCGGGTGTTCAACAGAAGTCAGTTTCACTTCCGATAATTCAGTCAGGAAGGAATTATCAAAGCCTACAATCGACATATCCTGCGGAATTTTCATATTACGTTCTCGCAGCACATTGATCAGTTTGATAGCCAGTTCATCATTATAGCATACCAATCCAGTTGGCTTGGCATCTGTTTGATTCAATAATGCTTCAAGCTCCTGTATTGGTTTGTCATGTTTCTCCTCCGTACTGTATGTCACGATATGCTTTGGATTAATTGGCACTTTATATTCGCGATGCGCCTTTAAATAACCTTTCATCCGCAGCGTTCCCTGCATGTCGTCCGTTTTGAAGAAACCGATAATATCCTGGTGTCCTTGCTTGATGAGATGCTCTGTTTGCAAAAAAGCACCACGCTCGTCATCGACAAGTACTCGATACGGCTCCAGAGCATCATAATAAGCATTAATCATAATATACGGAATTTGCAACCTCTCCAAATTCAAATAATAGTTGATATTCGGGTTGGCAGATGCACTCTTGGTTGGCTCAATAATAGCACCGTCAAATCCTGTAGTGATAATCCGCTCTAAATACTCCCGCTCTTTTTCATGATCATTATTCGTATTGAACAGGCTCACATTATAGCCGCGATCACTTAAATACGCTTCTGCTCCGCGAATGATCGATGGGAAAATATAATCGGAGATATACGTCGTTACGATGGCAATATTTTTATTTTGCATAGCGTTCTGCTGCAGCTGATGTTTCGACCGATCAGCACAGAATGTACCAGCACCTTGTTCTCTGTAAAGCCAGCCTTCATTTACCAACTCACCAATTGCCAGCCGTACCGTATGACGGCTCACATCGAATTGCTTCATCATCTCGCTCTCAGACGGAATCTTTGCATGTGGCTCATACGTACCATCGAGGATTTTGGACTTGATTGCCTGTTTTACAATTGCATACTTTGTCTGCATAACTTACACCAGCTTCCTTCACATGTTCGTATAAGTTAGCATAACACATGAGAGAGGATTGGGCACTATGTTGCTATAAATACATTCAATCAAAAGCCAGGTGATGGTAAGGGGAAGATTTCTACCGTCTTTTGCCGATTAGATAACGATATGATACGATCGGGACATATGTCCTTTCCTTTTCAATCTACGTACATATAATATAAGTAAAAGGCAGGCCTGTGTATGCAACTTATACATGACGAAACGCTGCTAGAATTTTATATAGAGAAATATGGAATCAGGCAGCACTTCCCATCTGAAGTTATGAATCATTTTTGTTTATACAGCGCCAGTATCGGTGATGCTATCTGCGCACAAGGAGAACACGTAACGCAGCTGTATCTGCTCGTTAAAGGGAAAGCCACTGTATCCTATGTTGCAGAGAATGGCAAAAAACTGATTGTTTCATTCAAGCAAGCTTTTGAATTATTTGGTGATATAGAATATATCAAACAGATAGATGCATTACATACAGTAGAGGCTGCGAGTGTTGTCCATCTGATCGGGATACCAATTGATTCACTTCATACATACGCGGCTACATATCCGCCATTTCTGCAGCTCCTGCTCTGCGAAGTAACAGAGAAATTCCAGCTGAAATCAAGAGCGTTCAGTTTCAGTCTGACACACGGAGCACTCACTAGGTTAGCTAGCTATCTAATGCTTGTGATGACAGCAGATGACGGCAGACAGCTGACCGGCCCCTTGCCAACTAGCCGAACAAGCGATATTGCGGATCATATCGGGACGACCTCTCGGCATGTGAACCGTTTACTTTCTACATTAGCAAAGGAAGACATTATTGAACGCCGCAAAGGGGCAATATCTATAAAAGACTGGGAAAAGCTTGAGCAGCTAGCACATCAATCAATCTATTCCTAATAACTGGAGGAAGACAACATGACAAAACAATATGATGCTTTATTTTTTGACGTTGACAACACCATTCTAGACTTCACAAAAACCGAGCAAGAAGCTCTGCCGCTTCTATTCAACCAGCACGGTCTGCCATCAGATGAAGCAGCTATGACTGCGTACCGCACCATCAACCAGCGGTTGTGGAGTTCTTTTGAAAAAGGGGAAATCAATCGTGATACTGTTGTTAGTTCCAGATTCACAGAATTCTTCGCCCTCTATGACCAGCAAGTAGACGGAGCTGATTTGGATGCTGCTTATCGCGAGCTGCTCGCACAAGGAAGACATATGATAGCTGGCGCAGCAGAAGTGTTGGAAAAACTGTCCGAGCACTATCCCTTATACATCGTGACAAACGGCGTTTCTGAGACACAATTCCGCCGTCTGAAAGCGACCGGACTGCTTCCTTACTTCCAGTCTGTTTTTGTTTCTGAAGATACCGGATTCCAAAAACCGATGGCAGGTTTCTTTGATTATGTGTTTGAACGCGTTCCTGGAATTGAACCAGAACGTTCATTGATCATCGGAGATTCCTTAGTAGCAGATATCCAAGGAGGAAATATGGCTGGTATGGACACCTGCTGGTTCAACCCAGGCAGACTGCCGAACCACCTTCCGCTTCATCCGGATTTTGAAATAACTAAATTAGAGGATTTACTGGATATTCTGAAGTAAAAAAAGGTGTGTGCAATACTTTAATTTATAATCGAAATTTAACTAGAAAGAGTGTGACAAAAAAAAGGGGCTTCTACGCCCCTTTTTGGTTTTTCTTTCGATTTTATAAAGAATGACAAATTGATCTTATTTCCATACCAACTGGTTCCACTGCAACTCTTTCCGGAACTGTTTTAGGTTTGTATTATTATCAATCGTCACACATTCAATGCCGACCAATTCCGCAAAGTCCTCAAGCTGCTCTGCTGTGAGCGCAAACGACAGCGCCGTATGATGGGCACCACCAGCATAGATCCACGCTTCTGTTGCTTCGCTCAAGGACGGCTGCGGCTTCCAAAGTACTTTGGCAACCGGTAGATTCGGTGTTTCTTTTTCAGATTCGACAGCGTCCACTTTGTTGATAATCATGCGGAAACGTCCGCCGAGCTCGATAATTGAGACATTGACCGCTTCACCGGCAATACCGTCAAATACAATGCGAGCCGGATCTTCCTTGCCGCCGATACCGAGCGGATGCACTTGGATGGACGGTCGATTTACTGCCACTGTCGGACAGACCTCCAGCATGTGCGATCCTAGAATTAGTTCATTACCTTCTTCTAAATGATACGTGTAATCCTCCATAAAGGATGTCCTATCATTATTTGCCATCGCCTTCAGCAAACGCACAAGTGCTGCTGTACGCCAGTCTCCTTCTCCGGCAAAGCCATAGCCCTGTGCCATTAGATGCTGGACAGCAAGACCTGGGAGCTGCTTCATACCGTGCAGATCTTCAAAGTTTGTGCTGAATGCCTGATAACCTCCGCGATCTAAGAAACGCTTCAATGCAACTCCAATGCGCGCCTGCTCCCGAACAGAAGCTAGCTGATCTTCTTCTGTCGGAAGATCATAAGCTTCCTTATACGTCGATATCAATTCATCAACGTCGGATTCACTAACTTCCTTCATTTCGGCAACAAGATCACCGATACCGTAATAATCGACAGTCCAGCCAAATTTAATCTGAGCTTCGACCTTATCACCGTCTGTGACCGCTACCGTGCGCATATTATCACCAAAGCGCGCTACTTTGATCTGCTGACTTTCATTAAATCCTACGGCAGTCGTCATCCAATCCGCGACCCGATTTTGTATGTCTTTATTGCCCCAATATCCAACAATGACTTTTCTAGCTTTATTGAGACGCGTTCCCATGAAGCCATATTCGCGGTCACCATGAGCGGATTGGTTCAGGTTCATAAAGTCCATATCGATTGTATCCCATGGCACATCACGGTTGTATTGCGTGTGCAAATGCAGCAATGGTTTTTGTAATGTCTTCAATCCGCCAATCCACATCTTTGCAGGTGAAAATGTGTGCATCCAAGTGATCAGCCCTGCACATTCTGGATCCGCATTCGCTTCCAGACTTACACGCTGAATATCAGCTGCATTCGTCAGCACTTCCTTGAAGGCGATCGGAAACGGTAATGTTCCTTGTTCATTCAGTTTGTTTACCAAATCCTCAGAGTTCCCCTGCACTTGATTAAGCGTTTCTTCTCCGTATAAGTGCTGGCTTCCTGTCACGAACCAGAAAACATATGGCTTTACTTGCAACATCATAGCTCCCCCTTTATTTTTGTACTGTGAGTTTTCTTTCAGACTGTGACCGAATTGTTTTCAAACGCTTCATCACGTCGTTGTCGCCCCTGCCAAAGTAATCGTGCAGTGTGTTATATTCCTGATAAATAAGCTCATAGATCTCCACATTTTCCGGTATCGGCTGGATAACTTCTTCCTTCACTCTGGCCATTCTTTCAGCCGCATCAAGGATGCTGTCATATCCGCCTGCTTCTGCACCAGCAGCTACAGCACCGAACATTGCTGCACCGACAGCTGGCGTTTGCACGGAGTCAGCAATATAAATAGGTCGGTTCGTTACGTCTGCGAAAATTTGCATGAGCAATTTATTCTTCTGCGGCAAACCGCCGCATGCATAAAGCTCTTCTACCGCAACACCACTTTGATGGAAAGCGTCTACAATTTTACGTGTACCAAATGCTGTTGCTTCGAGCAATGCGCGATACACTTCTTCAGGCTTTGTCGCCAGCGTCAGTCCGAGCACCATCCCGCTTAATTCTGTGTCAACGAGTACCGAACGGTTACCGTTCATCCAGTCCAGCGCCAACAATCCTGTTTCTCCCGGACGATACGTACTAGCTCGCTCCTCCAGCCATTGATGCACATTCTGCCCGGCAGCTTCTGCCTGACGATAGACATAAGCCGGCACTTGCTCGTCGACGAACCAGCCAAAAATGTCCCCAACAGCAGACTGTCCAGCTTCATAGCCATAGTAGCCTTCGATAATGCCATCCTCGACAACACCGCACATTCCTTCAACCGTCCGCTCTTCTGTACCAAGCAGCATGTGACATATGGATGTGCCCATTGCCATAACAAGTTTTCCAGGAGTCACAACACCCATTGCAGGAACTGCTGCATGGGCATCGACATTTCCTACTGCAATTGCAATACCTGGTGATAGATTCATAGATGCTGCAAATGAGTTCTGGAGTTCTCCAGCTTTTGTTCCGAGAGGATAAACTTCTCCACGCAGCTTCGTATCAGCCAAATCCCGCATTGCTGGGTGCAGGCTTTCGAAAAAGTCTGCGGTTGGGTAGCCGTCCTGCTTATGCCAGATTGCTTTATAACCAGCTGTGCAGCTGTTTCGTTTCAGTTCACCTGTCAGCTGGGAGATGACCCAATCTGTTGCTTCGATAAATTGATCAGCAGCCTCATAAATTTCAGGAGCTTCATCAGCTATTTGCCAGATTTTCGGTATCATCCATTCCGAGCTGATTTTCCCGCCATAGCGAGCTAAGAATTCCTCTCCACGCTCACCAGCAATGTCATTCAGCTTATTCGCTTCTTCCTGCGCAGCATGATGCTTCCAAAGCTTTACCCAGCTGTGCGGATTATCACGAAATGCCGGATCGAAGCATAGTGGTTCAAGATTTACATCCACCGGTAAAATTGTACAAGCAGTAAAATCTATTCCGAGTCCAATAACCTCAGCCGGATCTACTCCCGCAGCCTGCATAACCGCCGGCACTGATTGACGCAGTACATCGAGGTAGTCCATTGGATGCTGCAGCGCCCATTCATAGCCAAGTGCTTTATCCAAATGCGGCAGTTTTACATCCATTACACCATGACGATATTCTGTCACATGCTCTGCCATTTCCATTCCATCTTGAAGCCGGACGAGCACAGCTCTGCCGGATTGTGTTCCATAATCAATTCCAATCGAATATTTTTCCGTACCCATGGAATTCTCCTCCTAAGTGGTCTGGCCGTAGTATGCGTCAGCCCCGTGTTTTCGTAGATAATGTTTATCCAAAAGCTGCTGGTCCATATCCTCCACCTGCTGATCCAGCTGATAAGACAGATGTGCAATCTTAGCCACTTCTTCCAGCACTACAGCGTTATGTACCGCTTCGGCCGGTGTTTTTCCCCAATTGAAAGGAGCATGTTTGTGTACAAGCACACTCGGCACCTGATTTGGATCAAGCCCCTTCGTCCGGAATGTCTCTACAATCACATTACCCGTCTCCAGCTCATAGTCCTTTTGAATCTCTTGTCCGGTCATCGGCCGGGTGCAAGGGACAGTTCCATAGAAGTAGTCCGCATGAGTTGTACCAAGTGCAGGCACCCCTTTCCCTGATTGTGCAAAGGATGTTGCCCACGTAGAATGCGTATGGACGATTCCGCCAATATCTTCAAAATGCTTATACAAAACCAAATGAGTCGCGGTATCTGATGAAGGCTTCATGTCGCCTTCTACTACTTCGCCATCCAGGTTAACAACTACCATATCCTTTACCGTCAGCTTCTCATATGCCACACCACTCGGCTTGATAACCACCAGCCCGGCATCTCTATTGATACCGCTTACATTTCCCCACGTAAAAGTTACCAGCTCATGCTTTGGAAGGTCTAAATTCGCTTGCAGTACCTGTTCCTTTAATTCCTCCAGCATTAGGTCCACCTCTTCTTGTACGTATATTTGATTTCATATTGTGATTTTACCTCAATTGGTACGTACAATCAATTACTTTTTCTCAACATAAACGTACAAGTTTGAAAATCAGATTGGTCGCCAGACACATCTACTACTTCCATTTTGATCATTTCCACCGATAATACGTCATGCATGACAAACGCTCTTATTTGTTTGCACGAATTTTCCGCTCTGCATCAATCACTATTACTGATAGTTTTATCATTGGACGTAATACGAAAATCAGGACCTTTTCTTAGTCAGTAATGGATTTTCACATTATATGAAATAAGCAATTTTCTACATACGTTTTTATCGCTAATTACCATAACACTTTCCCAATACGAGAATTCACCTGTATATGATAAGCTATATATAGTAAGAGATTAGAACAAATCAGGAGGGAGATTTATGAAGCCCGTTTTACGGGATATAAAAATTATAATAATTAATAGACATCGTTCCTACAGAGAAGGATTACATTATTATCTTAATCAGCAAGAAGGATTTTACGTACCTTATTCTGCCTCGTCCTCCCAAAATATCATCCATAAAATCAAGAAACATAATTCACAGATTATCCTAGTGGACATAGAGATTATGAAAAAGGACTATCCTACATCCATTGAAAATTTTACCGTACCACTCTTAGACAAATATCCGAATCTCAAGATACTATTTCATACTACTACCAATCTTCCCCATTATAATAAGCTATCCTTTGAAGCAGGAGTTAAAGGTATTGTCACAAAAAACAATTCTTTACAAGAAATTTCGACCATCATCAAATCAGTTAATGAGGGCATGACATTCTTTCCTACATTTGAACACAATACTCTACTTACAGATAACGAAATTCAAATATTAAAAAATATAGGGGAGGGAAAGACGAACAAAGAAATTGCTCACAGACTTTACTATAGTACTCGGACTGTCGAGCATTACGTCACGACTATTTTCAACAAATTCGAGGTATCATCCAGATTGCAGGCAGTATTGAAAGGAATCAAACTTGGTTACATAAGTAATTTTCACGATTAATTTAATAATTTCAGCTATCATTTCGCATCATAATTCTATTATTTTTTCTTGTAATATAGGTTAGGTTAAGTAAAAAACTCTTCGATTCGAAGAGTTTTTTACTTAACCACCATTTAATTCATTATCCAGTAAACTTTTATACTCTTTATGTTTATAAGCAATTTCCAGCCTATGATCATCTAAGACTTGATATACAACATTATTTGTATAGATATAGACCTCTCCATTAGATTCTGATAATCCATTTACCATACCTCCTTCTAATTCATGTTTTTGTATAAGTTTTGCTGAGTTTCGATCAAAGATTTCCAAGAAGGCTTGATTAGGGTCACCCGTGATAACATATAGAAATTGTCCGCTAATAATCATAGAAGTCGGAGATTCAGTAGTTGTAACCAGTTTTTCTGCTCCATGATCCTTTACTTGCACCACTTCATTATATGCTTGTTCAATGTTATTACTGGAACTCTTGTTTTCTTCATGTACCGTCTTATATTTACTCATAAATATTTCACCTTCATGAATCATCAATCTTGATGAAACAGGCTCATCAAATATTTTTGTGTTTTTTAACTCATCGTTCACTAATGTCATTAGCTCCGTTTGATCAGAACGTAATATGAAATGTACCTTTCCTGTTTCAGGGTCGATTTTAAGGTCCTCTACCTTGCCATTAATCGGCCACTCCTCTACAGCTGCTTTCAAGTCATCATTATTATATTTCTTTAATAATGCTTCTCTCGTTCCATCTTTATTATTTTTATACGTCACTATATATATATGGTCTTTCCATTGCGCAATCTTATCAACAGGCTCTTTTAATGATCCTATATAATTCACTGCCTTATTGTCAGTAGTGAACACATCATAATTGACCGTACCCATTTCGTTTATAGCGGTCACATTTCGTTTTTGGTCAACGTATGTGGCACTATAATTTCGTTCTTCTAAATCACCAATCTCAAAACTGAAAGCTTCGTTAATTCCCTTATCTTCTTCAAATACTGTTAGCATCGCTTTACCATCTTCATGGACCAAGGTAGTTATAAATGGGTATGATAGTTCATTACTAAATACGTGATCTTGAAACGGATCATTAGAACAGCCTGTCATTATAACTACTAAGAGAAACAAGCTTCCAATTCTTCTCATGCTTATTCCCTCCTAAGTATCTCAGCCGGCTCCAGCCTGGCTGCTTTTGTAATGGAACGAAAGCTAGCCCCTAAACTAACCAAAATCACTAAAATGAAACTGCTCAGAACCTGAAATACACCAAAATCTACTGACAATACTTCAAGCTCCTGTTTTGAACCAATATAATAATTGACAGCATATATAATACTTGCTCCAATAAAAATAGCTGCAATATAAGATGTTAGACCGATTAAGATAACCTCTGCACTTAATATTTTATGTACATCACCATTTCTAAAACCTAGAGCTTTCATTATCCCAATTTCTTTATATCTGCTCTTTAATGACTGACTCATGATTGAGCTAATACTAATAGCAGCAAAACTAAGCATAATGAACACGATAATCGCACCAATTATAATGATGAATTTAGCAACTGACGGTATTCCTTGAGAAGATTTGAGTGAATAATTTGTTTCGAATCCTGCTTCCTCTATTTGTTGCGCAACGTTGACTACCTGTTCCACATCCTCCGCAATGACCGTTATCATTTCGGGTGGATTGGTTTGCATATAATCCTCAACAGATAGCTGATGGAATGCTGCATTTACTTCCAAGACCAATTCCATTGGTGCTAAAGAGACATCATTGGGATAGTTAATCAGTTGGGGCTGTTCGTACGTACCTTTAATCAAGATCGGCTGATTTTCCCGAACACCTTCCCCTTCCTTGATTTTCACCGTGTAACTCATATTTAATTTGTCATTTGCTTCAATTCCATCAATAGAATGATTTAAGATTATCTCTTTATTATCGTCGAATTTCAATTCACTTCTAGAGTAGAAAGGAACCGCTTCCTCTGGTACGCCTAACAGCGTTGTTGTTTGCTTTAATTCATCGTTCTCTAGTCCCACTAATGCCGTTACTTTTGGAAAGGCTGTGTCCACTCCATCCATTCTCTTTAATGAGTCTGCATCCTCATAGTCAACATTTCCTTGACTGCTATGCGTCACTTCAATATAAGTCAGATTTTCATTTTCTGTTACTGTCTCGTTCATGCTAGATTGAATACCACTAAAAAAACCATATAGCAAAATATAAACAATAATCCCAACAGTTATAATCACTATTGCCCCTACCGTTTTAAATCCATGCCGAAAGAAATTTTTGCTCCCTATCTTAAGAAGATCATTTAGCCGCATAGATATCCTCCTCATATAAATTTCCGTTCTGAAGCATATATAAGGAATCTGCGTATGCAGTTACCCGATCGCTATGTGTGACAATAAGGATAGTGCGGCCCTCTCTGCTAAGGCCATGGAGTATTTTGAGGATCGACTCTTCGTTATTATTGTCCACACTCCCTGTTGGTTCATCAGCGATTATTATTTGAGGATTGTTTATCAAACTGCGAGCTATAGCTGTTCGTTGCTGTTCTCCCCCCGACATCTGATTAGGATAGTGATCCTTCCTATGATCTATCCCTAATTTCTCCAGCATATACACACCCTTATCCATACGCTCTGCTTTTGTTAATGCGTTATCAAGATATAAAGGGAACACGACATTTTCCAATGCTGTTAAATGCTTAAACAAATTATACTGCTGAAAGATAAAACCTATCTTTTCTGAGCGAAGCCGTGATCTTTCATTACCAGTTAATTTTGAAACATCAATTCCCTCAATTAAGACACTTCCACTTGAAGGATTGTCCAACATACCAATAATATTCATTAACGTGCTTTTTCCAGAACCTGATGAGCCCATGATCACAGTAACTTTCCCACCCACTAACTGGAGATTCACACCATTTAGTACTGTCACGTTCTCCTTACCGTTGTAGTTCTTACTAACGGAGTTCAAACAAAGCATCTGGTTATCT
The DNA here is from genome assembly GCF_902497585.1 of Terribacillus sp. AE2B 122. Classification (NCBI taxonomy): domain Bacteria; kingdom Bacillati; phylum Bacillota; class Bacilli; order Caryophanales; family Bacillaceae; genus Terribacillus; species Terribacillus sp. AE2B 122. Next base: position 3,129 of record NZ_LR700945.1, on the reverse strand, counting down.
AAATGCATACGTATCTTCTCCTTGTGCTTGTAATTGGATAAGCAGATAGGTAGATCTTAGATCCATAAAATGATTGGCATCACTTCTTGTATATCCTCCATTGCGCTTCAAAGCATCAATCTCTTTCTGCTGCTGTTCTTCGCTAAAAGGAATTCCTGCCTTCTTCATCAGACTATATTTAAAAAATATATACTCTGCAGCAAGATCCATTTCCGGTTTTGTGTCCAAGGAAGCAAGTTCTTTCACCGCCTTCTTTACTTCTTCTTCGTACAACCCGGCTTGAGCAATTGTATCTGCGAAAATCAGTGCAACCAAATCCAAATCTTTACCCATGAACTTTCTCTCTTCGTAGATTTCCTGTAAACCTTCTTTAATTTCAGCAGGCATATTCTCTTGTTCTAATTGATAACCAAGCCCACGTAACGAATGTAGCGTAAAACTCCATTCCATCACGTTATCCCTTTGGAAATTATCATAAGCTTTATTTTTCAAAGATCCTTTTAGCTTAGTTCTCAAATCAGCAGTGAGTTGATAATCCGGGTCTGCTAAATTATCCATCGAAACAATACTAAGTTTTTGGTAAATCTCCAAGTCTTTTACTTCCTCGTAAGTTAATGCTTTTAAATCACTGGAAATTGCATTCCAATCAATGGCTTGCTCCTGCTTTAATGCGGATAAGACAGCAATACTCATGAACATCTGTGTATAGTCTGGTTGATATTTTGTTATCATAGGAAAATTTCCCTTTTGATTATATACACTCATTTCATTCAGCAACTCTTCTGCAAAACTCTTTGGAGGCTCTTTGCCCAGGGATTGATACGTTTCTATCAAACGATATAAATATTGCATGTTTTCTACTTGGACTTTTTGGTTTTGTTCCAGCAGGCTAACTATTTCTTCTTTTTCTTTTTCCTGTAATGGACTCACTTTCGCATAGAAGCTTAGTTCAACAGCAGAATTAAGATCAAGGGTGTTTGGCAACTCTGGTTTCGTTATACTAAATTGTTTTGATAGCGCGGGTTCTCCCAATGACGTCATAATGGAATTAATGTAAAATTTCCTCTGAGGGCTGGTTGATTTATCTAGAAGTTTCAACCAGTCAATTATTTCTTTCTTCATGCTTTGATCAACCTCGTCGTACTTTACAAGTAAAGATACCATCATATAGGTACTATTTAACTTCACTCCAACGTAGTCTTTATCATCTTTGAATCTTTCCATTTCATTCGCTAAGAAAAAACCTTCTTTCTCCTGATACGTGTCATTTGAAATTTCTCGAACTTGATCCGTTATTTGCTTCTTATTAACTGAATTACAAGTTTCTGCCAAATCAACCGTTGTAAATATTTTTTCAATTTCATTAAAAATATCTTGATTATTCTTTTTTACTTGTTCTTTTATAGTTGATTGTTCGATTTGCCTGCATTTGTTTTTCAGCTTGGATGAATCGAGAAGAGCATATAATTTGTCTGCATAATATGTATTGTAGTCGCTATAGGATGCCTCGATCGCTGTTGTCAGACTATAATCTGCATCTCCTACGCGACTTTCATTTAACTTTTTTACAATGTCTTCATGCTGCATATTATCTAATTTTCCAATGGCTAATGTATTCTTCGATTCTTGCATCTCGTTTGAACTATGAATATAAAAGATTACAATGGTTATAAGTCCAAATATTATAAGCAGGTTAAAGATGACCTTCTTCCATTTCATTACCTTTGCCCTCCTTAAGTTGAAATAAAAGCCAGGATAAATATATACATATATTTATCCTGGCTGCTTTTTTAATAGAATCTAAAAATAGAAGCCGTAGATGCAGCTTTTGTTCCATCAACAAAAACAGAAGCAGTATTATTGGCAGATCCACTGATAGGCACGCCAGATATGTTATAAGTTCCAGAATAATCAGAAATCCAAGCATCCCAGTTTGTCCAAGTCCCTGATAAAGTATTCCCGCTGGCAGTTCCACCGCTAATCCCGCCTATGCTAACTCCTAGTCCATTGGCATTAATGGTCCAAGCTGTCTTAACCCAATCAGCATAACCAGGATTAGTACCGAGAAATTTGGCGCTTACTTGATAACTTTGAGTATTGAAGAACGATGCTGTTCCATGCCATACATTTGATTGGATACTATGGTTGGGCAACCCTGGGATACTTGCCGAATTACTATCTGCATACGCGGAGGCAGTAGTGGACCCCGCCAACAAACCAATGCCGATTACAGAAGCTGCAACAAAACCTTTCATTTTCTTAAGCTTACCTTCAACTTTCATCAAATCTCCTCCTTTAATTTGATTCTTTTACAGTGTATTCCATATTGTGACATGCGAATACTGTAGAAACCACATACCATTTTGCGGTAGTCCGCAATTGTATTACTCCACTCTTCAATCACCTCACTATCTTCGATAGAATGACTTTATAGTTACAAAAATAGCAGGAGGGATAAAAAAATGAGACTAAAAATAACAAGCGCTGCTGTTATTTTAACTATAGGATTAAGCTTGACCGCTTGTTCAAATAATGAAGATACTGGAGTAAGCATCGAATCAGTAGAACCTGTCGAACTTCAGGAGTATCAGGAAACCTTCATCGGTAGTAATAGTGATGTCAGTGGAATTCTCTCTAATTTGCCAGGCAATACTATGCAGAAGGAGTACAGTGTTGCTGATCAAAATTTAGCAGTCAGCTATGACACAGGGCAATTAGAAAGTCAGCAGGATGATGGCTGGTATAACAATGAAAACGGAGTTAAAGAGACGTTTTATCATAATTCCCTTTATATTGCTGCACTCATAGATAATGTGGAACAAATAGAATTCTCATTAGTAAATGAACAGACGGAATATTCCTGGACGATCTCTAAAACAGAATTAGAAGACTTTTTAGAAACTGACTTATCTGAGGAAATAAAGCATGAGCAAGCTTGGAAAGATTATATAAACGAGCAACTAAAAACGAAGAACATCGAAAGCATTTATGAGGAGTTCCCTTTGGAAATTCAATGACAATTACTAAGAACCTAAGGTTGTTTAAATGAAAAGAAGACAAGTCCTAGGGACTGACCCCCTAGGCTGAGACAAATAAAAAACACCTTCAAGCTTGAAAACGGATCGTTGT